>JBCDGZ010000151.1:0-16996 GCA_038750655.1 Bacteroidota bacterium | reverse complement strand
CCGCCGGGCTCGACCAATGGACCGAATTTACCTTGACCTGGGAGGCCTCGGATTTAGGCGGATTTGTAACGACGGATTTGAGAGATATGTGGTTTTATTTGGATCGAGGGGTAGAGAATTTTGCGGGGAATGAAATCTACATTGATCATATCGTAGTGGGTGGTGAAGCCGATGCGAGCAGGAATTCGCCCTGTATGCTAGGAGGGCCGATGGAGGCCCTGATCAGTGATTATTATGACGGTGATTCTTTGACCAGCATCAATCTCAATAGTTCAGCCGCCGCCGTCTCCACCATTGAATTAGATACGACTTGTGAAGCTTTTAGCATCAGCGTTACAGACCCAGTCAGTGCCCCTTTGTCCTCCTTTAATGCGTATATCTTTAGAACCAATGATGGGGCAGGGAATCCGGTAGTAGACATTACGGATCATGTCAATGTAACGATGCGCGTTCGATCCTTAGAGGAGGTGACCATTGATGTATTGTTCCGTTCGGGCGGGGGGAGTTCCTCAGAGCGAAGCGATAGGCAGGCTTTTACCGTACCCGCCGGGCTCGACCAATGGACCGAGTTTACCTTGACCTGGGAAGCCTCGGATTTAGGCGGATTTGTAACGACGGATTTGAGAGATATGTGGTTTTATCTGGATCGAGGGGTAGAGAATTTTGCGGGGAATGAAATCTACATTGATCACATCGTGGTAGGTGGTGAAGCCGATGCGAACAGAAATTCGCCCTGCACTTCGTTTACTCAACCGGCAAGTTTCGAGGAATATTTCACCGGTGATTCTTTGACGTCCATAAATACGGGAAGTACGGCAGCTGCGGTTACGAATTTCAATTTAGACACCCTCTGCGAGGTCTTATTACTCTCGGTTGCGGACCCCAATGCCGCTCCATTACCCGGATTTAACGCTTATCAAGTCGTTGCAACAGCCCCCACTGGCGCACCCATTACCAATATCGAAGGTCTGGTTAACACTACATTTAGAGTAAGTTCTCTTGAGGAAATAACTATCGATATTTTATTCCGATCAGGAGAAGGGACGACCAACGAGCGCAGTGACCGCAAGAGTATCGTCGTACCCGCAGGGCTTGACCAATGGACCGAATTCACCCTTTCGTGGAGCGATACGGATCTAGCTGGTTTTGACCCCACCGATTTAAGAGATATGTGGTTTTACTTAGATAGGGGAGTAGAAAACTTTGCCGGAAACGAGCTGTACATCGATCATATCGTCATCGGTACTACACCCGATTCCAGCCAAAATTCCAGTTGCATTTTTGAGGTCGTTCCTCAGAATTGGGTAGAAAATTGGAACACAGATGATCCAACCGTATTTACGGGAAGTGATGTGGATCGGCTGAGTATAACCGTAGATGATACTTGCGAAGAAGTAAAAATAGAAGTCATAGACCCTACAGGAAGTCCATTACAAGCCTTTCGTCCACTTGCCCTCGATCCACTAGATGGAAACGGATTGAATATTGGGCTCATCAATGACAATCCATTTGTAAATATCCGAGCACGTAGTGCTGAAGATGTAGAGCTAGGTGTACTGCTTCGTTCCAGAGACGGTACAGCAGATTTTAGAACAGACCTGCTGACGCAGACCATTATAGGCGATCTGACCGGGTACTCTAATCTAACCTTTGAATTCGATGCGACCAACCTGGGCGATTTTGATAGAGAAGCCTTTTTAGACATTTGGATTTACCTCGATAGAGCGGTTGATAACTTTGCCGGTAATGAAGTCTATTTTGATTTTGTTTCATTGGGTGTAAGTCCTGATACTGCCGAATACTCTCCTTGTGGATTACCTGATCTGATGTCGAATGCAACGGAGGATTTGTTCTTGGGAAAGATAAACGCTTTTCCCAATCCTGTTACCGATATTTTGACTGTAAGCCTACCGCAGCCTAATAATTTAGGAAATGTTTCTTATGTGGTCAGTAATATGCTAGGACAGGTGGTCATGACTAGCCGGGTACCTGATCAAGGTACTTTTGAGATTCCATTGGATGGTATAGAAACTGGGATATACCTCCTCAATGTATTTTCAGCGGATCGCATGATTGATTCCATAAAATTTGTCAAACTGAAAAATTAATGAAAGGAAAAGTCGCCGTCATCACCGGAGGAAATGGAACACTGGGCAGTGCTTTTGCCAAAGGATTGGCTCAAGCAGGGGCAACGGTTTTTATTCTGGGCAGAAATAGGGGCAAGTCGAGGAAAAGAGTCAATGAATTTAAAAAAATGGGACTCACCATTCACGCTACAACTTGTGATGTATTGGATGAAAAATCCGTCCAGGCTGCCGCCAAACGAATTCTAAAAAAGGCGGGTAGGGTAGATATTTTGGTAAATGGAGCCGGCGGAAATAGGCCCGGCGCTACGATAATGCCCGACCAATCCATCTTCGACCTCTCCGTTGATCAATTTCGAAAAGTAGCCGATTTGAATTTATCGGGGACGGTAATTCCTTCTGTTGTATTTGCCCAATCTATGGTCAGACAGGGCCAGGGCTGCATCATCAATATTTCCTCTATGGCGGCAACTTTACCCTTGACCAGGGTCGTTGGCTACTCTGCGGCCAAGGCGGCGGTGGATAATTTTACGCGATGGATGGCGGTCGAAATGGCCACCAAATACGGCGAAGGTATTCGCGTCAACGCCATCGCTCCTGGCTTTTTTATTGCTGAACAGAATCGGAGTCTGCTGCTTAAGGAAGACGGTTCTTTGACGGCTAGGGGAGAAACCATCATCAGCCAGACGCCGGCCGGCCGGTTCGGTAAACCAGACGAATTGATTAGTACGCTGCTTTGGTTATGCGACGATAATTCCGCTTTTGTTAATGGCATTGTCGTTCCAGTAGATGGTGGCTTTAGTGCCTTTAGCGGTGTTTAGATTTTATAAAAATATTTGCTGCGATAATCAATGAAACAACTTGAACAAACATGGCGCTGGTATGGTCCACAGGATGGGGTGAGCCTTGCTGCAATTCGACAAGCAGGGGCGACTGGGATCGTGACGGCACTGCATCATGTTCCAAATGGAGCGGTTTGGTCGGTAGAGGACATTCAACAACGAAAAGAGGAAATTGAAGCCGCCGGATTGGTGTGGTCCGTTGTCGAAAGCATCCCTGTTCACGAGGATATCAAACGGGCCTCGGGTAATTACTTACAATATATTGAGCATTATAAGCAGAGCATCCGTAACCTCGCAAAATGTGATATTCGCATTGTGACCTATAACTTTATGCCGGTTCTGGATTGGTCGAGAACAGAATTGGAATACCGAATGCCTGATGGTTCTACTGGATTATTTTTTGAGAAAGCTGCATTCGCAGCTTTTGATTTATTTATCCTAAAAAGACCCCATGCCGCTAATGGCTACACGGAATTAGAGATAGCAAATGCCAAAGATCGCTTGTCAACAATGACCGAGGCGGATAAAGAAAAATTGACGAAAAATATCATCGCAGGTTTGCCCGGAGGGACCACGGAAGGGGCTTTAGATTTGGGAGAATTTCAAAGAATTCTGGATACGTACCAGCATATTGATGCGGATGCCCTTCGAAACAACCTAGTCTATTTTTTACAACAAATCATTCCAGTAGCCGAGCAGGTCAATGTCAAATTAGCAATTCATCCCGATGACCCTCCCTTTCCTCTATTGGGCCTTCCCCGAATTTTGAGTACGGCGGCTGACGTAGAATACCTTTTCCAAAAAGTGAAATCTAGGCACAATGGATTGTGCTTTTGTACCGGTTCCTTTGGGGTGAACCCCGATAATGACCTGCCGCGAATGGTGGAAAAGTTTAGCGACAGCATCCATTTCATTCACCTGCGAGCTACGAAGCGAGACGACCAGGGGAATTTTTACGAGGCCGATCATCTAGATGGAGATGTAGATATGTACGCAGTGATGAAGAAGTTGCTAGAGGCCGCAGGCCAGCAAGATTGTCCTATTCCAATGCGACCTGACCACGGCCATAAGATGCTGGATGATTTGGCTAAAAAGACCAATCCGGGCTATTCTGCCATCGGAAGGTTGAGAGGACTAGCGGAATTACGGGGCTTGGAGTTGGGTATTATTAGATCGAATCCATAGGAGAAAAAACACTGTATGATCAAACCATTTCTAAACGAAAATTTTCTTTTACAGAATGCTACCGCAGAAAAGTTATACCACGATTTTGCGAAGGAACTGCCCATCATAGACTATCACAATCACCTGCCTCCAGATGAGATTGCACAAGACAAATCATTTGCAACCATTACCGAGGTTTGGCTAAAAGGAGACCATTACAAGTGGCGGGCCATGCGCGCCAACGGCATCCAAGAACGATACATCACCGGCGAGACCACCGATCAAGAAAAGTTTTTGCAATGGGCCGCAACGGTTCCCTACACCATGCGCAATCCATTGTACCACTGGACGCACCTGGAACTGCAACGATATTTTGGTATCAGCAGATTGCTCAATGCGGACACTGCACAGGAGATTTTCGAGCAAACGAACGAGACTTTACAGTCGAAAGGTTTTTCTGTGAAAGGCTTACTGAGAAAAATGAAGGTGGAAGTCGTTTGCACAACAGATCATCCAACCGATAGCCTGGAGTTTCATCAACAAGAAATGGCAGCGGCAGGTGGATTGAAAATGCTTCCCACCTTTCGTCCCGATAAATTCATCGTGGTGGATGCTCCTGATTTTTTGACCTACCTGGAAAAATTGGAAGGCATCGTTGGGTACGACATCTCCACCTTTGATAAACTGGTAGTTGCATTAGAAAATCGAATCGATTTTTTCCATGCCTTGGGATGTCAATTGGCTGATCACGGATTATCTCAATTATTTGTTGATGATGCGACTCAATGGAATAATTTAGACGCTATTCTTAAAAAGAGAAAAGATCAAAAGAAGATCGAGCCGAGAGAAGCCGCCGTTTTTCAAATGACCATGCTCTATGAGTTGAGTAAAATTTACTATGATAAAAACTGGACGATGCAGCTTCATCTGGGAGCGATAAGAAATAATAATAGTCGTTTGCTTCGCTTGGCTGGTGCTGATGTTGGAGCAGATAGCATTGGAGATTATGAGCAAGCAGCCGGGCTGTCCGCCTTTCTGAACCGCCTGGATGCCGAAGGCCAACTCACTAAGACGATCATCTACAATTTAAATCCAAGAGACAATGAAGTCTTTGCTACGATGATCGGAAATTTTAACGATGGAAGCTCCGAAGGAAAAATTCAATGGGGCTCTGCCTGGTGGTTTTTGGATCAAAAGGATGGTATGGAGAAACAAATCAACACCCTGTCGAATATGGGCTTGTTGAGCCGTTTCATCGGCATGCTAACCGATAGCCGCAGTTTTTTATCCTTCCCACGACACGAATATTTTAGAAGAATTCTCTGTAATCTCCTCGGGAAGGATGTGGAGAATGGAGAGCTGCCCAACGATATAAATTGGCTAGGAAAACTGGTTGAAGACATTTGCTACCATAATGCAAAGCAATACTTTAAATTTTAGAGGATCAAACAAAGGGTCAATGAGACGATATATTTACATGCTACTATTTGTTGCTTTGCTGATGAGTTCTTGTCAGGAATTAATTGATAAAAAGGTAGTCTACCTAGCTCATACCTTACCGGTTTCTCATCCTGTTCATCAGGGAATGGAAGTGTTTGCCCAAGAAGTCCGTAAACAATCAGGCGGAAAATTGGAAGTGAAAATATTTCCGGATGGGCAATTGGGAACAGAGCGCGAAGTATTGGAGTTGCTACAAATTGGCAGTATCGCTATGACCAAAGTCAGCGCCGCCGCTATGGCCAACTTTGCCCCAGAATACAAAGTAATGGGAGTGCCTTATCTGTTTCGGGATAAGGAACATTTGTTCCGAGTATTAGAGGGAGACATTGGCGAACAGCTGCTGGAAGCCGGGAGTGAATACTTACTGCGAGGGCTTTGCTTCTATGATGCGGGCAGTCGAAGTTTCTACACCAAAGATAAGCTCATCAAATCCCCTGATGATTTGAAGGGATTGAAAATCAGGGTGATGAACCACCAAATGTCGGTCGATATGGTCAACGAAATGGGCGGCTCTGCTACCCCTATGGCTTACGGTGAACTCTATACGGCCTTGCAGCAGGGAGTGGTAGACGGCGCCGAGAATAATCCCCCTTCTTTTGTTTCCTCCGGGCATTATGAGGTCTGTAGGTATTACACCCTAGACGAGCACAGCTCCATTCCTGATGTGCTGGTTATTGGAACAAAATACTGGGAAACCCTGACTGAGCAGCAGCAAGATTGGATGAAGGCAGCCGCAAAAATTTCGGTAGAAGCACAAAAGAATTTTTGGAGAAAAAATGTAGAAGAATGTATGGCCAAACTCAAGGCGGCCAATGTAGAAGTATTCAAACCTGAGAAAGCCTTATTCGCCGAAAAGTCAAAAGCCGTTTTAGAGGAATTTAAAAAAGATCCAGAAATGCAAAAAATAGTCGAAGCTATTCAAGCTCAATAGTACCGCATATGATGACAAAATTATACGATCTAATCAATCGCTTCATTGAATATTTCTTGGTATTCATTTTTGCCCTTTTGGTGCTGGATGTACTTTGGCAGGTGTTTGGGCGCTATGTTTTGAACCAATCTTTTTCTTTCACCGAAGAGTTCGCTCGCTTCGCCCTGATTTGGCTGTCCATTCTAGGGGCAGCTTATTTGAATGGAAAGCGAGAACACCTGTCTATGGATTTCTTGGTCAGAAAATTAAGCCCCGAAAAACGGCGACAGCGAATGCAAATTATTGAAATTATGATGTTTGTATTCGCCTTGGTAGTCATGGTAATTGGTGGCGGAAATTTGGTTTTTACGACGCTTTATCTTGGCCAAATTTCCCCGGCGATGCATGTTTCTTTGGGGTATGTATATGCGATTGTGCCCATTAGCGGTTTGTTGGTTATGTTTTATTCCCTGTATAATTTCATCCATTATCGCGATCAAAATGCGTAGTCAATAACAACGGAAAACCAGCTTTATGTCTTTTGAAATTATCAGTATTCTCCTTTTGTTTATCAGCTTCTTTGCGCTGTTGGCCTACGGGGTGCCCGTGGCGTACTGCATTGGAATTTCTACCACGCTGACCATTTTAATCAACATCGCTCCCTTGCCAGGCATCACTACGGTAGCTCAACGCATGACTACCGGGATTGACAGTTTTGCCCTTTTGGCGATTCCGTTTTTTGTGCTGGCCGGCGAGCTGATGAACCGAGGGGGCATAGCCAATCGGCTCATCAATTTTGCCAAGTCGTTGATGGGAAGCCTGCCGGGGGGGCTGGCCTACGTCAACATCTTAGCAGCGATGTTATTTGGCGCCATTTCGGGCTCCGCAGTGGCGGCGGCTTCTGCCATCGGAAGCGTGATGACAGATCGCATGGAGGGCGAGGGCTACCCGCGGCCGTTCAGCGCCGCGATCAACATCACCTCTTCGACAACGGGGCTGTTGATTCCGCCGAGTAATGTATTGATTGTTTATGCCTTGGCCAGCGGAGGGGCCGCCTCCGTCGCAGCACTTTTTATTGCTGGGTATCTGCCGGGAATTCTAGTGGGGCTGGCCTTGATGTTAGTGGCGGCCTACATAGCCAGAAAGAACAAATTTTCGAAAGGAGAGCGAATTGCGGTGAGTCAGGTTATTACCGATTTTCGAAAAGCATTCTTTAGCCTATTGATGCTGGTGATCATTGTCGGTGGAATTGTCCAAGGCGTTTTTACGGCCACAGAGGCCGCTGCGGTAGCTGTTTTATATGCGGTGATTCTTGGATTTAGTTATCGAACTATTGCAGTGAAAGATTTACCGAGTATTCTGCTCAATAGTGCTAAGACCACCGCTATTGTGATGTTTCTAATCTGTACATCAATGGCGATGTCCTGGTTATTTTCCTTTGAGAGTATTCCCCAATTGATGACGGGTTTTTTATTGGATACGGTCAGCCATCCAATTTTAATTTTTCTATTGATCAACATCACCTTATTGGTCGTTGGTACCTTCATGGACATGACTCCGGCTATTCTGATTTTCACCCCCATCTTTTTACCGGTGGTGACGGAGTTAGGCATGCACCCCGTTCACTTCGGAATTATCATGGTGCTCAATCTTTGTATTGGCTTGTGTACGCCCCCCGTAGGAACCATACTTTTTGTTGGTGCAGGAGTAGCAAAGATTTCAGTCTCAGAAGTTATCAAACCACTTCTTCCATTCTTAGTAGCGATGATCATCGTTTTATTATTGGTCACCTTTTTCGAAGGGATTTCACTGTGGATGCCCAGTCTTTTTGGATTATAAGAGCATTGATTTTTGTTAGCAAAAAATAGTCTTTTAAAAATAAGAAATGAAAAAAATTGTAACCTTTGGCGAAATTATGTTGCGTCTCAGCCCACCGGGATGGAAGCGCTTTTCTCAAGCCAGCAGCTTCGAAGTAATTTACGGAGGAGGCGAAAGCAACGTCGCTGTCTCTTTAGCCAATTATGGCCTACCGGTCGATTTTGTTACTCGCTTGCCGGAGAATGATCTGGGAGATTGTGCCTTGATGGAAATGCGAAAGCGAGGTGTAGGCACTCAATATATTGTTCGCGGTGGAGAGCGTTTGGGGATTTACTTTCTGGAAACTGGAGCGGTCAGCCGCGGCAGTAAGGTCGTCTATGACCGAGCACATTCCGCCATGTCAAGTATTGAAAAAGGAATGATCAATTGGAAGAAAGTCTTCAAAGATGCCCAATGGTTTCATTGGACTGGAATTACGCCGGCCATCTCTCAGGGCGCTGCCGATGCCTGCCTCGAAGCGATCAAAGTAGCGAATCAAATGGGGCTCACCGTCTCGACGGATTTGAACTACCGAAAAAAACTATGGGAATACGGGAAATCGCCCGCGGAGGTAATGCCGGAATTAGTGGCGGGTTGTGATGTGATTTTAGGGAACGAAGAAGACGCCGAAAAACATTTTGATATTCACCCGGATGGGGTAGATGTCACGCAAGGTCATTCAATGGATGCACAAGCGTACATTTCCGTTTGTAAAAAATTAATGGAAAAATTCCCACGCTGCAAAAAAGTGATCATCACACTGCGCGGGTCTATTTCGGCTTCTCATAATACCTGGTCAGGGGTTTTATACGATGGCAAAAAACTGTACGAAGCTCCCACCTATCAAATCACCCATATTGTAGATCGAGTCGGTGGGGGAGATAGCTTTATGGGGGGATTGATCTACGGACTCCTAAAATATAAGCGAAGCAATCAGAAGGCGCTTAACTTTGCGGTGGCCGCCTCTTGCTTGAAGCACACTATTTTTGGAGATGCCAACTTGGCGACGGTGGATGAAGTCGAAAAACTAATGTCTGGTGATGCCAGTGGGCGAGTGAGCAGATAAGTAATAAATTTTCCAATAAAGAACAATAAGATTGTGGCAAAATACACCAGAATTCAAGTGGCACAAACGATGGCGGCAACCGGCATGGTCCCACTTTTTTATCATGGGGACGTAGCGGTAGGAAAAAAAGTAGTGGAAGCCTGTTACAAGGGAGGAGCAAGACTCCTGGAGTTTACCAACCGAGGAGACTTCGCTCACGAAGTTTTTCGAGCATTGAATCAATTTTGTTTGGAAAAATTTCCGGAGATGATTTTGGGCGTAGGCTCCGTGACAGATGCTGGAACGGCCTCGCTCTACATGCAGTTGGGCGCCAACTTTATCGTCACTCCGGTCTTGCGAGAAGATATTGCGCTGGTTTGCAATCGTCGGAAAGTACTATGGTCGCCCGGCTGCGCTACACTATCCGAGATTTGTCGAGCCGAAGAATTGGGCTGCGAAATCGTAAAATTATTCCCCGGCGGGGTCTACGGCCCCGGCTTTGTCAAAGCCATCAAAGGCCCCCAACCCTGGACGAGCATCATGCCCACCGGAGGCGTCGCCCCCACCGAAGAAAATCTGAAAGCCTGGTTTGAAGCCGGCGTCACCTGCGTAGGAATGGGATCAAAATTAATCTCCAAAGCCATCATCGAACAGGGGGATTATCAATTGTTAGAGGTCAAAACGAGAAACGCTATAGCTTTGATCAAGCAACTCAAAAAATAATTTTCAAACAACCAACTATGAGCATTTTACAAGCATTTGATTTAACTGGGAAAACGGCACTGGTCACTGGATGTAACCGGGGGATTGGGAAAGGAATGGCTTTGGGACTAGCAGAAGCGGGAGCGAATATCATCGGGGTATCTGCTACCCTAAAACTCCAAGGGAGCGAAACGGAGAAAGAAGTCACCGCACTCGGTAGAACCTTCAGGGCCTACCAAGCTGATTTTTCTAAGCGACAATCCATCTACGATTTTTTGGAAAAAATGAGCAACGACGGCCTTCCCCCTATCGACATCCTAGTCAACAACGCCGGAACCATTCTACGCGCTCCGGCCGCCGAGCATTCCGACGACTACTGGGATCGGGTCATCGAAGTCAACTTAAATGCTCAATTCGTATTGGCCAGAGCAATTGGAAAAACCATGCTGCAAAGAGGCCAAGGGAAAATCATCTTCACCGCCTCCCTGCTCACCTTCCAAGGGGGCATTACCGTACCGGGCTACGCCGCCAGCAAAGGCGCGATCGGCAGCTTGGTGAAAGCCTTATCCAACGAGTGGGCCGGAAAAGGGGTCTGCGTCAATGGGATTGCGCCCGGCTATATCGCTACCGATAACACCAAAGCCCTGCAAGAAAATCTCGATCGCAACCAGGCCATCCTAGCCAGAATCCCCAGTGGCCGATGGGGAACGCCGGATGATTTTAAAGGCCCTACGGTGTTCCTGGCTTCGGAGGCGGCCAACTACGTAAGCGGGGAGATACTAGTCGTCGACGGGGGGTGGATGGGAAGATAAATGGTGAGAGCAATGAAAGATAAAAAACTAAACCGAAGATTGGAGACCTTCGTACGAGGGATTCTGATTCTGGGAAGTGCTTCTTTCGTTTTTCAGTTTCTAGTAGTGCCAGGTATAATTTGGAACAGCTGTCTGTACGGATTTCTTGCCTTCTCCTTGTGCCTCTTACTCTTCACAAAAAAGTATACCATCGGGCGGCCTTTACTGTTCGGTGCTATGCTACTCCTTGTGTTTGGCCTTGCCGATTTAGGGTATGGTAAAGTGAGCAGCGAGAGATTAGAAGAGGGATATTTTACAAATGACCTCAAAATAATGACCTACAATTTATCTTTTAGAACCCAAAATTTAGAGACCAACTGTTCCGTCATTCAACAGGCCGATCCCGATATTCTTTTGGTACAGGAACTCACCCCTCACTGGTCGGAAAAACTGCAGGCCTCCATTGGAGCGAACTATCCCTATCAGGAAAAAATTGTGTTTGAACGGGCGCGAGGACTCGGTATTTATTCCAAATTTAGAATTGGGGACTCCAAAGTTTTTCGCAATGCTGAAAATAAACCCTACGCTCAAACTGTGGAGCTTTACATCAGCGATAAAATCTTTCAATTGATCAATGTACACCTGGCCTCGCCCAATAAAGCATTGAAAAGTTTCACTCAATTCATCCCTCGCTATTACAAAAATCATCAAACCAGAAAAGCGCAGTTAAAGACCTTAAAGGACTATGCCGAAGAGGAAGCCCCTAAGTTCGACTGTCAGTTTTGGGTAGGAGATTTTAATACCATGAAATACGATCCTCTATTCAAAAGGCTACGGACCCACTGGCTGAATACCTTCGATGAGGTTGGAACTGGACGGGGATTGACCTTCCCCAATTCGAGTAGGCTATGGCCCCTGATTACCATCGATTACATCCTAGCCAGAGGCAAAGCCCAATGTTTGGAATCGAAGGTGCTGAGCGGAGGCGACTCTGATCATTTGGCCATAATGACCAAGATGAAAATATGACACAACTTTACATTTTAAATTAAATCAATAGCACAATGAATCATACCCATTATGAAGTTCGGTATACAACCAATCCTTTGGATTTCAAGGCATACGATACCCAGAGAATTCGTCAGGATTTTTTGATACCCAAGCTCTTCGAACCCAATAAAATTAATTTGGTTTACTCACACTATGACCGCTATATCGCCGGAGGAGTCCTCCCCACGGATGGCCCCCTAAGCCTAGAAACCATCGATCCTCTAAAATCAGATTATTTCTTAGAGCGAAGAGAGTTGGGCATCATTAATATTGGTCAGCCCGGAAAAATAGAGGTAGATGGTACCGCCTACCAAGTTGGTCATAAGGAGGCGCTTTACATCGGCAGAGGGAGCAAGGAGGTGCTCTTCTCTGGGGAAGGAGCCAAGTACTATTTAAATTCCGCTACCGCCCACCATGCTTATCCCACTAGATTGATTACCCAAGCCGATGCGGAAGTGGTAGAACTCGGCGCGCTGCAAACCTCCAATGCGCGTACGATTCGCAAGCTAATCGTCAACAGTGTCCTGGAGACTTGCCAATTGCAAATGGGGATGACAGAACTGAAGGAAGGATCGGTATGGAACACCATGCCCGCCCATATCCATGACAGACGTATGGAAATCTATCTTTATTTCGAAGTTCCAGACAATCAAGCCGTTTGCCATTTCATGGGGCAAAAAGAGGAAACCCGAGGGGTTTGGCTGACCAATGAACAGGCCGTTATTTCCCCACCTTGGTCGATGCACTGCGGTTCTGGCACCAGCAACTACACCTTCATATGGGGCATGTGCGGGGAAAACCTTGATTATGGGGATATGGACGGTTTTGCACCTTCAGAAATGAAGTGACCGAATCCATGATTGCCCTTAGTTATCTATATTGATTCTTGGGCAGTATATCTCTGTTACTGTTTAATAATCTTTTGCTGCATTATCCCTGTTACGGTTCTTGCACTCAAAATGTAGCAGCCCGGAGGCAAGCCTCCGAGGTTGAGTGGGATAATTTCCTGCCGTCCTTCGAAGCGGAAGGATCGCCAGCGTTTTCCGTCCAGGCTGTAGATGGACAGCTGTAGATCACCTCCTGTGGTGGATAGGTCTTTGAGTTGGAGGTACAGCTCATCAGTGAACGGATTGGGGAAGAGGTGCAGCGATGGCGCGGGGTTGGGCGAATAGACGGAGGTATTGAGGAATGCTAGCACCAGCTTGCTTTCGGTGGTATTGGTTTGGATAGGTGGGTTATTGTCGAAATAGATATAGGCGGTGTTGCGGACGGTGAGGGGGAGGGGAAGCGTAGTCTGGGCTTTGATGGTGAATTGGACCAGGCCGTGACTCAGCGGTTCGTTGGTGGTGGAGTCGGGGAGGTTGATGTTGAGGAAATTGAAGTGCAGGATGCTGTCTTCTTCAACGCTGAAGGTGAAGTCGTGAGAGGCTTGGAGGACGCGTAGGGTAGTGATGTCTAGCTGGCTGTCGAGGGTGTCGATGATGCGGACGTCGAAGGCCAGATCGTTACCGGTGTTTTGGAAGCGGACGGTGTAGAGCAGCTCGTCGGCAACCAGCGATTCGCCGTCGCGGGTGGGGCCTTTGGATTGGACGAGTTTGTCGTTGGGATCGTAGCTGCAGCGGACTTCCTGAACGAAGCTGGTGGAGTCGACATCGGTGTAGCTGCCGTTTTCCAGGGCCTGTATTTTGGCCGTCCATTCCAGCGGCACACCGATGAATTGATAGTTGGGGACTCGGTAGGTAAGCTCTAAGGTTTGCTCTTGGAAGGGAAGCCAAGCTTGGAAGTCGTAGGTGTAGGCCGCTAGTGCAGTATCGTAGGTGAGGGTAGAGGGAGGATTGAGGAGGGTGCCGAGGGAGTCGGGGCGAATGATCAATCGGCCGTCCATGATGGTGGTGCCGGTATTGTCGAAATGGAGGTAATGGATAACGGCGCGATCGCAGCGCGCGGGCGCCGCCGCGATGTTAAGATCTGCCGCGTGAAATAGCGTATCCGGTGCCATTCGAAAATCCAGTTCCAGGCTATCTGTCCCTACAACCGACAGCGCCTGCTCGTAGCCGTCGACAGCTGACCAATGTTCTATTGGCTGCAAGGAAACGGTATAATCATTCGGTAAAAGGTTAATGCCATAACGACCATTATAGTCCCCCGTATAGAGGCGATTGCTTAGCGGCGGAACCGTCAACGGACGTTTGGGGAAAGGCGCATCAATGCTGTCGGTAAAAAGGCCATCATTATTCACATCATAGTACACCCTGCCATCCAGGCGAGCGTAGGGATTGGGCCCCAATGTAACGATGCCCTCCTCATTATAAATACTAATTCCATGATCCGTACTGAGCCAGATATTATCCAGTTGATCAATGTCCAAGTCATTAATGCCAATACCAATACTGGAAATACCGCTGTTGAGATGATTGAAATGCGTCCATTCGATGCCGTCAAATTTGAATAAGCCAAGCTCCATCGCTATCCAGATATTCCCCTTAGAATCTTCTTTTATCATCGTTTCAGTCGAATTCATATCTAGATTGGGAGGGGTATCAATAAATTGCCATTTGTCAATGTTTTGTCGGTATAGGAAAATATCATCTTGATCATCAGCGAAGTAAATATCATTATCCTTGTTAATGAAAGGTCGCGGATGGCCAGCAAGAAAAACGCGAATCCCCGGCGGTAAATCAAGTGGTTGCCATTCTTCCCCATCAAAGTAGTGGGGTTTTTCCACGAGATTGTGTTTGGCGGTCGTCCAAACTTGATCCGTCCGATCAATATTCATAGAGGCGTTGACGTAACCACTTGGTGTTGGAATGTTGGTAGAAGAGAAGGTCCCATCAGCCCGAAGTCGAATCAAATATTCATCATCATTTGAATTCCCGGAACGGTACAGCAGGCTGCCCTCGTTGTCGAGGAATAAGTGATCGAGTCCATAATTGATTCTGGTAAATTCTCCGTAGGACTGTTTATTGTGGATGTGGAAAGCTTGTGACCAACCTCCGTAAATGTAAGTATTCCCAAGGTGGTCGCTTAACATTTCGATGTTTTTTACCGAAGGAATAAAGAAGTCTAGCGTATCCCAAACCGTACCATCGAAGGTAATCAGTTCGCCGCTATTGGGGGCAATGATCTTGAGGAAGTCGGTATTGACAGCCAGGTTATTGATTTGATTGGTGGTCATGGGGGACGTCGTCAGATTGATGCGTTCCACATTTTCGGTGTAATAACTTCCGTACATGCCCTCGGCAATGGTAGCGCGGAAAAGCCGATAGCGATCATTGGCTCCGCTGATGCTCCAAAGGGTGTCGCCGGGTAGCCAGTAGTGCTCGGTGAAGTCGCCAGAGATGGCGTGTGTAAGCTGAACTCTTCTGTCGCTAGTGGAATTGCTCCAGGTGCTGTCAATAAGCCTTAGATCGTTGAAGGTTCGGTCGTGAAGAAAAAATTGCCCGTCGGGAGACCAGAGGAAGGAAGGGCCGCCAAATCGAATATCCATCAGGTATTCCCAATTCTGATAATCGTAGCGAAGTAGATGGCTATCGTGGCTACTTACGCGGAGGGAAAAATACAATTTGCCATCGGGGCCAACTCCAAAGTGCTCCGCCCGGTTGGTATATTCAATAGGAACAGGAAGATGAGGTAAAAGGTCGAAACGCGTCCAGCTGCCATTGGCATACATCCCAATATTGGAGACCGAATCGCCCAGCTGCGCAAATAAATTATCTCGCTCGTCGACAAAAAGATGGCTGATTTCAGTGACGCCTGAAGGCAGCGGAATTTCTTCCAGCTGACGATTTTCTAACTTCCAAAGCTTGGCGCTATTCTCTCGAAAGTAAAGCACCTCCTTGCTGTCCAATACCAAGTCTCGCTTTCTGGCCTGCTGATTGAGGACGGAAGGATTATCGGCGGCCGGACCGAAGTCCTGTCCATCAAAAAACTGTAAGCCGGTAGCCCCATTGGTAGGACCGGTGTAGAGAGCAATATAGCTGGCCAGCCAGGCCTGCCCTCCCTTACTGACCACCAACTGATCATTCATATGACCATTCAAGCCCGAGTTAGCCGAATTGTACTCCTTAATCAGCGCCCCATCTGATAAACGAATCAGGCTAAGGCCACCATCAAATAGCGCCCATAGGGTATCTCCAACCACCGCAGTGGCTTGAATACCGTCATTGCCAGTGATATTGATCCATTGGGGATGATTTTGACCAATAAGAGAAAGGGAGCAACTAATCCCAAGGACTAGAGAGAGGAGATATGATTTCATGAGCTTATTTTTTATAATTCCACCCAAAAGAGGTGCCAGCTGTACTACTTATTGCAGTAGCAAACAAAAGGTAACGTAAAATTACCCACTTTTTGGGGAAGGCTCAAGGTTTTATTGGTCGCCTACTTTTCAGCCATTACAAAGCTCGGTAGGAATAGCGCTTCCAAAATCTGTTGAACCGGTTCTGATCGCCGTTCTTAGCATCCAGACCCATTGCTGGTTGACCATACGCTGTTTTCCTTGGTCGATAGCTTTGATGGGGTATTTGGAATAGGGGGCTTTTGCAGCTCCTGACTGGGGGATAGAGAAAATGCACAAGGTCTAATAAGCAATATTATTTCTAATCATTAGAAAACATTGCATCTACCATTTTTTCAACTTTAGGTGCAATGAATAGTATAGCGGGGATTACAAAAATATAGGCCAACAACCATGATTTTAACCATACTTGTACGAACTTATCGCTAAAGCCTAAATTAATGGTAATTAAGGCAAATGAAATGATTCCTGTTGTAATAACCCCCATTATACCTGCAAATACAACTTTCTTCTTAAGCTCATTTTTTTTCTGAATCCTCATTCTTGTTTTTTAAATCGGATTACCTCTTTGTATGGGAGGTAATCCGACTGCTAATAAATTAAGAAAATCTACACTTCGGTGTTCAGCTCAGCATCTTCATTATTTTCATTCTCTTTTCGCTGTAACCGTAGTATTTTAGGTTGGTTTCGATAGCTGTTGGTTTATCTAATATGCTTTTAAAATGGGAGAAGCATTCAAAGCTGTATTTGCCGT
>JBCDGZ010000150.1:0-17681 GCA_038750655.1 Bacteroidota bacterium | reverse complement strand
GATGATGTCATCGTTGGAGGACCCGGTTTTGACTTTGCTACCTTCAATGTTTCCGGCTCCTTTTACATTTTTGAAGGCATCATGGACTGCGGCTTGCCCATGTTTGGGGAGGATCCTGTTTTTACGAGCTTCCCCAGTGACACGACCGTCAATGTTGATCCCGGAGGATGTAATGCAATCGTCACTTATGCAACACCTACCTTCGATGACAACTGCCCCGGTACCACCCTCGCTAGTACTGGCCCCTCCTCGGGCTCGGCATTTCCGTTGGGGACCACCGCTGTTACTTTTACCGTAACCAATACCTCGGGCCAGTCTATCAGCCGGACGTTGAATATAACAGTAGCCGACAATCAAGCTCCGGTAGCTCCCTCTTCCTGTGATACCATCATTATCGTCGATGCCGGGATCGGTAGCACAAGTGCCCAGATTACCTATGATACCCCCGTTTTTACAGATAATTGTGGAAGTGTGATCACTACCCTCACCAGTGGCCCAGTCTCGGGAACGACCCAAGACCTTGGCTCTTATGAGATCATTCATACGGCTGTTGACCCTTCCGGCAATGAGACGAGCTGTACTTTTGTGATCCTCGTGCTGGACGTTAATGAGTCTACGACCTCCTGTGGAATACTGGAAGTAAAAGATACCATTACTGCCTTGTTGGAATTCAACCAGGCAGTGGCCCGTGATTCTGTAGTCAGATCACTATCTGATGATTTTTCTCCCGGGCAGCTCAGCCCCTACGGACTCATCTTGTCATTGGTGGAAGTCGCACTCAATATTGAGATCCCCGATTTCGTAGCCCAGTTATTGGGCGGTGGGGGTGGATTGAACATCGGATTCTTTTCGCTCAACGCAGGACTCTCTCCGGGAATTGATTTCGATTATGGATTGTACAACGAAATTCTGGCTACCGATTCTGCCAACATCAATATCAACTACCCACTGCGTATGTGTATTGGGCATCCGCAGGATAAATTTTTTGGTTGTAACGATACAATTACCCTGACCAGTAGTTCGGATGTATTGTCCAATGCCAACCTAGAAGTCGATCCGGGGACCATTTCTACAGAAATAGGATTTTTCTTTAGAAATATTTCATTCGAATTATCGGCATTCATTGAGGCTTCGGCCTGTATTGGGATACCCAATATTTTTAATGGCGACTGTATTGGTTATGAGTTGAGTTATGATGAGACCTTTGTCATATTTGACTTCACCGATGAAATTATCTCATTGTTTCCTGATGGCGGTTTCAGGGATTTTCTGGAAAATGGTACAGATATTCCAATCATTGTGACCTGTGATGAGATTTTTCAATCTGGGGTAGGCTGGGATGACTTTGCGCAATGTGCAACGGACTTCGGAGTGGATAGTTTTGTGGATGATATAATTGATGGCATAGAAAGTGCCGCCGGCCCCTTGGGCGCGCTCGATGGAGTGACCTACGACGCCTCTACCGATGTTGTAACCGTCGAATTACCACCAAGCGCCTCCGTTATTCCCGTTCCCATACCAGAGTTTGGCTTTGGCTTCGGACGTCTAAACGCCAGAGACCTGAGCAATACCACCAGTGTTGTCGGTAACCAATTGCAGCGAACCGCCAGAGATGACAACTTTACCAATTTTAGACTCGATATTTTTTCCTTCCTCGATTACATCATATGGGCACTTTCCGCGGGCACATCGGAACTACCGCCTTGTGTAAGTATCGGAACCACCATTGATCTGGGATGCGGGTTGTTGCAACTGGATATTGCGGACCTAAACACTACCTTAATCAACAATCTGGAAGGCGATTATACCTTCGATCCAAATTTGATGGTCGATGGCCTAGACCTGGGGATTCCCATGGATTGGACGGTCCTAAATGATGTGGGAACAGTAGTGAGTTCGGGATCGGGGAGCAGTATAACCGGTTTTGAAATTGGCAATTCTATTGAACTGGTCATCACGGATGGCCAAACGGACCCTTTTGCCAATTCGGTAAATGCTGATCTGGAAGGGGAACTGGGTATTACGACCACCAAAGAGCTAGATTTTGGATTCGGTATCCTGTTTCTTCAATTTTCCATAGCTGGTGAAACGATTTTTGGTGGGATCGGGAAAGATCCTTTATTCACAGTAACACTCGATGAGACCATCATACAGGATTCGACTTTCACCCTGCCAACACTAGATGCGAGCTTTGACTTCAACCTCGTCCCAGATGATATTCCGCCGGTGCTGGTTTGTAAAGATACCGCGGTGATACTCGACCAGTGGGGGATGGCCTTTTTGACTCCTGAAATGGTATACGATTCTCTGAATAGCTTCGACCTGCCGATCGGCGGTACCGGCGTGATCGAATTGATCTCTGTTGAACCAGATACCCTGACCTGTCAAGATATAGGAGATGTGACGGTTACCCTGACCGCTACGGACGGAAATTGTAATTTCTCTACTTGTACCGCCACGGTCAATGTTTCTGATATTGATCCGCCGCAGATGGCTTGTGAAAACATTACCATCTATCTAGATTCTATGGAGATGATGTCCATCACCACGGATGATGTCAAGATCGGAGTTGTAGATAATTGCCGTTCGGCTGAACTGTCGCTAGATCAGGATCAATTTGGATGTGATGACCTCCTGGACGTTCTGGGTGCTCCGCAAATTGTAACGCTGACCGCAGTAGACTTGGGGGGAAATGTGAAAAGCTGTATGTCGGAAGTTACAGTCTTGGATACGATTGCTCCTAGAGTATTCTGCCCGGATACTGCGCAGGTGAGAAGTACCGACCCCGGTGTTTGTACCTACACCAATGGCCCGATAGAATTCGCGCCTACATTTCTCGATGAAGATTGCTTTGTCACCCTCACCTACGAAGTAAGCAAATCAGGCGTAGTGATTGGTACTGGAAATGATACCATATCGGGATTTGTCTTCCCGCTCGATACCTCTATCGTCACCTACACTTATTGTGATGTTAGTAATAACTGTACTTCCTGCAGCTTTGAAGTAGTGGTTCAGGATACAGAGCCACCGGTTGTCAATTGTCCGGCTGATGTGACCATCAGTACCAATGACGATGGTCTGAATGATTACAATTGTACGACCAATTACAGCTGGACCCATCCTACCCCTACCGACAATTGTAGCATTGTCTTCTACGAAGTGAAGTACACCAATCCTGATAGTTCAATGAGCACAGAGGACTTGCTCTCTAGGTTGAACAATAACAATCTGAGCGAAACCAGGGTCTTTGAGTTGGGGACGACGACTGTTTCCTATCTGGTCCGCGATACAATGGACAATGTGGACAGCTGTAGTTTTACCGTTACTGTGGTTGATGATGAAGCGCCAATGGCGATCTGTCCTGCGGACATCATCATTAATCTCGGCCCGGGAGAATGCGAACGGATCGTGAACTTTGCGTTGGAGGGCATCGATAATTGTGCCGTAGATACGATCACTGCCAGCCCGGAAAGCGGAAGCATCTTTATGAGAGGAACGACGACCGTTACGATTGTCGTAACGGATGAAGCGGGCTTACAAGACTCCTGCACCTTCGATATTATCGTCAATGAATTCCAACCGAGTTCTAATTCGCTCGCCTGTAATGATCTAGTGAATGTCTCCCTGGATGTGGACTGCCAGGCTGAAATCACGGCCGATCTGATCCTTGAAGGGAACGACTATGGTTGTTACGATGATTTTGTGATCACCGTTTCGGATGCCAACGGGCCCATTCCTGGAAGTCCAATCGTGACCACTGACCATATCGGACAAACATTGACCGTCACGGTACTGGATACCATAAGTGGTAATTCTTGTTGGGGCTTGATATTGGTGGAAGATAAATTAAGCCCAGAAATTGAATGTCCCGCTGATACGATCATCAGTTGTAATACCCCGACCGGACCAGATGTACTCGGATTCCCGATTCTTCTTTCCTGTGAACCCGGCGGCGTGACAACGTCTTTTGAAGATGTCGTTACCGAAAATGATCGGTGTAATGATCCTCGCCTCGAAATATCTCGGACCTGGACGGTTGTTGATTCAGAAGGCAATGCTACGGTCTGTATGCAGCTGATTAGTATGTTGCCTTTCGATCTGAATCAGGTCGTCTTCCCAAGGGATACTGTTTTGGATTGTGGGTTAGTAAGTGCTGATCCTTCTGTTTTGAGTTCAGACAGCGTAGGGTATCCATCCGTCGACGGACGGCCTATCCGACTGGGCGCTTATTGTGCGGTGACCATCAATGTGACGGATGAGATATTCGATGATTGCCTTGGGGGATATGACCTGATTCGGACTTGGAAAGTTCGCAGTCGCTGTCTCCCTACCGGTCCCGACAATCCATTGGAATACCAGCAAGTCATTGAAGTGGCTGACCAAACCGGGCCAACCATCGCTGGTCCGACCGCCGTGACGATCTCCACGGATGTATGGCGATGTGCCGCTGATTGGGAGATCCCCGCGCTTTTACTGGAAGACAATTGTTCCAGCGTCGCCAGTCTGGATATAATCTCTCCGGTTGGAGAAGTAGTTTATGATGTCGCCTCTCAAAGGCGATTTATTAACGACATTCCTCCGGGGCAGTACGACATCATCTTGGTTGCCAGCGATCATTGTTATAATCAAACAAGAGATACGATTGAGCTGACTGTAGTAGACGATGTGCCTCCAACGACCATCTGTGACCAACAAACTACCGTTTCGCTAACCACTACTCAAAATATCAACAGTGATAACCTGGGGATCACCAAAGTAGAAGCGGCGAGCTTTGACGACGGTTCGTTTGACAATTGCTCCGCTCAGATTTGGTTTAAGGCGATCCGAATGGACGAGTTCAATTCCAATGGCAATAACAAAAACGGCGAAGAGGTGCGCCTGGGCGATTGGGCGTCTATCGATTGTGAAGGTGCCAATGGAGACGACGACCTCCGGGTCTTCCCGCCCTGGTACCAGGGCAATCAGTCTTATTTCGATGATTACGTAAAAGTCTGTTGTGCAGATATTGAAAATGGACCGGTGATGGTTGTGTTCCGGGTATTTGATGTAGACCCCGAACCTTTCACCTTTGGCCGCCAATTCCCAGGGCTGGTACCCGCAGGAGAAAACCCCAATGATTACAATGGGGTATTGCCGGAATTTATGGCGGAAGGCGGTGCGCTGTACGGACATTATTCAGATTGTATGGTAGAGCTAACCGTACAAGACAAGCAAGCGCCTTTTGTTGAAGCACCACCAAGCATTACAGTAACTTGTGATTTCTGGTTTGAATTCGATCCGGATAATCCGAATGATTATACTGATGCCCTGGATGCAGTATTCGGAAAAGTCGTCGAAGGATCGGCTGATCCTGCCGGACGGGATTCAATCATTGTTCGGGATCGGGTTTGTACTGCTCATCCGCGCTTTACAGAATTTGCTCCGACAACTATCTTTGATGACCCATGTTACGATGATCAATACGATATTTTCTGGGGGATTGATGGCTTTGCGCTGGACAACTGCTTCATCAATCTTGAGCAAACCATTATCCCTGATCTCCATTGTGGCCGAGGAAATATCCTGCGTCGTTGGCAGGCAACGGATGCAGATGGCAATCACAGTAATATCGCTACTCAGCAAATTACGATCATCGATTGTAAAGAGTTTTATGTGCCTACGGCCTGCTGGAGGTTTACTCCTCAGGATGTAGGGAGCTGCGATCTGGTCAATTTGGGGAATGGTTTGGAAAATCGTATCAAGCTGATCGAGTGGCCTTGCAATGTTGACCTCAACAGTTGTCAGGGTGGAGCCGATGGCAATGATGTATTCAAACCCGAAAACCTGGATGTATCCTTTGAGGAAGATCGTCGTCCAAGACTGGATGATGACAACTGCAACATGCTGACGTCTACTTATACTGATGAGGTCTTCACCTTTGTAGACAGTGCCTGCCTGAAAATTTTCCGGAGCTGGACAGTCGTGGATTGGTGCCTATTTGAAGATTTTGAAAATGGAGTCTACACTGGAGAGTGGGAATGGCACTGGTTGCAGATCATCAAACTGTCTAATGAAGAAGGCCCTGTTTTTGGGCAATGTGAATTTGCGGCCTGCGGCTTCGGTGATTCTACCAACACACAGGGTGATCAATGTGTCGGCATAGTAGAAATCAGACCAGACATTACGGATGATTGTACGCCGGTCAACGAGCTGCGCGTCGATTATAAATTAGACCTTTTCAATGATGGCGATTATGATCTGCTGGGCTATTCCGATACTTATACCAATGGATACCCCTTCCCGAATCCACAAGGCTTACCAGTTCGACAGTTCCCCGCTGCTGATGCTAATGCAAATGGAACTTATCCGATCGGTACGCACCGGATTCTATGGGGCGTTGAAGATGTCTGTGGCAATAGCAATGTTTGTGAATATACTTTCGAAATTGAAGATTGTAAGCCGCCGACCGCTTACTGCGAAGTAGGCATATCAACCATTCCAATGCCACCTGGTGCCGGAGCATTTGTCGACATCTGGGCCTCGGATTTCAACCTGGGCAGTGAAGATAATTGTACGGCACCCGAAGATCTTATTTTCTCCTTCTCCAATGATCCTAACGACCTCAGTCGCAGATTGACCTGCAGTGATGCCGGGGCTCCCCTGAACTACACCATTTATGTCTGGGATGAAGCCGGTAATTACGCAACTTGCCTCGTCAGCGTGGTCTTAAACAATTGCGGAGGGAATGGGCCATTTATGGTCACCGGAGAAATCCGGGACATTGCTAACCGGGAAGTAGAAGATGTTTTGGTCCGCTTGAATGGAAGCATGAATACTCAAGAAGCTACGACAGATGTTGCTGGACTCTTCAATTTCCTCAACCTGCAAGCAGGCCAGAATATTCAGCTGACGCCAGAGAAGAATATCGACCACCGCAATGGAGTGACTACCTTTGATTTAGTCTTGATGTCTAAGCATATTCTGGGTGTAGAACCACTCGATTCTCCATACAAAATAATTGCTGCAGATGTCAACAGGTCGGGTTCGGTTACTACATTTGACCTGGTTCAAATACGCCGACTGATCTTATACATCGACAACGAATTTTCTTCCAATACCTCTTGGAGATTTATCGACAGTGACTACCTCTTCAGTGATCCGCAGAATCCGTTTGCCTCTACATTCCCCGAGTATTATAGTGTCAACGGACTTTCTCAAGATGAGGTAGCAGACTTCAAAGCGGTTAAGATCGGAGATGTCAATATATCTGCTTCACCCAACAGTTTGGTAGGCAGTGAGGCCCGAAATTTCTCTGATGAATTAGTCTTCACCGTGGATGATCAATTGCTCATCGCTGGAGAAGACTATCAGATTAATTTTTATGCCTCGGATATGGAAAGCATGCTGGGCTATCAATTTACCCTCAACTTCAATCCTGAGCTACTTACCTTAACCGATGTGGAAGCAGGATCGCTCCCGAACCTCGACGCCGGTAACTTTGGCTTGAGCCTGCTCGATAGGGGCGTGTTGACGACGAGCTGGAATCGTTCCGAAGGAGTAGTCGACAGTACGAAACTTCAGGAGTTGAAAAAAGAGCAGGTCGCCTTTAGTCTGAAATTACGTCCGCTGGAAAACGTTCGCGTATCTGAAGCACTTAGCTTGAGTTCTGATTATACACAAGCGGAAGCCTATCGCTGGCTGGATGGTCAGGAGGTCGAGCTGCTGGATGTACAGTTGGCCTTCAAAGAAGGCGTACCAAGCCCTGAAAACAGTGCTTTTGCCCTCCTGCAAAATCAGCCTAATCCTTTCATGGAAGAGACGAAGATCGGTTTTGTGCTACCAGAAGATACCGAGGCAAGTCTGGAAATCTATGATGTGTCAGGAAGAATGCTGAAACTAATAGAGGGAGATTTCATCAAAGGGTACAATGAAGTGCTAGTCCGTCGAAGCGAACTCTCGGGCAGCGGCATTCTCTTCTACCGATTGAAAGCGGCTGGCCATGAGGCGACCAAGCGAATGATTGTACTGGAATAGCATAATCTATTCTTTAGGATGAGGAAAATGAATTGAAGGCTACGGTATTATTGAGGAAGCGGAAATACTTTTGTTATTATGATGGCAAAGGGGTTTCCGCTTCTGGTTTTTCTACTATACAGATTACTTCCCAATACAAAACTTCCCAAAAATATTCCCCAACAAATCATCCGTACTCACCTCCCCCGTAATCTCTCCCAGATAGGCCAGCGCCCGCCGAATATCCATTGCCACAAAATCACTCGTCACACCGTCGGCCATGCCTCGTAAGACATCTCCCAGACTTTCGTGCGCCTTCGTCAGCGCCTCGTAGTGGCGGGCATTGCTGACCACCGTACTCTCCAAATTCACCTTTTGGTCGATGACCAGCTGGTAGAGCTTTTCCTTGAGGTATTCGATGTTCATATTATTAGCGGCGGAGACGGGAACGAACTGCTCGGGTTGCAGCCATTCGTTGGCGTAGTGCTCGTATTTGGTGTAGGGGTTGAGGTCCATTTTATTGGCAACGACGAGCAGCGGCACGCCTTCGGCAGCCAACGATTTCAAATCCTCCCTCACCTCCTCCGGCTGCGTCTGCACCACATCAAAAACATAGACCAACAGCGCCGAGGACTTGATCTTCTCCAAAGTCCGCGCCACGCCCACGGCCTCAATCTGATCCTGAGCATCGCGCAACCCTGCCGTGTCAATCAACCGAAAAGGCAAGCCTTGGATATTCAGCACCTCCTCAATCGTATCGCGGGTCGTGCCGGCAATGTCGCTGACAATCGCCCGCTCCTCGTTGAGCAAGGCATTGAGCAAGGTAGACTTGCCCGCGTTGGGCCGCCCGGCGATAACCGTGCTCACCCCGTTCTTAATCGCATTACCCAGCTGGAAGGAGTCGATCAATGCCTTGAGGAGCCCCTGGATTTTTTGCACCAGCGTCTTCAGCTCCTCGCGGTTGGCAAATTCGACATCCTCCTCGCTGAAGTCCAGCTCTAGTTCGATGAGGCTGGCGAAGTCGATGAGCTGCTGGCGGAGTTGCTGGATTTCGTCGCTGTAGCCACCGCGCAGTTGCTGTAGGGCCAGGGCGTGGGCCGACTCTGAGGTGGAGGCAATTAGGTCGGCGACGGCCTCGGCCTGCGAGAGATCCAGTTGGCCATTGAGGAAGGCGCGGAGGGTGAACTCGCCCGGCTGTGCCAGTCGCGCGCCTGCCTCCACGTACAGTTGGATGAGCTGCTGTTGGATGTAGGGGGAGCCGTGGCAGGAAACTTCAACGACGTTTTCGCGGGTGTAGGAGCGGGGGGCGATGAAGAGCGAAATCAGTACTTCATCGATGAGGCGGCCGTCGGGGCTGAGGATGTTGCCGTAATGAATGGTATGCGAAGCTTGTTGGCTCAGGTCCTTGCCTTTGAAGCTGGCGTTGGCAATGTGCAGGGCTTCGGGGCCAGAGAGGCGAATAATACCCAAGGCTCCGGTGCCTGGGGGGGTAGCCAGAGCGACGATGGTGTCGGCTAAGTTGTGGGAAGTATATGACATGAGGGCAAAGGTAAGAGCTAGTTCATATTAATTTAATATCTCTGTGTAAAATTTGCAAAATCATAACAAGGATTTGATAATGAGTTTGCAAGATAAAAGCAAATTTGTAAGCATGAAAAAGCGCAATGTAGATATCCTGGTGCTATCGGATATACACCTGGGTACTTACGGTTGCCAGGCCAAGGCACTGGAACACTATCTCAAAGGCATCAAGCCGGAAATGCTCATCCTCAACGGAGACATTATTGACATCTGGCAGTTTAGCAAAAATTATTTCCCTAAAGCACATTTAAGTATCCTACAACGCATTCTTAAGATTGCGATTTCGGGAGTACCGGTTTACTACCTGACGGGTAATCACGATGACGCCTTACGCCGTTTTTCGGGAAGCTCGCTGGGCAACTTTCACCTTGAAGATAAGTTGCTGCTGGAGGTGGATGGTAAGAAAGCCTGGTTCTTCCACGGTGATGTTTTTGATGCGTCGATCCAGTGTTCTCGCTGGTTGGCCCGGCTTGGAGGCGTGGGCTATACGATGCTAATTTTGCTCAACACTTTAATCAATGCGATTCTGATGCGTCTGGGGCGACCCCGGATGTCATTTTCTAAAAAAGTCAAAGACAATATGAAGCGGGCCATTGCCTACGTCAGTGATTTTGAGCAAACGGCAGCAGAAATTGCTATCGAAAACGGTTACGATTACGTAGTCTGCGGGCATATCCACAATCCGCAGGATCGGATCGTCACCACCAGTAAAGGATCGGTACGCTACTTGAATTCGGGCGACTGGATTGAGAACAGGACTGCCCTGGAATACACGGGGGGAGAATGGTCAATTTACAAATTTGAAGAAAAGGAACGAATGCCGATCGCAGAAACGCCCGTAGCGGGGCCAGCTTCTGAGCAACTATTACAACGAGTCATGAATTCTAAATTACAAGCCGTATCTTATGAAAATATTGTACGCTCTGCAGGGAACGGGTAACGGGCACATCAGTCGTGCTCGAGAGATTGTTCCACATCTTCGGAAGTACGGAGAGGTGGATTTGTTGATTAGTGGTGGCACCACGGAGCTTTCATTGGACATGTCTTTCCGCCATCGACTAAGAGGTTTGACTTTTTATTTGAACGGAAAAGGAAATATTCGCTATTTCTATTCTTTGCGCAAAAATGGACTTCGCCAGTTTTATCGCGATGTGAAAAGTTTTCCAATAAAACAATACGACCTTATTCTGAATGACTTCGAACCGATTACCGCCTGGGCTTGCCGACTCAAAGCTAAGCCAGGAATCTCTATGAGTCACCAGGCAGCCTTGCTTTCTCCTAAAACACCTCGGCCAGCAAAGCGAGATTGGATAGGAGAGTGGGTGTTGAAAAATTTTGCTCCGCTTCCACATCGCATTGGCTTCCACTTTGATACCTACGATCAATTTATCTATCCTCCCATTATCCGTAGAGATATTCGCGAATTAGCAATTAGCGATGGTGGATATTATACGGTTTATCTGCCCGGTTATTACGTGGAGGAACTGCTCAAGCATTTGGTGCAATTACCCAAAATCCGGTGGCAAGTATTTTCCAGTTTTACTAAACGCAGCTACCAGACCTGCAATGTCAGTGTTTTCCCTATCGATAATAACGCTTTCCTGGAAAGCTTCGCCCACTGTCGTGGCTTATTGACCGGAGCTGGCTTTGAGGCTCCCGCCGAAGCCATCTTTCACGGTAAAAAACTCATGGTAGTCCCCATTCGCAACCACTATGAACAAGCCTGCAATGCCGTGGCGCTGGAACAATTGGGCGTAAAAGTCGTGCAAAAAATGGATGCCGATTTTTCAAAACACCTACAAGATTGGATCGATAGAGGAAAGCAATTACACAATCCTTTCCCAGATTACACCGCGGCCATCGTCGAGCGTATCGTTAGTCAGCACACCTCCTTTTCTTGTCCCCATGAGGGACCCCCTGGCCCGGCTAGATTGCGTAGGGGGAACCAGCGGCAAGCCTTTTCAGAGCGTTTGCCTCAGCAATAAAGACAAGCTGTACTTGTTTTAATAAACATTTTGTGTTATATTGTGTGGGCACCGATTTTGCCATCGTATTACCCTGCACTCCGCTTCGACCGATCATTTTGGCAAACCCTTTTAGTCTGTTTGATCGGATGTTTTCCACATCCTTAAGTACGACATACTTCCTGTTCTTTCATCGGCCGTGAGCGCAACAGGATGCCTTCTTCCAAAAGGAAGTTTTGCGATCCCCCCTGCCTGAAGTAGGTAGCCAGCAAGGCCTGATCACCTATGTTCAGACTTTACTTGGCAGGTGGCGGATTGGCGGCGGCGGTAAGTGGGCGGGACCCACCCACTTTTGTCCCTACTCTATCTTCAATCTACATTCAAACTGTTATCTCTCGTTACCTGAAATAAATTTTACCACTTTATTTACAGAGGAAATCTCTATTTTTAGTAATCACCTAAAATCAAAAAGACAAATGAAAAATCACACCCCCCAGTCCCAATTGCTGTCCATCGGTTTATTCCTATTTTGTTTATTCCTTTTGCCAGCCTGTAATATCCTAAAACAAAGTACCGAAACAACGCTCACTACAAATGATAAGCGTTCCCTCAAGGCTTTCCTCTTTCCCTATATACCAGATGCAGGAGAGGATAACTTTGCGGGGCTAATCAAGATGTTAGAAGAGAAATTTGAGGCCGACAATCCAGATGTTGATCTTACCATTACTATGGATGCCAATGTCAATATTTATGATACAACGACTATCCAAACAATGCTAGGCGATGGAGACGGTGCCTATGATGTAGTGGAGCTGGATGCCGTGCTCTTGAATTATCTGGTGGATCAAGACTTAGTTCCTGATTTTGATAGCTCATTCATTCAAAATATTTATCCTTCTGCCTGGACGGCTACACAGAAAGACGGTAAATTTTATGGGATGCCTACCTATCTCTGTAGTAACATCATTTATGCTTACAGTACTGAAATTGAAAATGCAGCGAATGGAACAGAGCTCGTAGAGGTATTAAAAGGTCTTCAAAGTGGACCGACTCCGCTCGTAGGTAATTTCGCTGGAAGTTGGACCTTACCCTCCACTTATATTGACGCTTATGGAGATACTTATGACAATCAAGCCGCGACTTTGCTCAAAGCTTACAGCCCTCCCTTAGATGCTGGTACTATGGTTCCTTTCAGTCAGGTCGTGGATGCTTGTCAGGATGCTCAGGGCAAGAATCCCTGCCTGGATGGTACTTATAAAGATAATTCGGAGGCAGAACAGCTGCTCGCCGCTAATAACGCAAATGGATTTATTGGTTATTCGGAGCGACTGTATTACATTTCAAAATTCAATCCTGATACCCTACCTGATCTTATTTCTGCTCCTATTGGCGGAGGGAGTAATCCTGTCATGTTTGTCGACGCCTTATTTTTTAATAAAGAATGTGCCAACTCCAATGAATGCGGTGGGGATGCCTCCAATTTTATGTACTTTATGAATCAGGTAGAAACTCGGAATATTATTGCTTTTAGTTTAGATGTGCCCCAAGAGAAGCGCATTCCTCGTTATTTGCTTCAGGCCAATAAGAACTTCTATACTTCAGCGCCAGCCAAGGATAATGGTATTTACCAAAAATTGAAGACGCGGGTAACGGATTTAGCACTGCCTATTCCTTCGGATGATTTGCTGAATCGGCGACATGTGCTGAACGATTCCTTGAAGGCTGCACTAGATAATCACGAATACGATCCACAAGTACTCAAATCGACAAAATCCGTCAAAGCGGCTCATTATCGGGCACTTAGCCGCTTTCCGGAGCGGTTTGACTAAGAAATTAGTTGTATCTTCGGACAATGTTAAATCAACGACCGTTAACAGATTGGCTGCCGATTACCCGCAAGGAGGTGGAGTTGCGCGGCTGGGACGAGCTGGATGTGATCCTCATTTCCGGTGATGCCTATGTCGATCACCCCGCCTTCGGCAGCGCAGTCATCGGTCGAATCCTCGAAAGCGAAGGGCTCCGTGTGGCCCTCGTCCCTCAGCCCAACTGGAAGGACGACCTCCGAGATTTCAAGAAAATGGGGCGGCCGCGCCTCTTTTTTGGTGTTACCTCGGGTTGTATGGACTCAATGGTCAACCACTACACCGCCGCGCGGCGCCGCCGCTCCACCGACGCCTATACGCCCGGAGGCAGTGCCGGCTTCCGCCCCGACTACGCCACCAAGGTCTACACCAAAATCCTCAAGCGCCTCTGGCCCGACGTCCCCGTACTCATCGGTGGCATCGAAGCCTCCCTGCGCCGGGTCACCCACTACGACTATTGGTCCGACCAGCTCTATCCCAATATCCTGGAGATGAGCGGAGCTGATATGCTGGTCTACGGGATGGGGGAGCAGCCCCTGCGTGAGATCATCCGCCTCCTGCAAAAAGGCGTCCCCTTCAGCTCGCTGCGCACCATTCCGCAAACTGCTGTTCAACAACCCGCCAGCCGCCCGCTGCCGGTCAACAAGAATTGGGAAGACATTCAATTGCATTCTCACGAGCGCTGCTTGCGTGATAAACGCTCCTTCGCGGCTAATTTTAAGCATATCGAACAGGAGTCCAATAAGGTCAAAGCCCGTCGGATTTTACAAAACGTCGGCGATCAGATTCTGATTGTCAATCCGCCCTATCCCCCCATGCTAGAGACGGAAATCGATGCTTCTTTCGATCTGCCCTACACCCGCCAGGCCCATCCCAAATACAATAAACGGGGGACCGTACCTGCCTACGAGATGATCCGATTTTCGGTCAATATGCATCGCGGCTGTTTCGGAGGGTGTAGTTTCTGTACCATCTCTGCCCATCAAGGTAAATTCATCGCCAGCCGCTCCGAAGAGTCCATCCTCCGTGAGGTTGATAAGGTAACCCAAATGCCAGATTTCAAAGGGTACATCAGCGACCTTGGCGGCCCCTCGGCCAATATGTATCGGATGAAAGGAAAGGTGCAGGAAATTTGCGATCGCTGTGTCAGCCCCTCTTGTATTCACCCGGTTGTATGCAGCAACCTGGATACTAGTCATAAGGCGATGACGGAGCTGTATCGTAAGGTGGACGCTCATCCTGAAGTCAAAAAAGCCTTTGTGGGGAGTGGCATCCGCTATGACCTGCTGGTTGATGATTACAACAAACACGGAGATGAAAGCATCGATGAATACATGGAGCAGGTAGTGACCCGCCATGTTTGTGGCCGCCTCAAAGTCGCTCCTGAGCATACTTCTGATGCGACGCTCAAGATCATGCGAAAGCCTTCTTTTAAGCATTTCCATGAGTTCAAAAAGAAATACGAGAAGATCAACGAGAAGCACGGATTGAACCAGCCGTTGATTCCTTATTTCATTTCTAGCCACCCTGGCTCCGAGATGGAAGATATGGCCAACTTAGCCGCCGAAACCAAAGACATGGGCTTTCGCCTCGAACAGGTGCAGGATTTTACACCTACCCCCATGACGGTTGCTACAGTGATCTATTACACGGGCCTACATCCCTATACCCTAAAGCCCGTCTATACGGCCAAATCCAAAAAAGATAAAAAGAATCAACACCTCTTTTTCTTCTGGTACAAAAGAGAAAATTACCAACAGATTAAGGATAAGCTTCGCAGCCTCGACCGGGAGGATTTGATTGAGAAATTGCTAGAAGATCGGCGTAAGTTCAAAAAGCGCGAGCAGATTAAAGATCGTAGGATGGCTCGGAATGGACGTCCTAAGCGCAAATCGCGGCGGCGGTAGATGAAGCAAAAAATTCACCCCATGATAAGACCTATAGTTGTACTCAACCTCCTGTTGATCTGTCTGATGATCGCTTGTACGGAGACTAAAAGTGATCAAAAAACGCCTAATGATGAGGTAATCTCATCATCGACCAATAAGGTGGTTTTGAGTACTGAAATTAACTGGGAACAACTGAACCCTGCCCGTGGAGACAAAAGTCCCCAGGCGGGAACGATCTGGGGGGACAGAAAAGGTACGGTGGCTACTGGTTTTTTGGCAAAGTTTGTCGATGGTTTCTCCTCCCCTCCCCATATCCATAATGTCACCTATCGGGCAATGGTCATTAAGGGGTTAATCCACAATGATGACCCGGCCGCGGAGAGAATGTGGATGCCCGCAGGGTCCTTCTGGACACAACCCGCCGGGGAATCTCATATTACTTCGGCAAAAGGAGAGGAATGTATCGCCTATGTTGAAATCGACAGCGGGCCCTATCTCGTCAAACCGATTGGAGAAGCTTTTGACAATGGGGAAAGGCCGGTGAATGTTGATAAGAATAATATGGTATGGTTAGATGCTTCAAAAACCAAGATCATTGATGCAGACACGTCAGCCTTGAGCCCGGAAGTCGCTTTTCTCTGGGAAAATAAGGACATGACAGGAACGCTTGTAAAGTGGCCTAGTGGATTTTCGGGAGAAATAATTAGTGACGGAGCCATATTTCACGCAGTAATCATCACTGGAACATCCACCTATTCCATCCCGCAATCAGGCGAAGTTAAAGAGCTAGACCCCGGAAGTTATTTTACCTCTCAAGGGAAGTCCAGGCATCCCATTGAAGCGAATAAGGAGGGCGAAATGCTTATCTACATCCGCACCAATGGAAAAATCCACATTCGATAACTAACTACCTAAGTACTTTTTCTGGAAATAAAGATAGAATCGCCTCCTCCTGTGCTGCACATACTCCTCGTTCCGTAATCAATGCGGTCACCAGTCGCGAAGGGGTAACATCAAAGGCATAATTGACCACCGGACTCTCCGTCGGCGTCAGTAAAACTTCCGCCACCTCACCATCCTTCAAGCCCTGAATATGGCTTACCTCCCGGCCAGCGCGCTCCTCGATCGGGATGTCTGCTATACCATCGCAAAGGGTCCAGTCAAATGTACTAGAAGGGAGAGCAACGTAAAAAGGAACTTGGTTATCATGTGCCGCCAGGGCCTTAAGATAAGTCCCAATTTTATTCGCCACATCGCCGCAGCGCGTCGTTCGGTCACTGCCGACAATCACCATATCCACCATCCCACTCTGCATCAAATGGCCTCCAGTATTATCTGGAATAACCGTATGGGGAACTCCCTCTTGCAGTAGTTCCCAAGCCGTAATCCGCGCTCCCTGGTTGCGCGGGCGCGTCTCATCGACCCATACATGCACCGGAATTCCCTTCGTATGGGCATGATAAATCGGAGAAGTAGCGGTACCATAGTCAATACAGGCCAACCAGCCAGCGTTGCAGTGGGTCAGGATATTGACGGGCTGCCCAGGCTTCTTAGCGGCCAGGGCCTCGATGATGGGAAGGCCGTGCAGGCCGATGCTGCGGCAGCGCTCCACGCTGTCCGCTGCGATGTTCTGCGCCGTTCGGCGAGCGATCGCACGTTGCTCCTCCAAGCTGCGAGCGGCCTTCAGCGCCGCTAGCTGCTCGTCGAGCGCCCAGGTCAGATTGACGGCGGTAGGCCGGGTCGCTCGGAGCTGCTCCGCCGCTTGCAAAAGCTCCAGCTCGGCAATTGGATCGCCGGAGTGCTCCAAAGTCGCCAGATACATCCCATAGGCCGCCGCCGCACCAATCAGGGGCGCCCCCCGCAAATGCATCTCTTTAATTGCCCGGGCCATCTCCGCCGTACTGCGAATGGCCTCCACCTCAAACCGGTGGGGCAACCAACGTTGATCAATGATGTAAACCGTCGAAGGATCATCGTCCTCCATCCATATGGTGTAGTAATGCTTACCGTTGATTTTCATAGTTAAGGGATTAGTAGAGGAAACTTATAACAATTTCATTGCCTGGGCAAGGGAAAGGGATTAATTTTTATTTAATCAGTTTTTATATTAAATTATCTTTTAATTAAATACACGCTCAATTCAATTTTATGAAAATACTGATGGTTTGCCTGGGAAATATTTGCCGCTCGCCACTGGCGGAAGGAATTCTGCAAAGGAATATTGATGAACAAGGGTTAGACTGGGCGGTGGATTCAGCCGGTACGGGGAGCTGGCACGTTGGAGAACGTCCCGACCCGCGCTCGGTCGAAACGGCTCGTTTTCACGGAATTGACATCAGTCGCCAAAGGGCCCGACAATTCAAAGCGCACGATCTGGATCAATTTGATCTGGT
>JBCDGZ010000149.1:0-17719 GCA_038750655.1 Bacteroidota bacterium | reverse complement strand
TTTTTTTGGTGGTTATTTGCTCAATGAAGCAATGCATTGTTCACGAATTTGCCAAAGCTGTTCCAGACTCATCGTCAATCCCTCCGCAGTTAGCCACCTGCGGAGGTAGTTCTGGTGAAAAGTGACCTTAAATGCCCCGATTTGGTGGGCCTCAATCGTCTTTTCTTCGACAATCGCTGATGCCAAACGGGCGATGTCAGATTCGGGTAAGGTGTAATCAAATCGCTGCCCCTGGTAACGCAGATAACAATGCGCTTCAGGGAGATAAGGCAAGCCGCTGGTTACCAGATGATTACCGATCCCTGGGGTGTTGTCCTGGTTCATCTGATAAATGCCAATAACCAGCTCAATATCATCGCGGTCTTGCTCGGTCGCTACCTGCTTTAAAAAAGCGTGTTTGATGCTGCAAGTACCGCAGTTTTCTTCCAAAACCGTCATCAAACGTTCTTTGTCCGAGGTACGTCGATAGGGAAGGTGGCGGACAAAATTGACAGCCTCGCTAAAGTTGTGAACGCCTCTTTGCAGGAGCCCTTCGCTGAGTGGGCCAAGGGGGTCGAGTGGAAAGGAAGTCATGCGCATTTACATATTGTTAGAGCTAATGTAGGTATTAATATACGACAAAACCCCTACCGCTGCTTTTTTACTGCAAAGATCACGGTATAATGAAAAGTCATAGCCGTTAGTTGTTCTTCAGTGATGGCAGACAGCTGCTCCCGGAATGGTGTCAGGCCCAGTGCGGTATCCGAAAACCCGCGTCTGCGCAGCGACTGTAGCTCTCCCTGGCTCAATGCCAGTCCTTCCAGCCGCTCCCGGCTTCCCGCCTCCATTTGGTGATAATAGGCCATCTTGACAAACTCAAAGTGCCCCGATGCCTCAATATTGGCCAGGTGCTCTGCCTTCGGAAAGCGATGGGCCATCGGCTCCTCTAGGCTGCGGCTCTGCGCAAAGACCTGTTCGAAAAGCTGCTCATAGGCCCGCTCCGCCCGATAATGGCAGGAAGGCGGCCAGCCGCAGTCGATGGTCAAAAAAACGCCGCCCGGCCTCAAGGCCCGCGCCACCTCCGCCAGTGTAGCCTTCGGCTCCATCCAGTGGAAGGCTTGTGAACAGCTGACTACCTCCACCGTCCCATCTGATACCGGCAGCTCATGTCCAAAACCCTGCACAAAAGCCAGGCCCTCCGGCTGCGACGCAAGTTTCCGACGAGCGACGGCCAGCATTTCCTCGCTCGGCTCAATGCCCACCACATGCTCGCAGTAGTCCAGCCAGCCCAGGGTGCTCAGCCCCGTTCCGCAGCCCATATCAAGGACCCCTTGAGGGCGCTGCCCACCCAAGTGGCGCAGCACCTGCTCGAAGATGGCCTTCGGCGGCCTGGGTCGATAGCGGTCATAAAGCTCCCCAAAGCCCGTGAAGCGATCGGCGTTTTTTTGTAAATCCATAAAATTAGAAGAGTGGGGCTAAAATAATCCTGTAATATTCCCCGCTTCGTCGATGTCAATCTGCTCGGCCGAAGGCTTGGACGGCAGCCCTGGCATTCGCATAATGTTGCCCGTGATGGGGATCAGAAAGCCGGCGCCGGCCGCAATCTCAATCTCCCGAACCGTGACGACAAAGTCCTTCGGACGGCCCAGCAGCTTGGGATTATCCGACAGCGACTTTTGGGTTTTAGCAATACAGACGGGCAGCCCCTCTAAGCCCAGCCGGGCAATTTTACGGAGGTCCGATTTGGCCCGGGCGGTATAATCGATGGCCTTCGCCCCATAAATCTTGGTCGCTACTGCTTCAATTTTCTCTTCTACCGACCAATTCCAATTGTACATCGGGCTGAATTTACTTTGCGCAGCATCGGCCGCTTCGACCACGGCTTCGGCGAGTTGGCGGGCTCCTTCGCCGCCCTCGCCCCAGACATTGGCCACCACTGCTTTAACGCCTTTGGCTTCGCAGCATTGGCGGATCAGAGCGATCTCCTCGTCGGTATCATTGACAAATTTATTGATGGCCACCACGGGTTCTACGTTGAACTGCTTGATATTTTCGAGGTGTTTCTCCAGATTCCCCAATCCCTTGGCCACCGCATCGGGATTCGGCTCGCTGATGGTCGCCAGGGCAGCACCGCCGTGGTACTTGATGGCGCGAATAGTGGCCACTAGCACGACTACTTTGGGGGACAGCCCGGCGCTTTGGCATTTGATGTCGAAAAATTTCTCTGCGCCCAGGTCAAAGCCAAAACCGGCTTCGGTGACGACGTAGTCGGACAGGGAGAGGCCCATGCGGGTCGCCAGCACTGAGTTGGTGCCCTGAGCGATGTTGGCAAAGGGCCCTCCGTGGATGATGGCGGGGTTGCCCTCAATGGTTTGCACCAGGTTGGGCTTGACGGCATCTTTGAGTAGGGCGGTCATGGCGCCGTGGGCCTTGAGGTCGCGGGCGTAGACGGGCTGTTTGTCGTAGGTGAAGCCGACGAAGATGTTGCCGAGGCGTTGTTTGAGGTCAGCCAGATCGTCTGAGAGGCAGAGGATGGCCATGATTTCGGAGGCGGCGGTGATGTCAAAGCCCGTTTCGCGGGGGACGCCCGAGCCAGTACCGCCCAGTCCGATGACGACTTTGCGCAGGGCGCGGTCGTTCATATCCAGCACTCGCTTCCAGAGGACAGTGCGGGGGTCGATACCCAGCGAATAGGTTTTGTTTTGCAGGTTATTATCGATAAGTGCCGCGAGCAGGTTGTGGGCCTTTTCGATGGCGGCAAAGTCGCCGGTAAAGTGCAGATTGATGTCTTCCATCGGCAGCACTTGGGAGTAACCTCCACCGGTAGCACCGCCCTTGATGCCGAATACAGGACCCAGCGAAGGCTCGCGAAGCACAACGCAGGCTTTTTTACCAATCTTATTCAAGCCTTGGGTCAACCCGATCGACATGGTCGTTTTCCCTTCTCCCGCCGGAGTCGGCGAAACGGCCGAAACGAGGATCAGGGTATTCTGAGCAGCGCGCTCTTTGTCGATCAGCGACAAGGGGAGTTTGGCCTTATAGCGGCCGTAGAGTTGCAGGTCATCAGGAGAAAGGTGGAGCTTGGCTGCAATGTCCTGAATAGGCTGCAGTTCGATGCTTTGAGCAATAGCGATGTCTGTTTTCATGAAAAGTATAAAGGTTAGGGAAGAGGTTGAAAGAATTAATGATTGCTGTGTTCAAACAATCCCCCAAAGATATACTTTTGACAGGAAACGAAAGGGTAGGAATACGGAATATTTACTCCAAATGTAGGTTCGCTTTGCGTTCGAGCAGGACCTCGTCGCTTTCTTCCCGATCGGGATCGGGTACACAGCAATCTACCGGACAAACTGCTGCGCATTGAGGTTCCTCGTGGAAACCTTTACACTCTGTACATTTTTCTGGAACGATAAAGTAGTAATCCTCTTCGATGGGGGAGTTATCATCATCTACGCCCACCTTATTACCGTCTTCCAACTCAAAGAGCCCCTGTACGCCAGTTCCATCGGATGCTTTCCATTCGACACCTCCCTCATAAATCGCATTATTGGGGCACTCTGGCTCGCAAGCTCCGCAGTTTATACATTCATCCGTTATGATAATTGCCATTGTATACTACTTTAATGTAATGTGCGATTATTAACAAGAGATTTAAAAGGTACCTTATCATAGTATCTTACCTTTTTAAATTCCGTTCATCGCTATTTTGTTCACTTTTAGATGGTAGTTATTCAAAAAATATCCAACTGAGGGCAAATTATTAGGGGTGCAGCAAAAATAGGGTTAAATGTGGTTTTTTTCAAGTGTGGCGTTTTTTATATTCCAATCTCACTTATCTTAGAATTTTGCCGCTAAAATTCTCTAACATTCATGAAGCATCTCTTTCAGAAAAAATTACCGGAGGATTTTAATAGCTCCGCTACCCTGCGTTTCCTGGCCCGTTCTGACCGAGAGGTTTTGCACAAGGTTGACAATCAACGGATTAAGAAGTGGGTGAGTTTTGGGGATGAAAATCTGTATTTCGAACTCTCTGCTGCTGGGCCGCAAAGTTGGCAAGTGCATAGCTCGGCCACTGATCCTGCGGCCGTTCGGTTTATTAGCGACTATCTTGATCAGTGGTTTGACCTGCGCCGCCCCTTGTCTCCTTTCTACGATTTTGCCCGTCAGGATGAGTTACTGGCTCCCATTGTTGAGCGCCATCGTGGACTGCGTATTATTGGGATTCCCGACCTCTTTGAAGCCTTGAGCTGGTCTGTAATCGGTCAGCAAATCAATCTGGCCTTTGCCTACACTCTTAAAAGACGGATGGTGGAAAATTGGGGCGAATCTTTCGAAGCCCAAGGGCAGCGGCGTTACCTCTTTCCTCGACCCGAGGCCATCGCCCCGCTGGAAGTAGCCCACTTCACACCCTATCAATACTCCCGTCGCAAAGCCGAATACCTCATTGGCATCGCTCGCCTGATGGCTGATGGCCAACTCTCCAAGGCACCGCTCCAAGCCCAGCCCTTCGAAGAAGCCCTCCATACTCTAGTTGCCATTCGAGGCATCGGCCCTTGGTCGGCTCACTACGTACTGATGAAATGCCTCCTCCACGGCGAGGCTTACCCCGCCCAAGACGCCGGGCTACACCAGGCACTACGCAAACACCTCCAATTGCCCACCAAGCCCGATAAGGCTCTGCTGCAAGCACTTGGCAATCGCTGGGGCCCCTGGCGGGCCTATGCCGTGTTTTACCTCTGGCAATCGCTGCTTTAAAGCTTCACCAGTCGCTTGGTCTTCTGCTGGTGGTCGGTTTGAATTCTTAGGTAATAGCTTCCTGCTGGCAAATTATGGCCTTCCATATTGATGCGATGTGTACCGACGGAGAATCGCTGTTCACTAACCACCATCAGCCGATTGCCGATGGCATCAAAAAGACTGATTTTCGCCCAGCCTCCGGCACTCTCGAATTCAATCGTCGTATAGCTGCGCATCGGGTTGGGGAAGACCTGGAATTGGAGGTCGCCGAGCGATTCTAGCTCTTCTGTGCTGGTGGTCATCGTGCAATCTCGGATGATGGGGATGTATTGGAATTCATCGAAAAGCAAGGTCTTGACTGCATTTTCCTCCACTTCAAACCAATCCATCAGAATCGAGCCGTAGACGGAGCGGAAATCATACTGCATGGGCAAGCCTTCCTGGGTGCCTACATCGGGGGAGATTTCGGGGTTGTCGCCCAGGATGGCGGGGTTGACGCAAGAACCGAAGACCATCAGCGGAGCGGCTGTACCGTGATCAGTACCCAGGCTATTGTTGGAGCGAATCCGTCGACCAAATTCCGAGAAAGTCATACCGATCACTCGCTCTTCGAGGCCCAGCAGCTGTAGGTCGTCCTGAAAGGCGCAGATGGCATCAGAGAGGCTTTGCAGCAGCACTGCGTGCTCTCCCACAGTTGGCTCCCCGTCGACTACCTGATTGGCGTGGGTATCAAAGCCCCCCAGGCTGACTACGTAGACGCGAGTTTGTAGGCCACCAGAGATCATACGGGCTACCACTTGCAAGCGGCTGGCTAGGTCATTGGTATCGTCGTATTTGGTGGACAGGGAGTTGCCCTGGTCGAGCGCGCCAAGGATGGTTTCGGAGTAGGCATTGGTTTGTTTGATGCTCTCGCGGACAAAGGCCAGCTCGTCGCCGTAGCAGCCGTCAGGCAGTTCGCCCTCGCCGCCGGAGGCCAGCTCAGAGAGGTTGTCGGTGTTGGCGAGGGCCAGGCTGAAGTTGCTGCTCAGGCCCTGGCAGGTCTCGGAGACGGTGGAGCCCAGGGTGATGGCAAAAGGATCGGGACATTCACCGTTGGGATAGCCTTCTGGGTAGCTGGGATGCGATTGGTCGAAGTAGCGGCCCAACCAGCCCGTAGTCAGGAATTCATTAGCGGCGGAGCCTGACGTCCAAATATCCGTCGAGCGGAAGTGGGAGCGATTTTGATCGGGATAGGCGACTCCCTGGATGATGTTGAGTTTTCCCTCATCAAAAACCGTTTTCAAACCGCCCATATTGGGATGAAACCCGATGGTATCGGTCAACGAAAGGACACTGCTTTCCGGAACTAAAATATTGGAGCGCACCTGCGCTAGGTTATCGTATTGGTCGAGTGGAATCACGGAATTGAGTCCATCATTACCTCCATTCAACTGGATAAGCACCAGCACCCGATCGCTATCGCCGTTCATAAAGCTGAACAGCTTGTTGTGCGCGAGGGCGGATACTTTAAAACCTCCTACCATAATCGGAAGGGAAAGAAAAGAACTGGATTGTATAAATTGTCTGCGTCTCATGACGAGTCCGTTTTTTTGCTGAATAATAATTGAAAAGAGCTTGACTAGCTGAGGTAGAATTCGGAGAGGTTAAGCATCGCCAGCACCAAATTTTGCAGCTTGGATTCAATTGCTGCTCGCAAGTCGGGATTGGTAGGATCACCCAGGTATTCCCCGTATTCTACCCCCCATTCGAAATCCGGAAGTCCAGGAATCAGAATATCTTTGAGGTAGTCAATTTGCTCCTGTGTAAGCGGCCGAGCGTAGAGCAGACCAGACATTTCGGCCAGCAGCGCGTTGATGTCCGAGGGATTATCCATACCCTCCACAAAAGCCAATACATCGATGCGAACAAAATTCTGGTTGCTGATCCGAAATCCATTGACCAAGGCTTCCGCCATTTGCATGCGTACGGGCAGACTGGCGGAGTTGATCCAGGTGCGGTAATACAACGGCGCCTGGTAGAAGGCTTTCCAGCCCGCTACATCGGGATGCGCGTAGAGGTTCATCCCCAGCGGGTCCATGGCCCGGAAGAGGCGTAGCCATATGTAGTATTTGGAAATAAGGTCCAGGTTTTGGCTGATCACTCCAAAGGTATTGACGATGGAGAATAGAAAACCAATCGGATGCTTGATCATACAGCCGATACCTTCGGCGGCAAAGAAGTGCTCGCTACAAAGCAGGGCATTGAGGACTGGCTTGATCTCGTAATCACTTTGAATGAGCAGTTGGGCCATTGGTTCGATGATGTCCAGTTCGATTTGATCGTCAATATTGTAGTGGACAAACCAGCGGTAGAGCTTGCGGCTGATAAAACGGGCCACTTCCTCCTGTTGGAAGATGATGTCGATAAGATGGAGGTATTCTTCCTCATCCGCATTGGCAATGGTGATATTATTGAAGCGATGAGAGAGCTGCTTGGTGCTTCTGTCGTGGCGATTGGGAACGAAGTAGGAGCCGACCTCTTCGGTCTGACGATTGACATTGACCCATCCCGTCAGTACTTTGGCCATAGCCACCACGTCTTCCTCGGTAAAGGTCGTATAATCGCCGGGGCCTGCCAGCTCCCCTTTGCCGATGGTAAAGAGCTCTAGCAGCTCACGGGCGTAGTTCTCGTTGGGAGCTACTGCGGTGTTTTGATTCCCATTAAGATAAGTCAGCATGCCCGGATCGATGGTAATACCTTTGACCAGATCGCGAAAGTTGCCCATTGCATTTTCCCGCAGCAGGGTGATGTACCGGTAGTTGACTCTGGCGTCATTATTATTGGCAATCACAAAATGGTTGTGCCAAAACAAGGTCATCTGCTCGCGAATTGACATCCCACTTTCATTGAACAGGCCGTAGTGCCAACCGTGCAGCGAGGCCACTCGGGCTCCGACGAGCTGGAGGTTGGTCCGATCCACACCAGCGTCGACCCAGGTTTCCCCCAGTCCGGCTTCGGGGTCATCGCCATAGTTGAAATAAACTGGAGGATCGGGGAGGGGCTGGTCGGCCAGCAGGGTGGCGAGGGTGGCGGCGAGGCCGTCAGTTGTGGCGGTTTGAATTTCGGCTTTGGTGGGGCCGAAGGTGGTCCGTCGCAACAGATGAGCGGCTTGCTGAGCGCCCCAAGGGCCGGTGTAGGGATCGAGGGCCCCACCGCCGAGGGTAGCGGCGCTGGCTTGGCGGCGTTGCTCTTTTTTCGATGTTCGGCCCATTAACTTCGCTAATGTAGCTCGTCTATTCATACGGAAGAGAATTTTAGAATTTATAGAAATGGAAGAATGTTGACCTCCTTTGTTGATAAGGGTGCAGGAAAATAGCTGGGGTTGCCTGTTGAGGGGGAAAAGTATTTGTTTTACCGTCACAAAATCAATATCTTACTCTAGTCCTGGCCTTCAATTTCCCAATCCATGAAAAAAATCAACCGTTTACAATTCCTCCAGCGAGCATGCCTAGCCGCCTCCGCTCTGTTCATCCAGGCCTGCCGCCCTGCATCCTTAATCGCTAAAAAAGAGCCTATGACTAGTCAAGCTACCCCCGGCCAAGGCCCGCTTGGGGAGGGAATATTCCAATACCTCCAACGTACCCAAGGACGATTTGACCTGACCCGCTATCGCCAGTTGATTGGCGCGGCTAATCCTTTTAAGGAGGGCGATGCAACCTTGCAGGTGGCGGCCCAAGACGAGGAGCATCGGCAGTTGGCGCGGCAGCTTTTGAGCCGCACGACTATCGGCGAAATTGATGGGCAACCCCTGTTTCGCGATGAGCTATACGACTTGATCAAAGGGACGACGGTGGACACGGCAGAGATGGCTGGCTGGACGATGGGAGAATTGAAGCAGTTTGTTCTGGAGCAGCCGGAAGCCGCAGTCAAGGAGATTATGCCGGGGCTGTCGAGCGACGTGATTGGCTGTGTGGTGAAGTTGATGAGCAACGAGGAGCTGATCGCAGTGGGGCAAAAAATCTTCAATCCTTTGCCGGGGAGCCAAATCGGTAGTAAGGGCTACATGGGGGCTCGAATACAACCCAACTCGCCTACCGATCATCCCGATGACATTCAAATGCAGGTTTTCTGTGGTTGGTCTTATGCCGTAGGAGATTTGGTTTTGGGAACAAATCCGGTATCCAGTACCCCGGAGTCGGTCGCTCGGATTGAAAGTACGCTGTATGACATCATCACTACTTTTGGATTGGAGGAGGTGCTGCCCAACTGTGTTTTAGCGCATATTGATGTGCAGGCGGAGGTGGAGAAGAAACAGCCCGGAACGACGGGTATCTGGTTTCAGAGCCTGGCAGGGACGGTCAAGGCCAATCAGACTTTTGATGTGACGATTGATAAAATGTACGAGCATCTTTCCCACAGGGAAGGACGTTATGGCTTGTATGCGGAGACGGGGCAAGGAGCAGATTTTACTAACGGCCACGGTGAGGGGTTTGACATGGTGGTTCACGAATCGCGGAAGTACGGATTTATTCGGGCGTTGAAGTACAGCCTGAGCAAAGGGTACGCTCCCGAGAAAGCGCCTTGGGTACATGTGAATGATGTGGCTGGATTTATCGGGCCAGAGGTCTTCAAAACTAAAGAGCAATTGGTGCGCTGCTGTCTGGAAGATACTGTGATGGGGAAATTGCACGGCTTGACGATTGGCCTGGACATCTGTTCAACCCTACATATGGATGTGACCTTAGATGATCTGGACTGGTGTATTGAGCAGGTTATGCCCGCCAACCCCGCCTATCTGATGGCCTTACCGACCAAGAATGATCCGATGCTGAGTTATCTCACTACGGCTTTTAATAATCATGTCAAAATTCGGGAGCAATTTGGTTATAAGGTCAATGATGCGATGTGGGCTTTTTTCCAAAAACTGCAAATCATCGATGAGCAGGGCCGGCCTACCGAGCATTTTGGCGATCCCCTCTGGGTATACTACCAATACCGACTGGCCAAAAAAGACGGTCGAAGCCGAGCGGCCATTTATGAGGAAGGCCAACGGATCATCGCAGAGGTGCGCGGCCGTGGCGTCCCCATCGCGCAGGGCTACGGCGAACACATCTGGGACCTTCCGCCCGAGCTGGATCAAGAGGTCCGCCGCTTGTACGAAGATGCTAAGGTGAGTATCTGGACCGCCATGACACCGGCATTTGCTAGTAAAATCCCTGATGTCTTACCAATTAAAACCCAATCCAGCGATAGAAAAGATTACGTCTATCATCCGGAATCTGGGGAGCAGCTCAGTGCTTCGGCCAGAGCGACCCTGGAACAACTCCGACAGCGCTGGGGCCGCACCCTTCCGGATGTACAGCTGCTCATCTCCGACGGCTTAAATGCCAATGCGCTGATGGACGAAGGGCATGTACTGCCATTTTTGACACTGTTGCGGCAGGTGCTTAGCGACAAAGGTTTTGTCGTCGCCGATGAGCACATCTTGATTACCCACGGTCGGGTGCGGGCGGGCTACCAGTGTGGTGAAATCCTTTTTGGTGATGCCACGGCTTCCCAAAAATCCAAGGGGATTATCCACATCATCGGGGAGCGGCCCGGCTCGGGGCATCACAACTTTTCGGTGTACCTCTCTGCGCCTTCTCAAAGTACTTGGAGCCAGGCCGGGAAAGTCGATCATGACATCTCCAGGGTGGTTTCGGGCATATCGGATACGGCATTGGTGCCGGAGCGAGCGGTGAAGGAGGTGGTGAATATTTTTGAGGGTTTGTACGAAGGAAAAATATAGGTTTTGTAATTTTAGCGCCATGAAGTACCCTATTTTTCTTTTTGCCCTGCTGCTGCTCTTGAGCGCCTGCCCTGCATCTAGTCGTAAGGCAGATCAGGAAGGTTTGCAGCACCAGGAGGCTCGTATTAGTACCATCTATTTGTTGCGTCACGCTGAGAAGGACCTGACTAGTCCGGGCGTTGATAAGCGCAATCCACCGCTGAGTGCCGAAGGCCAGGCGCGGGCCCAGCAACTGCGGCACAACCTCAAGGATGCGGGGATCGATCGGATTTTTAGCAGCGATTATATTCGGACGCGGACGACGGTGCAGCCCCTGGCCGAATTGCTGGGGCTAGAGATTGAGGGGTACAATGCCAAAGAGCTGCCTCCTTTTGCCGAGCAGTTGAAGGAATTGTCGGGAAATATTTTGGTTTCTGGGCACAGCAATACCACCCCTAAGCTGGTGAAGCTGCTGGGGGGCGCGCCCGGGCCAGCCATCAAAGAGAAGACCGAGTTTGATCGTCTCTACGTTCTGACTTTACGGGAGGGCAAGCTCCTCAGCGCTGTTCTAACCCGCTATGGGCAAGCCCCCGAAGATTAATTTTTCCCTTAAATCACTCCACCCCTAAGCTATATGCGCTGGCTACTCTGGAACCCCGCTTCTCCGAAAACTAGGTATCAAGCCCCATTTCAAAGTTCGCTTCCTCCATGCACCTGACAACTATTTCGACCTCTTAGGAGCACTGCCGGAAGGGGGAGGTATCTTAGACAACAATACCGAAAAGGCCAAATGAGCGTCGGTCGGGGCTGAAGATTGTGATTAGAAAAGAAAATTGCTGATTTTTCGGCTACTCGCCGTAGCTAATACCGACTTGTACCCTTTCAGTAATGCGAGATACCCTAGAAGTAGAAGCCATTGGCCTCTAAAGGAATACCTGAACTAGTAGGATAAAAAAGCCAGGAGCCACTCTGCGTACAGAATGACTCCTGGCTCGTTGGAAAAGGGGCGCTTACCCTATTGAGATCAAAAGAATTTCTGAACACCAATGGAAGGGATAAGACTCTTTCCAACATTAGTATCCTCTGGGTGATCTATATTTTGCATTTGGAGATATTGAATAATAAGTTCTACATTCCACCCATTTTTGATCTCAAAGTCAACACCAGGACCAAAGGCATAATTGAACATCAGCCCATTGAGTTCTTGCAGGGTTTCCTCGAACGAAGGGGAGTCTGAGCTGTACCAAATGTAGCCCAATCCAATGTTGGCATCAACAAAAAAGCTCAGCCGGTTTCGATTAAAATACCTACGGTAATAAACATTCGACCCTAAAGATTGCAAATGTTGATTGCGACTAGATCCAGAGTCAACATACCCCCAAAAAGGGCGTAAACCTACGACATTGTAATTTTTGAAGATCCAACCATAATTACCATACACCGCTATTCCTCCAAATCCACCATCAGTACCAATACCATTATTTAGGTAAATAATGGGCAGGGTAGTGACGCCTACTTGTTTAGAGGCGGGAGCCGAATCTTGAGCATTGATGGAGACGGAGAATAGAAAAAAGGCACAAAGAAAAGTAAGATAAGTTTTCATGCTAGGGTTTATTTTATAACTAATCAAAAGATAAATGTTACAGAAGTATAATGTTAAAAAATGGATAAAGGTTTATTATTTAACTTTCACCCTCATTAGGATAGTACAAAAAAGCCAAGAGCCATCCCGCGCACGGGATGACTCTTGGCTTTTATACTATATAATTATCAACTACTTTGACTCAGTAGTTCATAGTAAGAGGTTCTAATTGATTGATAGGAAGGCTATCTCAGTTCTACTGTAAATTAATCAGTAGCGTTCTCCTTCCGCTGCTTATAGATCGCCTTGAGGAGCATATCGCGGCGCTTAACAGAAGGCTTGGTGAACTGCTTACGTCTTCTCAACTCCTTGTTCACACCCACTTGCTGGTGCTTTCTTTTGTACCTTCTTAAAGCCCGGTCGATAGATTCGCCCTCTTTGACATTGATTATCAGCATAAATACCTGAAAATTTGATTCAAATGTGTTAAAAAAATAATTTCGGACTGCAAAGGTAACAAACAATTCGGCAAGATGCCAACTAATGCCCCCTACTTTTGTAAATAAAGCTGCTTATCAGGTATTGATTCGCTTCCAGATCACAAAGAGACTTCCGCTGCTGATGAGGGTCAAAACGCTGGCCATTAGTGCATTAGTGGTATTGCCATAGATAAAGAACCCCGTTGCGAAAAGGGCGGAGTAGACGGCTATGCAGCCTGAGAGCATCCCCAGAATTTGCATCGGTAACTTCCCCGTGGCTGGACCAGCTTGTTGGCCAACAACGGCCTGCCAGCCTATGTTCGCCGGCCGTATTTTTTCGTAAAAACCCACCAAGGTCTCTCGCTCGGTAGGACGCGTCAGGTAGGTGACCAGCAACCAACCTATGGTGGTAATGGCGACGCTGGAAATCAGCTCGGTGTGGCCTGCCAGTGGTTCGAAGCCTAGTTTGGTGTGAATAAATTTGAAGTAAATGGCTACCACAAAGGAAATGATCATCGCCGCAATCTCGCTGTAGGCATTGATGCGCCACCAAAACCAACGGAGGATGAAGATTAGCCCCGTTCCAGCTCCTACCAATACGATGATGTCGAAGGCTTCTTTGGCATTTTTCAAGCCTAGCGCGGCGGCGGCGGCGAATACCATCAGCCCAACAGTTGAGATGCGCCCTACATTGACCAGTTGCTTTTCTGTCGCTTCCGGATTGATGAAGCGGCGATAGAAGTCATTGGCGATGTAGGAGGAGCCCCAGTTGAGGTGGGTGGAAATGGTAGACATGAAGGCGGCGATGAGGGAGGCCAGGACGAGGCCCAGCAGGCCATGTGGCAGCTTGGTGAGCATCGCCGAGTAGGCCAGATCATCATCGATGATGCTGGGGTCGATCTGCGGGAAGGCGGCCTGAATGGAGTCCAGATCGGGGAAGACCACCAGCGAGCAGAGCGCGATGATGATCCAGGGCCAGGGGCGCAGGGCGTAGTGAGCGATGTTGTAGAGCAGAGTAGCACCTACGGCATTGGTCTCATCCTTGGCGGCCAGCATCCGCTGAGCGATGTAGCCTCCACCGCCGGGCTCCGAGCCGGGGTAGTAGGAGGCCCACCATTGGACGGCCAGCGGGATAATCAGCAAGCTCCACAGTTGTTCGGAGTTATTGAAATCGGGTAATATATTGAGTTTATCGCTGACATTGCTGTGGTTGAGGACATTCTCCAATCCCCCAGCCTCCGGCAGCAGGTAGATGGCCGCCAACACGGTGCCGATCATGGCGATGCCGAATTGAAAGAAATCGGTGATGATGATCCCCCGCAGTCCGCCCAGCGTAGAGTAGGCTACAGTGATGATAGAGGCGAGTAGGAGGGTGGTGATGGGTTTAAAGTCGAGCATCACGGCCCCGATCTTGATCGCGGCGAGGCAGACCGTCGCCATGACCAGGATGTTGAAGATGACGCCCAGGTAGAGGGAGCGGAAGCCGCGCAGGAAGGCGGCGGCTTTGCCGCTGTAGCGCATTTCGTAGAATTCCAGATCGGTCATGACGCCCGAGCGTCGCCAGAGGCGGGCGTAGACGAATACGGTCAGCATACCGGTGAGGAGGAAGGCCCACCAGGCCCAGTTGCCCGCTACGCCTTCTTTGCGGACGAGGTCCGTAACCAGGTTGGGGGTATCGGCGGAGAAGGTGGTGGCGACCATCGAGACGCCGAGCAGCCACCAGGGCATGTTGCGGCCGGAGAGGAAGAACTCGGAGGAGCTTTGACCAGAGCGTTTAGCTACCCAAATACCAATAAATAAGGAGACAAGAAAAAAGAGGATAATAAATGACCAATCAATGGTGGTTAGCGTCATAATGTTGGTGGTTTTTCGTTCGGACTCTTGAGTTGGCTGTGTTTTTGAACGGTAAATTAATCGTTCATATTAAATTAATTTTGAAACTATAATTCCGACTTTGCGTGGAAATTTAGGTAAAAAAAACTAATTTCGCGCAAATTCGTAGAAGGATTTACAAGCGAGCTAACAGAGGATAATGTTAGACTAATTAGTAAACTGTTTTGACTCTAAAATAAGAAATATGAAACCAACCTTATTGATTCTGGCTGCGGGTATGGGCAGTCGCTATGGTAGCCTTAAGCAACTGGATGGCGTCGGTCCCGCCGGCGAGACCATCATCGATTACTCGGTATACGATGCTATTCGGGCCGGTTTTGGAAAAGTCGTCTTTGTGATTCGGGAGAGCTTTGCCGAGGAGTTTCGCAATCAAATCACCGCTAAGTTCAGCGACCGCATCGAAGTCGTCTTCGTCTTTCAGGAGGTTAACACCCCGATCGACGGCGTCACCGAGCTGCCTAACCGCGAAAAGCCATGGGGTACGGCTCACGCCATGTTGGTCGCCAAAGACGTGATCCATGAGCCTTTCGCCGTAATCAATGCTGATGACTACTACGGGGTCAGTTCTTTCCGCAAAATGGCCGCCTTCCTGCAAAACCAGGTTACCCCGGACAACTACAGCATGGTCGGTTTCCAACTGTCCAAAACCATCTCAGAAAACGGCTCGGTCTCCCGGGGCGTTTGCGCAATGGATGATCAAAATACGCTGATCACCATCACCGAGCGTACCAAGATTGAACGCATCGATGGCACCATCTGCTACTTCGAAGACGGCCAACGCGTTCCCCTGACCGACGATACCCTGGTCTCTATGAATTTCTGGGGCTTCCACCACAATATCTTCGAGGTGACCAACAAGCTATTCATCGACTTCGTCAAGGATCACTTTGATCAGCCTCGCGCTGAGTTCTTCATCCCCCTAGTTGTCAATAAAATGATCGAAGACCAAACGGCTAAGATCACCGTACTGGATTCGGATGAGAAATGGTATGGGGTGACTTATAAGGAGGATAAGGAAAGTGTGCAGCAGGCGATGATGGGGCTGACGGAGTCTGGCTTGTATTCCAATCCGCTTTGGCAGCCGATTGGTGCTTTAGGTTAATGGATTTAATGGCGAGACCTAATGTTTTGTAGGGGGACGTGGCGCTGCACGGTATGAATCCATATCGGTCGCTTTCACGTCCTACTACGTACCTCACATCCGGTCGTCCACTCCAAATACCGTAGTTATCTGCCATTCATTGTCATCTCTAGAGTAATCTCTAACCCAAGTTGCGATGAACGAGAGTCAATCTGCCTGCCGGCAGGTAAGGAAGATTTTGTAAAAGTGAATCGCAACTTGAATTATCTAGGGAATACTCTTTCCTCGCAAAAGTCTACCAAGCATGGCGCTAAACAGTGCTGGCAACTCTAGAATAATACCTTTTAAAAAAACGAAATGCTTAGGAACGACACGATTAGCATAGGGATGTTTGCTATGATTTGTATCTGTATGGCTTGCAATGAAGAAAAAGTCGACTACGCAATCATTAGCGGGAAAGTTGAAAACGCTAAAGAAAAGATAGCGTTATCGGCTGATTATGGTACGGACAATCAGGATCATGTCCTTCCGCTGGCAAAGGACGGTTCTTTTAAAGATACCCTCTACACGACAGAGGGGCTTTACACCATTTTTGATGGACAGAACTTGATTGAATTTTACATCCAACCCTCCAAAGCGTACATCATCAATTACGATGCGGATCGTTTTCACGAAAACGGCATTCAATTACTCGGAAATGATACCCTCTACAATCATTACTATACGATAAAGTCGCAAAATCGGGTATTTGTTAATCCGACCGAAAGGACGGAAGAAGTTGAAATTAGGCGTTTTCTGAATGATATAAAGAGCAAGCAATTGGAATGGCTAGAAGCTTCTGGGCTATCTGAGGCGCTAAAAGAAAGAGAACGCATAATCATTAATTACCGCTACCTACTCGAATTGTTATTTTGCCTGTATTATGCAGAGATAACCGACCCCTCTCCAAAAACTGTGGAGGAATTCAATATTGATTACAATAATGAGAAGCATTACCGGACGTATGGAATATACGCTCGTTTGGTCAGTGAACACCATAGTGTTACCCTACAGGATATAGAGCGAAAGAATCAACTGGAAGGTCAGTCCTATTCCTTAGCTCAAAATGCTATATCATACTATGAAGCTAATATTAGTAGTGAGCTGATTAAGAACGATATGATCGCTGACAATGCTTCGACCCATTTGAGGTATGCAGAAGACAAAAAGGCATTGTACGAGGATTTTAAAACCTATTACACGGGTAAGGATAGCCTCATCAAAGCAAAAATGCTTAACCAGTATTTAAAACTATCAAATCTAGTAAAAGGGAGTAGCTCTCCTAAATTTTTCAATTACAAAAACTATACGGTTGGAACGAATTCCCTGGATGATTTTAGGGGAAATTATGTGTACATCAATTTATGGGCGACTTGGTGTGCTGCGTGCTACGGTAGTATGCCTGCACTCAAAGGACTGGCGGAAGACTACCAAGGGAAAAACATCACTTTTGTGAGTATAGCCTGGAAGGATGAAGAGCTGCAATGGCGAAAAGTCATTAAAGAAAAAGAATTGGCTGGCGTACAATTATTCGCCGATGCAGAGGACAACTCCTTTTTTGAAGCCTATGGCATTGATGGCCTGCCAAGATATATCCTAATCGATCCACAAGGCAATATTGTTGATCCCAACGCCCCCTCACCAAAAGATGAAAATCTGGCGACCATGCTGGAAAATATCGTCCTTACCCAAGTGCCTAAAAAATGAAAAGGCCCTGCTGTTGCAGAGCCTTTACGTTCCCTCATAAGTGATAATTGTGTAATGTACACACCCTTTCTACAAATTAATATCTTCATTTGATCCCTAGGATCGTTCTTGGTTTCATTGTGTGGTCAGTCGTTCTTGTCCTTCTCGCTGTAGTCCTTCCCTTTAACTGACAATTCAAAGGTAGGGTTCTTTAGCCTAAGATGTGGAGACTTTATACTTTTGGTCGATTCTGTTATACTTATGGGTGGTTTTTGTATAGGTGGGGTGGAAGGTTGGCGCCTTTGGCGCTTTGGTGGACGATGGACGGTGGACGGTGTTATTTGGACTCACGTCCTACTGCGTTCGGCCGTCTACCGTCGACCCTGCCGGCCGGCCGGCGGGCGTCCACCCCCAACACCGCAGGTGTCCCCCGTCCACCAGCATTTTTAGACGAAGCCCAAAAAATGAAAAGGCCCTGCCGTTGCAGAGCCTTTACG
>JBCDGZ010000148.1:0-17801 GCA_038750655.1 Bacteroidota bacterium | reverse complement strand
GTATCAATCTTAAATTTATATGGGATATAATATACAAATTTTTATGGTCAGTATTTTTTATCGAAGAGTACTTAGCTTAGTCCGAGCGGTGTCTCCTCTACGAGAGCTACTGTGTACACCCATTTTTGGGGTTTTCCACCAATGTTTTGCTTCTCCTCTAACGTCCCTCTTCATTTTTCCAATCGATGAAAAACGAAGCAAAAAATCTTGTCTGTGCAAACTCGCTCCGCTCAAACACTACACAGACGGGCCACCCGCCCCTCTTTCGTGAATATTTTGACACTGACCTTCGGTCAGTCAAAATTTAAGAGTCATGCTATTCGCTTGGCTTCTAGCATGAGAGATAACAGAAGTACTTTTTACCAGCCGCTTTTGGCTCGACGTAATCTAAAGGAGAGACTCTGTCTTGACGGATAGGGGTCAATAGATGGCCAATCCCTTTTTCTTAAACCACAACCATTGTAATCCCCCTCTCGCTACCATAAAAATAGTCAGTGCAAGCCAGAGGCCGTGATTGGCTAGGAAGATGTCTAGGGTGTAGAAGGCGAGGAGAAAGACAAGGAGGCTGAGCAGCATGCAGTCGCGCATGGCGCGGGAGGCAGTGAGGCCGACGAAGATGCCATCCCAAAGGTAGCAGGGGGTGGCGACCAGCGGGAGGAGGACCACCCAGGGGATGTAGGGGAGGCTGGCGTCGATCAGCTCGGCTTGGTCGGTGAAGATGGCTAGGAGGGGGCGGTCGAATAACCAGAAGCTGAGGCTGTAGAGGGCGGCTAGGACCATACCCCAGACGAAGGACAGGCGGATGGCTCGGTGGAGCTTGGGCTGATCAGCAGCGCCTTTGTATTTACCAACTAGGCTTTCGGAGGCGTAGGCGAAGCCGTCGACGCCGTAGGACATCCAGCTGATGAATTGCTGGAGGATGATGTTGACGGCCAGGATGGTCTCTCCGCCGCCGGAGGATTGGCGGTAGAAGAAGGCGAAAACGAAGGTTAGACAGACCGTGCGGATGAAGATGTCACGGTTGATGAGGAGAAACTGCTTGAAGGCCTTCAGCTCCAGCAGGGCCCGCCGCTGTAGCCGTTGCAGCAAAGGGCGGTAGCGCAGGGCGAAGAGGATAAAGGCCAGCAAAAAGCCTGCATACTGCGCAATCACTGTCCCCCAGGCAACCCCATCGACATCCATCCCGTAATACACAATAAATAGGAAGCTAAAGGCGATATTAACTACATTGATGAAGATGGTGAGGAGCAGGGGGTAAATGGCATTCTGCATTCCGAAAAACCAGCCCATGAAGGCGTAGAGGCCCAAAGTAGCAGGGGCGGCCCAGATGCGGATGTAGTAGTACTCGCTGATTAGTCCATATTGCTCGGGCAGCACATGCATGAGGTAAAAGCTGAGTTGGCCCAGTGGAACTTGTAGCAGGAGAACGAGGGCCGCCAGGAGCAGGGCGACCAGCAGGGCGCGGCCCAGCGTAAGTATGGAGGCCGCATCATCGCGGCTGCCGAAGGCCTGAGCGGTGATCCCCGTAGTGCCCATGCGCAAAAAACCGAAATTCCAATATACCAGATTGAAAACCATCACCCCCAAGCCTACGGCCCCAACGTGAGCCGCCGAAAGTCGACCCATCAGCGCCGTATCGACCGTGCTCAGCAGCGGCACAGAAATGTTGCTGATGATATTCGGAATGGCCAGGCGGAGGATTTCTTTGTTCATTTGTTAACTTTGTGGCTTTAGGCAAGAGGCGAAGATAAGAAGGCAGGGACTGATTTTATAATTACTCAAAAAGCGAATTTGTGAGCGATACTCAGCAACAAGCAAGGCTAAAAGTAGGCATTTTTTTCGGCGGGCCCTCCCGAGAGCGGGAAATTGCCTTCGCCGGAGGGCGTACCGTCTACGACAACCTCAATAAAAGCCTCTTCGAGGCTATCCCCATCTTTGTGGACAGCCATCGCAACTTCATTCTGCTGGATTGGCCCTTTGTCTACAAGGGCACCATCCGGGATTTTTATCCCCCCGTATCCGCCCTGCCGCCCTCGCCCCACGCTTTTCAGGTCTACCTCGAAAGCCTTGGGCCGCTCCAAGATGAGGCGCTGGACGAGCTGATCAGCAAGGTCGGCCGCCGCCTCCGACTGAGCGAACTGTCGGACCTGATCGATATGGCCTTTCTGGCCCTGCACGGCAGCTACGGCGAGGATGGGCAAATACAAGGTCTGCTGGACAGCCTGCAAATTCCGTATACCGGCAGCGGCATCCGCGCCTGCTCCATCGGTATCGACAAGGCTTACCAGAAGAAACTGATGGAGGCCGGAGGCTTTGACTGTCCAGAGGTGATGGTGATTGGACGGGAGCAGTGGCGGCAGTCGGCTGCTGAGGATTTTTATGCCCGAGCTTATGAGCAGATTCAGTATCCGATGGTGATCCGGCCGGCGTGCCAGGGCTCCTCGATTGGGGTGTCAATCATTGATGCGCCGGAGGCGGGGGCGGGGCTAGAGGATTTTGTGGCGGCGATTGATCAGGCCTTTTTTCGGCAGCAGTTGAAGCGGGAAGATTGGCAGGCCTGGACGGCTGAGGAGCGGATTGATTATGTGCGGCAGCTTTCGGACATCCGCGATGGGCTGGGCTTTCCGGTAGAAGTCGAAGGGCAAACGGTTTATCATCCAGAGCGTTTGTATGAGTTGTTGACAAGCCTTTTTGACAGGGTGGAGCAGAAGACGGTTTTGCTGGAAAGCCAGTTGAGCGAGCAGCAGGTGATCGTCGAAGGCTTTATTCGGGGAAAAGAATTTTCCTGCATCGTCCTGCGCACCGAAGACGGCGGCGCAGTGGCCTTACCCCCCACCGAAATCGTCAAAGGCGGCGAGGTCTTCGACTACCGCTCCAAATACCTCCCCGGGCTTTCCCGCAAACTAACCCCTATCGATCTGCCCGACCCGCAGATCAACGCCATCCGCCAGGAATGCGTCCGCCTCTTCGATTATCTCGAATTCGACACTTACGCTCGCATCGACGGCTTTATCAATGACCGAGAACAGATTTTTCTCAATGACCCCAATACCACTTCGGGGATGTTGCCTTCTTCCTTTTTCTTCCATCAAGCCGCAGAAATCGGGCTGAATCCCTCGCAGTTTCTGACCTACATCATCCGGGCCTCTTTGCAGGAGCGCATCGCTGCGTCCAATGATCGCCTGCCCTACGAGGGCCGGCTGGCCGCGCTGGATCAGGCCATTGCCTCTTTGCAAGGCGGTGGGCAGGGCAAGAAGAAAGTTGGGGTCTTCCTCGGGGGCTACTCCTTCGAGCGACATATTTCGGTGGAAAGCGGCCGCAATATTTTCGAGAAGCTGGCCAGCTCCGATAAATACGAGCCCATCCCCATTTTTTTGATCGGCGATGATCGCAGCCATGAGCTGTACCAAATTCCCATCAACCTGCTGCTAAAAGATAACGCCGATGATATTCGCGATAAGATACTCCACTTTCACCAGCATCCAGTGGTGGAGCAGATTAAGGTGGAGTGCCGGGAGATTACTGAGAAGTATGCTTCGCAGGATGTGGTCTTTGAGCCGCACTACATCAGCTATGCGCAGTTGGCGGAGATGGTGGATGCGGTGTTCATCGGGCTCCACGGGCGTCCCGGCGAGGATGGAACGGTGCAGCGGGAGCTGGCGCGGCGTGGCATTGCCTACAATGGCTCCGACTATGAATCATCGAGCATTACCATTAATAAATACGAAACCTTACAGCGCCTGAAGAAGGCGGGCTTTACGGTGGCGGATCAGCGCCTGATTTCCAAAGCGGGCTTTGAGGTGGATGCCGAAGGCGTGTTGGCTTTGATTGAGGCGGAGTTTGATTATCCTTTGGTGGCCAAGCCGGTAGATGATGGTTGTAGCTCGGCGGTTAAGGTGATCAAGGAGCGCAAGCAACTGCGGGCCTTTTTAGAGGCGATCTTTCGCTCGGAGGCGGAGATTGATGAGGACCTGTTGCCCATTTTACAACTTAGACCCAAAGAGGAATTTCCGCGCAAGCAGACCGTGCTGATCGAAAGTCTGATCCGGGCCAAGGGTGCTCGGCAGTTCTTGGAGGTGACCGGTGGGCTGATGACGCGCTATGTGGATGGGGTTTTGGAATATGAGGTTTTTGAACCCTCTGAGGCCCTGGCCGGCGGCGAGATTTTGTCGCTCGAAGAGAAGTTTCTAGCGGGAGAGGGGCAGAATATTACCCCGGCGCGATTTGGCCGCAATGCCGAGGAATATGCTTATATTGCGGCCCAGGTGAAGGCTGACCTAGAGCGTGCTGCCCGAATTGTTGGGGTCAAAGGCTACGCCCGGATCGATGCATTTGTGCGAATTTACGAGGACAATAGGGTGGAAACGGTGGTGATTGAAGTCAATTCGCTGCCCGGTATGACGCCGGCGACCTGCATTTTTCACCAAACGGCTATCAATGGCTATAAGCCTTATGATTTTATTGACAACATCCTAGAATTCGGCTTTCATGAAAGAAGTCTTCAACAGCATCTGGAACAGGATTAAGCGTTATGCCCGCGAGACCTTTTACTTTATCTCCAGTGCCATTTTCATCAAAAACTTTGCAGCCATGCTGCTCACCTTTGGTTTTTTGATGTTCTTCGTTTTCTGGTGGCTACAGTGCTACACCAACCACGGGGAATCGCTGCAGGTGCACAATTACATCGGAATGCCGCTACAGGATGCTGTTCGCAAGGCGGAGAGTCGCAGTTTTTCTATCGTCATCAGTGATTCTATTTTTGTAGTGGGTAAGCCTCCTTTGGAGGTTCTGGAGCAAAACCCTAAACCACTATCCAGGGTAAAGGAAAACCGCAAGATTTACCTGACCATCACCAAGGCCAGCCCCGATCTGGTCAACCTGCCGGACATTACGGGCGGGAACGACGATTTTACGCAATACAGCCGAAAGCTGCGCCGCCTGGGCGTCAACGCAAAAATTGTAGACCGAAAATTTAGCAATAAGCTAGAGCCCAATACCATTTTGGAAGTACGTTATAACGAGGAAGAAATTACCGACCAGCTGATTGAGGGCTTCAAGGTGCCGATGGGAACGACTTTGAATTTTGTGGTAACGGAGCGGGGCGGCGGTACGGTGCCCATCCCCAATGTGGTCTGTAAGCAGTACGATGCAGCCAGCTTCCTGATTGGAAATTTCAATCTTAATATTGGCTCCATCATTCCTGATGCTACTGTTACCGATCGCGAGACGGCCTTTGTATGGCGGCAGGTACCGCGCTATCGGGCGGGCGTCAATATTCGCATTGGCGAACAGGTTGATCTGTACATCACTCAGCATCGACCGGATGGTTGCGAGGAAGAAAGTTCGATTGAGCGGGGCTACGATTCGGAGGAGCAGGGGCTGTAGGGAGCTTGATTTATTTTGTTAACTATTAGAAATGGCTTATTTTCGCCCGATTATCAATACAAACCAAAAAACTATCGCGATGGATATAACAGTCCAAGAACTCAAACAAAAGCTGGATAGCAGTGATGATTTTGTGTTCATCGATGTCCGTGAGCCTCATGAGTACAATGAGTTCAATCTCGGCGCAAAGCTTATTCCGCTCAATCAGGTTGTTGAGCACTTACCCTCTCTAGATCAATTTAAAGACAAAGAAGTCGTCGTCCACTGTCGTTCGGGAGGCCGTTCTGGGATGGCGCAGCAAATGATGCAGCAGGCCGGATTCACCAATGTGCGCAACCTGACGGGCGGCGTACTGGCTTGGCAGGATGCCTTCGGCAGCTAGGACTTTGTTGGACCACCACCAATAAATCAAAATAAAACGGAAAAATCCTCGATAAAATCAGACCCCCTCTGAACTTTTGTCGAGGATTTGCATTCTATAAAGTGAAAATTTAACAAAATAACATTCCTCTCTACATCTGCCTTTAAGCAGAGTATTATTTTTCGCAGTCCATCTACTCAATACTATTAACCGTCCAATTGTATCTTTTCGGAAAGTTTATTTGTGATAGAATCGTCGAATGGTATCCACTATTGTAGGCATAGCAAAAGCCATCTAGTAGCTTCTATGTCGCAATGCTGATGCACAAACATCCAGATACATAACAATATAGAGTTAGACCTCCTACAGTCATAACTACCAGATGGCTATGCTGCTAATGTAGCATGCCTGACGGGAAATTTTATTCATTTTTTAACCTTTTAACACTTTCAAATTATGAAAAAGTTATTTTTCCTGCTCACGTTCGCATTTTGCATGTTCCTTTCTAGTGCTACATTCGCCGCTAATGAGGCAGAGCTTCCTGTAATTGAGAAGACAGAAATCAATGCTTATTATGTTACTCCAGAAGAGGCCGAGGACCTCACTGTTATTGTATGTGATAGCGATGGAGTAGATCTGTTTATAGATGATACTTACATTGGTAGATTCGATTGCGTTGTTGTTATCCTTTAATTCGACGATAGTCGCATCGTTAAATGATATTTAAATGATAGACTGCCAGTACCAATGCTGGCAGTCTATTCAGCCAACTCCATCAAAACTTATTATTATGAAACTTTATCAACTCCTCTTCCTACTCTTATTTTTTGCTTCCTCAATATTCGCACAGCAAACTGTTGTGGTCGAATATAGCCAGAAGGCTAACATTGAGTACCAGCTAAGAGGAGAGACTGATCCTAAGGTCCGAGCCCGCGTAGCGGCACATCTCTCCAAGCCACGAATTTATACGCTAGTAGTTGCTAAAGGAGAGTCGATCTACCAGCGTGTAAACGGGGAAGTGATAACAGACTTTGCTGCTCATGCTGAGGCGACTAAGCGCATCGAAATCGGCAGAGAGGCGGGGGGAGCCTACCGCAACCAAAGCGAGGACCTCTTCATCAAGGAAGCCGATATTCTGGGGAGACGTTTCCTGATCTACGACAAGCAGCCTAAAATTGATTGGACGTTTAGCAAAGAAACCAAAGAGATTGGGCAGTATACTTGTAAAAAAGCCAGTACGATTCACTTTGGTGAGCCAGTTGTTGCTTGGTATACCGAAGAAATTCCGTTAAATGTTGGGCCGAAGGAATTTGGTCATCTGCCCGGTCTAATTCTGGAAATAGAGCTACAAACCAAAACCATTAGTGCGACTAAGGTCAATTTCTTGAAAGATAATCCCTACGATTTCAAGCGACCAACTAAGGGCAAAAGAGTGACCCTAGAAGCGTACTATGGCATACTGAACGAGATGCTGGCTAATATCAGGAAGAACAGTAATAATGGTACTTTGACGATAGGTGGTGGGTATTAAGCAGCATCCCGATGAAGTTGGTACACATATTATTGGTCACCTTGCTGTTTAGTAACTTATTGCTAAATGCACAAACTCGCATTGTCGGAAGTATTGAAGATAAAGCGGCCATCCCACTAGCCTACGCCAACGTACAGGTATTGCAAGCTGCGGACTCTAGCCTTATCACTTTTGCAGTAAGTGATGATCATGGAAACTTTGAGTTGAGTACCGATTTTGTTGGAGACGTAGCATTAAAAGTTTCCTATCTGGGTTACCAGACAGCGCGCAGGCGATTGTCTTTAACCAATGATCAACAAGCCGTCCATCTAGGCTTTGTCCTCCAACCATCAGCCAATGAACTTGCCGAAGTAGTCATCAATGCTGAGGCGCTTAAGATGCAGGCTGTCGATGATACTATCATTTATAATCTAAAGAAATTTACCAACGGTACGGAAGAGAACTTGGGCGATGTACTCGGTCGCCTGCCGGGTTTGGAGGTAGATGATAAGGGGAAAATTAAAGCTAATGGCCGCAAGATTGATAAATTACTAATTGACGGCGTTGAATTCTTCGATGATCAGCATCGATTAGCAACCGAGAATATTTCTGCTGAAATGCTGGAAAATGTTGAATTGCTGAACAAATACCAGGAATTTTCCAGTGTGCAGGATGTAGAGGAGAGTGATAAGGTTGCACTAAACGTTAATATCAAAGACAGCTTCAAGGGAAAAGTTACGGGCGATGTGGCCTTGGAGGGTGGACTCAACAATCGCTTTTTGGCCCACGCCAATCTTTTCCAATTTGGTAGGAAGCTAAAGATGAGTGTGATCAGCGATTATAACAACACCGGAGCGCAAGCACTGACCTTCGAGGATTATATGTCTTTGCATGGAGGGGTACAAAAGTTTATGAAAAACTCTGGTGGAGAGCAAGTACAGATTTTTGATGAGCGTGATTTGCCTTCTTTCCTACTTTCTGGTGATAATGTCCGAGAAAAGCGGACGGCCTTCGCCGCTGCCAATATGGTCTGGCAGCCTTCGGCTCAATTCAAAGTCAACGGTTATTCCATCCTCAGCCAAACTAACCAAAACCAGTCCCGGATCACTACCCGAGATTTCTTTTCCAACTCTACACCCTTTAGGACGCAGATGACTACTAACAATACGGGGCAGTTCTTTTTAAATACCACCGTTATTAATGCAGATTTCAAACCCAACGATAAATCCATTTTCAATTATACCCTCAACTTCAACCCCCTCCGGGATCAGATCAACAGCAATATCATAGATGAAAGAGGAACAGTAACTAGTGTCTTTGATGATGAGAAGGATAATCGGACGTTCAATCTGGGCCAACAGATCAGCCATATTCGGCGATTGAAAAAAAGAACCTTACTAACGATCAATGCTTTTCATCAATTATCACGAGAGGATCAGCGCTTTGCCCTACAGTCCAATGCTCCATTTTTAAACCTCGTTTTTCAAAATGAGAATTACGGCTTAGTGCAGGAACAAATTTTTGATAAGGATGACCTCGGGGTGCAGGCGAAGCTGGCAATAAAAAAGGGAGCGCATGGCTTCAAATTTCACTTGGGTTCCACCTACAGCCAGCATCGTTTCCAGACGGAAATGACTGATGTTCCTCGCCCTGAATTTAGCAATGACCTTGAGCTAGATCGCTTTGATCACCAGGTTGGACTGGATTATCGGTTCAATAATGGTCGGCTGATGCGCTATCAATTGGGATTGGACTACCACCTCATCGAGTCGCAGCTCAATGCTACGCCGCGTGATTTTTTATCGGCCTTTTTTCCTAAGGTCGGTGTTACTGCGCAGTTCAAGAGTACCCATGTGTTGAGTTTTCAATACGCTCACTCCAATAGCTTTCCGGCGCTGCGACGGGGGCTTAGCCAATTCCTCGTTCAAGATTTCCGGACGGTGAATACCAATGATAACGTCGATGTCAACTCCGTCATTCCATTCAATAATTTTCAGTTGCGTTGGTATATCTTTGACCTGTTCTCCGGTACTGTTGCGAGCCTCAATGCTTCTTACAGTCGCAAAAGCAATGTAGTCAGCTCAAACACCAATACTGATGTGGCGCTCAATGAGATCAATAACCGCATTGTGCCTTTGGAAGAGGCTTGGTCGGTACTGTTTTTATTGGATTACAAGTTGCAGAGACTGCCATTGGCTATACATTTTAACTCCTATGTCTCGGATCAGAACAGCATTAATTTTATTGAACAGGTAGAGAATCAATCGTCCGCGCTTCTGTTTACCGGAGAATTGAAGTTACTGTCTAAATTTAATTCATCAGGGCTAAACTTCGAAACTGGAATGAAGCTCGCCCGCAATACCGTCAACTATAGCCTTATCGAGTTGGACAATCGTTTACAAACCTTGCGGCCGTTCGTCAATTTTAACGGAAAATACAAAAGCGGCTTCAGTTGGTACCTCGATATGGGCTACGCCTACTTCCAAAGTGGGCAGCTAGAGCGGCGTATTTTTATCCTCAGCCCCAGAATCAAATACCGTCAGCCGAAGAGCCCCTGGGAATTCAGTATCGTAACCAACAACCTCCTCAATCTCAACAGCCCGCAGCAGGTAGAAACCAATTTCAACACCAATTTCTTTGAAGAAACCGTCTTTGATGTGCTAGCGGGCTACGCCAACCTCAATGTCAAATATAAATTCTGAGACAAAGTACCTCAAGGCTTTTCGATCAATTCAATAAAAGCCTTGACCTTATCATTGGGCACCGTCACCGCCAGGTTGTAGTGGACAATCTTCCATTTCTTCCCCACACGCTGCACCACCCCCGAACCCCGGCAGGGCCCCATCCAGGTTTGGAGCTTTTCTTCGAACCAGGCCATCTGCCCATCCTTATACAAATAAACCTGCCGGCTGTGCGGTGTAAAGGCCCAGGCGCTTTCGCGCTCAAAGTATTTGGTAGACCACTTGCGCATCTCGTCGCGCTGCCAGCGTTCCGTATCGTCAGTACCCAGGTAGATGGCATCCGGAGTCATACTGCCAAAGAAAGTTTCCTCATCAGCAACGGCGGCGGCCCGGTGCCAGCGGTTCATGAGGCTATCAATTTGGGGCTTCGAATCAATCGGTTCTGTTCGACAATTACGGCGGGTACGGGTATCGTTAATATCGGTAATTTTCCAGCCCTCCGTCCCCTTGAAAAGGGTAAAAGCATTGACCCCACAGTGGCTCATCTTCTCCCCAAGGTAAAAGGTATACTCCGTCCAGGCAACCGCCATCCGTCCATCGATTTGGACATCATAGGACCATATCTTTTCATCGTAGACTTCATCGTGCGGCGTACCAATGGAAGTCACAAAAGCATCGATGCCGCCGGGGCGTCGCTGAGGCTCCCCCTTCGGATTGACAAAAATCGAAGTCAGTGTAGCACCCGACTCAAAGACGGCCCGTACGCTACTGCTATCGCTGGCTCGCATCCCATCGAACAATTGCTGAATGACTTTGATGACTGCGGCTTCTTCTACCAGCAACGAATCCGCAGGCGGAGCGGCTTGGCTAGCGAGGGGAGTGAAGAGGCCAAGAAGGAAAAAAGTAAAGATTTTAGGCATGAGGATTGATTGTTTTATTAAAAATTATCATATTTAATTACTTTTGTATGAGATTTTTATAAATGTCCAAAATCTGTGCGACAAATTTTAACTAAAACCCATAGAAAATGAGTTTGAAAAAGCAATTTCTGAAGTCAAAGCCCGTTTGCAAAGTCACCTTCAGCATGCCCAAGGAGGCCGCTGTAGATGCCAACGACGTCAAAGTAGTTGGGGAGTTCAATGACTGGGACGTAGAGACCGCTGTCCCTATGAAAGCCCTAAAAAATGGCAGCTTCAAAGCTGTCGTTGAACTGGAAGCTGGCCGCGAATACCAATTCCGCTACATTGTCAACGGCGATACCTGGGCCAACGATGCAGAGGCCGACCGCTATGTGCCTACGCCTTTTGGAGTGGAGAACGGGGTGGTAGACGTTTCGGATAATTGATGCCTTTGGCATTAATTATTGGTGGGCACCTTTGGCGCTTTGGTGGACGGTTGACGGCCAGCCGGTAGGGCTGACGGCCTAATGGTAAATGTAGTGAGATGTAGGCAGTGCGGAGTTGCGTTACGCTATGTATCCTCACGTCCACCGTCCACCGAGAGCGCGCCAAAGGCGCTAACACCGAGCCATCTTCTTCTTCTTCCCAACCCGATCCTTATCAATCACCTTTTGAATGTAAGTCGTTGCCAGAGGAACCTTACAGGCAGTACCTCCCATCTCTACATACACCTTCCCAACTTGTTCGGCAATTTGGGTCGCTTTTCCTGTTAATGCTTTAATGAAGCTGCCAATCGCAATCACAAAGCCATTCATCACATAGCGGACTCGGTTAGGGGCATCATGGATTTCTGCGGCGACTCGGTCGAGGAGCTGGCTGTATTTTTCGATGTCCAAGTTCTCATCAGCATTGACGGAGGCGTAGGAGGCTAGGGTTGCCCAGCCTGCCGAGGCGATGCCTTCCTTAGGCGATTCGATCCACTCCAAGCCCAGCTCGAAGCCGAAGGGCGTTTCTGCTGCTACCCAGGGAACTGTATACTCGCTGAGGTAGGACCAGTAGGCTTTTTTTACCCAGCTATTCAACTCTTTTTTGCTGATCGTCTTTTCGTCGGCCATCAGGCCGGCGAGGTACATCGCATCGGTGTTTCCAGTAGCGTAGAGCTGAAGAGACAGCTCGTGGTTTTTCTTAGTTTTCTTTAGAATTTTCTTTAAATCCTGCACTTTTACGCCGAAAAAAGGTTCTTTCGCACCGTGACGAATCAGTACAGATTTGGTTTTTTCATCACCGTAAGCGGCTAATGCTGACATTACTTCTTCTAGGGTCATAATCATTGTTTTGTTGAAAGGAATAGTGTTTATTGTCTCCCGTTCATAGGTGCTGTATTGGTCGTTTTCAGTACGTCTACTTCGATATAGGTCGCTTGCTCCGTGGAGTGGTAGACCTTATGAGTCGCCTTGATAAAATCTTCTTCGTTGGCTTCGAAAATATTGTCCACATATTTCTGTGGATTGCGGTCAATCAGGGGGAACCAGGTACTCTGAATCTGGATCATCACCCGATGTCCTTTCTTAAAGGTATGCAGAACATCTTGCAAAGGAAGCTGAATGGAGGTCACTTGATTGGGAATAAAGGGTTCTGGGTTTTCAAAGCTGTTGCGGAAGCGCCCGCGAATCACCTCGCTCCGTACCATTTGTTCATAATGCCCCATGCGAATCTCCTTGGGGTTGTGGTCATAGTCTTCATGGTCGCCAGGATAGACATCAATCAGCTTGACTATCCAATCGGCATCTGTGCCATTGGTAGCGACTTTCAAGTGCGCCATAATCTCACCGGCTAGCGTCAGGTCCGCTTCCAATGGCGGCGTCTCAAAGACCAACACATCCGGCCTTCGGCCGGCAAAACGCTGATCATCCGTCATGTACTTACGGGGCGTGAAGACCGTCTTGATGTCCTCGGAATAAGGGACCGGCTTGGCAGGGTCACTGACAAAATCGGTGAAGGGGGCGTCGCCCTCGGCAGGAGGCCTACCATCTAAACCTTCCTTGGGATGCAAGTACCACTGCATCGGCTCCACCGCCTTCGGCGGCCACTGTTCAAAAGTCTCCCAACGCTTCCGACCAGTATCGTACATATAAGCTTCCGGTAGCTGAGGCTCCCGGTCCTCCTTGAGTAAGCTGTGAAAGAACGGTCGCTCAATTTCTCGCTGGAAAAAGTCGGAGACCCCCGGCCCAAAGTCCACCCGCCCTACAATGGCATCCGGCTTATCTCTAGCCCAATCGCCGTGGCTCCAAGGGCCCATAACGATAGTATTGTAAGTTCCGGGGTTATGTTTCTCTATGGTTTTGTAAGTCATCAAAGGCCCATAGAGGTCTTCGGCATCAAACCAGCCTCCGACCACCATCATTGGATGCTTGATATTCCGCAGGTGAGGAAGGATATTGCGCCGCTGCCAGAACTCATCGTAGTTGGGGTGCGATTTCAGCTGCTGCCAAAAGAAATTATCCTCCCCATAATACTGATCGCCATTTTTCAAAGGGCCCATATCCAAGAAAAAGCGATATTGATCAGGTGTTTTGGTATTCACCCGCTGGTACCAAGGCGCTGTGGTAGGTTCCTCTTTCTGATAGCCAAATACGGTCGTTGCCAAAAAGTAGCTCAGCAGATAGGCCCCACGATGGTGAAAATCATCGAAATAAAAATCGGCGATAGGGGCCTGCGGCGAGGAGGCCTTCAGCGCCGGGTGGGCCTCGATAGCTCCGGCGGTGGTGTAGAACCCAGGGTAGGAGATGCCCCACTGGCCTACCCGCCCATTGTGATAAGCAACATTCTTTAACAGCCAGTCGATGGTATCATAGGTATCCGTGCTCTCATCAATGTCCTTCGGACTCTTCTTCTCCGGCAGATGTGGCCGCATATTGTCATACAAGCCCTCCGACATCCAGCGCCCCCGCACATCCTGATAAACGATGATGTACCCCTCTTCCATCAGGTATTTCGAGGGGCCTAGTCGATTGGGATAGGCCGTCGGGCCGTAGGGGTGACAGCTGTAGGGCGTCCGTTTGAGCAGAATGGGGTAGGGCTTTTCCGCTGACGCATCTTTGGGGGCGTAGACGACGGTATGGAGCTGGATGCCGTCGCGCATGGCGATGCGATATTCTTGCTTGTTGTAGTTGGCTTCGGGGTAGTTGGGTGTTGCCGTCACTGTCTGAGGGGCCTCCGGAGGGGGCGCTATTTTTTTTGGGCTTTCCTTGGCTAGCTTGCTGGCGGAGCAAGCGTGGAGCAAAAGGCTGAGGAGTAGGAGTAGGGGGTAGGCGGTGTATTTCATATTAGGATAGTGGTTTTTAGTGCTAAAATAATGGGAGTCTGGGATTAAATCGAAAAATTGGGCTACTGTTTGGTCGGAAGAAAGTCTATTTGTAGTGATTGTACGGTCAAATTCGCACCAAAATGAGAGGGGGAATGTAATAAAGAGATTAAGGAAAGAATAGGGCTTGCACAAAAGTGGGAGGGTCCCGCCCACATTGCCGCCGCCGCCAATCCCCACCGCTTCATTTTAAATACCGACCATAGTTGGCCAATCTCTGCGGTATGGATCGCAAAAGCTCCTCTTATTATTGAGATGGCATCCGTTTTCTTTCTAGGCCCTTGAAAGGAAGCAGTGATATGTAAACAAAAAATTGCCATTGAAATCAATCTGGTAGGAGTCGTACTGGGACAACAGCAAGATCAAATATTGCTCGCAATATAACACAAAAAGTTTTAAAATTCAAAAAAGAGAATGAATTTAAAGGAGCGATGAGCAAAAAAATAAGCGACTACAGGTAAACCAGATAGCCGCTTGGAGATTAAAACTGTTACTACAAAATTCTTTATCTATAGGAATTGATGTCTCTTTGATCGTATAGGACATACAGCACAAGAGCTGTTGTCAAGGCCTTGAATACTCCGGCCAGCTTAGGTGAATATTGGGTGAAAACGGTATTGGGAAAGCAGTTAGAGGTGCTCCTCAGCGCATTGCTGATTCAGCATCATCCATAAACATATTAGAGACCAAAAGGGGGGAAATTTCGAATTGTTATTCAAATATAAATAACTAATATTAAAAAGTCAAATTTATAAATGCTAAATTTTATTGGTCTGTAGCTTAGTCTCGCAGGATTCATTCTTTACCTTTACGCAAAATAATGTGTCCATGCAAACCAATCAGGATAACCTTCAACACGTATCTCGGCTGACCGAGTTTGATGTTCAGCTGTTTAAGGCGGGTAAACATTACAAAATATACGAAAAGCTGGGAAGCCATATTATGGAGGTCGATGGTACCTCCGGCACCTACTTTGCCGTTTGGGCCCCCAACGCCAGTGCGATCTTTGTGAAGGGAGATTTTAATGGCTGGAAGGCAGGACAATATGCCATGAAGGCGCGCTGGGATGGTTCCGGAATCTGGGAGACTTTTATTCCGGGCATCGGGCATGGACAAATTTATAAGTACCATATCGACTGCCACGATGGCCGCAGTTTTGAAAAGGGGGACCCCTACGCCCGCCGCTGGGAGCATCCGCCTAGTACGGCTTCGATCATCTGGGACATGCGCTACGAGTGGAAGGATAGCCGTTGGATGAATAAGCGCAAAAAGCAGGCGGGGCAGCCCCAGCCGATGAGTGTCTATGAGGTGCACCTGGGCTCCTGGAAGCGGCGCATGGAGGAAGAAAAGCGCTCGCTGACCTACCGCGAGCTGGCTACCGAGCTGGTCGACTACGTCAAAGATATGGGCTTCACCCACGTCGAGCTGATGCCGATCATGGAATATCCCTACGCCCCCTCCTGGGGCTACCAGCTTACCGGCTACTACGCTGCCAGCAGCCGATTCGGCACCCCCGAAGAGCTGATGCTACTCATCGACGCCTTCCACCAGGCCGACATCGGCGTCTTGCTGGACTGGGTACCCTCTCATTTTCCCTCTGATGGCCACGGCCTAGCCTACTTCGACGGGACCCATCTCTACGAGCACGAGGATCCACGCAAAGGCTATCACCCCGACTGGAAAAGCTATATTTTCAACTACGGCCGCTACGAAGTACGCTCTTTTCTGATTTCTAATGCCATCTTTTGGCTGGAACAATACCACGCCGATGGCCTACGGGTCGACGCGGTGGCCTCCATGCTCTATCTCGACTATTCTAGAGAGGAGGGCCAATGGATTCCTAATAAATACGGGGGGAATGAGAACCTGGAAGCGATCTCCTTCCTTCGCGAGGCCAATGAGGCGGTCAAGACTTTCTTTCCCGATGCCCTAACCATCGCCGAGGAGTCGACGGCCTTCGCTGGGGTCTCCCGCCCGGTAGCCGATGGCGGCCTGGGCTTCGATCAAAAGTGGATGATGGGCTGGATGCACGATATGTTGAAGTACATGCGCTTTGATCCCTTTTTCCGCAAGCATCATCAGAATGAGCTGACTTTTAGTCTAGTCTACGCTTTTACGGAGAATTTTATGCTGCCGCTTTCGCACGATGAGGTGGTCCACGGCAAGGGGCCGCTGATCGACCGGATGCCGGGCAACGAGGAGCAACGCTTTGCTAACCTGCGCATGCTCTACGGCTTTATGTACACCCACCCTGGTACTCAGCTGTTGTTTATGGGGGGCGAGTTTGGCCAGACGCGGGAGTGGAACTTTGCCGGGCAACTGGAATGGTGGCTCTTGCAGTACGATTATCATCAAGGGATGCAGTCCTGGGTGCGCGATTTGAACCAGTTGCTACGTCAGCAGCCGTCCCTGTACCAACGGCAGTTTGAGCCGGAAGGCTTTGAGTGGATTGCCTATGATGACCACGATAACAGTGTGATTGTTTTTCTGCGGCACGGTAAGCCTCGGCAGCCTTCGCTGTTGGTGGTGTGCCACTTTACGCCGGTGGCCCGTGAAGGGTATCGGATTGGCTTGCCCAAGCGGGGCAGTTGGCAGTTGCTGATTAACAGCGATGCGAAGCAGTACGGTGGTGCTGCGGGAGAGGTATTCGCGGAGTTGAAGCCCGAGAAGAAAGAAAAGCACGACCGTAAGTATTCTACGCTACTTCAGTTGCCGCCTTTATCAGTACTGGTCTATGAGCCGGTGAAGCGGGTAAAGAAGAAGGGGTAAGTAAAACACCTCTTAACTCGAGTATCGCACTTTGATGTATATAAATATAAGCATAGCGACAGTAATCAGCAGGAAAATAATAAGGTAGACGAACAGCGTGACCCCTAGATTTCGCATCACGGCTTCGAAGGTCTCGTAATCAAAAATCTTAACGTAGGCGTAGCAGCTGTAGGCAAAGGTCACCATGAAATAGCCACTTATCGTGGAGGAAGGGGCATAAATGAACAAGGGAGTCAGTAATAAATAGATAAAACTGTGGTAGGAAAATATATAGGAGTTGATGACTAGGTGCTCCGCGTAGTACATTTGGGGCTTTTTGAAAAAGAAGTAACTGAAAATACTCGTAATGGGTACTGTGGTGAGCATAATAGGATTCATGTATTTTGCATAGTAGTGCGAAAACTCCAGCATGGCCTTCTCTGCCGGACTATCTCCTATCTGAGTCGGATCACCCATCATTTTTTCAAAAGGAATAACATTAATGGTAAGGAACGCAGAAATGGCGGTAAAAAAGAAGAGAAAGCTCAGCACCTTCGACAGCTTACTACGATCTTCATAAAGGTATTCGCGAATGGCCTTGCCTGGATAGAGGGTGAGGGCTATGAGGGTATGGAAAACCCCCTTGTCGAGGTTGAAGACACCGAGCAAGGTGGCACCGATCGTCGACATGGTGATCCGCTCGGGCTTGGATGGATGTGTAGAGTTGTCCGGCACGCAACATTTATGTTTAAGGAATTGTTAATACTAGGGCCGATTTTTTAAACAGAATCTAAATATATTAAATTTGCGCGAATTCTGCCTTCATTCCGTATAGACAGAAAAACTATCCATT
>JBCDGZ010000147.1:0-18427 GCA_038750655.1 Bacteroidota bacterium | reverse complement strand
ATCATCGAAGCCCAGAATGCCTTCAAAGATCGTTTCTCCGGATTGCAGTTTTTGGATAAGATTGTCGCGTAATTCGTCTTTTATAGATTTGGGCTGATAGCCAGAAGCTCTCAGTTCGCCCAGCGTTTTAATGGTATTCATCTGAATAGTCTCTTTGACTTTTAGTGATTGTACAAGCGTAAGGAGTCACCTGCGTTCTTACAAAGAATGGTAACGTTTGAGTTTATCAGATTGTTTTTAAATTAAGACTTGCGAACCATCAGGGGCACGTCTTTCAGCACCATCTGTACCGTCTTCGGAGCCCGCCCTTCTAACATAACAATTTTGCCATTAGTTAGGCTATCCAGCAATTCCTCGCGATAGTGGCGTATAGTAATCAGCTCCAAATTGCGATTGATGACCACCTTGAAGTCTTTTTCGATACTGGCCGCAAAAGCCTCCACTCGATTGTCGATGTCATTAACACAGACGGCAAAGCTAATGGCAGTATTTTGCATCAGGTTGATCTGTAGGCGATGCTCGGCAATAAGGTTGAAAAGCTTGCTTAGATGATGTTCGGCGACAAAGGAGAAGTCGCGCGTAGCAATGAGAAGCAGGGCTTGGTATTTCTCGACGGCCACCAGCGGCGGGTAGCGGTCTTCAACTTGATCGGAGATATAAGTACCACTACCTTTTGGATCGATGAAGGATTTAACATACAACGGAATGCTCTTGTTTTGTAGTGGCTTGATGGTTTTAGGGTGAATGACTTTGGTACCATAGTAAGTCATTTCAATGGCCTCTCGATAGGACAAGCGATCCAGTTTGACCACATGCTCAAACAAACGAGGGTCGGCAGTCAGTACACCAGGGACATCCTTCCAAATGGTCATACTTTCTGCATCCAGACAAAAGGAGAAAATCGCCGCTGTGTAATCCGACCCTTCACGCCCCAGAGTGGTGGTAAAATTTTCCGAAGTACTGCCGATAAAACCCTGGGTAAGTACAAATTGACCTTCCTTGACCATAGGCTTAGCCAGTTCGAGGGCACGAGGTAGGGTTTCGTCCCATTCCACCCAAGCTTCACGGTAGAGATTATCGGTGCGGATGACATCACGGGCATCTAGCCATACGCAGGGCAAGCCACACTTACTAAGGTAAGCACTGACAATTTTAGAAGAAACCAACTCCCCTACCGAAACGATCTGATCGTACATATAGCCATAGGATTCGTGGGGCTCTTCCTCCAATACCCAGTCGATTTCTACAAACGTATCATTGACATCTGTAAACACTTCATCTTCCAGATCGAAGAGGCCTTCCATCATAGCAAAATGATTGCGTTTGACCTCATCCAATAGTTCATTGGCCTTACCATTTTGTTCGGCGTGGGCCGCCACGACTTTTTCTAACGCATTGGTCGTTTTACCGGTAGCTGAAACGACGATTAAAAGACGGTGATCCTTGTAGCTTTGCAGGATGTGAGCAACATTTTTCATGGCCTCCGCATCTTTTAGCGAGGCTCCTCCAAATTTGAAGACATTGATGGCTTTTTCCATGCCGCAAAAATAGTATTTTATGGCAAAGGATAAATTTATTCCTACTCGAAAAGTTAACACAGACGAAGCGTAAACTTATAATTGAGATAACACATAATTATTTTAAATAATATAAAAATTATTTTATCTTTGGAGCTGAAAGATAAAACCAAGTCCCTTCGAGGAAAGACTAACGCCCATTTCAAGGCATTTTAAGCCTATTCTTCTTCAAAAACAGATTATTAAAGTAACTAAGGTTTCCATTCTCTCTTGAGGCAACAGCATAGCATACCTCAATAGAATGCTATGGATGGTAACTAGTTGCACTGTTATCGTTTGAGCGTCTAAACAGCATAGTATTTTCGATTTACTTGGCTTGCTATCATGTGCTCGATAGCCCTTTAATTGTATTGTAAATTATGAACGGAACGAACCGACTTAATTGCTGGTTACTGATGGTCATTTTATGGCTATACCTGACTGGGGTAACCGCACAAACACCGGGTTTAATGGGAAATTCAGGTTTGCTGATTACCCCCGTAGCCGAACTGTCTGAGGACAGAACCCTATACGTCGGCTACAGTTATTTCGGTGCCGAACAAAGGCAATTCGTCCCTCGCTCTTCCAGTGGCTTAGAGTCCTCGGCCTCGCGCACTATTTTCGCCAATCTCACCTTTCTCCCCTTTCTAGAGATGACCTTGAGGGTAGCCAAACCCTATGATGCAGGCCAAAGCTTAGGCATCGGTGATCGCTCCATATTTATGAAAATTAGGTTGCTCAAAGAGAAAGGGTTGCGGCCGGGCTTGAGCCTGGGACTCCACGATGTTCTCAGCAGCTTTGGTGCCTATTTTCAAACCAATTATCTAGTAGCCAGTAAGTCCTTCTCCCTCTCGGGCGATTGGTCTGTTCATTCTAGCCTGGGCTACGGAATGAAGTTTAAAAATACCAACGAAGGCTATCTGCTAGGTCTTTTCGGCAACACCAGCCTGCGCTGGAAGCAACTACAACTGGTCATGGAGTACGACGCTGATCAATTCAATACGGGCATCAAATGCAGCCTTTTCGACAGATTATTTGTAAACATTGGCGCGCTGAATATGAAGGACTTTTCGGCGGGCGGCAGCTTTAGGATGAACCTATGAAACCAACTATACTATACTTCCTACTCCTTTGGCCTTTGCTATTGCTGACTAAGAGTTATGGGCAAAGCCCGCAGACTGCTGTACTGCAAAATATCGAGGAAGCCTTGGTCGATTTGGGGCTAAAAAATATAGGGCTAAGCACCAATCAAAAGCAACTGGTGCTGACTTATGAGAACACCCGTTATCGCTTTGAAGCGCAGGCCCTGAGTGATCTGCTCGATAAGGTCGGTCCCGCCGCCTGTACACATTTTGAAGAGTTGGTACTGATTGGGCAGAAGCAAGGCATCGAGGTCTTTCACCTGGTGATTGAGCTAGAGGATTGTCAGGCTTTTAGTGGTCAAGAAGGGGCGAAAAAGGCCTGGATAGGGGGCGCAGAGATTTCTTATCGGGAGCGGCCGAAGGCCACCACGAAGCCCAAGGCACTCAAGGAGAAGGGCTTTTTCCGGGCGGAGTTGGTGCTGGAGCCGCAGCTGCGGCTGGCCTTCGGAGGAGAGCCCGAAATCGTAGCCCACCAGCTCAATCTGCTTCCACGTTTGGATGTACACCTATGGAAAGGCGCTTTGTTTCAACTCCAATACATCTTACCGCTGTCCAACGAATTGCAAATCCCCGAGGAGACCTTTGTCCGGCCGGGGCGCATCAGCTTTCATCAGGTGGCCAAGCTGCCGGGGCAGGTCTACAGCCGGTTATCACTGGGCTACTTTAGTCAATACCGCTACGGTGGGGAGCTGGAACTGGGGCGTTTCTTTTTCAATGGGCAGCTGTTCATCCATGCGTCGATTGCCCGCACGGGCTACGCTGCCTATCCCATCCGCTTGAAAGTCGAGGAGCCGAAGGCCGGCTGGGAATTCAGCGACATTTCCAGTTGGCAGTACCGCCTCGGCGTCGCCTACTGGCTCAACGCCTGGGACCTGTCCATTCGGTTGGAGCACAATCGGGTGCCTTTAGGCTTGTCGCGCAATCAAATCATCGTTGAGCGCTATTTCAACGAAACCAAAATTGGCTTTTTTGCCTACCGCGCCGATAATCGAGAGAATTATGGGGTGACGCTCTCTATTCCCATTCCGCCCACTAAATACTTCAAACACAAACGCTTACAGCTTCGCCCTTCAAGGACCATAGAATACCGCTATCATGCTACGCAGTTTTTTGCTACAGACTTTGACACGGGGCACGACCTTGAGCGCTTCTTCGACAAGCTCAACCCCGAATTTATGAGGCGGCAATTATCAAGATTAACAAATTAATAAAAGATTCAACTTAACAAAGAAATCATGAAAAAGTACTTTTATTTCCCCCTGCTCATCACGACCCTATCCCTACTGATTTTTCAGGGCTGTCAGGTTGAAAGGCTCGATAGCGATGATGAGCCGACCATGAAAAACTGCGAAATCTGTGATATTGTTATCCGAGGTCGGGTGTTGGATGGTAAAGAGGTCATTCAGGACGCCAACGGCTTTTCGCAGCTTGCGGGCATCGACGGTGCCTTCCTCTGCTCGGAGTTTTTCGATCTAACCACTACCGACGATGAGGGAAACTTTCGAATCGACATTAGGGATCGATTTACCGTCTCTCAGCTGGCTTCGGAAATTCTGATCGATGTCACCAAAGATGGATACATCAACAGCACCATTTCCATTAACCTCAACGACTATCTGGATCAGGGGAACTGCCCGGATGCCTTGACGGATGTGGTGTTGGATTTTGTGCTGACGCCTAAGCAAGATGAAGTACGGATTGGCAGCAACACCCCGCTAGAGTATATTTTTACGGATGAATTTTCTACCGGTATTGTCCTCAACGGGGTGGAAGAAACGGAGCTTTTGGAAAGCCAATACATTGTCGAAGCCCCAGCAGGAATTCTGGCCACCAGCCAGCCCATTTGCATCACCCCACTGCACTTCGATCAGTTTGTTGGTAAATTTGATCTCAGCAGCGGCTTCTACGGCCTGCCCCTTAAGCAATTCAATTTCCAACCAGCGGGCTTGGAGCTGACCCTGCCGATCAGCATCAGCTTTACGCCAGATTATGAAGTCAACGACGGCGACAGCTTTAGCTTCTTTGCCATCGATCGCTCCGAAACCTGCAACCAGCCCGACGCCAGCGAAGGCATATGGACCAGGGTGCAAGACGTCCCCTTTTCCTACGATGCGGCCAATAATCTGGTGACCTTTATGCTGGACCGTTTCCCCAGCTATGGCCTGATCACCCTAGATTCCAATCCACTCGAAATTAAGATCAACGGTGTCGATGTCTTCAATGGCCTTGCTCAAGAAAGGATCGAAAACTGTGATTGCAGCGACGTTATTTTACGAGAATTCAGCTACGATTTCACTCCCGGCAGTACCATTTGTACCCCCAATGCCTTTATCAATATGCTTTCTTTGGAGCAGAAAATCACCCTCAGCAGGGTCCTACGAAACTACTTCAATCTGCCCGGCCCCTACACCGCCTTCGGCATCGCCGAACTCCTAGCCAGTGGCAACGAACTCCGGCAATGCGACGACCTCTCTGCCTTCAATAGCTATTCCAACGAAGTGCAGGTTTGCATCAACAAATGCGAAGTCCTTTCCGTCCTGGCTGCCACCACCGGCTACTCCTTCTCAGGAAGCTTCGAAAGTGCTGAATTTCTCCTCATCAGTAACGGGGCCGCCGTTCTGAGCACCAAACCAGGCACCTGCCCAACCACCACAGCTTGCCACCAAGGTTGCCCCGACTAAGTGGTTCGTTCTACTATTCAACCAACGCGGAGTATTGCACATTTGTAAGCAATACTCCGCATTGATTATCAGATTATCAATGATCTCTTGCGCTATACCTTGCTTTTTCCAAAATTGCTAAAGAATTGACCACATATTAAAAGCTATTTACTAATTTAGGGCCTCTAAATAGAACCATCATTATGAACGAAGATCTGAGTCAAGCGCTATTGGTACTAGTCGTGGGTATGTTCACGGTCTTCCTCATTTTAGGTCTAGTCGTACTGACCGGACGGCTGCTGATTCAGATTGTCAATCGCTTTGCTCCTCTTACAGTTATGGAGTTGCCTAAGCGTAAAAAACGTCAACCAGCCAGCAGCTCCTCTACCTCTTCCTCTTTGTCACCTTCTACATTGGCCGCCATCGTGGCTGCCGTGCAGCATTTGACGGATGGAAAGGGGCGCATTGAGCAAATTGAAGAAATTGATCCACCAAAGTGACCTAACCAATATTCCATTTTACTTTATGCTTTGGTGATGAAAAAACTAACATAAATGAGTAGGGAAATTAAGCTCTGTTTGGTGTACAGAGATATGTGGCAATCCTCCGGCAAATACATGCCTCGGGTTGACCAACTGACAAGGGTCGCCCAACCCATTGTCGATATGGGCTGCTTTGCCCGAGTGGAAACCAACGGGGGTGGTTTCGAGCAAATCAATCTCCTCTTCGGCGAAAACCCCAACCGCTCGGTAAGAGAATGGACCCAGCCTTTTAACGACGCCGGTATTCAAACCCAGATGTTGGAGCGCGGCCTCAACGCTATCCGGATGAGCCCGGTTCCGGCGGATGTTCGGCAGTTGATGTTTAAGGTAAAAAAATTGCAAGGTACGGATATTGCTCGCTCCTTCGATGGCCTGAACAATCCACAAAACCTCGAGAACTCCTTCCGCTTTGCCAAAGAGGCGGGGATGATTGCTCAGGGCGCACTGAGTTTGACCTTTTCGCCGGTGCATACTGTGGAGTACTACATCGATTTAGCAGATCGCTACATCGCCATTGGGGCAGAGGAAATTTGCATCAAAGATATGGCCGGAATCGGCCGACCGGTCTCCGTCGGAAAGATCGTCAAGGGCATCAAAGAACGCCATCCGAAGGTGCTGGTGCAGTACCACGGTCACTCTACGCCAGGTTTCTCGGTCGCCTCTTCGCTGGAAGCAGCGCGCAACGGAGCCGACATCATCGACGTGGGCATGGAGCCGCTGTCCTGGGGAACGGGCCACGCCGACTTGCTGACCATCCACGAGATGCTGCGCGATGCAGGCTTCAAGCTGCCAGAAATCGACATGAAGGCTTACATGCATGTACGCAGCTTGACTCAGGAGTTCATCGATGATTTTCTGGGCTTTTACATCAACAAGCGCAATCGCAAGATGAACTCTTTGCTGATTGGTCCGGGCCTGCCGGGAGGTATGATGGGCAGCCTGATGGCCGACCTCGAAAAGAGTCTGGGGAGCCTCAACAAGTGGCTGCGTAAGCGCAATAAGCCAGAAATGACGCAAGAGCAACTGCTCATCATGCTTTTTGATGAGGTTAAATACGTCTGGCCCCGCTTGGGTTACCCACCACTAGTTACACCGTTTAGCCAATATGTGAAAAATGTATCCTTGTTCAATGTCCTCCAACTGATTAAGGGCAAAGAGCGCTGGTCGATGATCGACGAAAATACCTGGGGGATGATTTTGGGTAAATCTGGTCGCCTGCCGGGCGAGCTGGGCCAAGAGATCAAATCCTTGGCCAAGGCCCAAAACCGCGAGTTCTTCGAGGGCTATCCCCAAGACCTCTACCCCGATGAATTGGAGCTGTTTGCAGCGGAGATGGACAAGCGAGGATGGGATTATGGCGAGGATGACGAGGAAATGATGGAATACGCCATGCACCCTACGCAGTACGAAGAATACAAATCGGGCAAGGCTAAAGAACGTTTTTTAGCAGACCTGGAGGCCAAAAGAGCCGCGGAGCGGCCCACGGTGGCCGTCAGTGCGCCCGCCCCGGCTGCACCGCTTCAACCGAAGACGATGAATATCAATGTGGAGGGCAAGAATTACCGGGTATCCGTTTCGTACGATGATACGCCCCCTAGTGCACCTCCACCGCCGACGGCTCAAGCCCCCGCCGCCGCGCCGCCGGTGCAGCCCGCTGCGCCTACGGCTACCAATGGTCACTACGAAACCATCACCGCTCCACTAGAAGGCAAGTTCTACCTCACCCGCGAATCCTCTGAAAGGCCCATCAAAATCGGCGATATAGTAGAGATCGGCGATACGGTAGCCTATATCGAAGCCATGAAAGTCAGCAACGCCATTGCTGCCGATAAAAGCGGCATTGTCGTAGAAATTCTTCCGCGCGAAGGCGACGAAGTCGAGGAAGATGATATAATCATCAAAATCAAATAAGCCCGACAGCGCCCCTTCTATGGAAATACTGGAGAAACTATACGATATGACGGCCTTCGGTGAGCTGATCGAACAGCCCGCTACCCTACTGATGTTAGGCATCGCCGTACTCTTGCTCTATCTAGGCATCAATAAACGCTACGAACCGCTGCTACTGGTGCCCATCGCCTTCGGCCTCTTACTGGCCAATTTTCCCGGCGGGCAGATGAATGTCGTCCCTGCCGACGATAGCAACAACATCATGAGCCTTACCCTGGTCGAAATCGCCAAAGATTTCGGCATCATGAATATGCTGTACTATGCCTTGATCAAAACGGGCCTACTGCCGCCGCTGATCTTCATGGGCGTAGGCGCAATGACAGACTTTGGGCCGATGCTGCGCAATCTGCGCCTGGCCTTCTTCGGAGCAGCAGCGCAGATTGGAATATTCTCGGTGCTGATCTCGGCCGTTTTGTTGGGCTTTAGTTTACAGGAGGCGGGAGCGTTGGGAATCATCGGCGGAGCCGACGGCCCGACCGCCATCTATACCTCCATCGTCCTTGCTCCGCACCTGCTGGGGCCAATTGCCATCGCCGCCTATTCCTACATGGCACTGGTACCCGTCATCATACCACTAGTGGTTCGCTACACCGTTAGTAAGGAAGAATTGGCCATCAATATGAAAGAGCAAGAACAGCGCTTTCCGAAAAAGGCCAAAATCAAGAACCTCCGCGCGGTTAAAATCATCTTTCCCATCGTACTGGCTACAATCGTTTCCTTGCTGGTACCGTCTTCCGTACCGCTGGTCGGCATGCTCCTTTTCGGCAATCTCATCAAAGAAATCGGCAGCGATACCAACCGCCTTTTCAAAGCCGCCTCGGAGACCATCATGAACACAGCCACCATCTTCCTCGGCCTCACCGTCGGCGCTACCATGACCGCCAATACCTTTCTCAATCAAGAAACCTTATTAATTGTAGTAGGGGGCTTCATCGCCTTTGCCATCTCCATCTTTGGAGGCATCATGGCAGTAAAGGTCTACAACTTATTCTCCAAAAAGAAGATCAATCCGCTTATCGGTGCCACTGGGCTGAGCGCCGTGCCAATGGCCTCTCGGGTAGCCAATGAAATTGCGCTGAAACACGATCCAAAGAACCACATCTTGCAATATGCCATGTCCAGCAATATCTCTGGAGTGATTGGTTCGGCAGTAGCGGCTGGGGTACTGATTTCATTTTTAAGCTAAGACTAAAGTTTTAGGGAAGTCCCACATTTTCCTTAAATTGACGGAGTAACCAATACCTATCCACATGAAAATTACACGACCTCAACTGGCTGCTGCCGGCTTGCTGGTACTCGTCAGCTTTGTGCTTGGCGCCTTCACCTTCGCCAAGTGGCAAAATACTCCGATCAATCACAGTATGGTCCAACAAGCCGCGGCGCTCATCGGCCTCGAATTTACTTCCAGCGAAATCGACACAATGCTGAGTGGTCTGGAAAACTTCCGAGGCAACTACGAAAGCAACCGACAGCGTCCGGTCCCTAATAGCCTCACCCCGGCCCTGGTTTTCAATCCCCTCCCCGCTGGCCTAGAGCTAGAACGCGGACAACGCGATATTCGCTACAGCAATCCCGGTAAGGTTGCCTTGCCCGCCAATCGGGACGAGCTGGCGCATTTTAGCGTCAGGCAGCTGGCCGAATTAATCCGCAGCCAACAGATCAGCTCGGTGGAATTGACTCAATTTTATCTAGATCGCCTAAAAAAATACGATCCAACGCTAAAATGTGTGATTACGCTGACGGAAGAGCGAGCATTAGCTACGGCCAAAAAAGCAGATCAAGAAATCGCCGCCGGGCGCTACCGCGGCCTTCTACACGGCATTCCCTACGGCGCAAAGGACCTCCTAAGCACCAAGGATTACAAAACCACCTGGGGAGCTACACCTTACCAGGAGCAAATGATTCCAGAGGATGCCGTGGTGATCGAAAAGTTGGAACAGGCGGGCGCGGTGCTGGTGGCGAAGTTAACCTTGGGCGCTTTAGCCTGGGGCGATGTTTGGTATGGTGGGATGACGCGTAATCCTTGGGATACGAGCCGGGGCTCTAGTGGCTCATCGGCGGGCTCGGCCTCAGCGGTATCGGCGGGCCTAGTGCCTTTTGCGATTGGGACGGAGACGCTGGGCTCGATTGTCTCGCCTTCGACGGTTTGTGGAACGACGGGGCTGCGCCCAACTTTTGGTCGGGTAAGCCGGACGGGGGCGATGGCGCTGAGTTGGACGATGGATAAGATCGGACCAATTTGCCGGACGGTGGAAGACTGCGCCATTGTCTTTGCAGCCATCAATGGCCCTGATCCGAAGGACCCCGCTTTGATAGCTGCTCCGTTTAACTACGATGCGGAGCTGGACGTCAAGCAGTTGAGGGTAGCTTATGTGAAAAGTGATTTTGAGGGCGCCTACCCTTTCAAAAGCCAGGATAGCCTGGTCCTGGCCAAATTGGCGGCGCTGGGCCTTGAGTTGATCCCCATTGAACTGCCGGACTACCCCGATATTGGCTTCATCCTGGAATCGGAGGCCGCCGCCGCCTTCGACGAGCTGACTCGCTCTGGCCGCGACGATGAGTTGGTGCGGCAGATCAAGTTTGCCTGGCCCAATGTCTTTCGGCAGGCCCGCATGATCCCGGCCGTTGAATATATCCAGGCCAATCGTATTCGTCGTCAGCTGATGGAGGAGATGCACAACACTTTACACAATATTGATCTTTATATTGCCCCCTCTTGGGCCAGTAGCAGCCTGCGCATTACCAATTTCACCGGGCATCCCTGCGTGGTCTTACCCAATGGATTCCGAGATGGACGACCAACGAGCATCACCTTCACTGGTAAGCTTTTTGGGGAAGATAAATTGTTGCGCTTCGCCAAATTCTTTCAGGATAACACAGATTTTCATCTCCAACATCCTGAGTTGAACAACTAAATGAGCTGATAATAATTGACCCTCAATAGGCGTTAGCCCTGTGGTAAAGACTTCCATCGTATGGAAAAATTGCGGTACATTCTCTTTCTACTCTGTCTGCCCATGCTAGGACTAGGCCAAAATCTGATCAAAAATCCAGGTTTTGAGCAGTACGATCATCTGCCCAGCTTTATGAGTAAGCTAGGAAAGGATTTTGAGAAATCGGTCAAATATTGGGTCGTCCCCAATCAGGCCTCCACGGACCTGATCAGCCCAAGACTAGAAAGTAAAAACCTGAAAGGCATTCCGCCGCGTTCGGGTAAAAACATGGCCGGAATTGTCATCAACGGCGATTTTTGGTCAGAGTACCTAGGCATCAAACTCAAAGAGCCGCTGGTGCCCGGACGGCAATACTATCTCGAATTCTGGATGTCGATGCCCCGTTTTTACTCCAAACGCAAGCCCGTTCCGACCTATCTCAATCCGCACTTTGGGGCCTTATTCAGCGATAAAATCTATCATTTCGATAAGCGCATCCTGCATGGTCAGCCGCAGGTGGCTTGCAGCGAGCAGATTTTTATTGAGCCGGGAAAATGGACGAAAATCAGCGGTACCTTCATCGCCGATACGACCGATACTTATATGTACATCGGTCAATTCTGGGATAAAGAACAAAAACCAGAGTTGGCCATTGGCTACTACTTTATCGATGATGTGTACTTGGAGGCTTTCCGTTCTACGGCGGTAGATTATGAGCCTAGCCGCTATTACCAGATCGAGGGGCAGGTGGCTTCGGTGATTATGGATAATATTTACTTTGAAACGGACCGCCATACCTTGCTGCCGGAGTCTTATGTGGAGCTGAATAAGCTGGTCAATATTATGAATAAAAACCCCGGGATCAACATTCAGATCCAGGGACATACAGATAGTCAGGGCAGTGAGCTGCACAATTTGAGCCTGTCAGAGCGGCGCTCGCAGGCGGTGTTTGATTACTTGGTATCGGAAGGCATTCCGGCGGAGCGTTTGCAGGCGCAGGGCTTTGGATTCAGTAAGCCGGTTGCGGATAACCGTTCTGACGAGGGACGGCAGCAGAACCGGCGGGTGGAGTTTGTGGTGAGTGGAGCGACGGCGAAGGGAGGAGAAATCTTGGGGCCGGAACAGGTATACCGGTTTTCTTCTCAGCTGCATCCGGAGGATTATTGGGGTCGAAGTTGTATTGGTCAGGAAAGATGGTGTGAGGAAAAAATTGTGGCGCCGGAGGCCAGTTTGCGTGAGCGAGAAGAGTTTCGAAAATACTCCCCTACAACCGCTCATGACTTTGTGCTCCGCAGAAGCGAAAACGAGCGAGTCCTCTTTATCAATGTCGATTCCCAATCGCCACAGCATTGGGTTTTTATCCAAAATCTACTCAAAACCTTACGCGAACAAGGCTTCACCCACCTCGCCCTCCCCGGCTCCTCCCGCGACAAAGAGCTGAGTAATCGAGGCTACCCCGTCCTCAGCAGCACCCCCGAGGCTTACCACCCCGTCTACGGCAGCCTCATCCGAAAAGCCCTGCAGTTGGAATTCGAAATTGCCTCTTACAGCCCCAATCCCGACCAATTACGTAAAGCAGACAATATCATCAGAAAACAAAAACTCCCCGCGGCCCTGCTGCAAGACGAGGAAATTCGCAAGCAACTGGCCCAAGACTGGGCCTCCGCCCTCAACTTGACTAACTTACTTCGCAAACGCAGTGACGCCCGAGTGCTGGTGCTTTGCTCGGAAACGCAAGCGCAGGAGCACTCCGAAGACGATAGGGTCTACATGGCGTCCTGGTTCAAACGCTTTTCGCAGATCGACCCTTTGAGTATCGATCAAGTCAGGATGACACCGCGCTGTGGGCAGCCGACGGCCCCCATCTACGCCTACACCCGACTCACTGCACCCAGCGTTTACACCAAAAAAGAAGCAGTATTCGTCGAACGCCCTAGCCATACTGGCTACGCCAATCGCCGCGCCGATTTCGACGTCCAAATCTACCATCCCAACGCCTCAAGCCTCCACGAACGCCCCAGCTGGCTGCAAAGCAATGGTCGCAAAGCTTTCTTCTTCAATCCCGATAAGCATCAGATGAGCTCCCCCTGCCTCATCCAAGCTTACCACCAGGGCGAAGAGGTCGACACCGCCGTTCCAGCCGATGTCATAGAAATCCCCGACGGGCGGACCCAGCGCGCGCTAATGCTAGTCCCCGGCCCTTATACCTTCGTCCTCAGAGATTTACAACAGTATAAAAAATTGGAAGTACAAGTGAAATAGTCGCTAGCCCAGCTCCGCCACCTTCACCATCTGATCTTCCACCTCGTGCACCAACTCCACAAAGCGGGCCTCCCGCTTGATCATTCGATCGCGCTGAAAAGGCAGATCGACATGGATGTGCTCGGCAAATTTGGAGGGGGCAGACTTGAGGATGTAAATATCGTCGGCCAGATAGACCGCTTCGGAGATGTCGTGGGTAACAAAAATGATGGTGGGATGCAATTTGTTCCAAATATCGGAGAGCAAGTCCTGCATCTGCAAGCGAGTCTTGACGTCCAGCGCCCCAAAGGGCTCGTCCATCAGAAGAATTTCCGAATTGGCCAGCAGGCTTCGAGCAATGGCTACCCGCTGCAGCTGCCCCCCGGAGAGGGTCGGATACTGAGCATATTTGTGTTCATGACCAGCCAAGCCCATTATTTCTATCATTTCCATCGCCTTTTCCTCCCGCTCTTTTTGGCTAATCCCCTTGAAGCGCAGCGCCAGACTAACGTTGTCCAGTACCGTCATCCAAGGCAAAGAAGAATATTGCTGAAAGACCATGCTGACCCGATTGTCTTTCCCAACCGGCTTGCCATTGACCAGCACCTGACCGGCCGATGGCTCTTGCAGCCCGGCAATATAGCGCAGCAGGGTCGACTTGCCACTGCCAGACATCCCCAAGATGACGGCAAACTGCCCTTGAGCAGGTTTATCTTCAATCAAAAAATCCAAATCCTGGATGATGTAGGATTGTCCACCGTCGTAGCTTTGTTGGATACCGCGCAGCTCGACAACGTTTTTCTGATCAGGCTTATCTGGAAATTCGACCATTGTACTTTGGGTTAACGATTGGGTAAATTATCTTCTAGACCATCCCAGAACAAGATTTCCAGGTCGATGGCTTTCTTGGCACCTGTTTTGACCAGGTAGCGATTTTCCAGGCTATTGGCCCAGGGAACGATGGCTTCGACCATTTCCGAGTAGTGATCCTCATCCAGTGAGATATGGACCGTCCAAAACTCAATATCTTTTTCAGCGAGAAAATCGTATGTCCTCAATCCTTTGGCGATAATGCTGTATTCTTCGTTAGTAAAAAACTCCGTTCCGGGGCCTAGTGCGCCGAGGCTCTCCAAAAAATGGCCGTCGTGGCAGAGGTTAATCAGGTTTTCGCAGCAAATAGTAGTAGTCGCGAGGGGCTTGGTATTGTCCAAATCTTGCTCGCTGAGGCCCAGACCGGCCGCAAAATTATTGAAGAGAATGCGATGCGAAAGGGACAATTTGCCTTCCCCGTGCTCTTCCCAGAGGTTTTCAATGATGGGCATGCGGGTTTTATCATCGGGAATGTTAGCGGCGGCGGCGGCCAGAAAGCGGGGGAAGTAACGACAGTAGACGCTATACTGCTCCGCAAAATACCGCAATTGATTCTTATCTAGCCAGCCATCTTCAATGCGCTTGAGGAAAGGATGGTGGAGAATTTTTTTAATGCCCTCCTGTAATTCTGATTCCAGGGTTCTGAAAAATTCCATAGGCTAAGCAGTTTTAGGGGTTTGGGGCTTTTTGAGCATCGTCTCATACAGCTTTTTTCCCTTGTAGAAAAGGATCGCCAGGAAGAGAAAATGCATGGCGTAGGCCGCTTCACCAAAGAAGTAAGTTAGTGGCTTGAGGACCCCCATGAAGGCAAAGAATTCATTGAGAAAAAGAAATGCGTAAATCCCTAATCCCAACCAAGTCAGCGTTTGCAGTGCATAATTCCAGATAGCCGACCAACTACTATTTCCCTTTTTCTCCTTCTTGTATTTATCCTTATTTTGAAACTTAAAGGGGAAGAAGGTCCGATCGAGGTAGGTAAAGATTTTATCTTGTAAAATACCGACGACGATGATGATGACCAACAAAGCAAAAACCTTATCAATCCGCCCCTGCCGCACACCGGCTCGCCATATCAATCCCCCAATGCCGCCACCCGAGTACAAACTTTCGGCGATGATGATATAGGTCCAGGAGATGGCCGTCAGGACTCGAATGTCGTCCGAAAGCCGAGAGATGACCGACGGTAAATATACGGTACGAATGGTCTGCCAGTCCGTTGCCCCCAGGGTGTAGACCGTCTTTAGATAGACATCCCGCACCTCATCGATGCGCTGCACCACTACCGGCAGCAAATAAACCAGAATACCAAAGGCCAGGTAATGCACCTTCATATCGGTATTGAGGCCAAACCAAGCGATAAATAAACCCGTCACGGCGGTAAGCGGGATATATCGAATGGCATCGACTTGTCGCTGAAAAAGACCTCTGAAGATGGGCAGTAGGCCGATCAAAAAACCGATGGGGATGGCAATGAGAATAGCTTCCAAGTACCCCGCAAGGTTAATGCTAATGGATTTGGTGGTGTTACGGATCAGCTCGTTGTCTTTGTAGAGATCAGAAAACGCACCAAAGTCCTGTAAGGTCAGGATGTCTGGTAATCGCCCGAATACGGCGGAGGGGCTAGGTAAAATTCCGGCCGGAAAGGCCGGATTTTCGCCTAAGGTCAGCAGGTACCACAGCAGCAGCACCATTGCAAAGCCAATAATAGCTAGCAGGCTTCGCTGCGAAGTACTGAGCGAGCCGCGAAGTTTGAACAATTCGCCCATCCGATTAGCCCGCCACGAGTTGGAATTCAGTGCGGCGGTTCTTAGCCTTACATTCAGCCGTAGCGTTCTTCTCACAGCCTTTTACGGGCTTGTCCGGCCCGTTGCCGATGATGATGAAGCGGTTTTTGCTGATGCCGTAGGCACTTTGCAGGTATTCAGCGACCGATTTGGCGCGTTTGAGCGATAGCTCTTTGTTCATTGATCGGCCCCCGACATTATCGGTGTTGCCCTCAATACGGATACGCGTGTTGGCGTAGGTCTTGGCAATATCAGAGAATTGCAGATCGATGATGGTTTTGGCATTATCATCCAGCGCAAATTGCCCGGTAGCGAAGCTGATACTGGCTAATTTACTGGAGATCGCAGGCAGGGCCTTAACTTTTTCGGTCACTGGAGCGAATTCCTTTTCGCCCTCCGCCCGGTGGGCGGCACCATTCAAGCTGGCCGCCACCGCAGCAGCGGGATAAGCCATTGCTCGCCAGGAAGGCCGCTCTTGGGGGGCCTGCCCCAACTGCTCAAATTCAGTCCCCATCTTCTCGTACAGCTGCTGCCCCGTCACTCCCTTGAAGTTGGTATTCTGCCCAAAGAAATTCAGGTTATCGCCGTGGGTTGTCAGCCGGACATTGTCAATCGCCCCCGTGGCATCAGAAACGGGAATGCCCGTAACTTCCGCCAGAATCTTGGCGGCTTTTTCTTTATTGCTCTCGTTGGCATTGATTTCGGCCGCCCCTTTCATCCAGCCCTCGTAGAACTTGGCTAGTAACTCTTTATTGGGGTTAACGAATTTGTCTTTAATCATGTAAATATCGGCGATGATGTGAGAGGCATCGCGGGTGGATTGCAGGACTTTGGAGCCGGGAACGGCGCGGATGCAAGCCAAATCGTCGGGACTCCAAACGACGGCGGCATCGACCTGCCCGCCTTTAAAGGCCGTAGCAGCGTCAGTCGGCAGCGGCACTTCGACAGGCTCGATGTCATCCATGGTCAGGCCGGCGGCTTCGAGCATGTAAATCAGAAAGCTTACCGAGGGGGTGAAGCCGGCAAAGGCTACTTTTTTGCCTTTGAGGTCATTGACACTATTAACGCCCCGGCGAACGACGACGGCGTCGCCACCGCGCGACCAGTCGCATTGTAGCAAGACTCTCGGATCGTAGGGGCCCAGGCGTTCCATCTCGGTATTCATGGCGCTGGTTTCGTTGCCCAGCAAGTGAACCTGATCAGCGATCCAGGCTTGCCGCGAAGCATCAAAGTCATCAATAAGTTCGAATCGCACTTTGATGCCGTACTCGGAGGTAAAGCGAGAGCGATCGCTAGACTCGGCTCCTTCATTGAAATACAGGCCGGGGGCGTAACCACCCCAAGTGAAGATTTGAACAACAAGTTCATCTATTGTAGTAGACCCTCCGCTGCTACCAGCGTTGCTATTGCTAGAGGAGGGAGAAGTATTAACGGGTTGGTCAACCTCTTGCTGAGATTGCTCTACGAGCCCTTTTCCGAGTTCCGTATTTTCCAATACATATTTACCGGCGAAAAAGATAATGGCTAGAATGAGTATGGTAATCAAAAACCTGGATAAGGGAGTGAGTTTGCTTGCCATGTTAGTGATGCTGTTTGGTGATTAGTGTTTTTGTTTTGAAAGTTTTGTATTGACTTGGAGAGCTATTGAAAGGGGCCAAATATACAAGATAATTGGCCCCTGATTGTCTTTTAGTCGAAAAAGCTGTCGTATTGATTGGAATGGTTTTCCTCTCGCATCGGACGTGCGACCGGAGCATTCAGATCGAGCACTTCATTATCATTATTTGCTTTAAGCAGCAGATCGGATTTTTCCTCGCCAAGAATGAGGGAGACGCCTTCAGTTTCCCATTTTTCCAACATTTTCAATCCCTCCTCTTCAAAAACGCCATTCTGCAGGTCCACCGAGTCCATAAAGTTGGCCGACATTTCCATAAAACGTTCCATCTCGCCCATCTTGTTGCCCACGTCATTAGCTACCGCTTCGAGGGCCATATCGAACATCATGCGCTTATCCTTATTTCCGGAGATGATATTCATGGCTGATTTCATGGCCGAGTGGCTGGTGCGAATTACCTTGCGTTCTTGCTCTTTGACATCCACCTGATCCTTGATGTCTTCCATCAAAATTTCCGAATTTTCGTACATCTTGGTCAGCACGCGATACAGCACCTCCATTTTCTTATACAAATCCTCCAAACGCATGTTGGACTCCTTGAGGCGGCCTGCCTTCCGAGATTTGAGGATCATCATGGACTGCTTATTCTTCTCTTTGGCTTTGCTGGCCAGCGAGAGATTGCTTTCAATTTGACGACGATTGTTGTGGATGGTTTCCTTGAGTTTATGCATTTGGCCTCTCAGCTGACTGATCTGCTTGTTCATTTTACGCAGGTTGTCTTTGAGGTCTTCAACATAAGACTTAAGGATGCCGATGGGATCAATTTGAATAAACAGACTCGTCACCCATCGCATGACGCTTTTATACATATACCATACGAGGTTCCGCATCTTGGGGTCGAGTACCATATAGATGATCACCGCAAGAGCGAGCAGCATTCCGGCGAGGTAGAGGGTATTGGCCGCTAGAGCAATAAGCGTAGGTAAGGCAGCCGATAAAAGAAAGCCCCCACCAATAACAAGTCCACCAAGAAAAATAGCGCCAGTGACCCCTTCGGGTCGTTGCCAAAAAGATTTCGGTTTAATTTCACTCATGATGCAATACTACAATTTATTTTAAATATTTCTTCATATT
>JBCDGZ010000146.1:0-18702 GCA_038750655.1 Bacteroidota bacterium | reverse complement strand
GACCTGGTCAGCATCTTTAGAGAAAATACCTGGAGATCGGTCAATCTGACGGGTTTGCTAGAAAAATACAATGTTTCCATCGAGATGCTGCTGCAACGCTTTACCAATATTTTGCCGCACTATTTTGGGCTAGAGGACCTCTTTTTCATCAAACTAGAAGGAGACCCCAAGCTAAAAAGCCTGCGGATGAGTAAGGATTTACACCTTTCCCAGTTACATACGCCCTATAATAATCTGCTGGAAGAGCATTTTTGTCGAAGGTGGGTCGCCTGCAAAAGTATTCAGGATACTGCAAGGAAAAATAAGAAATCCGTAATTGTTAATTTACAAATCTCTGACTTTTGGGAGTCGGACAAGTCTTATCTCTGCTTTTCTTTGGCCGACAAGGCTAAAGCTTCGAAAAGTGTGACACTGGGCTTGCTGATTAACGAAAAACTGAGGTCAATCATTTACTTCTTGAATGATCCAACAATAATTAAAAGGACCGTCAATACGACTTGTCAACGATGCAGCGTTCCTAATTGTAAAGAACGCGCCTTCGAGCCCGTTTTCATCACTCAAGAAGAAAATAGACAACAAATCATTGATCAATTAAATAAATTCAAATAAAAACCTTTCTTGTCCCTCCTTGTCCATTTACAACAATATCGTCACTATGTATCCACTAAAACAATCCTTACTATTCCTGCTTTTCTCCTTCACTTTCGCCCTCAACAGCTCTGCTCAAATCGACCGAAGCAACTACGCCCTGCTCTGGGAAATCAGCGGGCAGGGGCTGGAAAAGCCCTCCTACCTCTTCGGCACCATGCACGTCCGCGACCCCAGGGTCTTTGAATTCAGCGACTCGGTGATGATCGCCCTGGATGCCTCCGAGGCTTTTGCGATGGAGCTTCACCCCGATTCGCTGGTGGATTTTATGCTGCGGATGTATACGACTACGGATACCACCAACCAGCTCAAGGCGATGCTGAGCAAGGAAGCCTACCAGGATTTGAATGCTGCGGTGATCGCGAAGACGGGAGAGCCGATCGACTCGATGGACAACAAGGACCCTATGCTGATCTCTATGTTGCTGGAAGATTTTGATGAGCCGGAGACGGAAAACCGCAAAGATCAATTTCTCGACCTCTACCTCTACAAACAGGCATACAACCAGAATAAAGCCATTTACGGGGTGGAGGAGCTGCGGGACTACACCAATCTGACGCGCAGTTTTTTCCGGATGTTCGAAAAAGGGACCTACAACCGAGATCACAGTGTGGAGCCGGACTCGGCCGCCATGAAGGCCTTCTTTGATCGCTTTGTCGCTACCTACGCTAGTGGAGATCTGGAAAAGATGGAGGTCTTTATCGAGCAGTTTAAGACGGATGAGGAGTATGAATACGAGATGCTGAACCGCCGGAATAGGAACATGGCGGACAATCTGGCGCGGCTGGCGCAGCAACAGACGATTTTTTGTGCGGTGGGCGCCGCGCACCTGTTTGGCGAAGAAGGTGTGATTCGCTTGATGGAGCAAAAGGGCTTTCGCATGCGGAGGGTGAGCCCGACGTTTACGGGAATGGCGGCCCAGTACGTAGAGCAGCCCAATACCCGCCCCTGGGTGTCCTACGATAATCCGGAGCGAGGCTTTGGGATCGATATGCCACGGGAGTCGGTCAATTTGTTTACCAATCAGCCCGAACTCAAGCAGTCCGTAGACATCCAGCTGGCCTTTGAGATGACGGAGATGGCGGGCTTTTTTGCGGCCAATGCGGATTGGATACTGGATGATCCCGATGCGACTAAAGACAGCTTGTACCTCCAGATTCTGGAAGCCTGGAACAACAATGAGAAGGTGGAGCCGCTGTCGATTAAGCCGGTTTTTCAGGGCGATAAGGAGGGCCGGGAGGTGATTATGAAGACGGAGGAAAGTTATTTTTGCTGGCAGCTTTTTTCCAATAATGGCTATGTGTATCTCTTTGGTGTGGCGAGGGAGGAGAATAGGTTTGAGGCGGAGTTTGTCCGGAGATTCTTTGCCTCGATACGGCTTTCGGAGCGGCCGGAGGCGGAGCGGCCGGTCTATAATTGGCAGCCCTACAACAGTGAAAACGGAGGATATACGATCGAATTTCCGGGGGAGCCGGAGGGTAGGCGGGTAGCTAAACCCGCCCCGGATATGCCGTCGGAGCAAGATTACATCCTCTACCCGGTCATGTACGGTATGGATGATGTGGCATTCTTGGTTCGCCACAATGATATTCCGTTAGATGGCTTAATAAAGGACGAAACCAAGCTGGTGGAGTATAATCAAAAGGCCCTGGACAGCTCCTTTGGTAATCCCAAGATCAAACCCGATTCCGTGCTGCTGGATGGTCACTGGATACAGGAGGTCGATTATTTCTCCAACAGCAACAAAATCCGCGTCCGGCTAGTCAATCGCGGTGGACGGAGTTACCTGGTGATGGGAATAATGAAGCCCCAGGCTTGGGACGAGGAAGTCATCAATCGCTTTTTGAATTCCTTTCGTTTTACCCCCCTAAAATACAGTCCGCTAAAAGAACAAGCCATACCGGAAATAAATGCTCGTATCAGCCTGCCTAATGAATTGGAGATCGAAAAAGATACGATACAAAGCGATGGCTATCCCCATACCCGCGAAATCGCCTTTTTGTCCAGAGATACGCTCAGTGGCGCTAAATATTACTTCATACAATATGAATATTCTCCCTATTTCCAGATCACTGACCCGGTTCAGCAACGTCAGGAGGAACGGACGATATTAGAGGAAGACGAATACCTGAGCGCCATCATCGATACCAGCTTCATGGGCTCGCCGGCCTGGTACGCCCAATACGATTATCCTCGATCGAGTGCCCAAAAGCACTCCTTATTTTTCAACTACAATCGCTACCTCTACGAGCTGCTGATCGTCACCTACGACGCCGTACCGCAAGAGCAGGTCTGGCAATTTTTCAACACCTTCCAAACCGATCTAAAAGCAGACAACACGATCCTACTCAGCGATAAATCCGCAAGGCTGTTTGCCGATCTGCGCTCTACCGATGAGCAAGTTTGGCAGCACGCTAAGGATGTTCTCCCCTATTTGGACTACGATTCGACCCATTTGCCCAGCATTTATCAACTCTTACAGGAAGATTTCCCTTTCGACCAACAATCAGGGTATGTTTACACGACCAAGGAAAGCCTATTGGACATCCTCACTTATACCTATGATGAACAAACGGTGCCTTTTTTGGAAAAATACTACTCGCAAAATCAGACGGATACCACCCTTTGTAGCACCCTCTTAAGCACCTTATTGCAAATGGGTAGCCCGGCCGCACTAGACCGTTTTTACACCTTGGCCAAAGATTTTCAAAAAGATCGCCCAACGACGTTCACCGTCACGACAACGCTGCTCAACCCGCTGCAGGACAGCATGGAGCTGGCCATAGAGCAGTATCCGCGCTTGATGGACTTGTTCGATAATCCCTCTATGCGAAGAAATGTGATCTTTTTGACCCAGAAAATGCTAAGGGATAGTGTTAAGGGACGACAAGTGATTTATCCCTACGCTAATAAATTCTTGAAAGAAGCACAACGCATCGTTAATCAGTATGGATTGGTGGGAAAAGAAGGCGACCTCGACTGTCCCGAACTCTACAAACTAGAGGTATTACACCATATCTTAGGCTTTTTACCCCAAAATCCAACCATCGATACTTATCTGCGAAGCACGCTGACCATTGCCAACTATCCACTGCTATACCGCAGCATCCTGAGTTTGGTACATCACGAGCAAGCCGTGGAAGCAACACATTTTCTGCACCTTGGAGAAGATTTCTACGAGCTGTATTACCTATTGGATGAATTGAAAAGTATGGAAAAATTATCCCTGCTCCCGGCGAAACTGCGTCGCCAGGAAAAAGTCGCACAAGCCATTATGGACGCTCATTGCTTCCACTACCTGGAAAATGAATTGGATCAATTTGACATTATCGATCAACAGCAGCAGCTTATTGAAGGAGAGGAGCACACCGTCTATATCTTTCACTTTGTCCTGGAAAATACCGACGAGGTCAGACTAGGTGCTTGCAGCCAACCGGCTGATCATACGACCTTTAGCCTCCGCCCCGCCTACCTCAACTACACTGATGAGGGCCAATATGACCCTCAGCAGAAAGCGGCAATTTTACAGGGGTGGTTCGAAGAATAAACAGTAGGGCCCCAAAAGCCGTTAAAACAAGGACAGACGTTAGAAAATATACCCCTAGGCTGCGTACCTTTGCAGACCTACTAAATTATGAATAAATCAAGCTACAACAATGAATAAATTATTGACTTTACTATGCTTTTGCCTGCTGGCCAACCTGCTGACCGCCCAGGATCAAGAACAACTACAAGACCTACAGGTCGATGTGATCTACCTGGCCTCCGACTACCTCGAAGGTCGCCTCACCGGCACCAAAGGGGAAGAGATGGCCGCACAGTATATCGTCAGCCGCTTCAAGGAGGCGGGCCTCACACCGATGGGTGGAGAGCAGGGAGATTGGTACCAAATGTTTCCCTTCAAAGAAATGACCAATCCGCATGTCACCAACGCAGCACCTGCTCGCGAGGGCAAAGGCCGCAATGTCATCGGCTACATCGATAATCAGGCCGAAACGACCATCATCATCGGTGCGCACTACGACCACCTGGGCTACGGCAGCATTGGCTCGCGCTATACCGGAGAGCCGGCCATCCACAACGGCGCGGATGATAACGCCAGCGGCGTCGCCGGAATGATCCGCCTGGCCGAGCAACTCAAGCAGTCCGATGCCAAAAACAACAACTACCTCTTCATCGCTTTCTCGGGCGAAGAAATGGGGCTTTTTGGCTCCAAACACTTCGTCAAAAACGCCAACATCGACCTTACCAAGGTCAACTACATGCTGAATATGGACATGATCGGTCGCCTCAATAAGGATAAGACGGTGATTGTTAGTGGCACGGGGACCTCTCCGGCCTGGAAGCCGCTGCTGGATAGAGTTAAGGCGGACCTCAACCTCAAAACTTCCAGTTCTGGCGTCGGCGCTTCCGACCATACCTCTTTTTACCTCGAAAGCATCCCTTCGCTGCACTTCTTCACCGGCCAGCACGATGACTACCACAAGCCCATCGACGATTCTCACCTGATCAACTACGAGGGCATCTACGAAGTCTCAGAGCTGCTGATGCGGATGATCAAAGGCTTGGATGCTGTAGGCAAGATTAAGTTTACCAAGACAGAAGACAACAAAGAGCGGCAGGCTGCCCGATTCAAAGTAACCTTGGGCGTGATGCCTGATTATACGTTCAATGGCAAGGGAATGCGGATTGACGGAGTGATCGATGGGCGACCAGCCTCAAAGGCAGACTTTAAAGCTGGAGATGTTGTCATCAAGATTGGAGAGGTCGACGTGGAAGACATCTACGGTTATATGGAAGGCCTTAGCAAGTTCAACAAAGGAGACAGCACCAAAGTCATTGTCAAAAGAGGAGATCAGGAGCTGATCAAGCAGGTGACTTTCTAGGCAACGTATAATTAATTTACCTAATCTTTCTCATTTTTCGTACCTTCGCGGCGACAAAATGAAAAAGAAAAAGCCTAAGAAGAAATCTCCGGCCAAGCCGCCGAAGGCCTCCTCCCACAAATTGGCCGCCCTCGTTTTGGCAGCAGTAGCGATTGCCTTGTACATTATGACGGTAGGCTTCGAGTATGCAGTCGACGATGAGCTGTACATCACTAGCAATCAATTTACCAAGCAGGGGCTGCAAGGCATTCCGGACCTGATTTCGAAGGAAAGCCTGTACGGTTATTTTGGGGAGCAAAAAGACCTGGTCGCGGGCGGGCGCTACCGCCCCCTGGCCCTGGTCACCTGGGCTATCGAATACCAATTTCTGGGGCAAAGCCCGGCCTTCAGCCACTTTGTCAATGTCTTGATCTACGCCTTCACCGGCTATTTGATCTTTCTGCTCTTGGGGCGATTGTTTCCCGATCAGCGACGAATCTGGTACCTCAGCTTTCCCTTCGTCGCCGCCCTCCTCTTTGTCGTCCACCCTATCCATACCGAGGTGGTCAGCAACATCAAAGGGCGCGTAGAAATGCTGGGCTTCATCGGATCCCTGGCCGCAGTGATCTGGGCCATCAAATATGCCGATACGCAAAAGGCCAAGTATGTCCTCTTTTCCGCCCTGGCCTTTTTTCTGGCCTTAAGCGGCAAAGAAGATTCCATCACCTACCTGGCCGTTGTCCCACTGACCTTGTTTTTCTTCACCAAGGCCACCCTCAAAAATCAATTGACCATCACGGCTTCCCTGGTAGGCGTTACCGTCCTGTTCCTGATGATCCGTACCCGCGTACTCGGCTTTTTCATGGGCGCCGATATTGAAATCACTGAGTTGCTCAATGATCCTTTCTTGGGATCAAGTGTGGGGGATAAATTTGCGACCGTTTTCTATACCCTGGGCCTTTACGTTAAGCTGCTGTTTTTTCCCCATCCACTCACGCACGACTACTACCCCATGCAAATTCCCATCATCAGCTGGGGAGACTTGCGGGCGATTTTGTCTTTACTGTTGTACGTCGGAATGGGCCTGCTAGTGTTGAGGGGATTGTTGAAAAAGCACACGGTTGCCTACGGCATCTCGCTTTTCCTCATCCCCCTATCCATCGTTTCCAATCTGTTCATTCCGATCGGCACCTTCATGAATGAGCGCTTTATGTACATGCCCTCCTTAGGTTTCTGCGTGATCTTGACTTATTTGTTATTGGAGCTCCTCCCCCGATGGATCAAAAGTAAAGACACGGCCCAATTGGCGACTAAAGTCATACTGGGTGTTTTTGTGGTGGGTTTTGCGGGAAAAACGCTGGCGAGGGTGCCAGCCTGGAAAAATAGCCGTACCCTATTTTTGACCGATGTGCATACTTCGACCAACAGCACTAAGGCCAATACCTCAGCGGGCGGTACGCTGTTTGAGCTGGGGCAAGCCACGCAGGACCAAGCACAAAAGCAAAAGTACCTGCTGGAAGCGCAGGGCTATCTGGATCGGGCCATCAGCATCTATCCCAATAATATCGCAGCCCTTCTGCTGGCGGGGAATGTTCATTTTGAATTGAATAAAAACTATCAGGGCGTCATCGACAGCTATTGGCCCTTGTTTCAAACCAATCCCGACTACGAGCAGGCGCATCTGAATCTGAGCTTTATGACAGAAAAGGTCAGCTCTCCGGCCGATGTAGACAAGCTGATTCCCTTCTACGAACGGATCGTCAACGAACTCCAGCCGACCTCCTTTATCCCCTACAATCAACTGGGCATGTTGTATGCGCGCTTTAAGAATAATCCCGACCGAGGACTGCGCTATACCAATCAAGCCTTGGAGAAGGCCCCTAACAATCTGGGCATTCTGCAAAATCTGGTGATCATTTACAGTATGAAACAAGATTTTCCTAAAGCCTTGGACATTGGTAAACGAGCTTTAAAGATTAAACCTGATGATGCCAAAGTGTTGATGAATCTCAGTGTAGTTTACAGCCAAATGGGCAACCAACAGCAAGCAGAATCGTACTTCAACCGTGCGGTCGCCATCGACCCAAGTCTAAAAAGATAACAATCCCACTCGAATGAGCCCTTGCCTCTACTGCGAAAAAGATGATAGTATACTGCTGTATGAAACTGTAGACATTTACGACGAGCAATACGCTGTTCGATCTTGCAATCATTGCCGGGCGATATTCATCAGTCCTCGCCCCTCGGCCAAGGTGCTGGAACGGGTGTACGATACGGCCTACTACGGCAATCGCGCCGATAAGTTTGACTCTTGGATTGAAAAGCCCTTGGAGTATTTTCGCTCCCGCAGGGCCAGGGTGGTTACCAAGTACCTGAAGGCTCCGGCCAAGGTGCTGGATGTGGGTTGCGGCAATGGTCACTTTTTGTCGCACGTGCAGCGCCAGGGCGATTTTGAGATTTATGGGATTGAGATGGCGGGGCGAGCCGCGGAGCGGGCGGCCCAAATTCCGAATATCCATCTCAAGAAAGGGACGCTGGCCGCCGATGATTTTTCTCCAAACAGCCTAGATGCCATCACCCTCTTTCACGTTTTTGAACACCTCTCCGAGCCTCGACAAACGTTGGACATCATTGACAACCTGCTCAAGCCCAACGGAATCCTCAGCATTTCTTTTCCCAATATCGACAGCTGGCAAAGCCAATTGTTTAAGGGGGATTGGCTGCACCTCGACCCTCCCCGCCATCTATTTTTCATCAAACCTAAAGATTTTAAAAAGGAGATGGAAAGACGAGGCTACGTCTGTCTGGAAGAAAATTATTTTAGTATAGAATACAACCCCTACGGCTACAGTCAAAGTGTGTTGAACAAGCTGACCAAAAAACGGGATGTTTTGTACGAACAACTGAAAGGCAACGCGCAGTACACCCAATCCTACTCCTCCCTTAGCCTGCTGGCCCAAAAGCTGTTTTTCATTGGCTCTACTCCGTTTTTTATTTTGTTAGACGCGCTGGAAGCCTTGCTCAAAAAGAGTGGAACAGTCGAATTTGTTTTCCGAAAAAAATAAATTTCAAAAATTTTTGTCCGATGGTATTACCTTTCCCATCCTTAGGGTATTAATGAATACAAAGACTAAAACGAACGACAAAAAATAAAAGCTATTTTTTACAAACCTCTCTATTGTCCATCCTTTCTCTATTGTCCAATATTACTCTTTAGGTTTACTAAAATAACACAGGAGTCAACTCTCCTTCGACGAGATCAATAGCTCGCTCGGAGAATAATCTTCCACCTTCATCGTCCAATCAATTATTGTCCAATTGCTAACATCGTCAACAACATCAAAATCAGTACAAATCAGCTAGGCGGCGCTTGCTAGTCCAATACCCACTATGCATTCATCCACCTAGTGTCCCAACTTTTGCGGCTTTCATCAGCGGCAAGGACTGAAGGTCAATTATCTATTTCTAATCTATAAATCTCAAGTTATGAATTTAAAAATGCTTACACTCTGTGTGGCTATCTGCTGCCTGGCTCTATTGCCGAATTCGCTGTTTAGCCAATGCAATCCTTCCTCTAACCCTGATATTGAAATTGTCTACGGTACCCTCCTCTCCGCCCTACCTATTGGCGCGACCACCATCCCCCGAAGTGATGAGGACCTGATTATCGAGGGTGTCAATAACGTCGCACTCTGCCGGACCAGTACGGTTCAGGTTTTTCTCATCCCTTCCAACAATGCTACTTATACCTTTCCCTGCGAGTTTGAACTGCATCTGGATGAGTTGGGAGAAAACGACATCATCCTTGATAATCTTGGTACTGATAATCTCAATGATGGATGGAGTATCGTTTCTGGGCAGAACACTGCCCATCCGATATTACAATTTAACGGCAGTTTTACCAATGCCATTTACATCCTAACGCTACGTATTGAACCCTCCTGCGACTTGTTCGACCTGATTACCAGTGGCGAAAACGCAGAAATCGAAAACAATCAAATCAGCTTATCTGGTTGCTACGACAATGGGGGTGGCAACACCTGTATTGAAGGAATTAGCGAAAGCTTCAACCTGGAGTACAACCTAGTGACGCTGCAAGAAGGCAACTCTGTTACTACAGTAGATTTGGGCGAAGAATTTACGATGACCAAAAATATGGAAGTCTCTGGTGATGTTTGTGTAAACGATTTCCAAACTTACATTACCGTTCCTCCTAGCTTCGACCTGAGCAACCTGGAAGTTAAAATCAGTCTGCAGATCACTGTGGGTCAAATTGCACAGTTACTTCCTGATCAAATCGTACCCGCTGAAGATGTAACCATTACAGACAATCTGATTTGTATCCGTATTGATAATGATTACGGCAATCTCAACTACAGATATTGTAATACCTTTTTTCCAGGAGGCATGGGTGAGATCAGCCTAACACTCTGCAACCTTGAGGTCGAAGAGTGCCCAGCTGGCGGAGTAGAATGGCGCACCAATAGCTGCATCCTCCGTCAAGCACTCGAATGTGCAGAACCCGACAGCCCCTGCTATCCGCAGTCGGAGAGCATCTGCTATGTCAATGTTCCCAACGGCGATCCGCAGCTAACTCTAAACGTATCTGGCGATGACAACTTAGGCTTGAACTTTTGTGAAGAAGAATCCAACCCAATCACTTTTTCTTTCTTCAATAGTAGCTCCGACAACGCCTACGATGTCAGCTTAAAAATTACCGCCTGGGAGTGGATGAGTATAAATATGGAATTCATACTTATCCAGACAGTAGTCGCTGGCCAACTTGTAGAGGTTCCTATGGATTGGATTTCTGATGATGTTATATCTTCTACTGGACCCGATAACGTCACCATCAACTTTGCCAATCAGACCATCCCGCTCGGGAATGCCGATATTAATGGAGATGGCTTCTTTGGTGAATTGGCGCCTAATCAAGGTTATTTAATTACGGTAAGCATGTCTTCGAGTTGTCCTTTTAATACTGATCCAAGCATGATAGCTTGCCAAAACACCTTCCCCAATACGACTACAGTCTGGCGCGGAAATGCTTGCTGGAACAACCAATGCAAGACCAATCCTGAAAGCACTAGTCGATCAGGAACCACTCGCATGGACGGTGATCCCTCAAATCCCGTAGTCGAATGTCCGGGCGATCTGGACATCGAACCTGGCGAGCAATTTACCTTTGACTTTTGTGTAGGAGAATGGGACCCACTCCCCGACTTTGACGAAGATTTCTTCGATTTAGGACCTATGACCAATATTCTACAAGTCAATGCCAACAGCGCATTGGGGACCACTCCAACCTGCGTAACTTACGACGGTACGGACTATTTCCCAACAGAGGTAGAAGCCGGAGTCTTTGAATTTGATTTAGGGGTAGCTGGCCTCCCCCCCGCTTCGGGAGACGGAAGAGAATGCATGGAACTTAAATTTGACTTCGACTGTCCCTCCATTCCCTTCGATGGGCCGGTTAATCTCTCTGTTATCCTCTTTGGAGAGTGGGAATGCAGCGACCCGATGGACAATTGCCGCATGAGCATCGGCTGTGGCGGTGTAGAGTTTTATCCGCAGTGCCCCTGCGAACCTACCGAGCCAGACTGTGAAGCCTGCGATTTCATGGCCACCACCGATTTCAATGCCTTACGGCCTACGGCGCCTCCTGGGGGTAACTTCTGCGGCGCCTACGTCTGCGATCCCATCGATATGACCATCACCGGAACCGTGGCAGCAGGCTACAGTGGTCCCATCGGTGGCTACTTCACCATGGAGCTCTTCGCCAATGGCCTCGACCTAGTCTCTGATCTCAGCGTAACTGCCCTGCTCAACGGTACAACACCCTTGGCCGTCGGCCCCATCAGCAACGATGGCGGACAGATACGTTGCTATCGCTTCCAAACCGAGTCCGTCACTGTGACCACCAACTCCACCATTGAGTTTTTCATCAGTGGCATTGCCGATAAAGAAGGAATTGAAAGTATGAATCCTTACACCTATACCATCAACCGATTCATTGGCGGCCTGGCTGAAGTCAGTGGCACTGGTTTCCAGAAGTGTACCGAATCGGATGTCTCTACTGTTTTCCAACTCTACCGAGTCGAACCTTTCATTAAAGAACTCAATCAACCTAATGCTAGCTGTAACCGTGGCATCAACTTCAACTTTGGCTTTGGTTATCGCGGAGGTACTATTGGAGATGAATTCCCTAACGAAGACCGCCCAATCAATGAGCTTACTAATGGCATGAGCGTCACCCTCTCTGGTGCACCAGGGCTTCAGTTGATTTCTGCAACAGGAGTCATTACCGAAACCGGGGTCACCACTACGATTGACCTCAACGGGACAAATATGCAAACGATTCCAGTAGCTGCACTTTGGCCCAATTACAGCCCGCCGGACAAGACCTTGTTCGAGGATTTCACCCAAACCCTACGCATCCGCGCCTCCGGAGATTGTAACATCCCTAGTTCAACAGTGGCTATCGAATTCGATTTTGATTTCGACCATAATGTATTCTCCTCAGAATGTAAAATGGAAATGGACAGTACTTTTGAACAGAGCGCCTTTTTCCAAAATGGTACCATCGTTACGACGCCTTCTAATCCAAATATCGTCACCTACACCGGCAACTCAATTGACGGAAGCTCTGACAACTTGGAGATTTGCTTCAACGCCGTAACCTACGATTCTGATATTACCTGGGCGCAGTTCACCTACCCCGATGGTGCATTGGATATTGAGTTCATGGGTTCATTAGGAACAACCTGCGAAGATGATGGCTCGGGAATGACCACCCAATGGTTCCCCATTCCAGAGGGTATCGACCAAGTTGGTAACTGTCTGGAATTCGGCTACAGAGTCCTCTCTTGTGATGAAACAGAAATCGTATTGAACTATGCGATCGGTAAGGCCTGCTATAATGCCAGTTATGATGAGGACAATAATGGCAGCATCAATGGCGATGAGTTGGACGTTATCCTAGAGGACGTGGCTTGTGAATCAACGTGCCTAGTCGAAGGCGCCTTCAACATCGAAATCGAGCCTTCGGGCCTAATCGCTACTATTGAGCAATGTACTATGGCCGAAAATCCTTGCGATGAGATCACCTTTGCCCTGGTTGTTGAGAATCCAGGTGGCGGTATTACTTCCGATATTTCTCTGGATGTTGACCTGCCTTCTAGTATGGAACTGGTTTCTGCTACCTACGAGGCCCCCTACGGCGTTTCTGGTAACCCCTGTAATGCTAACCCAGAAGATGACATTATTGATGCAGATAATGGTCCTGTGATCTTCCTTGATCAATTAGAAGGTGTGCAGACGGCCTCTAGCGACGCGCAGCGTAGAGCAGTGATACACGTTACCGTCCGCTTCACCGAATGCCCCAATGTTGATCTGCCGGCCAATACCTTGAGCTTTACCATCGCCGGACAGCGCAACTGTGGCGAGGAAATCAGCTTTCAGTTCGATCAGTACGAGGATTTGGTCAATTCCTACTTCCTCGATTTCAGTGCAGATATGCAGCCCAATCCAGACATCAAGCGCGATTGTTCGAATGGTGTCAATACCGGAGTTATCCTACTGGAAATCCTGGATTGGATGCCAGAAAACGCTACGCTTCCACCAGGTCAAACGATTACTCTAGAGTTGACTGATTTCGGAAATATCGATTTCAACGTACCGAATCCATTCATAATCAACTACGGTCAGGAATTGGTAGAAATTCCTTACACCTTCACCGGAGAACTCTGCGACCGAGCAACGGTCATCGCCAGACTGCGGTCTAGGAGTGATGTAAACTGTGAAGGTGAGGAGTGTTTTAACGAACTTATTGACTTCTTGGTCTTCACTGTGACCGGTGCAGACGGCAACCTTAGCCTTACGAATGTAGAAATCGGCGACGGAGTTTGTGAGAAGGATGAAGCGGTAGTACTGACAACCATTAGTTCGTCGAGCAACATTCTGAACGGAAATAACATCCTGCTAGAAATCTTCTGTGATGATGGTACTGGTAATCCTACGGGCCCACCAATTTTCACTACTACCCATACGATCAACCTCACTGGCTCAGGCACAAGCTTTGAAGAAGTCATTAGTACGACCGTTCCGGCCGATGATATTCTCAATACTTGTAATGGACAAATTGTGGTGATGATCAGCACTCAAGACGCTTGCATCTGCTTCCTGGAAGATAAAGGTGTTGCGGAGGCTTGCTGTGAATTCTGCCCCGAAGTTTCTCTGCGTGCCGAATGCAAGGGAGGAAACACCTGGGTGTTCACCGTCATGCCTGATGTTCCGAACTTGGCGGTCAATTACTCCTTCCCCGGTGGTGTTCCAAGTGGAGCTTTCACAATAGAAAATCCATACAGCGTTACGTTTACGACCCTACCTTCTGAGGTGTGTGCAAGTATCTTCTCGGATTTTGCCACCAACTGCGATACGCTGAAACTAGGAGAAGGTGGAGAGATTGCAGTGGGTAGTCTGGAAGAATTGAAGAAACTACAAGAGAAGGAAATCCTGACGGCCTGCGATACCCTGATCTGCATGCCGCTTGACGAATGCTACGCCGATGGCAGCTTCACCTGCGAGCAGAATTTCAACGGTAAGTTCTGGACCCTTGATGTCGAAGGCATCGTATCGTCTAACCTCAATACCTTCCAGATCGGTTGGACGATCAACGGCGCTTTCCAAAGTGTCTCTGGCCCCAGTGCCCAGCTGATCTTCACGCAGCCTGGTGTATACGAAGTTTGTATGGTGGTCAATGGTCAATTCTTCCCCAATTGTAAGAATGAAGAAGCTTGTAAGATCAAGATTTGTAAGAAGGTCATTATCTCGGATAATACACTCGACTGTGTTGCGCTGGCTGACTTTAGCTATACCATTGGTCCAGAAGGAGAAATCATCTTCAAGAACAGCAGCACCTACCAAGGTGATCGAGTCGAGTATACTTGGAACTTTGGTGATCGCAACACTAGCACCGATGCCAATCCTAAGCACCGCTACCAGCGTCTCGGTCGCTACGAAGTTACCCTAACCGTCACGGTTTACAGTGGGAAAGAAATCTGCGAAGATAAGATTACGATCATTGTGGATTACAGCCTTGGAGGTAAGGGGCTGCCTAGAAGTGGGGAAGACGGAGCCGACGCTGCTCAGCTCGGCGCCTTCCAGTCGACGATCTTCCCGAACCCCGCTTGGGAAAGTGTCAACTTCACCTGGCGAGGAGATCGTCAGCAATCCGGTACCATTGAAGTCTTTAACATCAGCGGACAGCGGGTCTTCCGGGCTGACATGAAAGCTGATGCCGAAGGCAACAACAGCATCGACATCCCCGTCGATCAGTGGGGTCCAGGCATGTACCTCCTGCGCTTCGAAGGGGAGCACGATCGTGCGACGCACCGCTTTATCGTCGAATAGATTTGAATTAAGAATAGAGAGCATGTAATAGTTTTTTCGGGCCGGAGCCTCTTTAGAGGCTTCGGCTCTATTGGTTTAGGCTGTCACAAAAAAAGCCAAAGCGGATCACATTAAAAGCAGTGATTATACTAAAATAAAAATCAGACCACCGCCACAAAAAAAGCGTAAAAAAATCGCCGTCTATCACAATATTTTTTGTCATATACTTTTAATACAATTGTTTAAAAATCAATCCGTCAAGCCCAATAAAGTCTTCCATTGCCTGTCACATTAAAACGGCCTATTCATTTGCATCTTAGCCAGTAGCCCTTGACAGCGGCGGAATAATTCAGCTATATTTGTAGCAACGAATCGAACGAATCTTACAATTTTTTCTCCCCTTTTCTTTTTCTCCCCATCTTTTACCTCCCACCAAGAGTACATATTTGCTGCCTGACCAGCGGCGTCCTACACCCTATAATCTGTGCCATGAACCGAACGACCAAAACTTACACTATTAGCCTAGTCTGTCTACTCTTCACGCTTTTCGCTCAGGCCTCTAACGTGGCCATTCTGGAGAGCCAATCTTACCATCCTTTCCACAAAATGGATCAGCACTGGCTGACGGTTGCCCAGAACATGGGGCATAGCGCCGACATCTTGGGCCAGGACATCATGGACAATTCTACCGCACTATGTGACTACGACATCCTAATCATCTCTTCTGCACTTATCGAATTAGACATCCACCAAAGAAACAACTTGATCCAGGCTATTCGCGCCGGAATCAGCGTCTACGTCCAAGCCGAGTACCTATCCAACACGCCCGGAAATATTCTCTTCCACGAGCTGGTGCCTTTCTTCGGCGGACAGTTTGACTGGGAAGGCGAAGGCATCGGCAATCTAGCACCGATGCACACGATGACCGACATTGGCAACACACCGAATCCGATGCTTGAGCTGAACTACTTTTGGTACGGCGCCTACGGCAGCGGCGACAATACGATTACACCTTTTTTACAATACGGAAACAATAACTATGGTTTTATTTTTGAGCCCAATGAGCGCTCTTTTGGAAAGCTGATGACCATCACCGATCAGGACTGGGTTCGCACCTTTAGCAGTCCTGAAATCATGGAAAATATCCTCAGCTTCTTAATTGCTAATCCTGCCGACCGAACGATGCCCGATGTCTTTATCGAGGCCGACGAAGAGATGCCCTGTCCGGGTAGTCTTGTTACTTTCAGCGCCCAGCTGAACTTTCCTATCCATTCCATGCAGTATCAATGGCTGAAAAACGGAATGCCAATCACGGGAGCAAATGCATCCACCTACACCACCGATGATCTTAACGAAGGGGATGTTATTGAATGCCAAATCCAACGCATCCTGCCCTGTGACGACCGTCGAGTCAACTCCAACCCGATTCTGATCGCCATGCTCTACCCACTAGAGCTGTCCGAAGTGGCGATACAGGCCAGCCAACGCGAAGTCTGTCTGCTCGAAGAAATCACCTTCACCGTACAGCCTTCGACCTTCAACGACGCCCGCAACATCCGCCTGCAATGGCAAATCAACGGACAGGATGTCGCAGGCGCTACCGACAGCACCTTCAGCAGCAACTTCCTGCAAGATGCCGATGTCGTTACCTGCCTAGTCACCTACGATGATGACTGCGGTATTGACAAAGAAATCCTTTCCGAAAACATCCAGGTCAGCATTATGCAACCTAACAGTCCCAGCGCCCAAATCGTAGCCGACCGCTACCACATCTGCCGGGGCGATGCCGTCACCTTCACGATCAGCGGCGAGTACCTGGGCGACCAACCTAGCTACACCTGGATGGTCGATGGCCTGCCCGTTCCGGGCAACAACGGCCCGAGCTTCACCAGCATCGATCTGACCGACGGCCAAACCGTCGGCTGTGCCATCATCAGCAACGAAAGCTGCATCACCCAGCCCCTGGTCAATGCCAACTTCTTATCTATCGATGTCATGACGCCGCTTACTCCTGAAGCCGTCATTACTGTAGATCAGGACCTTATCTGCCAGGGAGAGCTGGTTAGCTTTAGCGTCGGTGGCCAGAACCTGGGCAGCCAGCCCAGTTATCAGTGGTTGGTGGATGGGCAGCCGGTGGGCGAGCATGGAGAGGTGTTTAGCACCGATTTACTGGAGGCTGGTCAGCAGGTGAGCTGCCGGGTACGCTCTAGCGAGGTATGCGTGAGTGCGGCCGAGGTGCGGCCCGTAGCGCCCGCCATTACGGTCAATCCGCTATTGACACCGGAGGTACGCATCAGCGCTGATCAGCAGATCATTTGCTACGGAGAGCCGGTTCGCTTCACGGCGGAGGGCTTGCATTTGGGAGTGCAGCCGCAGTATCGCTGGTTGGTAGATGGGGAAGATACCGGCGCCGAAGGCACGGTGTTTATTACTGCGACTTTACTGCCCAATCAGCAGGTGAGCTGCCAGGCGGTTTCTACCGAAGAATGTGTAACGAATAGCATTGCTACTTCTAATGCCATTGAAATTGACATCAGCCTGATACAAATTGAAGTATTGGAACTGGAAAGCGAACGCTGCGATGCCGCCAACGGCTTGATTGAAATTGACATCACCGGTGGCGAGCAGCCCTACACTTTGCAATGGGACAATGGAGGGCAAGACAACTTGCTGACAGACTTGCGCAGTGGTCAGTACAGTGTATTGGTCAGCGATGCCCGGGGCTGCTCGGCCAGTCTTAGTGTAACAGTCCCGCATCATGCCATGCCAGTCATCGAATCCATCGAGACGACGCCGGCCAACTGCCAGGACTTTATGGGCACCGCTAGTGTAGTCGTAGCAGACCTCGACGAACCCTATGATTATACTTGGACTAATGCAGAAGGGGTAATGGTAGGCATCAATCCTACAGTTGATGATCTGGGTAGTGGTCAGTATACTGTACTCATCGAAGACAGCTATGGTTGTTCAACAAGCGCCGAGGTCACTGTCGGCAGCAGCGAAGTGCCAGCCATTACGCCAATGAATGTGCCCCATTTAGCACTCGGCCAATCAATGGTATTGGCACCAGCAATTGAAAGCAATCAGCCGCTGAGCTACCATTGGTTCCCAGCAGAAGGCCTGAGTTGTACAGATTGCCCAAATCCTGTGGCTACTCCTGTCAACACCACTGCCTACACCCTGACGATTACCAATGAGAACGGTTGCGAAAGCCAAACCAAGCTCGTCGTACAAGTCATTACTCCGAGAGATATTTACATCCCCAATGCCTTCAGCCCGAATGCTGATGGGGTCAACGATTACTTTACCGTATTTGGAGGAACAGATATTCAAAGAATTAAATCCCTAAAAATTGTAGATCGCTGGGGATCCGTGCTGTTCAGCAAGACCAATTTTGACGCCAATGTCGAAAGAGAAGGCTGGGACGGCACTATTAACGGAAAAGCACTCAACAGCGGTGTTTATGTCTTCCTGCTTGAAGTGGAGTTTATTGATGGCAAAAGCCAGCAATACCAGGGAGATATTAGCATTACACCATAAATCTGATGCCCGAAAAATGGGGGTAGTAAATGGTAGAATCCTTCTCTATATATATGTACTTTACTCTTAATCTACAAAGTGGTTGGCGGCACACCAACCACTTTTTTTTATTTTTTCTTTATTCCCATCAAAAAAAATTGAAACCTTTTAAATACTGTCTCGTAACTATTTACAAAATGAGAAAATTAATATAAATTACTTTTAAACTAAGATTCTGGAAATGAAACACTATAACCCAAACAGCTGGCTACTTCGCTTT
>JBCDGZ010000145.1:0-18764 GCA_038750655.1 Bacteroidota bacterium | reverse complement strand
TTTGGCTTCACAATAAATCAGTCTACGATCCTTACTTTCTCTGTCATTAGGTTCTAAGTAGTCAAAAACATTTTTCATTTTCATTTAATTATGAGGGATGGTTAAAATCATCTAGAATCCAAAACCAAATTTCTACAAACTAAGTTCAGTATTAATTACCAATGATACTTTGTACTCTTGAATTTAGAATTGTAAGTCATTATCTGTGCGTTTTAATGGTTAATCGTAGTTTCACAAATATCCTACATATATTATTAGTCCTCCTACTCACAAAACATCATGTTGGATACCTATTTGTTAGTACACTTTAATCACGCACCTAAAATATTATCAATTACCGCTATGTTCCTCTTTTTTCGATTAACTTCCTGAAAACAACGAAAAAAGAATAACAAAAATAATAAAACAATTTAATTACAAATTAGCTGCCATTCCTGCCCCTTGCTTCGTGTATCTCCCCAGTCACTTCCCTCAAATCTCCACCAGCCCAATTATTTCTCTTATAGCCGACAATTGTACCTTTGCCCTGCAATTAACCGTACACCCAATCCTAATACATCCGCAATTTTTGCGTTACTAAAGCAATGGTACGATCGCTACTGTCCTTACTGCTCCTTCTGCTCGCCGGGCCGACGCTGGCCCAACAGCCCGCCTGGCTCTCCAGCTGGCGGAACCTCACAGCACGGCCCGACAGCAGCACCCTCACCCTCGACTCCCTCACCCTACTGCCCTCCTCCCTCCTCATCACCGACTCCGCCGGCCAACCCCTCGATACCAGCCTCTACCGACTAGAGGGGCAACGCCTGTACTGGGACAGTAGCTTGATCCGACAACAGCCCCGCCCCACCCTGCGCCTGCGCTTCAAAGTCCTGCCCTATGACCTCGAACGGCGCTATAGCCACCTCGATACCAGCAATATCCTGGTCGATGATGCAGGCAATTACATCGGCTTTGACTACAGCCCCTACAATTCGCAAGATGGACTGATTGAGTTCAAGGGCTTGGATTATAATGGCAGCTTCTCGCGGGGGCTGTCCTTCGGGAATAGCCAGAACCTGGTGCTGAACTCGAACTTTAACCTGCAATTGTCGGGCGATTTGGGGGATGACATCGAGATTCTGGCGGCCATCACCGATCAGAACATTCCGCTGCAGCCGGAGGGCAATACGCAGCAGTTGCAGGAGTTCGACCGGATTTTTATCCAGCTCAAGCGGCGCAGCAGCACCTTTGTGGCCGGGGATTATGAGCTGGCGCGGCCCAATAGCTATTTTATGAATTACTACAAGAAGCTGCAAGGAGCGACCTACAGCAATGAGTTGAAGCTGAAGAATGAGGCGCAGCTCAATCTGCAGGCCAGTGGCGCAGTGGCGCGGGGAAAGTTTGCCCGCAACCAGATTACGCCGCAGGAGGGCAACCAGGGGCCCTACAAACTGCAAGGGCGAGAGGGCGAACGCTTTATCATTATTCTGGCGGGGACAGAGAAGGTCTTTATCGATGGGCAATTGCTTAAGCGGGGGCTGGAAGAGGATTACATCATCGACTACAATCGGGCGGAGGTGACCTTTACGACGCTGCGCTTGATCAATCAGTATACCCGGATTATTGTGGAGTTCGAGTACTCGGATCAGAGCTATCTGCGCTCGGCCTTTGAGGTGGATACGGAGTACAAGACGAAGAAGGGGCGGTTTTATTTCAATCTCTACTCTGAACAGGATGGCAGGAATTCTAGTGCGAATCAGGAGCTGGATTCGTTGGATCGGGTGCGGCTGGCCCTGGCCGGAGATGATCTGGCGAGTGCCTTTGGCTCGGGGATTGATACGCTGGACGAGGCCAGTGAATTTCGGGTGAAGTACCGGCAGGTGGATACCAGTTTTACGGTTGACGGACTGGGGACTTTCCGGGATACGGTGCTGGTCTATACGACGGGGGAAGATACGACTTTATTTACGGCAAACTTTGTGGAAGTGGGGTTTGGTTTTGGGGATTATGTGGTGGATACGCAGACGGGGGCCAACGGGCGGGTGTTCCGCTGGGTAGCGCCGGATGCCAATGGACAGCGGCAAGGGAGCTTCATTCCGGGGCGGCAGCTCATTGCGCCGAATCAACAGCAGATGTATGCGGTGGGCGTGGAGTACCAATTGTCGAAAAAGGCGCGCGTACATACAGAAGTGGCGATGAGTAACAATGACCTCAACCGATTTTCGGATCGGGATGATGGGGATAATCTGGGATTGGCGGCTTTTGTGAATTATCAGCATAAGACGCCGCTGGGCGGGCCCGCCGGCAAATGGAACCTACAGACCGACCTCAACTACGAGCTGGTGCAGCGCAACTTCCGCGCCCTCAACCCCTACCGAAAAGCGGAGTTTACCCGGGACTGGAACATCGAGGCGCAGCCCTCTGGGGCCATCGCCCTGGTGACAGCAATGGAACAGCTGGCCACCGGCGGCTTTCAACTCCGTCGTGACTCGCTGGGCAGCCTGGCCTACAGCTACAGCGGCTTCTTCCGACAGAATATCTACTCTGGCAACAAGCACAACGCCCGACTGAACATCGAGCGCGGAGGCTTCCGACTGGACGCCCAGGGCAGCTTCCTGATCAGTGCGCAAGAGGAGCTGGAAAGCGAATTTTTCCGACCCAAAATCGACATTTCTCAAACCTTCCGAAAACTCAACAACTGGACCCTAGGGGCCTACGGCGAACGAGAGAAAAACCGCCGCCTGGTCACCACCGCTGACACCCTCAGCCCCACCAGCTTTCACTACGACCTTTACAAATTCTACCTCAAAAGCCCCCAAGGCAAGGATTTTGAATGGGGCATGAACTACATCCTCCGCTATGACTTCACCCCCGTCGGCAACGATTTTTCTCGCTACCAGGAAGCCAATGAAGTCGGCATTGAAGGGCTCTGGAATATGGCCCGACAATCGCAGCTCAAATGGAATTTCACCTATCGCCAACTCGAACACCAGCGGATGATCACGGGCGCCGAGGTCGATCAAGAGACCTTCCTGGGTCGCCTCGAACATCGCATTAGCCTGTTCAAAGGCGCTGTTTTTTCTAATACTAACTACCTCATCGGATCGGGGCAGGAGCCTAAAATCGAGTACCAGTACCTCCCGGTTAATCCCGGCGAGGGGGTCTATACCTGGCTAGAAGATCGCAATGGCGATGGGCAGGTCCAGCTCGATGAGATTGAAATTGCTGCTTTTCAGGATCAGGCCGATGTGGTGCGGGTGACTATTTTCACCGACGAATTTATCCGCACCAATAATGTCCAGCTGAACCAAAGTCTGCGTATTGATACCCGAAAATTGTGGTATAAGAAAAAGGATATTCGCAAATTCCTCAGCCGTTTTTCTACCCAATCCAATCTGCAAATTCTTCGTAAGACCCAGCAAAATGACGAAGTTTCAGCCTGGAATCCCTTCCAACTCAATATCGCTGATACCTCGCTGGTCTCGGTCAGCTCCAACATCCGCAACACCCTCTTCTTCAATCGGGCCAATCCCAAGTACGACTTACAATTCGGGATGTTCGACAACCGCAGCCGTACGGTGCTCACCACCGGCTTCGAAAGCCGCCGCACCCGAGAGACCTTTTTCCGCAGCCGCTGGAACATTACCCAAAAAATCAGTACACAGTTGTACATTGCGGAGGGCAGTCGCAACAATGACTCCGAGTTTTTCAATACCCGTGATTTTGAACTCCAAATCTTCAAACTAGAGCCCCAACTGACTTTCCAGTTCAAGCAAAACCTTCGCACCATCCTCTCCTACAAGTACAATAAGAGTGAAAATCAGCTGCCCGATGGTGGAGAAACGTCCTTACAAAACGATTTCCAAATAGAAACGACCTTCAATCAGACGGCGGCCACCTCCTTCCGCCTGCGCGGCTCCTTCGTACAGGTCAAATTTGACGGGGAGACGGGAACGCCGCTGGAGTTTGCCATGCTGCAAGGCTTGCAAGACGGCCAGAATTACCTCTGGGAGCTGACGCTCGACCGCCGCTTGGCCCGCAATATCCAACTCGGCTTCACCTACGAAGGCCGAAAAACCGGTTCGGCCCGAATTGTCCACGTCGGAAGAGCCCAAGTACGGGCTACTTTCTAGGCGATTTCTACCATTCGAGGCATTTATCCGACAAAATCACAGTTGACGTTTTAATAAGTTTTGATTCCTTGTTATATTTGTTTAACGTCTTTTTGCTACTCAAACTGCCCGATTTCCGTGGTTAGGAGACCGTCAGGCAATCATTTTTCACCAACAAAATCTTTAGGTATGCTTAGAGCTTTATTCTCTATGTGTCTATTCTTTATTATTAATGCTTTATTTGCTCAAGCTCCGGCGCTTTGGACAATGGAAAATCAATCGACCTTCCGCCTGCCCGACGGGGCCAGCCAAAAAGTGGACATCAAGCACTTCGCGCTGGCCAAACTGGAGGCGGGGCTGCTCCGTGGAGAGCTGGCGGCCGCCCCTACAGAATTCGGTGCGCGTTCTACGACCATTATCGCGCTGCCGATGCCGGATGGCCAATTTGAGCGCTTCGAAATCTACCACTCACCAGTCATGCGCCCCGGCCTGGCCCGTAAGTTTCCGGGCATCCAATCGTTCAGCGCCCGAGGCTATGATCGGCCGGAGCTGACGGCTCGAATAGGTTATAATTACAAAGGCTTTCACGCTGCCATCTCTTCGCCTAAAGGCACCATTTATGTCGATCGTTTTTCCGATCAGATGCCCAATCATTACATGAGCTATTACATCCGCCATTTACCGCAGGAAGCCGATTTCATCTGTGGAGTGGGTGGTGACCATAAAATTAAAGGCCATACGTTCCACGGCTTTAAGTTGAGTGAGGAAATGAGGGAACAAGGAGAAGTGCAGCAGCGCGGCAGCCGTGGCGACCTGGTGGACTTACTGGTCTATGACTTGGCGCTGTCCTGTACGGGAGAGTTTGGTCAAATGCACGGCGGCGATCCGATGCAGGTGGCCTCGGTGTTCGATGTGGCGGTCAACCGCATGAATCTGGTTTGGGAGCAAGAGCTGGCCATTCGTTTTATGCTGATTGATAATAATGACCTACTGATCTTTACCAATCCATCCACCGATCCTTTTAATAATCCAACCAACGGGGCTGGCCTACTGGATCAAATTAAAAGCCTACTGGATTTTCTCATTTTAGCGCCTAATTATGACATTGGCCATGTATTCACCATCGGCTGCTCAGATGTGGGCGGTATTGCTGGTGGAGGAGCCTGCGGCATCAATAAGGGTCGTGGAGTGACCTGTATGGGCAGTACCAACGTTGAGTTTTTTGTTTCGCAAATTATGACCCACGAAATTGGTCACCAGTTCAGTGCCGGGCACAGCTGGAGCAATTGTCCCGGTAATTTTGGGCAATTGGCCAGCGATTCGGCCTTTGAGCCGGGTAGTGGAACGACCATCATGTCCTACGCGGGTGCTTGCGGCGATCAGAATATTTTTCCGGGCAACAACAGTGATTATTACCATGTAGGCTCTCTGGATCAGATGTATTTCTACAGTCGAAGCTCAATCGGTAGTAACTGTCCGGATGTCATTTCGACGGAGAATCACCTCCCCGACTTACAATGGCCCTATACCGATGGATTCTACATTCCCATCAATACCCCTTTCGAGCTTATTGCCACTGCTACCGATGAGGACGGCGACGATCTGACTTACTGCTGGGAGCAGTACAATCTGGGACCAACGAGCCCGATGGGCGACCCTCGCGGTAATTCGCCGCTCTTCCGCTCCTTTCCTCCGACAGATGCCCCCAATCGGGTGTTTCCGCGGATGAGTGCAATCCTGGCCAATAATATGCTGGGGGTTCGGGAGGAGACCTTGCCGGACTACAGCCGCGACTTGAATTTCCGCTGTACGGTGAGAGACAATAACCCTGAGGTGGGAGGGGTAATCTGGGAAGAGGTGGCCTTTAAGTCAACGGAGCAGGCAGGCCCTTTTGGCGTGATGCATCCCAATACTTCTGCGGTGCAGTGGGACGGGGGCAGCTATACAGAGGTCAGATGGGATGTCAGCAATACCGATCAAGCGCCGGTGAATTGCCAGTTTGTGGATATTCGCTTGTCTACCGATGGCGGGCAGACCTATCCAATTACGCTGGCGACGGAGGCGCCGAACAATGGTGCTCATTTTGTGAATGTCCCGAATAATATAACGACCGACCGGGCGCGGATACGCGTAGAGGCTTCTTTCAATGTTTTCTTTGACATTTCTAACCGGAATTTTAGCATTCGGCCGACCACGACGCCGGGCTATGCACTAGAGACCACCCCTTTCCTTCAGCAAATCTGTCTGCCAGACGATGCCATTTTTGAGCTGAACACCTCCTCTTTCCTCGATTTTGCTGGGGATGTCCAGTTGGCAGTTGACAATTTGCCTCCTGGAGCCGTTGCCAATTTCAGCAATAATCCGATGTCGGCTAATGGCAATAGTACCTTGACCATTGATCTTAAGGAAGTCACCGAGGAAGGGCTATTTGATATTCAGCTGCGGGCTACGGCTCAGGGGACGGATACGACCTTCCGCAACATCAGTATTATCACGGTGAACAATGATTTCTCTAGCATTGCGCTGATGGAGCCGGCCAACGGCAGTACGGGTGTAGCAGAGGCGCCTACGTTCAACTGGGTGGGTTCTGTGAATGCCAACGTCTACGAATTGGAGCTGGCGACCAGTCCTTCTTTTGACAATAGCATCGTCGTGAAAGCCGATAATCTGACTGATCCGACCTATGATCTGGTGGGGTTGTTGGAAAAAAATACGCCGTACTTTTGGCGAATTCGACCGCTCAACGAATGCGGTTATGGCGACTACTCTCCCATTTTTGCCTTCCATACCGAAAGTCAGAGCTGCCAGCGTTACGCCAGTACTAACGTGCCCGTTTTGATCTCGTCGGTAGGGCTGCCTATGGTAGAATCTACGATTTCAGTGGCTCCGGATGGAGAGATCAGCGACATTAATGTCTTGAATTTGAGGGGGCAGCACGATTTGGTTAAACACTTGCAGGTCAGCCTGGTGAGCCCCGAGGGCATCGAAGCCATTCTGTTTTCCGACATCTGTGGCAACACCCAGCTGTTTAACATCCGCCTGGACGATGACGCCAACTCGGCCATCCCCTGCCCGCCTATCGGCGGCCAAGCCCATTTTCCGCAAGAACCGCTGTCCATATTCCACGGCGAAAGTACCTCCGGCACCTGGATCTTAAAAGCGGAGGTCATCGATAATGCCGGTGAGGGCGGCGGCATTACTGATTGGGGGCTGGAATTTTGCTCCAGCGTCAGCCTCAATCCACCGTTTTTGGTGAACAATGAGCTGCTGGAAGTACGGCCAGATGCCAGTAAGCCCATCACCACGGAGTTCCTTTTGAGTGAAGATAGTGACAATACCCCCGAGGAATTGACCTATACCATTGTCGCCGTTCCCCAACACGGTGATTTGCGCCTGAATGGCAGCAATGTTGAGCCTGGTGCTCAGTTTACACAGGCCGACATTGACAGCCGAGCCCTTCAGTACCGACATAATGGCAACGATGCTTTGGAAGATAATTTCAGCTTCACCGTAAGCGATGGCCAGGGCGGCTGGTTCGGTATCCCAGTTTTTGAGATCGCCATTGACGAAAATGCGACGACTTCAACCAATGAGTTGGAGACGGCCCAGCATTTTATTTTATACCCCAACCCTGCTCAAAGTAATCTGCACTTGCGTTTCCAACAGCCACAAAGCCAGGAGCTGAGCTTTAGTTTGATCGATATTCAGGGAAGAATTATTGAGCGCGGCAACTTTGGCTTTGTTCACCAGCAGGCGGAACTCAGTATCCGCCATTTGCCCAACGGCATTTACTTTATCCGCGTAGAATCCGCTCATCAATCACAAATCAGAAAATTCAATATTATGCATAATCGATAAAAATATTTATTAACCAAAAAAACTAAAACATGAAAAATTGGATAATTGCACTGCTTGCTGCCCTCATCGGGAGCCCTGCTATTTTTGCTCAAAATTTGGTCGTTAATCCAAGTTTTGAAGATTATGCTCAAACTTACTGCGGTATTATAGAACAACCCTCTGTCTTTAGCGATATTGCTACGAATTGGACTACGGGAAATCGGGCCTCACCAGATCTGTATTTCACCAACAATGCCCAAGAGTGCTACAATCATCAGCCCAACAGTTCCTACCCCGGCCCTATTACCTTCAAAGGTATAGAAACACCGAGCGAAGGGACGGCTATGGCTGGCATCTGGGTCTATACTATTGATGGCTTCAACCAGCGAGAGTATATTCAGGGCAGCCTGAGCAGCCCGCTGCAAGTGGGCCAACAATATCGATTTTCTGTTCGCCTATCACTGGGAGATAATATGGAGTTCTCTGTGGAAGAATTGCAAGTGTTATTTTCCCAAATGCCGATCAGCCAAGGCAGCGATGGGCTCATTAACAACGTCTCTGATCCCCAGGTCAGCTTTGGCCAAGGCATCAATACAAGTGACGGCTGGCTAACCTACGAGGTGCTTTTTGAGGCCGATGAGGCATATGAGTATTTTACAATCGGTAATTTTAAGAATGATGAACAAACGGAGGTGATCATTAACCCAACCGCTGACCCCAATGGGATAGGCACCTACGGCGCTTACTATTTTGTGGATGAAGTTGTGGTAGAAGAAGCCACGATGACCAGTACCACTAAAATCGAGGAAGAGCAGCTCGTTATTGCTCCTAATCCAGCAAGCTCCGTGCTCAATCTACGCCTGGAGGCTTCGCAAGAAAAGGAGGTCAGTTATCAGCTGATCAACATACAAGGCCAAATCGTTGCCAGTGGTGATCTTGGTATCTTTACTGGTCAACAAGAACTAGACATCTCCTACTTGGCCAATGGAATGTATTTTATTCAAATAGAATCGGGAAATCAGTTAATTACTCGTAAATTTAGCGTTCAACGATAAGTTGAAACCTAACTAGAATTAAAATCTATAATCAATTCACTATGCGATCCCTTTTTACCTTTATCGTATTGGCTCTACTCAGCAGCAACAGTTTTGCGCAGGAATTTCAGAATTTCTGGTCGAATACTAACGGTGCCGAGCTGAACCTCCCAGGAAGCATGACGCAGGAAGAACTGCCTCATCATTATAAGACCTTTAAGTTGGAGTATGATCAAATGCACGCTGCGCTGCGCCGTGCGCCGATGGAATACAGCCGGGATGCCGAATCGCGGTCTTTTGTTATCGAGCTGCCGCTACCCAACGGGCAAATGGAGCCTTTCCGGGTGGTGGAATCTCCGGTAATGATGCCCAAGCTGGCCGCCAAATACCCCATGATTAAGACCTACGGCGGCTATAGCCTGCGCGATGAAACGGTAGCAATGAAGTTTACCTTCTCTCCCGTCGGCCTACAGGCCATCATCGCCACCCCCAAGGGGCTGGCCTATATCAATCCTGTGGCGAGTGGGCAAACGGCCTACTACATCAGCTTCTATTTCCACGATATAAAGCACCACGAGCCGATCGTCTGTGGAGTGGGTCACGAACCGATGGAAGTCGGCCAACATCCGCTTAAGGGTATCCACCTGAATAAGGACATTAGGGAACACGCTAGGGTCCAATCGCGGGGCTCTGACCCGGTACAGCTGCGCACCTATCGCATGGCGCTGGCCTCTACGGCTGAGTTTGCCCCCTGGGCAGGCAATACCATGCAGGGCGTGATGACGGCGATGAACACCGCAGTCGGCCAGCTCAACCTGATTTTTGAGATCGAAGCCGCCATTCGCTTTATGCTTATTGATGACAATGACAAATTGATCTATCTGGATGGTGCTACTGATCCATATGCTAACCCTACGGTGGGTAGCCAGCTGCTGACGCCCAATCAGCAGGTGCTGGATCAAGAGGTTGGCTCGGAGAATTATGATGTGGGGCACGTCTTTACGGGGCCTTGCTCGGATTTGGCGGGGGTAGCGCAACTGGCTAGTGCCTGCGGGACTGGCAAAGGTCGCGGAGTCACTTGCTTTAATACCACCGACATTATTGCGCGGGTGAATACGGTTATGGCGCACGAAATTGGTCACCAGTTTGGGGCCAGCCACAGTTGGAACAATTGCCCGGGTAGCCAGGAGCAGCGGGCAGGCTCTACGGCCTTTGAGCCGGGTAGTGGTACGACGATCATGTCTTACGCCGGAGTTTGTGCCGATGGTCAAAATGTACAGGTGACCAACGATGTCTATTTCCACAATGGATCGCTGGAACAGATCTATGCATTTAGCCGCGACGGAGGCGGGAACGACTGTCCGGTCCTTACTGAGACCGGAAACCGCACGCCTGAGCTGACAATGCCGGATGTCGATGGCCTTATTCTTCCTTACAATACCCCCTTCGACCTGACGGCCTCCGCTACGGACCCTGATGATGATGAGGTGACCTATTGCTGGGAGCAGTTCGATACGGGGCCGCTGACGCCGCTGGGGGAGCCTGCGGGTAGTTCGCCTACCTTCCGCTCCTTCCGTCCAACGACTAATCCAACGCGGACTTTCCCAAGAATCCCTAATATTGTCAATAATATTACGGATGATGAAACGGAGGTGCTGCCGACTTACTCTAGAGACCTCAAGTTCCGCTGTACGGTTAGAGATAACCAAGCGGTAGGAGGTGGAGTCACCTGGGAGGAAGTTTCGCTCAAAGTGACAGATGCCTCCGGGCCTTTCCGGGTAACCAATCCTAATGAGCGGATTACTCTGGAAGCCGGACAGCTCTACGAGGTGAACTGGAACGTGGCCAATACGGACAATAATACGGTGAATTGCCAGAATGTGAACATTTTACTGTCCGAAAATGGCGGCTTCAACTTCCCTCATACGATTGCCACTAATGTACCGAATGATGGGGCGCACGTTATCGTAGTTCCTAATATTCTCGGTGATGATATGCGGATCAAAGTAGAGGCAGCAGACAATATCTTTTTCGATATTTCCAACCGCGACTTTGAGATCGTCAGTCCTGCAACACCAGGACTGTTTTTGGATGTACAACCCTTCAACCAACTGGTTTGCCTACCCGCGACTGTGGAGATGGACCTGAATACAGACAGCATTTTGGGCTTCAATACCCCGGTTAACTACGAACTTCGGGGCTTGCCCGCCGGCGCTACCGCCAATTTTAGCGCCAATCCTGCGACACCTACTGACAATACCAACTTGACGATCGATCTGAACAATACCAACACCACTGGCGAGACAATGGTCGAACTGGTCGCCTACGCCAACGGGCTGGATACCCTCCGACGGACCTTCTTCCTGGACGTGGTCAGCAATGATTTTTCTGCCCTGACCCTGGATCAACCCGTTGCGGGCGATAACAGCGTCAGCGATATTCCGACCTTCAGCTGGCCGATGCTGGACAACGTAGAAAGTGTAGACATCGAAGTTGCCTCTAGCGCCAACTTTGGCAATACCATCGTCACCTCAGAAACCGGAATTACGGGTACTTCCTATACTGTTCCAGTAGCTCTTGATAAAAACGCGACCTATTACTGGCGCCTTCGCCCTACTAACCGCTGCGGCACTGCTGACTTTACCGGTATTTCGGCCTTCCGCACCTTGGCGCAGACCTGCGAGGATTTTACCAGTACTGCGGTTCCTGTTATCATCCCCTCTATTGGTACACCCACCGTTGAGATTCCACTTACGGTGAGCCTGGACGGTACGATCAATGACCTCAATATCTTGGAAGTCCGTGGCCAGCACGACCGGGTTAGAGACTTGGAAGTCCGTGTACAGGCACCAGATGGCAAGGAGGCGCGTCTCTTCAATGGCCTTTGCGGAAACACCCAGCTCTTCAATCTGGCTTTCGACGATCAGGCTGCTAGCGATATGATTCCTTGTCCTCCAACGACGGGGCTGGCCTACCAGCCGCTCGATGAGCTTTCGATTTTTAATGGTGATAACAGCCAGGGAGAGTGGAAATTGGTGGTAGAGGTGATTGATGACTTTGGTCAGGGCGGTGGCGTTCAGGGCTTCAGCATCCAGACTTGCTCGAATGTGACCTCGAAGAATCCGTTTTTGATCAATAATGATACCTTGGCGGTGAAGCCTGGGGAGGGCAATCCTATCACGCAGGACTTGCTGTTGGCTGATCATGAGGATGTCAACGACCCCAGAAATATTGTCTACACCGTTTTGAAGGCACCGGAGCACGGAACGTTGTTCTTGGTTAACTTCCCATTGGAAGTGGGCAGCACCTTCCGCCAGGAAAGCATCAATGTCGGCAACCTGCGCTACGCCAATGATGGCAACAGCAATGTGGATTTTGATTCGTTCAGCTTTGACATTACCGGCGGCGGTGGCTGGATTGGTATTCCTCAGTTCAACATCAAACTGGATGATGATGCGGTAACCAACACAACCGAGGTGTACAATCAGAACGGCCTAGTCCTTTTCCCCAATCCGGCTAATGCCACCCTCAATCTCTTGTTTGAAAAGAAGATAGAAGAAAATCTGAATATTCGGATCATCAATATTCAGGGACAGATTCTGTACAATACTGTTCAGCGTCCGGGTGATCAACAGTTGGAGATCAGCACAGCGACTTTGAGCAACGGTATTTACTTTATTGAAATTCAAGGCCGCGAGCAAACCTTCACCCGTAAATTCAGCGTGCAGCACTAAGGTGCGTTTCGCATAGTGAGTTGGAAAGGCGATCCATCAATTGGGTCGCCTTTTTTTCGTCCCTACCCAAAAAAATAGGTTTCTTGTCGGAAAGAGGCTAAAATTATTGACAAATAATTGCGCTAATGCGCCCTGAAATAGTTTAATTTTGTGTAGCGTATTGAAAACCGCACTTCTATGGCAGATTGTCAAAGAACGAATATCACTCATTAAATTACAATTAGAACTTATTATGCGTGTAGTATCTACTCTTTTGTGTGCCCTATTTTTGAGCCTTGGACTCAGTGCACAAACGATTAACAACTTCTGGTCTGCAGCACAGGAAAGCGATATTGTGCTTCCTCGTGGAACTGAAAGAGCTATCATTCCTGAACATTACCACACCGCCCGCCTCGACATCGACAATTTGCGAGCGACATTGCGCCGAGCCCCTGCGGAGCGCAGCACGGAGGCTAGCAATAGCCCCATGCGTATTACTCTACCGATGCCCGATGGCCGACTAGAGCTGTTCGAGGTCGTCGATGCTCCAGTGATGCGTCCTGCTCTGGCCGCTAAATTTCCCAATATCAGGACTTTTATCGGTAAAGGGGTCACTTCCAAAGGGGCCTACGCCCGTCTGGGATACGGAAACGGCGGCTTCCACGCGGCGATTTTTACCCGCAAAGGAGAGGTTTTTATCGATCCCTACGCCAAAAATCAAGAGGAATACTATATCAGCTACTACACCAGAGACCATAAAATGGAGGGCGCCCCAACTCGATGTGGTGTTCACGACGAAGAAATTAAGGCGAGTCCACTACAGGGGATTGAATTCAACGAAGAAATCGAAACCCACAGCGATCAGCAATTCAATCTGCGAGGCTCAGAGCCTGTAGAGCTGCTGGTTTATGATATGGCATTGGCATGTGTAGGAGAATTCGGTGCGCGCTACGACAGCGATGAGGAGGTGATGGAAGATTTCAACCTGGCCATGAGCCGCGTCAATATGTTTTACGAGCAGGAAGTGGCCATCCGCTTTTTATTGGTGGAGAATAATGATCTACTCATCTTCCGCGATCCGGCTACGGATGATTACACCAATGTAACTAATGGTGGCGGGCTGCTGCAACAAAACCGCTTGGTCTTGGATGGTATCATCGGTAATGCGAACTACGATATTGGCCACGTCTTTACCATCGGTTGTGGTGGCGGGCTGGCCGGGGTCGCTTCGGGCTCTGCTTGTACTAATAATAAAGGACGGGGGGTCACTTGTTTTCCTTCGGTGAACATCCTTGGTCGAGTATTGAATACCATGACTCATGAGATTGGTCACCAATTTTCCGCTTCTCATACCTGGGATAACTGCCCCGGCATCCTCGAACAGCGCGCCGGTGGCTCTGCCGTTGAGCCCGGTAGTGGAAGTACGATTATGTCCTACCTTGGAGCCTGCGGCAATCAGAACCTAAGTGGTCCCGACGGTCGCTATTTCAGCGTTGAGTCCATCGATCAGATGTTTCGGTACAGCCGCTCTGCTAGAGGAGCAGACTGCCCTGACATCGAAGCGACCAGCAACAATACTCCCGACGTTATCCTTCCTTACGACGATGACTTCTATATTCCGATCAATACCCCTTTCGAACTCACGGCCATCGCCACTGATCCAGAAGACGAGGGTAACCTTACTTACTGTTGGGAGCAGCACAATACCGGACCGATCAGCCCACTGGGTAGCCCCTTTGGCTCTGCACCGGCCTTCCGCTCTTACGATCCAACTAGTAATCCAACCCGGGTTTTCCCACTAATGAACAACATCATTAATAATCGACTTTTAGAGGATCCAGAAAACGTTCTTCCAACCTATAATCGGGCCTTGGATTTCCGCTGTACGGTGCGAGATAACAACCCAGAAGTTGGAGGTACCGTTTGGGAAGAAGTAACTTTTAATGCTACGGAGAGTGCTGGACCGTTCCGCGTCAGCTCCCCCAATACGGCCGTTACCTACGAAGTCGGTGACTATGTGGAAGTGACCTGGGATGTTGCTAATACAGATAATAACTTAGTCAATTGCCAGAACGTCAATATCAAGCTTTCTGTCGATGGCGGATTCAATTCCAATATCATGCTGGCAGAAAGCGTCCCTAATGACGGCTCTCACTTCATTATCATTCCTGATAATATAACGAATGATGCTCGTGTGCGCATTGAAGCAGCAGACAATATCTTCTTCGATTTGTCCAATACCAATTTCCGTATCATTGCACCTTCGGCTCCCGGCTATTCGCTGGATGTTACGCCCTTTTCTCAGCAGGTCTGTCTACCCGATGCGGCAATCATTGATCTCAATACCGGCTCATTGCTGGGCTACGATAGCCTGATTAGCTTTACTATCAATGGCCTACCGGCTAACGCTGTTCCTCTATTCAGCAACAACCCTGCTCTTCCTACCGAAGGCAGTGAGCTGACGATTGACATGAGCGAAGTAATCGAAGAAGGCATCTTTACCCTCGAACTGGTCGCTATTGCACCAAATGCAGATACCAGTTACAGAAACATCAACCTGGAGCTGGTTAATAGCGATTTCTCTCTAGTGGAGCAATTGACGCCAGAAGACGGTGCTAACGGTGAGTCGGAGCTGCCAGAATTCAGCTGGAACGGCTCTCCTTTTGCTGATTCTTACGAAATAGAAATTGCAACTAGTCCAACTTTCGAAGCCAGCACCGTTATCGATTTCACTAGTAATCTAACGGAGACCACCTACACTCCGACCATTTTGCTCGAAAAGAGTACACCTTACTTCTGGCGTGTTCGTGCGGTCAACGCTTGTGGTCCCGGCGAATATTTGCCGACCTATGCTTTCCATACGGAAACCTTGAGTTGTGCTAATTATACCAGTACTAATGTTCCCGTTATTATCTCCGCTCAAGGGACGCCAACTGTAGAATCTACTATCTCTGTCTTCCCCGGTGGAACCATCAGTGACCTGAACGTAACCAAGGTTAAAGGACAGCACGATTTGGTGAAACACATCGATGTTTCCTTGGTTAGTCCAGATGCTAAAGAAGTACTGCTTTTCTCTGATAAGTGTGGAAACACTCAGCTCTTCGACCTCGGGTTGGACGACCAGGGGCCCTCAGAGATTCCCTGTCCTCCAACCGGCGGGCAGGCCCACCGACCAGATGAGCCCCTATCGGCCTTCAATGGAGACAACAGTGAAGGCACCTGGACGCTGAAAATCGAAGTCGTTGATGCCCTGGGAGAAGGTGGTGGCCTAACCGACTGGGGACTACAAATCTGTGCTAGTGTTAGTTTGAGCCCTCCAAGGTTGATCAATAATGAAATCCTTGGAGTCCGTCCTGGCGAGGGCAATTTCATCACTACTAACTTCCTCTTAAGTGAGGATGATGATAATACCGCCGAAGAGCTGACCTACACTGTAGTGTCCTATCCTGAGCACGGTCGTCTGACCTTCAACGGGGGTACTATAGGATTGGGCGCTCAGTTTACGCAGCGGGACATCGACGTCAACCTGGTACGCTATGAGCACGATGGCGATACGGCCAGAACAGACTTCTTCACGTTCACGGTAAGTGATGGCGAAGGTGGCTGGTTGGGCGTTCCTCGCTACGAAATTGACATTGATGATGACAATATCACTTCTACCTCAGAGATTGAGGCCAGCAATCTGTTTGTGGTTTATCCTAACCCCGCGCAGAATCAGCTGACGGTGCTTTTCAACGAGCAGCCGCAGGAGGCGATGCAGCTGAGCATTGTAGACTTGCAGGGCCGGGTGCTGTTGAACCAGCGCTACGCTCGCCCGGATGCTGCGCTGTTGCTGAACACTTCGCAGTTGGCCAATGGTATTTACTTCTTGCGTTTGGAGTCGGCGACGTCGGCGGTGACGAAAAAGGTGAGTATTCAGCGGCGCTAGGTATTGCCTTTTAGGTGATGGAACGCCTGTGAGGTGGTGAAAAGCCTCCGGTCCCGAAGGGCCGGGGGCTTTTTGCTTTGGCCCAGTTGTTGTGCCCCTCCCCTTGTGCCCCCAACCCAAACAAAGACGCATGAAATTCGAAATCTTCCAAAGCGAAAAAGACCATAAATTCTATTTTCGCCTCAAAGCCAAAAATGGCAGAATCATTTTATCCAGCCAGGGCTATGCCTCTAAGCAAGGTTGTCAGCACGGGATTCATTCGGTGAAGCGGAATGGGAAGGATAAGGTGCGGTATATTATTCATACTTCCTCTAACGGACGATATTACTATAATTTACGAGCGAGAAATGGACAAATCATCGGTAAAAGTCAGACATATTCTAGTGCTGTAGCGTGTGAAAATGGGATTCAAACTTTACTTGAGAAAATTGAAACTGCAAATATAGTTTTCCTTTTTTAATAACTTTTTCTCAAACCTAGAAACCCTAATAGAACTCCAACTAAAACCAAAATCCCCCAAGGATAAAAAAAGGAAGACTCCGAACTCCACTCTACTGCCTCCATATTACCATAAAGAACAAAAGCAGCCCAATAAAAAGGATGGGCAGCCCGATCCTTTTGCTGGCTGAGATAGTCAAGCTTAGCTTGATGTAATGCCCGACTCTTAGTCTGGCCCAACTTAAGATTTTCGTAAAAGGTAAACATTAATTCTGATGTAGTGTTGTCATTAACTCGCCATAGGCTATGTACCAAACTACGAGCCCCAGCATAAGTAAAGGCTCTGGCAAGGCTGATAAATCCCTCTCCACGAATCAACTCGCCTACCCCAGTTTCGCAGGCACTAAGTACCACCATATCAGCACTCAATTCCAAATTATAAATATCACTCGCATATAGTCGCTCTGTTGCCTCTTCCCCTGCAAAGGCAAGAAAGGAATAATCCCCCCGCTTATCATTTGCTTTAGCATGAGTAGCGAGATGCAGCAGCCGAAAATTGTTCGCCTGTTCTTGGAAGGCATTAGCAGTTGCTGATTGTCCAGCCAACAGATCACCGTCCGTTATTTCACAGATTTGTTGAGCCTCCGGAATATTAAACTTCAAAGGTCCCAATTGCTCGGAGCGTACCGCAAGTTCATCTACTTCTTCCGAAGTAAAAGCTGGAGCTACCGCTAATAATTGTTTTGCCCCTGTTTGTTTGGGAGTCACTCGCAATTCATTCAATAAAGTAGCTGAGGTCCCATAACTGACTTGATGTTGCCGAATCAAATAAGGGTGGCTCCTATAACGATGTGCCTCTTCCGGTAATGACGTCAACAATGCTTCAAAAGGAATATAGGCCAGTTTACCATCAGGGATAATAATCAACTCCGAACTCAATTCATCAGCTAAGGGTAGCAGCAGTTCTCGATACAAGTGATGACTGATATTCACTAATACCTCATCACCACCGTACTCTTCGTAGGAAGGAAAGGGTCGATGATCAATCAAGTCCCGTAACTGGATAATCTGATCATAAATTACTTTAGCATTCTGTATTTCTTTGACGATTAGGGTATCTCTTCGAATCAAAAAGCAATAAATGCTATTGTCTCCAGCAAAGTATTCGAGAAGCGTTTGTTGTTCCGTCAATAAGGTTTCCTGAATCGTCGGCACATCAATTTGACGATTAGCATACTTTAGCTGGTAATAGTTGGGATACTCTTTTTCAAAAAGGTCAATCAGGCGATCATAGGATTGCTGAAGATCAAAAATCTCACTATCCAGGGATGAGGTAAGGGATTCTTGATTTTCATCAGTATCTTCGCCCACTTCAAACCGTTCTTCTCTCGCTTCAGTAATTGCTTCGCGCAGTTGAATTTCTTTCTGCAATAAGTTTTCTGGAATGCCGGCGAACTGTGTCGCTTTGCCTGTTCTTAATGCCTCAAGGATATTGATATTCTTATTTCTCTCAACTATTTCAAAAGCTTCTTTCAGATAGATATTATTTGATAACGTGCTAAAAATATTCAACTTATTACTGATACTTTTTTCATACAAGTAATAATAATTTGCAAAGACTAAATTCCTTGATGCACTAAAATTAACTTCCTTCTTGATCATTTCAATTAGCCGTAATACCTGATTTAAAGTTTCGTTTATCAATTCTAATGTTGCCAAATCT
>JBCDGZ010000144.1:0-18818 GCA_038750655.1 Bacteroidota bacterium | reverse complement strand
GTGTAATGATAAAGATAAGGGATATTTTACAAAAATCCTCTAATCTTTATTCAATCTGTAAACTAAAGTATTTTTTTAACATTATTACTACTGAAGTTACTGTGCTTTTTCTCTAAAAAAACAGTACATTCTCGTTAATTAATAAACATTAGCTGTTAAAGTAAACTTACACCAGTACCCAAATCTATGGAAACCATTGTAAAAGAACCTCAACATCAACTGCCGGGGGACCCTAAGCTACCGGACAGTTCCGAAGAACTCAAAGCACTCATTGGTACAAGTCATCAGGATCATAAATATTCCGTTGAAGACTTTTTCAAAAATCCTGAGCGTATTCGCTATCAGCTTTCTCCCGATGGCAATTACTTCAGCTACATGAGTCCCTACAAAAGACGCCAAAATATTTTTGTCCAAAAAATAGGCAGTGCAGCATCTGTTCGAATTACACACGAAACGGATCGTAGCATCAACAGCTATTTTTGGGCGAGTAATGACCGAATCTTGTACGTCAAAGACAGCGGTGGCGATGAAAATTTCCAGCTCTACGCAGTCGATAAGGATGGCGCCAATCCAAAAGACCTTACCCCTTTCAAGGAGGTGACCATTCAGATCATTGATCAACTCGAAGATTTTGAGGATGAAGTGTTGATTGAGATGAATAAGAACAATCCGCAACTCTTCGAACCTTATCGCATCAATATTCACACCGGCGCCTACGAGCAGATTGCCGAAAATGCTAATATCGAGGAGCCCATAGATATTTGGATGACCGATCACAATGGCCAACTGCGGCTGGCCAACAAGGTTACTGGCGGTACTAACAACACGCTGATGTACCGCGAATCGGAAGATGCTCCCTTCCGCGAGGTGATCACCACAGACTTTAGGGTGTCAATTATGCCCCTGTTCTTTGATTTTGATAACGGAAGTGTTATCTATGCGGCCTCCAACCTCAATCGGGATAAATTGGCCATTGTCAAATTCGATATGGCTACAGGCAAGGAGGTCGGCCCTCCGCTGTTTGTTCACCCCGAGGTAGATGTCGAAGAACTGACCTACTCTAAAAAGCATAAGATACTCACCGCCATACAGTATAATACGGCTAAACGCAACTATCATTTTCTCGATCCAAAGCGGGCCAGCCTGTACAAGCGTTTGGAGGAACAGCTGGGCGACCACGAGATTTCATTCGCCAGTATGAATAAGGCCGAGGATAAATTTATGATCCGCACTTACAGCGATCGCTCTCTCGGCAGCTATATTTTCTACGATGCAGAAAAGGACGAGCTGCAAAAGATCGCCGACGTCAGCCCCTGGATTGATGAGGCCGATATGTCAGAGATGAAGCCCATCCGCTACACCTCCCGCGACGGGCTCACCATCAACGGCTACCTCACCCTACCCAAAGGCCTGGACCCCCAAAATCTTCCCGTCATCATCAACCCCCACGGCGGCCCCTGGTTCCGAGATTACTGGGGCTTCAATCCCGAAATTCAGCTGCTGGCCAGCCGCGGCTACGCCGTTTTGCAGATGAACTTCCGAGGCAGCACGGGCTATGGCCGCGACTTTTGGGAAAAAAGTTTCAAGCAATGGGGCCGTACCATGCAGGACGACATCACTGATGGGGTGCACTGGTTGATCGAGCAGGGTATCGCCGACCCGAAGCGGGTAGGCATCTACGGCGGAAGCTACGGCGGCTACGCCGTCCTGGCCGGACTGACCTACACCCCCGATCTCTACGCCTGCGGCGTCGACTACGTCGGTGTTTCCAACCTCTTTACTTTCATGAAAACCATGCCTCCCTACTGGAAACCCTTCCAAGAAATGATGTTCATGATGGTCGGAAATCCTGAGCAAGATAAAGAGGAGATGGCCGCGGCCTCCCCGGCGCTACATGCCGATAAGATCAAAGCCCCACTTTTTGTCGTACAAGGTGCTAACGATCCCCGAGTCAATATCGATGAATCGGATCAAATTGTACGCGAAATCAGAGGCAGAGGCATCGAAGTCCCCTACATGGTCAAATACAACGAAGGACACGGTTTCCACAATGAAGAAAACCGCTTCGAGCTGTATAAGCTGATGCTGGGCTTCTTTGATCGTCACCTAAAAAGTTGATCAAAAGCCTTAATGGCATAATATTTTGAGGGTTTAGGTCGATAAAAAATTGTTAATTCGTCTAATTTTATAGGCAATTCAACAGCTAAACCTCTATTTTGTAGGCTGTTATGGTAATTGACATCATTTTCGTTATCGTCCTACTGTCCGGTTTCTATGTCGGATTTGCTCGCGGAATCATCCAAGCGGTGTTTACCGTCCTTTCGCTGCTGTTCGGCCTAATGGCCGCCTTCCGCTTCTCCGAACCGACTAAGCAATTTTTGGAAACGACCTTCAAAAGTGAAAATCCGCTGATGTTTGTGGCTGGTTTTCTGCTCTCTTTTGTCGTTACCATGTTCATCATCCGCACCATTGCTCGCTTTCTAGAGGGGGCACTTAAAACGGCTAATATCAATATTATCAATAAAATGGCTGGTGGTATGCTACTCAGTGCCATTATGATTCTGGTGCTTAGCGTATTACTCTGGTTTGGTGATCAGGCCAGGATGCTGGATGCTAAGACTAAGCAGGAGTCAATGACCTACTCCTACCTGGAGCAATATCCTGATCAACTTAAAATTGTGGGCAAGCAGCTCAAACCTATGCTGTATAATTTCTGGGATCAATCTATGAATATGATGGATCGCCTCGAACAAATCAGCATTGAGCAGACCGAAAACACCAAAATCGAGGACCGCTCCGATGAGCTACCTCCGAAGGAAGAAGCTCAAAACAATTAAAGTCAGCAATAGCAGCTCAATTTCTACTACTTTCTTTCAACTGAACCAACTTTCCTTCCCTCCACCTGTTTACATGAGTATAAAATTTATTATTTCCTATGCCTGACTTTTGGCAAAGTATTAAGAACCTGTTCACCAAGGCAGAGCAAAGTTCGCCCACCCAACCGCTGATCCATAAATTGATCGAGCGAACGGAGGCGGAGTTGGCCGACTATGACCGCTGGAAGAAAAGCCTAAGCTGTCGTCGGCTACTGGATTGGATACGACAACAACACGTCGAGTACCTGATCAACCCTGATCATATTGATGAAACCATCGACTTCATGACGACGCCTTCGTCAAAAGGTTTTGTCATTCATTTTAAAGAAATGAACTATCCACAACGGGAAATCGTCAATCTCTTCGATTATCTAAAGGAAAGGGTGCTAGCGGCTAATTACCGCTCTTATGTCTCTGAATTGCGTACTTACAATCGTCCTAATTGGGTAGAAACCAAACAGCGGCACTACCTCAAGCCCCCCATTAAGTTCATACAAAACGAAGGAGGGCAGTTGTTTCGCCAGCGCTACGGCAATATCTCTATCGAACTGCTGCAAAGAAATGAAGAGGCTTTTAATCTCAAATTGAGTGCGACGGCCTATAACGATCGCCTCTACGAATCTGCCGATAATTTCCAGGATTTAATGCAGCATTTGGTCGCCTAATTTTTCCAACCTTTACGCTCCTGCTCCCGGTGATACAGCATAACTTTCACCCCGTACTTCTGTTCGATACGTTGGGCCAGGGTATCTGCGGCGTAGACGGAGCGATGCTGGCCGCCGGTGCAGCCAAAGTTGACGGAGAGGCTGGTGAAGCTCCGCGAGATATAATCCTCAATGGCCTCATCGATGATATGATAAATGTTGTTGAGAAAATCTTCCATCGTACTGTACTGCTTCAGGAAGTTGATGACGGACTCGTCGCGACCGGTTAGCTTTTTATAGGGTTCGTAGCGACCGGGGTTGTGGATAAAGCGGCAGTCGAAGATGAAGCCACCGCCGTTGCCCGAAGGGTCCTCGGGCAGACCATGCTTGTAGGAAAAGCTGTTGATGCGCACCGTCAGCAGGCTATTGCGACCTCTCTGACGATCGAAAGGGCGGAAGCGCTCGGCCTCAGTGATCCCGTGTAGACAAGACCACAGCTCCGGCAAGTCAACTGCCAGCTTCACATTGCTGAGCAACCAGCGGATGTTATTGATCGCAAAGGGAATACTGGTCAGAAAATGCTGTTTGCGCTCGTAGAGCCCTCGGAAGCCATAGGTCCCAAAAACTTGAATACAGCGGATGAGTACATAGCCATAATAATAGTCGATGAAGGCTTTCCGGTCGAGGTCGATCAGCTCAGCGGCAGCATCGAGGTAGTGCTCCAACAATTCGAGGCGAATATCGGCGGGGATATTGGCTTTGGCCTGGTAGAGCAAAGAGGCTAGATCGTACTGTAAAGCCCCTCTTCGCCCTCCTTGGTAATCGATAAATAGCGGCGCTCCATCCTTGATCATGATATTGCGCGTCTGAAAATCCCGAAACATGAAGTAGTTGCAATCCGCTTGGAGGAGGAAATCAGCCAGCCGATGAAAATCTTCTTCCAGAGCCTGCTCATCAAAGGGAATTTTAGCCAGTTTGAGGAAATAGTATTTGAAGGTATTCAAATCCCAGAGCATGGATTGGCGGTCGAAACTGGCGCGGGGGTAGCATTTGCTGTAATCCAAATCTTTGCCTCCGGTAATCTGCAGGTGAGGGAGAGCTGCGACGACTTTTTTGTACATTTCTTTGAGAAAATCAGGAAAATCACTCCCTCTTTGCAGCAGGTAGCTATAGAGGGTGGTGGAACCCAGGTCTTCTTGCAGGTAAATATGCTGGTCTAAATCTTCGGCGTATATCTCCGGGATGGAGAGACCCTTTTGGTGAAAATGGCGGGAGAAACTCAGAAAGGCGATGTTTTCCTTTCGGTCTTCGTTATAGGCACCGATAGCGACTCGATTGGCGCTTTGCAGGCGGTAGTAGACGCGGTTTGATCCCGAAGGGGCGAGGGGCAGGACCAATTGGGCGCGTTCGCCCGCCCAGTTTTCGAACAATTGGGTGAGGACAGATTCTATGTGTTGGGTCATAAGTGGAGGATTAGTCAGTCAGGCTAAAAGTCGGGTTTATTGAGTTGCTGCCAGAGCAAATCTTTGAGTTCAACGAGGCCGATTTGGGCAACGGAGGAGATAAAAATAACGGGAAGATCATCGGGCAGCTCGGGCTGTAATAATTCCTTCAATTCCTCATCCACCAGATCAGACTTGGAAATGGCCAGAATGCGAGGTTTATCCAGCAGCTCCTCATTATACAATTGTAGTTCGTTGAGCAAGACGGCGTATTCTTTCTTAATATCATCACTATCGGCCGGAATCATAAACAACAGTACGGCGTTGCGCTCAATATGGCGCAGGAAGCGAAAGCCCAGCCCTTTGCCTTCGTGCGCCTTTTCGATGATCCCCGGGATGTCAGCCATGACAAAGGAGCGGCTGTCGCGGTAGGAGACGATACCCAAATTGGGCACCAGGGTTGTAAAGGCGTAGTTGGCAATTTTGGGTTTAGCAGCGGTGATAACAGAGAGCAGGGTAGATTTTCCGGCGTTGGGAAAGCCCACCAGGCCTACGTCCGCCAGGACTTTGAGTTCGAGAATTTTCCATTCTTCCTGTCCCTCCTCCCCCGGTTGCGCATAACGCGGCGTCTGGTTGGTCGAAGACTTAAAATGCGAATTGCCCAGCCCCCCGCGGCCTCCTTTCAACAGGATGACCTCCTCATTGTCTGCTGTGATCTCGAACAAAACTTTGCCGCTCGCCTCGTCCTTGCCTACTGTGCCCAGCGGCACTTCTAGCACCACATCCTCGCCATTGGCTCCCGTCCGATGATTGCCACTGCCATTGGCGCCTCGCCCCGCAATGACATGCTTGCGGTACTTCAGGGGCAGCAGGGTCCAGAGCTGGCGATTGCCTTTTACGATGATATGGCCACCACGGCCACCATCTCCTCCGTCCGGCCCTCCCTTGGGGTTGAGGCGGTTGCGGAAGAAGTGCGCAGAGCCTGCGCCACCTGCGCCCGAGCGGCAGCAGATTTTGACGTAATCGACAAAGTTTTGTTCGGCCACTTGCTTATTTCTTCAAATTGTCCATCTCCCCGCAAAGGCGACCAAAAATCTCATCGATCGTGCCGACGCCATTGACTTTGATGGATTTGTTAAATTGGTCGTAGTAGTCAAAGACTGGAGTCGTTTCCTTGTTGTAGACAGCGATGCGGTTGCGGATAATGCCCTCATTGCTATCGTCAGGCCGGCCGGAGGTTTTGCCGCGATCCAGCAGGCGCTTGACCAGCTCTTCATCGTCAACATCCATAGCAATCAGTGCCGATACCTCCTGGCCCTTACCAGTCAATAGTTGATCGAGTGCTTTGGCCTGCGGAATCGTTCTGGGGAAGCCATCAAAAATATATCCATCCACATCCGGATTGGCCTCGACCTTATTGTTGAGCATACCGATGGTAATCTCATCAGGCACCAATTCTCCTTTAGAAATGTAGGATTTGGCGCGCAAGCCTAGCTCCGTATCATTTTTGATCTCGTAGCGGAAGAGGTCACCAGTGGAGATGTGTAGCAAATTATAGACGTCGACTAGCTTCGCAGCCTGTGTACCTTTCCCGGAGCCAGGAGGGCCAAAGAGGATCAAATTAATCATAGTATTTCTGGATTAATTGGGTGAAGTGGGACTTTCATCAACCAAACTAAAAGCCCCTTAGAAAGCTGCGAAAATACGGGTTTTGGGGTAGAAATACCAGTTCGACAGGTAATAGTTTGGCGGCTCAGTCAATTACATTACGAGCGAATAACATTTTGGGCTTCCAATAGGAGGATTGGGTGATATTTTGCACCATAACTCCCCGGGAAGTCGTGCTGTGGATGACCACCAAGCCCTCCCTTTGATTAGAGACGACCAGGGCAACATGAGATACCGACCCTCGTCCATTTTTGCTAAAGAAAACCAGGTCGCCCGCGCGAGCTTTGGAGAAGGGAATTTTGCGGCCGGTCTGCGCCTGCGCCCTGGAGCTGGGAGAGACCCGCACATCAAATTTATTGAGCACATAGCTGGTGAAACCAGAGCAATCAAAGCCTTTGGGGTCTTTCCCCGCATACTTGTATTTTACTCCTTTGTACTTCTTGGCATAGCGAGTGATGCTACTGCGCAGGCTCGAATCCTCCGGCGCTTTTCGGCTCGTCGAAGACCGATCAGTAGTCCGTTCTCCACTGCGGCTAACCGGCTGCAAAGCCGTGCAGGAGGAGAGCAAAAAAGCCAAAGTGGCAAACAACATTATCCATTTTGAAACGTTCTTAAACATAGAAAGAAAATTAAGCCAAACTGTGCTTTGAAAGATATATTTCGCTCGTTGTTTATAGGTTAGTTAATAGGGTTAAATTTAAAAATGCAATTAAATACAACGAGCTTTAGCGGTTCGAGTGCCAGTTCGAGCCGCTTTTTTATTCGCGTCTTTTCCGACAACTGTTCTATTTAACGAACTCCCCTTTTCAACGTTTCGCCAATTACGAATATTTTTTATCCTTTATATATCCTCCTTGCTTTAAGATTTTGTTTAGAGTTGGTTCGGAAGTTATTACTCGGGCTATAAACGCAAAAACGGACAAACCTGGGGTTTGTCCGCATTCAAATTAATACTCATTAAACTGTACCTCACTCCTATGAGGAGGATTAAATACTTTCTTCGATTCCAGGATCGACTTTCATAGTTTTACTTTTTGTTTTTGCACGGGTAATTATCTTTCCTTAGGCAATCCTCAACCAAGATAATTGCATTTGCAGGAAGAATCCATCAAAAACTGATAAGTGAAGGGTATGGGCTAATAAGTGATGAAAGAGTAAGTTTAGCGGAGGTCAAAATGGTCCCTGTCGGCTAAAAAAGGGAGTTTTTTACGCAGAGCATGCATATCGGCGTAAGACAGCGAAGTGGTAAAGACATCTTCTTGGTAACTGACTTGGTACAAAGCTTCGCCCATAAAGTCGATAACCGCCGTATCGCCTCGATAGGATAGCCCGCTGCCATCTTCGCCGATGCGATTGACGCCGATGACGTAGGCTTGATTCTCAATGGCGCGGGCGCGCAGTAAGGTGCGCCAGGCGGAAGCACGGGGTTTTGGCCAGTTAGCCAGGTAGATTAGCAAATCATAGGCCTCAGTATTACGGCTCCAAACTGGAAAGCGAAGGTCGTAGCAAATCAGAGGGCAAATTTTCCAGCCTTTGTAGTCAACAATAAGACGTTGATTACCCGCAGCGTAGTCTTTAGCCTCTCCCCCCAGGCCAAAAAGGTGCCGCTTATCATACACCTCGCTATTCCCTTCCGCATCCATCCAAACCAGCCGATTGTAGTATTTCCCCTCCTCCTCAATAATCAAACTGCCACAAAGGGCCGCCCCCAGCCGGACCGCCTGTTCTCGCATCCAGCCAATCGTAGGCCCCTCCATGGGCTCTGCCAGTTGAGCGGGGTTCATACTAAATCCTGTGCTGAACATCTCCGGCAAGACCACCAAGTCCGTCTGGCCTTCCAGGCCCGCGAACAGGTGAGTGAAGTGAGATAGATTAGCGGGAATATCCTCCCATTGAAGAGTGGACTGGATGGTAGTAATGCGGAGGTCTGACATTATTCAGTAACTTAACGGCTTGAAATAATAAAAAGAGACGTAAATATACATTACGCCTCTTTATATCATGAGGATATTATGAAAAAGAATATTACCAATTAGAAGTAGCGTTCTAACTACTCTTCATCACCAGCAGCTTCCTCCCCATCTTCGATAGCTGCTGTTGCACTACGCAATGCACGTGGTACTTCAACCGAACCCACGGGTGTACCTCCGGCGCTCACGATCTCAATACCTTCGTTGTGCTCAATATCGCGAACACGAATAGACTGCCCTAATTCCAAACTAGAAATGTCCACCAGCAACTCGTCTACCAAGTGCTCAGGAGTCGTCTTTATCTTCACGCGACGCAGCTTCTGCATCAACTTTCCCCCTTCCTTAGTACCCGGAGCCGTTCCTCTAAAGCGAACCGGCAGTTCGAGATTGATGCTATGCCCATCTACCAACAGCAGAAAATCAAGGTGCATCAAGTCATCCGTTACTGGGTGAAATTGCAAATCTTTGAGAATACACTTGTACGAATTTCCATCTACAGTGATCTCCGCCAACTTGAAATCTGGCGTATAAACCAGGTGTCTGAATTCGTTGACAGGTGCCGTAAAATGTACATTATTCTCCCCGCCGTATATTACACAAGGTACCAGGCCCGCTTTCCGGATAGCTTTCGTTGCCTTCTTTCCAATGGCTGCTCTTGCTGTTCCGTTTATAGCAATCGATTCCATGTTTTAAATAATTTTATAAATCGTTGTGAATTAGCTATTTGATGCATTTTCCATAAAAATGCACGCAAAGATAAAGAATTTATTTTAGAAATGCACCGCTACCCGTGGGCTAATTTCGACGGTCCTCATTAACCATCCACAAAAAGCGCCGAAATAGAGCGATGCTCGTGGGTATTGCGGATGGCGCGGGCAAAAAGCTTGGCGGTTTGTAAGACCTTGATCTTCTTAGATTTTTGGTGCAGCGGGATGGTATCACAGACCACAATCTCGCGAATGCTGGACTTTTCAATGTTCTCATAAGCCTTGCCAGAAAGGACCGGATGCGTACAAAGTGCTTTGACGCTCTTAGCTCCTTTTTCCATGATCAAATCCGCAGCTCGGCAAAGGGTCCCTGCAGTATCCACCAAATCATCGACCAGTATGACATCGGCATCTTTCACATCGCCGATCAAGGTCATTCCGGCCACTTCGTTAGCTTTCTTGCGGTACTTATCACAAATAACGAGGTTGCGAGCGAAGTACTTGGCGTAGGCCCGGGCCCGCTTCACTCCTCCAACATCAGGAGAAGCAAAAGTAACATTCGACAGGTCGGAGTCTTTGAGGTAGGGAATAAAGATGGCTTCACTCTTGAGGTGATCCACCGGAATATCAAAGAACCCTTGAATCTGATCGGCATGAAAGTCCATGGTCATGATTCGGTTGGCGCCAGCGGCCTCTAGCAAATTGGCAATCAACTTGGCAGAAATGGGCACCCGAGGCTTGTCCTTGCGATCCTGGCGGGCGTAGCCAAAATAGGGGATTACCGCGGTGATGTAGCCAGCCGAGGCCCGCTTGGCAGAATCGATGAGCAGCAGCAATTCCATCAGATTATCTGCTGGGGCGAAGGTAGATTGTATGAAAAAAACATAACATCCACGCACCGACTCATTGATAATAGGTTGCATTTCGCCATCGTTGAAACGCAGCAGTGTTTTATCTCCTAAAGAGAACCCATAGTAGTCTGCAATTTTTTCGGCGAGGTATTCGGAGTTTGTTCCGGAGAAGAGTTTGACATCCATGGCGCAAAGTTACAAAGAATTAATAATCCGAAACGAAGAACCACCGAAATTTTAGCAGCTTATCCCCTCTACACTCGCTTTCATCGAAGGAATGGGGCTATATTTCGAAGGAGAAAGCTATTAGCCGAAATTTAGTAGCCTTTTGTCGATAGTTTTGCTATCATTGAGGGCTTTTAAAGATATTTAGTGCATATGGCTGAGCATTTTTTGTAAAAAGCTATACAAAATACAGGCAGTTGTTTAACTTTAAGGTGGACTGAAATGTGTTTTGGCAGTCATAAATTATTTCATTCAAAACCATCAGTTGCATGTTTCTAGGTGAATGGTGGAGCACTTTGAGTGGTGTACAGCAGGTATTCTGGGGCATATCTATTGTCTTTAGCGTATTTTTTATCATTCAATTTGTTCTGAGTTTAGTTGGCCTTGATTTCGACGGCGATACGGATATAGATGTATCTTCCGACGTCGATGGTGGAGATTACAGCCTCGACGCTGACTTCACGCTGCTATCTGTAAGGGGTATCATCGCTTTTTTCACCTTTTTTGGTTGGGCAGGTGTTCTAGTGCTCAATTCTGGAGGTTCTACGCTAATGGCGCTGATTGTAGCCACTATTTTTGGCACCGCAGCAATGGTTATTGTGGGATATATGATCTATATGTTCTCCAAGCTGACCCAAGAAGGCAACATAGACATCAGGGATGCGCTGTTCAATACTGGCGAGGTCTATTTAACGATTCCGGCAGAAAAGAATGGCTACGGCAAGATTCACCTCAAGATACAGGGTGCCCTCAAGGAGATGGATGCGATTACAGAAGGGAATGCTCTCCCCACGGGGGTTCCGGTGAAAGTAGTCAAAATTCTGGATGAAAATCTGCTACTGGTCGAACCAGCTACAGACTACGCCAATCCTACGAAGTAGTTCAACTTAGATTCTTTAACAATAAATAATATAATAGCATGGTATTATCCCTCCGCTAGGTGTTGGGCTATATTATGGAACTTCAAAAAAACGAAAAATTATGCAGGCAATTCCGATCCTTTTTCTTGGTATCCTTGGTTTAATTCTCCTTATGCTTATGTGGGCAGCTTCGCGCTACAAGCGCTGTCCTTCTGACAAAATCCTGGTCATTTACGGTCGTACTGGTCAAGGTTCGGCCAAAACGCTCGCCGGGGGGGCCGCATTTGTCTGGCCCGTTATTCAAGATTATGAATACCTCGACCTCACTCCTATTTCTATCGATGTGGACCTCAAGGGAGCTTTGAGTAAACAGAATATCCGTGTCAATGTCCCTTCGCGCTTCACCGTCGGTATTTCCAATGAGGAGGGCACTATGCTCAACGCTGCCGAACGTCTACTGGGCAAATCGAGCGACGACATTAGAGACATTTCCAAGGATATTATTTTCGGACAGCTGCGTTTGGTGGTCGCGACAATGGATATTGAAGAAATCAACTCGGATCGTGATAAATTCCTCTCCAATGTATCTACTAATGTGGGAGCGGAACTGCGGAAAATTGGTTTGCAGCTGATCAACGTTAACGTCACCGATATTCAAGACGAATCGGGCTATATCGCAGCCCTCGGTAAGGAAGCGGCGGCCAAGGCGATCAACGACGCCAAGATGAGCGTTGCTGAGAAAAACCGTGATGGTTCGATTGGAGAGGCGATGGCTAACAAGGATGAACGTATCCAGGTTTCCTCTGCGGATGCAGATGCCAAGATCGGGGAGGCGGATGCTAATGCCAAATCAATTGATGGAGAAAACCTGGCACAAATCAAGATCGCGAATTCTAATGCAGAGCGTCGTCAGCGCGAGGCCGAGGCCCTGCGCCTAGCGACAGCGTCGGAGAAAATTCAGGCGGCCAAAGCACTGGAAGAAGCCTATCAGGCGGAAAGAGAGGCAGAAGAAGCGCGTGCCAAACGGGAGATGGCCACCAAGCAGGCTGATATTATCGTTCAGGCCGAAATCTCCAAGCAACAGCAAATCATTGAAGCGGAGGCGGAAGCCGAGCAGATTCGCCGCCTGGCGAAGGGGGAAGCAGATGCCATTTTCCTGAAGAAGGAAGCCGAGGCCAAAGGTATGTTTGAGGTCCTCAGTAAGCAAGCCGAAGGTTTTGGTCGAATTGTCAACGCTGCCGGAGGCAACAGTCGCGATGCAGTATTGATGCTGATTGCTGATAAGCTCGAAGATTTGGTTGCTACGCAGGTGGAGGCCATTAAGAACATCAAGATCGATAAGGTTACCGTCTGGGAAGGCGGCAACAATGACGGAGACGGAAATTCTACTTCCAAGTTCGTCTCTGGCCTTTATAAGTCTGTTCCTCCGCTCAATGATCTGTTCAATATGGCCGGGATGGATTTGCCACAGTATCTGGGCAAAAAGGAAACCCCGAAAAATAATACAGAAGAAGTAGAAATTGAAATTCCACAGCTTCCAGAAGATGAAGCTTAAAAGATAGATAGATCGTAAAGTCTTTTTTTGTAGGCTTTGTGATCAAGTGGTATCTTTACCACCATTCATCTGGGTATGACTCCAAAAATCCGTGATCAGAACTGGTTCCCACTGGTTCTGATCTTTTTTTGTCAACAATTGTCGCTTAGTAAATACTAATTCTTTGTAGTCCCCTAATTAGAGGGCAATTAACTCAAAAATTGGTACATTTATGGCAGATTTATAAGAATCCCCCCCTTACAGTAGCTCCTAAAGGATAATTTGGAGTTTCCAAAACCGATAAATTAATACCCGCTTCCTAACTGGTTAGATTAGATTGTACTGGCAGAAAACTACCTGGCACTATGATTAGAAATATTCTATTATTATTCATTTTGATTGGTCTGACCTCTGCCTTTATGGGGCAGCGCAGCGGAGGAGAGACGCTGCAGGCTGATTTCGGCTCGGACTTGCGCGGTGGCTGCGCCCCGCTGAGCATTAAGTTCTTCGATTCTTCGATCGGCGATATTAGCAGCTGGGAATGGGAATTTCCCGGTGGCCAGCCTGCTACTTCCAACGAGCAGAATCCGGTGGTACAATACGATTCTGTTGGTGTTTTCGACGTCAAACTACGTATCAATAGTGTCGATAGCAGCTCTGTCGTACTCAAGGAGGCCTATGTAACGATCAAAAACCGACGTCCTGTAGTAGATTTTTCTTTCGAAACGACCAATACCACCGTTACTTTCACTAATAATAGCCAGTTTGTCAATGAATTTGTTTGGGAATTTGGCGATGGTACCTTCAGCAACGAGGTCTCCCCTACCCATACTTATGATAAAGACGGCGTCTACATTATCCGCCTAAAGGCGACCAACAACTGCGGTGCGGTCGTTCAGTCGGACATCCTGATCCTCGGCGGCCCTACAGGCCCCGTCGGCTACACCGCCAACGATGTCGTCCACCCCTACACCCGCGGCTTCCGCCCCGGCTCCAACCTCGGCTACTTCCCCCCCTGGCAAGACGAACAACTCGCCGATATTGCCGCCGGCAACCCCGATTACGACGTTCCCGGCGCGGGCTGTAAGTCCGTACGGCCCGCCCAACACGAAAGCTTCCTAGAAGAATGGGGCTACGATATTCGCGTCGAAACCTTCAACCATTACGCCAGCCTGGGCCTCGAAGACAACACCGTCATCGTCGGCTTTCCCTCCGACGCCCACAAGGATACCACCCATCACTGCCCGGAATACCGCTCGGAGATGTTTGCCAACCTCTACACCGACATTTGGGACAATGGCGAAAACGGAACGCCCGTAAATGATGAGAATTACCTCGCCCTTTATTTATACAAAATTGTCCACCTACAGAAAGATAAAACCAAGTTCTGGGAAATCTGGAACGAGCCCGGCTTTGATTATACCTTCGTTACGGGCTATCTGCCGCAGGGACAGGATGGCAACTGGTGGGACAACAATCCCGATCCTTGCGACTATAAGCTGAGAGCACCAATTTTTCACTACATCCGTACCCTGCGCATCAGCTATGAGATCATCAAGGCCATCGATCCCGACGCCTACGTTACCCTGGCCAGCGTCGGCTTCACCAGCTTTCTCGACGCCATACTGCGCAATACCGATAACCCCACCGACGGCAGCGTCAACGGCGACTATCCACTGCAAGGCGGTGCCTATTTCGATGCCATCGCTATCCACTCCTACCCGCATTTCGATGGCTCCATGCAAGAATGGGATCAGGAAAATCAGATATTTCACTACTACCGCCATTCCGATCGGGCCGCCAGCAGTATCCAACTCAACCGCGATACCTTCCAAAGCGTCCTATCGCAATACGGCTACGATGGCAATACTTACCCCGAAAAAGAATGGATCATCACGGAGATCAATATCCCTCGCCGGGCCTTCGGCAATTTCATTGGCTCTGACGAAGCACAGGTCAACTTCATCATCAAAGCCTACATCGCCGCCGTGCAGAACAAGATTCAACAGATGCACATCTTCGATATGGCCGAATCCTTCGAAATCGAGGATGCTGTCAATGAATTTCAGGTCATGGGCCTTTACAAACGGCTCTTTGAATCCTTCCCCTACGATCAGCGGATCAACGACCTGGGGATTGCCTACAAAACCACCTCTGATCTCCTCTTCGGCTCCACCTACGACGAAGGCCGCAGCAATGCCCTGATGCTTCCCGACAATATCGGCGGTGCCGCCTTCCTCGATCGCAATGGGCATTACACCTATGTCCTCTGGGCCAAAACTTCAATTGATAATTCAGAAGAGGCAGCGGCGACTTATACCTTCCCTGCGCCCATGAACATCGACGAAGTGGAGCGACGAGCCTGGGATTTTTCCACCACCGGCCAAGAATCGTTAATCACTGGTCAAGCTGTCGCCCTGACTGGATCGCCCATTTTCCTAACTGACCTCAACACCACCCTACTCGTCCCGCCGGCCGCCGGCTTTGCTATCGATACCGCCATCGGTTGTCTTCCACTCAGTGTGCGCTTCACCGATCAATCGTCGACCAATGTCGAGCAGTGGCAGTGGACCTTCGAAGGAGGGCAGCCTGCGACTTCGACGGAAGCTGCGCCGACGGTGAGCTATGAGCTCCCAGGGGAGTATGATGTACGGTTGGTGGTCAGCAATGGTGCGGGTAGTGACAGTATGGTGATGCAGCAGTTGATTGTTGTAGATGAGCAGGCCCCGCAGGCTGGCTTTAGTGCTGCTATTTTTGATGAAATAGTTACCTACACTAGCACCAGTCAAGCGAGTAATGCCATTGCCTATTCCTGGGCCTTTGGCGATGGTACCAGTAGTACGTCGGCTAATCCTACGCATAAATATCCTGTGGCGGGTGTGTATACCGTTACGCAGATTGTGAGCAATGGTTGTGGCAGCGATACCTCCCAACAGATCATTATCATCGGGCCGGATCAGACGCCGCCCATCCCAGAATTCACCGCAGACATTACCAGTGGTTGTGCTCCGCTAACGGTACAGTTTTTCGATCAGTCTACTGCTAATGTCAAAGAATGGTTTTGGTTTTTTAGTGGAGGAACTCCGGAGGTTTCTACCGAACAAAATCCGTTGGTTACCTTCGAAGAGCCGGGTACTTATTATGTTTACCTGAATGCCTCCAACGCAGCGGGCAGCCTACAATCTTACAAAGAAGCCTTCATCATCACCGATGAGACCTCTTTGCCCAATGTCAACTTCACTAGTACCCTAAACGGGCAGGAAATCCGTTTGGACAATTACTCTAATAATGCCAACAGTTATCACTGGGATTTTGGGGATGGGAACAGCAGCTTGGAACGCAATCCTGTGCATACTTATGCGGAGGCGGGTGTATACCAGGTGCGCCTGTTGGCCACCAATGCCTGCGGGCAGGATAGCCTGATTCAAATCGTTAATACTAATATTGCTCCGCAGGCCGCCTTTTCTACCAATCAGGAGGGCTGCGCCCCTTTGACGGTGCAGTTCAGCGACCTTTCTTCCGGTACCAATATCAGCTGGCAGTGGACCTTTCCTGGTGCGGTCCCAGAGATTTCTATGGAGCAAAATCCTACGGTGGTGTATGCAGATACGGGGCGTTATGATGTGCAGTTGATTGTGGAAAATACGGCGGGTGTCGATACGCTTTTGGAACCTGGATATGTCCAGGTATTGGCTGCTCCGACGGCTAATTTCTCGGCTCAGGAAGCAGATCAGCTGGTGCTGGAATTCACTAACCTTTCTACTAATTCAGACCGCTACGAATGGACATTCGGTGATGGAAATAGCAGCAATGCACCAAATCCCACTCACACCTATGCCTCGGACGGGGATTACACGATCCGTTTGATTGCCATTAGTGATTGTGGACGGGATACTTTTATGGAAACGATTACGCTGATGACGGTTTCGACTGCTCTACCTAGTTTTGTAGAGCGTTTTGAGCTATTTCCCAATCCCAACAAGGGGCAGTTTAATTTGATCTTGGAAGGGGTAAGCGGAGAGCCTTTGGAGATGAGGATCTACGATATTTTGGGACAGGAAGTCCTCCAACGGGAGCTGAATGCAGACAATGGCACCTTTCGGTTGGCTATCGATTTAGATTGGCTATCAAAAGGAGCGTACTTATTGCGTTTGAGTGACGGGAAAGCGCAGCTATTTCGAAAAATAATCATTCAGTGAACAAGTCGTAGATGATGTTTTTGCTCGCCAGTAGTAATGGTCAGCACATAAACACCCGGGGGCCAGTCCTGCGCCGCAATCTGTAAATCCAGGGGGCCGGAGGCCAGCGAGGAATAGTCGCGCTTCAGCATCAGTTGCCCTGCGCTGTTGTGCAAACTCAAGCTCACCGGCTCGGGTAGCGGCTTGGGCAGGTACAGCCCCAGGTTCCGATCAAAAGGATTCGGCACTGCTCGGATACCTTCCAACGCTGTCTGCGGCGAATGCGTCGCCACAATTTCCGGCTCCGTCCATTGCTTTACCGAAAAAGTTTGCAGCTTAGGACTCAATGCTATCCCACCAAACGACAGCCCTTCCGAAGAAATATAGCCAAAGTTTGCTCCCTTGAAAGCGATCCCCTCCGTCTGCCCATTGGTTAGCAGCCCTCCCAAACTAATCAATCTTTTATTCCCCGAAAAAAACCGACTATCCTGATAATCAAAAAGCAGCCACATGAAATTGATTAAGCCGCTGTAGCCCAGCAGCACCACCCCCCCATTTTCATCAATATCCGCTCCAGTGATCAAGCCCGATACATCGAAAGAATCGCGCAATTGCGCTACCTGATCGCCGACCGTAGTAGGCAATACATAGTGCCGGGTTTGTCCGTTGATCCAATTTTTGGAAAAGAGGTGGAGGCTATCGCGATAGAAGAAAAACGCCTCACAATCGTAGTCGTTGGCATTGGGTCGTTTGGTGAAGTCGGTCTGATCGCTGTACCGAAAGCGAATGGCCTCCGCAGAGGCGCTATCTTTCTGTAGCTCACTTTTCGCTACCTTATAGATGGTCAAATTGCTGCGATTCCCAAAGTTATTCCCAAAATCCCCGATATACAGGTGCGCAGCATCCTGCGCCAGCTCCTCCCAGTCAACGTTGCTGACACCACGGATGGGCAGCCGCTGAACGATGCTCCCCTCCAAGCTATCGATGCGATAGAGCGTTGGGCGGTTGCCTGCATCGTTGAGGCTCCATAGGCCCTGGGAGGTGTGGAGCAGGGCGGAGGATTCTTGCAGTTCTTTAGGCAGCTCGGCTCGGGGTTGCAGCTCGTAGGTGGTGGTGGCGTATTGGCAGCTGCCGTCGTTGGTTTGGGCCTCGGGGCTGTAGTTGAGGGCCAGGGGGTCGGTGCAGCCGGGCTGGGCCAGGGTAGATAGGGCGGTGCAGCCCAGGAGGATAAAAAGTAAGGTATATTTTCTCATGGGAAAAGATTTAAAAAAACACTGCAAACCATAAGCCGGATCCTGTTCTTCCATTGCTGAAAGCTCTATCATTTATCTAGCCCTGCCGTCACCAGCAGGGTCCATCTGCCTACCCCCCCCGACGCTCCACCTCCGAAGAGGTGAAATACTGAGCGAGCGACTCAGCGCCAGCCTTCCAAGGAGTGCTGGCACCGGGGTGTACATGGCATTTCAACCCGCAAGGTTTATCCCGGCTGGATATTACTACCCTGCCGCGTGCGCTCTTACCGCACGTTTTCACCCTTACCCCGGCCGGGCCGGGGCGGTAATTTTCTGCGACACTTTCTGTATCCTGGCCGAGGCCAAGACCCCATCGGTTAGATGGTGCGGTGCTCTACGTTGTCCGGACTTTCCTCATTCCCAACCAAGCTGGGACCGCGATAGAGTGGTGTGCAGTGTATTTTTTATACTGCAATGATACGGACAGGGTTCCAATTGTGGAAGGGGGGGGGGCGCGCCATTGGCGCTGGGGGTGGACGGTCGGCACCAGCGGTGCTTGGGGGGACGGTAGACGGCCTGACGATGAACAATAATGGGTAAACGCAGTAAAACGATAAAAAAAGTGCGGAGC
>JBCDGZ010000143.1:0-19143 GCA_038750655.1 Bacteroidota bacterium | reverse complement strand
TAACTACTTATGCTTTTTGTAAAATAAGCACCCTACCCATTTACATAAACCCCCCACCGCTTATCCCGGCCCAAACCCCGACACCATATTAGCAATTCCTCCGCTGCGGCCGCGCCCCCGCGCGGCTCCCCGCTCAACTGCTCCGCCAATTGCCCCGCAGCCACCATCACAGGTACGGCCGGGTAGGCCGCTTCCCTCGCTGCGTGAACGTACTTCATGATCCTAAAAGCATTGAACCAGCGGAAGAAACGCTGGCGGAAGCTGGCGGGATTGCTGGTGTGGCGCTGCAATTCTTCTAGTTTATCCCGAAACTGCTGCTGCACTAAGAACTGAGCAAGCGGCGGGGCCAGCCCGACCAACTGTGCTTCGGCCTGCGCAGGCGAGCAGTCGTACCAGCTTTCAATAGCTGCAAAAAAGCCGCGCAGGGCCTCGAAGGTAGGCAGGGCGTAGGTAGTGAGCGGGATATTGCTGTCCAGCAGTTGGCCGACGGCCCGGCCGGTGCCGAAGGGGACACGGTCGGAGATGCGGGGCGAGGGGATGACGCAGGTATCGTTGATTTCGCCGTAATGGCCCAGCGGGGTGAATTTGTGGAGGAAGTAGAAGTCTTCGCCAGCCTTGCGGCGGTTCATGCCGCCTTGCTGGGCGTAGGCGGAGGCGCGTACGGCCATGGCGGAGCCGACGGTTTCGTAGGCAAAGGGGAAGCCGGCGTAACGCTTGGCATTGTTGAAGTAGCGCAGGTGCAGCTCATACTCGGTGATGGCTTGGTAGATGGCCGGCGGGAAGTCGCAGCCGCTGAGGGGGTGCTCGAAGTAGAGGCTGGCGGCGGGGCAGCGGGGGGATTGGGCGAAGTGCTGCTCGATGGCTTGCAGGTAGTTGGGGGTGCAGCGGCTGTCGGCATCGAAGGCGACAAGGAGGCCGTCGGGGCGCTTGACTTGGAGGAGGCGGCGCAGGGCTTCGTCCATGCCGATTTTGCGGGCCAGGCCGACGCCAGCGTGGCGGGCGGGTAGCTTAGCGCAGTGGAGGATATGGAATTGGAGGCCGGGGCGGTTGTGGGCCTCGGCCCATTGGCGGAGAGCTGGGAGCTGTTGCTGGTGCAGGGCCTGGATGTGCGGGGCGCTGTTTTCGGCGTCGTTGAGGAGAAGAATAACTTCGACGGCGCAGCGGGGTGGAGTGCAATCGGCCAGGGCTTGCAGGCTACTCTGGCAGTCGGGTTCGTTGAAGGCAGGGATGATAATGACCATGCCTAGCTCGGCCGCCGGGAGGCTGCTGATTAGTGGAGGATAGAGGCTATGTCGCTCCAGGTATTGGCTCATGGCCGCAAGATAAGAATATGTCGGGGGCAATAAAAAAAGGCTAATCCTATTCGGAAAAGCCTTATCATAATGAATCCTATTACAATCGCGTTACAAATAAGTCGCTTAGAAAAAGCGAGACTTAAGATTTTCATGGCAATTTGTGATCCCGAATGCTGCGTGCAGCAATGAGAGGGGCGACAGGCATAAAAAGGTCGACTCTGCCTGTTCAACTTGGTTATGGTTATATTTAATGCGATTGAAGGATAGCTTAAGGTTGCTTTATCAGCAGCCTTAATTATCTTTGACGCCCATTTGAAGGCATGCTTCCATACCCGCAAACGACTTATGATTCAATCCAGGGGAATTGATTTAGGGAGAATACTTCAAATCCAATTATTGGGAGTAGGATAGGTGGGGATAATCCGTTACTCCCCAGTATTACAAAATCAATACCAAAGTGAAACCCGCAGCAACCAGCCTTATTATTGACCTCCACTACTTGCCTAGCGTACACTATTTTGCGAAGCTGATACAGTACCCTAAAGTACGAATTGAGCAGTACGAAAACTACAGTAAGGGCAGTTATCGCAATCGGGCGGTCATTGCTAGTACGCAGGGGCCGCTGCGCCTCAGCATCCCTTTGCGCAAGGGTAAAAACGAGCGACAGGCCATTCGCGATGTCCAAATCGCCTACGACCAACCCTGGCCTTCCCAGCACTGGACCGCCATCCGCTCCGCCTACGGCAACTCCCCCTATTTCGAGCACTATGCCGATTACCTCCAGCCCCTTTTCCAAAACAAAACCGCCAGCCTATTTGACTTCAACCTCCAACTCCTCCACCGCCTGATCCAGCTCCTACAGATCGAGGTCGACCTCGGCTTCACCGATGCCTACCACAAAAGCTATCCCGAAGAGGTCGCCGATTTCCGCCACCTGATCAGCCCTAAACACGTCCCTTCCAATGTCGACCCCCACTTCTCCCCTAGCCCCTACGCACAGGTTTTTCAGGAAAAAACTGGCTTTCTGCCGAATTTATCTGTCATAGATTTGCTATTTTGCACAGGTCCAGCCAGCCATAGCTTACTGGAATTGTCCATCAAAACATGACTTTTGGCCTCCCCTTACGTCCAAAATGATGTGAACCGACAACTATGAACAACATACTGAACCAGAAACTAAGCGCGCTGCGCAGCCACATTGACCAAATTGTCAAAGAACTACAGCAATTGTGCAGCAGCATCGGCCATCAGGAGCTAGAGCAAACGGTGAGCGACCTTCGCAATCGCATCAATGATCCTTTTATGTTCGTCATCGTCGGAGAAGTGAAGGCCGGGAAAAGCAGCTTTATCAATGCCCTACTGGATGCGGGCAAGGAAATCTGTAAGGTGGCCGCCTCTCCGATGACCGATACCATACAGCAGATTGTGTACGGCGAAACGGAGGAAACCATAAGTATTAGTCCTCACCTCAAGAAAATCCTGCAACCCGTCGACATCCTCAAGGAGATTGCTATTGTGGATACGCCGGGTACCAATACTATCATCGAACATCATCAGGCGATCACAGAGAGCTTTATTCCAGCCTCCGATCTGATCGTTTTTGTTTTTGAAGCCAAAAATCCCTACCGCGAATCGGCCTGGGCCTTCTTTGATTATATCCACAGCGACTGGCGCAAGAAGATCGTCTTCGTCCTCCAACAAAAGGACTTGATGGAGCCGGAGGATTTGCGGGTAAATATTCAGGGGGTGCAGGATTATGCGGTAAAAAAGGGGATTACAGAACCGCAGGTGTTTGCGGTATCGGCAAAGCAGGAACTGGCCGGCAAAAAGGAGGAAAGTGGTTTTGCTGCGATTCGCGATTACATTAAGGGGAACATTACTGGGGGGAAGGCCCCTTTGCTGAAGTTGCAAAATAACATCAGTATTTCGACGAACATTAACGAACGGATTGCCAAAGGCCTGATGGACAGGAAGGAGCAATGGGAGGCCGACCTGGCTTTTCGCAAGGATGTGCAGCAGACGCTGGAAGAGCAGGCGCGTAAGTCGGATAAGCAAGTGGATGTGTTGGTGGAAAATTTGCTGGCGGGCTATGACCGCATCGGTCGGGAGAATGAGGAGCAGCTGAATGAGGGGCTGTCCTTTTTCAACCTGATGAAGCGTTCGGTGAGTTCGATTTTTAATAAAAAGACCTCGGCGAAAGTTTGGCTCACTGAGCTGGCCGAGCGTTTGGAGAAGGATTTAAACAGCGAGATGCGCATTCGACTAGATTCGGGGGTGGTCGATATTGCGGACAGCATCCAGCAGATGGCCAAGATGATTGATTTGAAAATTCGCAGTAGCCATACCATTCTCAAAAACAACCACGATATTTTCAGCGATATTGCCGAACGACGGGCCAATGTCATTCACGAGTTGCAGGAGACCTTTGCCCGCTTTATGAAACGCAGTGAAAACTTCACCGCCGACGAGCTGTTTCCCAACCGCGATGGCCTGTCGCCTAACCTGGCCGCTGGCAGCGGTGTAGCCGTCATCGGTGTCATCCTGGCCACTGTCACCAACGGCGTAGTCTTCGACATCACCGGAGGCGTTCTGACGACCCTTGGCCTACTCTTCGCCGGCGTCTCTGTCGGCCTACAGCGCCGCAAGATCATCAAAGGCTACCGCAATGAAATCAATAGGGGGCGCAGCCTGCTGGAAAAAGAAGTCGACGAAAAGCTCAAAATTTATATCCAACACATCCAGCAAAAGATTGACGCCAATTTCTCCGACTTCGATCAATTATTGGATCAGGAGAAAGAGCAAATCGAAAAGTTGAGTGATCAACAACGATCTATCGACCAAAGACTAGACGATTTAACAAAAGAGCTACAGGAACTGGGCACACATTAACCAATTTTTAACGGCTGCCGTATTTATTTTTGTTGTGTTTTAAGCTAATTTTAAGGAACAAATTAGTAAATGCGATCTGGATGACTAAAAACATCATTAAAAAAGCCCCCCTTCTTATTGGTTTATTGGCCGTTCTTTTACTTCCCTCTTGTTCTTTCCGCTATCAGGTATTCAATACCAGCTCCTCAGAAGTCCTCAAGTACGGTGATGATGTTTATGTGTACGAAGGCGACGATGTTGAGGTCTACTATGACTTTTGGGTACACAGTGGCGTGATGCTCTTTAAGATTCACAACCGAGCAGAAATCCCCCTTTATATCGATCTCAACAAAAGCTATTTTCGGCTCAATAATAAATCGATCAACTACCAAGTCAACGACATCGATAATCGAGACGCTACTTTCGATCATTACGAATGGCATACCGAGTCTGTTGTCAAACTCCCTCCCGGCTTAGGCATTCAAATAGAGGGCTATCCGATCAACCATTTTTGGTATCCGCTAAGAAATGGCAATAAGCGCAGCCGTCAGTATGATAAAGACAACAGCCCCTTCATTTTTTACAACCACATCTCCTATTCCTTTAATCCCGATCAGGAGTTTACAGACGCCGTTAAAAATTACTTCTGGGTTTCAGAGATTAAGAAGATGAAAAAGGTAGAGTTCGAGGATTACAGTACAACAAGCCCCAGTACCTCCGACAAGTTTTTCGTTCAGCGCCGCAGCGATGACGAGCAAGCTGGGTTTTGGGCCGACCTCGCCTTTTCCATCCTAGAAACCGTCGTCTTTTTCTTTTAGCATTTCAAGGCATAAAAGAGGCGAAAGCTCCTCCAATCTATGATTTAGGCCGCTTTATCTATTAAAGAGGTAGATTCTGCTGATAATTGGCGTAATTTCCTTCATTGAAATAATAGTAACAAAATGAAGAAAAAGTATGTAGCCGCAGTTCTGGCATTTTTCATGGGCATATGGGGCGTCCACCGCTTCTACCTAGGCCAGCGTTTCCGAGCCTTTTTACACATCGGTTTGTTTGGGGTACTCATGGCCCTTACCATTGAGGAAGATGCTCCTTATATCTTATTAAGTGTGGTTCCTGCCTTCATTGATTTTGTGCTCTTGCTGGCGATGCCCAAGGAGGAATTCAATGAAAAATACAATAATAATAGTCCTGCCTATCAATCCCAATACCGGAGCTTCTACAAGACGGAGCCAGAACCCCGCCGCGCCCGTCGCGCTCACCGCAGAGACGCTGGTCCCTCCCGGCCTCCAGCCGTCAATCCTTTCAAGAAAAGTGGGATTGAAAAATACAAAGATTACGATTACGACGGCGCGATCACAGAATTCCAAAAGTCGCTGCGCATCAAGTACAATGACTCCGCCGTACATTTTAATATTGCCTGCTGCTACTCTATCAACGAATCGGTTCATCAATGCCTGTTCCACCTCGATAAGGCCATCAAGTTTGGCTTTGTCGAACTCGATCGCATCCACAACCATCAGGCCCTGGCCTTCGTCCGTACCCATGAGCTTTTCGAGCGCTTTGTAACCAATGGTTATGCGCTAATGGAAACGCCCAGTGAAGCACAATTGGCTACACCAAGACCACCTCAGCAAGTCAGCTCGGAAATCAATACGGAAGAAGGAGAAGAATTGGATCTGTCAACGCTCAATACAGAAGAGCAGGTCCCCAGCCAAAAGAGCCTGTTAGAACAGATTGCTCGTCTAGGAGAACTGCGGGACAAGGGCGTACTCACCCACGACGAGTTCCAGGAGCAAAAGCAGCGATTACTAGAAATGAGCTAGATACCCTCTTTCTTCACCTTGTAGACCTCTAATGCATCATCATTATTGGCAATCAGGACCATCGGTTGCTGCTGATCATCGAGCACTAGTCCAACTGCACGTACGTCCTTGTACGCTCTGAGGCCAGCCTGAGCAGCAGGCATAGGTTCAAAGTTGCCTTTGCCATCGCCCAAGAGTAGCCGACCAATGCCTGCATCACTGCGCGTGGTTTCTACCTCCCGCTGATAGTAGTTGCCCGCTACCAACATATCGAGATAACCATCGCCATTCCAGTCGTAGATAGCCGTTCCGAAAATGGGAGAAATCTGCGCTTCGTTGGGTAGGGCTTTAGGGTGAAAAACACCGTTTTGGTTTTCAATATACATGGAAGTAAAGACTTTAGCCTCATGGTAAACCGCACCGTCTTTGCGTTCTCCTAGGATCTTCTCAATCGAAGCATTGGCAAAGTCATCGTAGGTCTTGAATTCCTTTTTGATGTAGGGCAACTGCTGAGAGGAACATTCCCGCCCGCGCACCGGATAGCAAACGCCATCCTGATCATAGTAACCGAGATAGACATCATTAGAACCATTTTCGTCAAAATCTTTCACATAAACCTTAAAGGGCTGTTCCTCTGAAGCCTTGTATTTGATATTAAGCCCCAGATTACCAGCGACCAGGTCCTGATCGCCGTCGCCGTCGAAATCAGCGGCAGAAATGCAGTTCCACCAGCCCGTGGTATTGGCCATGTCCATTGCTTCGGTTACATTGCCCAGCTGCCCTTCCTTGTTTTCGAAAAAAGAGAGCGGCATCCACTCGCCAACCAGAATCAAATCTTCGTCCTGATCACCGTCAAAGTCCATCCATAAGGCATCGGTTACCATGCCGGGATTGACCAGATCGGGGGCGGCGGATTCAGTGATATTGGTGAATTTTCCGTTGTTATTTTGTAATAAATAGCTTCTTGGTACAAAGCCGTACTTGCTGGGCACCAGCCGTCCGCCGACGAAGAGGTCTTGATCGCCATCGCCATCGAAGTCGGCCGCCGCCGCGGTGGAGCCGCTGATGCGCATTTTGGGCAGTCGATTGGAAGCATCAGCAAACTGGCCCTGGCCATCGTTGAGGTAGAGGCGGTCTTGCAGGGCGGCAGCCCCCTCGCTGAACTCATTACCGCCGCTGACGACGTAGAGGTCCTGATCGCCGTCGCCGTCGGCATCGAAGAAGGTCGCACCGACATCTTCGGAGACCTTGTGGGTGGTCCAGGTTTGGGTCTTGGCTTCGGTGAAGCGGCCGCCGCTGGTCTGTAGGTACAGCATGCTGGCTTGCCCGGCCGCCCCTCCGATGAAGACATCTTCCTGCCCATCGCCATTGACATCAGCTCGGGCGAGGCAGGGCCCCAAGTGAGACATCTTGTAGGGCAGCAGAATTTGATCGGCGAAATCGTCGAAGTCGTTTTCTTGGTGCTTGAAATTGATACCCGCAGCTTTAGAGGCATCGGCCAGTAAGGTGCGGGGTCGGGTATTGGTACGGTTGGTTTTGGTGCCTTGTTTTTGATTGACGGTCAGCAGTTGATTGGCGTTGACATCCTGGAGTTCTAGCCGACTGCCATCTAGCCAGGTGACCTCTAAGCGGTCAACGACTTTCGTTTTGCCCAGGCCGAAGTGGATCAGGTTTTCGCTGCAGGACATATAGCCTCGCATGGGCGTCACCTCTTGGATTTGCTGCTCGTCGCCGTAGTAGATTTTAACGACGGCGCCGAAGGCAAAGCGGTTACCTTGATCGGCCTCTACTTTGAGGCGCAAGTAATTATTGAGTCGCTTATCGGTGGCCGTATTGCGGTACAGCGAAGCGGTTTGATTCATATTATTCAACACCATATCTACATCCCCATCATTATCAAAATCAGCGTAGGCGGCTCCCTGCGACCAGTTTTTCTGATCGAAGCCCCATTGTTTCATGATGGGTTCGAAGGTCAGATCGCCTTTATTGCGGTAAAGATAGTTGCTGAGTTTGACAGAAGGGGCCATGGTCAGGATTTCGTTGTGATCGAAGGTGGTCTGCCCCTCGGCCTTGCGCTCCGCTACGTATTTTTTAGTTTTGATATTAAAGTCGTTATTGCGCATATCTCGCATAACGCCGTTGGTGACCATCAAATCGCGCAGCCCATCATTATCAAAATCAACAAAGAAAGGGGTCCAGCTCCAATCCGTATTAGAGATACCAGAAAGTTGGGCAATTTCACTGAATGTCCCATTGCCATTGTTGAGTTGAAGGGCATTAAACATGTATTGGTGGTGGTAGCCATTATTGGCCAGGCTCCAAAATTTTTCGGGATTCATCCCGCTCATATTGGTCTTAAGGCGTACATTATCCGCCGCCACCATGTCTGTTGTATAAATATCTAACCAGCCGTCGTTGTTAATATCCGCAATATCTGCCCCCATGCTAAAATTGCTCATATGGCGGAGAGCATCGGCCGCAATATCAGTAAACGTACCATCTCCATTATTGCGGTACATCATATCCTGTTCTTCATAATCACAGGCGACATAAAGGTCGGGCCAACCATCCTGATCCAAGTCTCCGACAGTGGCGCTGAGGCTGTAAGAATAGTTCATCACCCCTGCTTCTTTGGTGACATTGGTGAATTTACCATTGCCCTCATTGCGATAGAGGTTATCCGTATAGCGAAAGTCTTTTTTCCCTTTCAGTGCGGCTCGTGCCTTGGTTTCATTCGGAGGTTGATTGGCGACATAAAGATCGAGATCGCCATCCTTGTCATAATCAAAGAAATTGGCAGAAATGCTATAGCCATAATCTGCCACCCCATATTCTTCCCCCTTTTCCGTAAAGGTCAGATCACCATTATTGATGTACAGTTTATTTTTGCGATACTCCCAATTTTCCACCAAAAAGTTACAGACATAAATATCCAGCCAGCCATCGTTATTGACATCCGCCATCACCACTCCGGAAGACCACTCTGTATTCTGAGGGATTTGAGCCTGAGCTGTAATGTCTTCGAATTTCATATCTCCCTTGTTGAGGTAGAGCTTTTCATCGGTCATATTCCCAACGAAAAAGATGTCTTGAAGACCATCGTTATTGATGTCTCCGACCGCGACTCCAGCACCTAGATAGACGCCATCAAAGGTGAGGTAGTTGAAGGTCAAGTCCTCGACAATTCGATTATTGAAGGTAATGCCGCTATGCTCGGCATCGACGAGTTCCAGCAGTTGAACTTCTTCAGACTTTTTCCCGGATAATTCAAACTCTTGAATGGTAGAACCGTTATCGCTACAACCTGAACTAATGAGCAGGAGTACGATGATGAGTTGAGGGATGCAATTCTTCATTTTAATAGATATTTATCTAAAATAAACAGCAGGGCTGTCAGAACACTGTTTTCGATAGCAAATTATAGCCAACAGTAGGCTGTTTTCCTAAAGCTAATCGTTAAAGAGTCAAGATGCTTATCAATCAGTTTTGTGGAGAATGAGTGCTTTTTGACATCTACTTTGTTTATCATTCAATGATAATGCCATTCAGCACGAAGAGGTATTAGAGCTATTTCGGCAGCCAAATTACATATTTTTGGCTTTTTGAACCACTTTATAGAAATAGTTCTCGTTAACTTGTTGTATTTAAAGTCCTTTTATCCATGATCAGAATCATTACTGCAACCATTTTATTCGTCCTACTGAGTCCCCTCTGGACTACAGCCCAACCGGCCATGCCCAATCGATGGGATTTAATCCGTGCGGCCCGGCAAGCTGGTAGTCTGCAAATTGTCTATGGCACCGAAAATAGCGAGTATGCCCAACGCTACGCAGAGTTTCTGAAGTCCTTTAGCAAGGGTCGGCGCAATCAAGCTATCGAAGTCCGTCGCGATGATGAGCTGACGACTGAGGAGCTGGCCCAACTCAATTGTCTCCTGGTAGGCTCTCCAGCTAGTAATCGTCACATTCGCCGTTTGGCGACCAAGCTACCGCTCAAAGTCAATGGCCATTCTATTGAATTTGATAACAAGCAATACCGTAGAGACGGACAGGTATTCAGCCTTTCCTATTATCCCAACCCCCTCAATCAGGCCATGCCCATCCACCTGCTGAGTGGGTGTACAGATGATGCTGTTTATGATCTGCTACTGCAGAAATACGATAAGGAAGAGCGCTATTTCGAATGGACCACCTGGGGCTATGAGCTTTATGAGCACGGGCATCGGGTGATGTTGGGCAACTTTGACGACGAGGATTGGAGCATTAATCGCCAGTCACATTTCGATTTTTCTGCACAGACAGATACCCTGGTGCGCAGTAAGCATTTTGTATTTGTAGAACACAAAAGTGACTTACAAAAGACGGAGGTAGAGAAAATGGCGCAAGAATGTGAGGCGATGTACCAGCAGATCATGACCTTCGTCGGGCAAAAAAAGACATTACCCAAAATCAAAGTCCACCTCTATGGCTCAGCAGAAGAGAAGGGCCTAATGATGGCCAATATCCGCCAGGCCCACTGCGACCATCGACGCTGTGAACTGCATACGGTAATCAATGAGATGTATCCGGCACATTTCAATAATGGGGAAAGTGAGCTATTGCTGCGCCAACTGCTGGGCAAACCCCGAAAAATGATGCTCGAAAGGGGCCTTAGTCTACGATTTAGCCCAAAATGGAATGGAGAAGGAGCCGATTTCTGGGCCGCTCGGCTGGTCCTTTCGGATAATATGATTGAGCTGGCAGATTTGCTGGACGAAGATCGCTACCAGGAAGAATCGGATCTGGTAACCGGAGCCATGTCGGCTTCTTTTGTCAATTTTCTCCTGCAAAAGTTAGGGAAAGAAAAATTCCTGAGCATCTATTCCGATTGGTCGCCCACCGCGCCTGCGATCAAGCGCCTGGAAGCCGAATGGCTCACCTACGCACGTCAAAAGGCCGAAGGCCTGAAAGAGCGCATCGCTCAACGTCAAAAGCGCAGTCCCCTCCCCTATCTCAAAGGCTTCAATTTCGCCCACGAGGGCTATCGCATCTACAACGGCTACCTTTCACACATGGCCACCAAGGCCCTACAATACCTCCAGGGCCTAAATGGCAATGCCGTCGCCATCGTCCCGTACTCCTACATGCGCAACATCGACCAACCCAGCTTTCTGCCCATCATGCGCGATCCGGGCACCGAAAACGACGAGAGCGTTATTCACTCCGCCTTTCAGGCCCGCCAGCTGGGGATGACCACCCTGCTCAAGCCCCAAGTCTGGTTCAGCGGCAGTTGGCCTGGTGCAGTGGAGATGAAATCGGAAGAAGATTGGCAAAAATTCTTTGATTATTACTACCGCTGGATGCGCCATTATGCCCTGCTGGCCGAAATCCATCAGATCGATCTGCTCTGCGTAGGCGTCGAATTTGCCCAGGCCACCCTCCAACGAGAAGCCGACTGGCGAAAGCTCTTCCAAAAGCTCCGAGGGCTCTACAGCGGCCGGCTGACCTACGCTGCTAACTGGGGAGAGGAGTTCGAAAAAAGCCAGTTTTGGGATGAGCTGGACTATATCGGCATCAATTGCTATTATCCGCTGAGCAAAAAGGATCAGCCCAGCGATAAGGAACTGCGACAAAATTTCCAATCGGTACTCAAAAAGGTCGAGCAGGTGCAACGCCGCTTCAACAAACCCGTGCTGTTCACTGAGATTGGCTTCCGCAGTGTTGAAGGCCCCTGGAAGAACCCGCACGCCGAGGCGGATGGTCGCCCCTACGCTCCGAAGGACCAGGAGCGCTGTTATAAGATTGTCTTTGAAGGTTTGGCGGATAAGGATTGGTGTGAAGGCATCTTTTGGTGGAAATGGCCCAGCTATTTGGAGTATCGTGGCAACCGCAATAGCAGCTTTACCCCCAATCGCAAGCCGGCAGAGCAGGTGGTGAAGAAGTGGTTTGGGAAAATAGAAAAATGATACGGCGATTGCTTACCTTTGCGTTGCTACCAAACCACCATTTACCATGAATTTTGCCAACAAATGCGTACTGATCACCGGAGGCTCCCGCGGGATCGGCCGGGCCTGCGCAATGGCCTTTGCCCAGCGGGGCGCCCGCGTCGCAGTCAACTACAAAAGCAACGCCGCCGCCGCTCAAGCTACCCTTGACAGCCTCCCCGGCGGCCCGCATATCAGCGTCCAGGCCGATGTCGAAGACGCGGAGGCGGTGCGAATTATGATCAATGAAGTGGTCTCAGAGCTGGGACAACTAGACATTGTTGTCAACAACGCCGGTATTTACACCCCCCACCCTATCGATATTGTCAACTACGAGGACTGGCAGCGCTCCTGGCAGGAAACCCTCTCGGTCAACCTCATCGGTCCGGCCAATGTGTGCTACTGTGCGGCGCAGTATATGAAAATCATGGGCGGTGGTCGCCTCATCAATGTCTCTTCGCGGGGGGCCTTCCGAGGTGAGCCGGGCCAGCCGGCCTACGGCGCCAGTAAGGCCGGCCTCAACGCGATGAGCCAATCGCTGGCGCAGGCGCTGGCCCGCTACAACATCATCGTCGGCATCGTCGCTCCCGGCTTTGTGGAGACCGATATGGCCAAAGACATCCTAGCCAGCCCAGCCGGAGAGGAAATCCGGCAACAAAGCCCTTTTGGGCGGGTGGCGAAGCCGGAGGAGGTCGCCCAAGCCGTTTTATTCCTGGCAGCAGATGGCAGCGAATTTATGAGCGGGACGATCATTGATGTCAACGGCGCTTCCTATTTGCGATCTTAGACGGAAGTCTATAAAAATTTTTCCTCAACATATTATTTTATCTCAATAACTAAATTTGAATCTCCATGCATTTCGACGAATTAAAATCAAAGCTCCAAGGACTGACAGAAATTGTTTTTGAACATTCTGATGGCTCCTTGGTTCCACCTCACTTTCATGTTACCGAAGTGGGAATAGTCCAAAAACGCTTCATCGATTGCGGCGGTCAACTCCGTGATGAAGCGGTGGTCAATTTCCAACTCTTTACAGCTGACGATTATGACCACCGACTAGGGGCAGAAAAGCTCTTGAATATCATCGAGCTCTCCACAGAAAAACTTGGGCTGACCAATCTCCCGATCGAGGTAGAGTATCAAGGAGAGACAATTGGTAAATATGGATTGAAAATGAGAGGGAATCACTTCGTATTAGTCCCTAAACAAACGGATTGCCTGGCCAAAGATAACTGTGGTATTCCAACTAAAGAACCTGCAATCGATCTATCCGCTCTACCAACAAGCAATAATGGCTGTACACCTGGTGGTGGATGCTGCTAAACCTAAAGCTATGTATGATAATTTAGACCATTATATCCGTTCTGTCACAACAGCAACAAAGCAGATCAGCGAGGAGCGAAAAAAAGTCCTTAACAGCTTAACGGCTTTTATCAATCAACAACTACGACGCGAGAACAGTGCTGATCTCCTTTTTATCTGCACCCACAACTCCCGCAGAAGCCATATGGCACAGATATGGGCACAGGTAGCCGCCCATCACTTTGGCCTTCTTAATCTAAACTGCTACTCGGGAGGAACAGCCGCGACGGCGATGTACACTGCTACCGTCAGTGCCCTGCGAGAAACGGGCTTATTAATTGAGCAAATACCAGCAGAAAACGCTAGTCTTTCTAATCCAGTCTATTCAATAAAATACGACAAAAATAAAGCAGCGATCATCGGCTTTTCCAAGACTTACGATCATTCTTTCAATCCCTCCAACGGCTTTGCCGCAGTGATGACCTGCTCGCAAGCCGATGCCGATTGCCCCTTTATCCCAACAGCCGCCAAACGAATCGCCCTACCCTACGACGATCCTAAAGTTTCGGATGGATCACCAGCGCAAAAGCAGACCTACGCCGACCGTTGCCGAGAGATTGCCCAGGAAATGTTTTATGCGTTTTCCCAAGTAAAAATCGCTGCCCAATGAGCAAAATCTAAACGTCAATTTTTAGCCTTTCCAAGAGTGTTTATCCCCAAAGTTGAATTTCTACCGCATTATTCCTATATTTGTGTAGTATTCAAGTGGGATACATTTCTCCAAAGTACCCCACTCTCTGTCTAAAACATTTCATCTAAGGTAACCCACACGTTACCTTCTTTTTTTGTCTCCATCTCAACCTTCACCCTTGCATCATCCAACATTTTGTGTTATATTGTGTGGCAATTTGATCCCTGCCACTGTACCTTGTTAGTTGACTTACCGATCGATTACCTTGGCAGCTTCCATTCGAGAATAAGAGTAACAGGATGTTACGACATCTGTACAGCACATACCTCCTACTCCCTTTGAGGCCTAAAGGGTGTTGGGATGCCATCACTAAGGAATTCTTGCGATCTGTTTGCACAGCAAGAACTGGCTTTTCGTGGCCGGAATTTATTGCAGGGCGAGCAGATTGGCGGCGGTGGCTGAGGGAGGGCCCACCCAACCTTTGGGGCAAGCTGTCTCAAACGCCCTATTGACCCTGTCTACTTCTAACTATAATCCTAGTTTACTCTCCTCCAGATCGATTATGTTCGAAGCCACGCCAAGAACAAGATTCGACAGCTTTTACTCCTTATAAGCCTGCACCGCCGTATTATACAACCAATAGCAAATCGCCAGTAGGAGCAACAGGCCCAGCCAGCCGCCCAGAGGCTCCGCAATCAGTTGTAAGACATTCAGGTTGCTGGTCGCGGCGACGGGGACGGCGATGCCAATACCCATGAGGGCTTCCCCGGTAATGAGGCCGGAGGCAAAAAGCAGCCCCGTTTGGTTGCTGCGTTGGCTGCGGACCTTATCGCCGCCTTGGCTTTGCTGATAGCGGCTGACGAGCCAGGCGATGATGCCACCGAGCATGATGGCACTGTCTAGCTCGAAGGGCAGGTAGAGGCCGACGGCAACGGCCAGTACGGGAATACGGAAGCTAGAGCCGCGTCGTTTCTGGTAGAGATCAGCCATAATGATGAGGGCACCGATGGCGATGCCGATGAAGATGAGGTTCCAGGGGAGGTTGCCACCGAAGACGCCTTCGGCGATGCTTTGCATCAGGGTGGCTTGGGGAGCTTGCAGTGGGGAGTCAGGGCCAAAGCCGTAGGCATTATTGAGCAGGGAAAGGACCAGCGCGATGACTAGCGCAGAGGCAACGACGCCCACAACCTGCATGATCTGCTGTTTGCGAGGGGTAGCTCCGAGGAGGTGGCCCGCTTTGAGGTCTTGCATATTGTCGCCGGCGATGGCGGCGGCGCAGCAGACGACGGCACCGATCATGATGGCCGCCGCAGGCCCTTTGGCGGAGCCGGTGCCCATCATAGCAGCGAGTAAGAGGGCCGCCGTGAGGACAGTAGCGATGGTCACTCCGGAGATGGGATTGTTTGAACTTCCAACCAGTCCGGCCATATAGCCGGCCACAGCGGAGAATAGAAAGCCTCCGAAGACCATGATAATCGCCATAGTTCCGGAGACATGAAGCACTTCGATTTCACGTAGGTAGATGATGAAAATTGGGATGATTAGTAAGCCGATGCCCACAACGACCCATTTCATGGGAGTATCTTGTTCCGTACGAGGCAAGACGGCCAAATCATCCGAACCTTTTTTGAAAGCAGCAACACCTTCGCGCAAAGCTGGAAGCAAGGCATCTTTGATGGAAATAAGGGCCCATACTCCCCCAATCAGCATCGCACCTACCCCCAAATAGCGCATTTTAGCACTCCAAAGGGTAATGCCGATATTGCCAGCATTGGCATCCGCAGCACTGCCGTATTTCCCGGCCGCAATCAATTCGTCTACGACGCCATCATAGCCGTTCATGGCCATATAAATGGGAATCGCCACCCACCAGGTGATGACCCCACCGATGAAAACGAGGGCAGCAATCCGCAAGCCGACGATGTAACCGACGGCGACCAGGGCGGGAGAGCAGTTGATACTGAACATCAGGTACAGTTTGCCTTTGACGACGGTGGCGACATCAACTGCGTAGTGCCAGAGACGAAAGCCAGCTTCGCAGAGTTTGAAAAGGGCACCGACGATACCGGCGATGAGCAGAAATTTGATGCCTTTACCGCCTTCGGTGCCGGTTTTGAGGACTTCGGCGGTGGCTAGGCCCTCGGGGAAGGTCAGCTTTTGGCGGACGATGAGGGCGGAGCGCAGCGGGATGGTGAAGAGCACTCCGAGAATACCTCCGCAGAGGGCGATAAAGGTGGTTTGAAAATAGTCGAAGTCTTGCCAGTAGCCCATGATGACCAGAGCGGGAAAGGTGAAGATGACGCCGGCGGCGAGCGATTCGCCAGCACTGGCAGCCGTTTGTACGGCATTATTTTCCAGGATATTGGATTTTTTGAATAAACGGAGGATGGCCATAGAGATGACGGCAGCTGGAATAGAAGCGGAGACAGTCATCCCGGCGAAGAGGCCCAGATAGGCGTTGGCGGCGGCCAGTACGGCGGAGAGGATAATGCCAAGGATGACGCCTTTGACAGTGATTTCGGGCAAGTGGGTATCAGGACTGATATAGGGTTCTTGATTTTTGCTCATAGCCGACATTTTGGTTTCAGAACATGTTCTCATTTAGGCGATAATAAAGATAATCAGAAATCCCAGTTTTTATTGTTCCAGGCCCTTTTAATTCGTAATTTGCCCTTTGCCAATTTGAAAATATACGCTAAGTTTTTCTAAAATCGAATCTATGATACAGCCATTGGCAGAACGGATGCGCCCTCGTACACTGGAGGACTATATCGGCCAGAAACACCTAGTTGGCGAAGGAGCTGTCCTACGAAAAGCCATTGAATCGGGCAACATTCCCTCCTTCATCCTCTGGGGCCCTCCGGGCGTCGGAAAAACCACCCTGGCCAGCATCATTGCCCAAACCCTCGAACGCCCTTTCCACACCCTGAGCGCCATCAACTCCGGAGTCAAAGACATTCGAGAGACCATCCAAAAGGCCAAAGGCCAGCAGTTCTTCAACCGCCGCAACCCGCTGCTCTTCATCGATGAAATCCATCGCTTCAGTAAATCACAGCAGGATTCGCTGCTCGGCGCAGTGGAGAAAGGCATCGTTACACTGATCGGCGCAACGACGGAGAATCCTTCCTTTGAAGTTATCCCAGCCCTGCTATCCAGAGCGCAAGTCTATGTACTAAAGCATCTGGATAAAGAAGATTTAATCTACCTCATTGACCAGGCCCTGGCAAAAGATGAGTACTTGAAGGAGAAAAATATCGAGGTAAAAGAATACGACGCGATGCTTCGCTTATGCGGCGGAGATGGCCGAAAGCTGTACAATATTCTGGAATTAGTAGCCAATTTCCAGCAAGGGGAAGAGCTGGTGACCATCGATAATGAGCTGGTAACCAGCCTCATCCAGCAAAACCTGGCCAGTTACGACAAGTCCGGTGAGCAGCATTATGACATCGCTTCAGCCTTCATCAAATCCATCCGAGGCAGCGACCCCAATGCCACGGTCTACTGGTTGGCGAGGATGATCGAAGGAGGCGAAGATGTGAAGTTCATTGCGCGCAGAATGATGATCTCTGCCGCCGAAGATATTGGTCTGGCCAATCCTAATGCCCTGCTCATGGCGACCACCTGCTTTCAGGCCGTTCAGGCCGTGGGGATGCCCGAAGGCCGTATTATCCTTTCGCAGGCAGCCGTCTACCTCGCCACCTCGCCCAAGAGCAATTCGACCTACATGGCCATCAATAAGGCCCAGGCCAAGGTTCGCGAAACCGGCAATCTGCCCGTCCCCCTCCACATCCGCAATGCCCCCACTAAGCTAATGAAGTCGCTCGACTATGGCAAGGGCTACCGCTACTCGCATAGCTATGAGGGCAATTTTGCGGAGCAAGAATACCTACCCGAAGAGATTCAAAATCAAATGTTCTATGAACCAGGGAAAAATGCTTCTGAAGAAAAGATTAAGAACCAAATGAAGAAACTCTGGAAAGACAAATACAGCTTTTGAGGCATAAAAAAATTCCCTGCCCATCAGTGCGATGAGCAGGGAGCGGTAATCTTGCGTTATTAAGCGTTATTTACATGCTTTGAAAAAAGCGCCTTTTACCCTAGAGGGCTTTTCGATCGTATCATAGAATCGTTTGATAAAACGAGTGATGTCTTTGCGTTCTCCTTTGTTGAGCAGCTCAAAGTTGCTACAAAGTTCTAAGATGGCTTCTTTCTTAGCTTCAAACAGCTCAATGGTCTGATTGATCACTGCTTCCGAAGGGCACTGCTTAGCAGTGTAGTAGCGATCACGTACGCGGAAGATTTCTGTATAATCAGGATGAGGGCGTGCATAATGCGCATTAACCAATCCAGAGAAGTCGAAATCGTAAGGAACAACCACTGGGGTAGCATTTTCGTCCAACTGCATGATCTTCACATTGTGGATCATATCAATTTTCCAGTCGGTATTTCCAATCATGTACTGGAACATATGCAGCGTATGGTATTCAAGCTCGTTCATCTCTTCGATGGGGAGGTTATAACGCTTGATGTTTTTGCTACCTAGACGCTCGGCCAACTCATCGTTATTCTCAATAATAAAACCGTACTTGGTCATTGGGCGCAGCTTACCTTCTGTATCTTCATACTTGATTTCTACCAGTTGTACTCTAAAGCTATTGTCCGTCAACTGATTGTAGATTTTGTAGGCCAAAAACTCTTTCAAAAGGTTCTGCTCACTGGGGCGACTGTCGTAGCAGTGGGTAACCAGTTTGAGGGTGTTAAAGGAGCGCACCAAACCATCCTCTTCGAGATCAGATTTCGAGAATTTGATCTTAATTGGGGGAAAGCTACAAAGCTTACGTCGGCTCTTCCCGCGAGGTCTCACTTTAATGTCTTTAGTGATCGTCTCTCCCAACTTGTTAGTGATGGTAATACTGGCGCCTTGGTAGTCACCGCGCTCCTTTTCCTTAATCAATTTACTGAGGTTCGTCTTTAGGGTAATGGGAACAATTTCTTGGCTTTGGAAGCTGTGAAAAATCGTACTAACGGCATCAGCCCCTTCCCCTACAATCGACTCATTGTCAGATACTAAGGGACCAGACTGAGGGGTAGCAGCAACTAGAAAAGGGCTAAAGAAAAGGGCAAAGAGTATAGCGAGGCTGAGAACAGTGTTTTTAGATGTCATTCTTTTTTTATTAATTTTCTTACCGAACAAATCAATACCTATGATTTTTTTTTTCTTTT
>JBCDGZ010000142.1:0-19721 GCA_038750655.1 Bacteroidota bacterium | reverse complement strand
TGCGTGAACTAAGTTATCTCTACATTTCAGGAAATAAAAGTCTCAAAGATATTAGCACCTTGATCCATATAAAATCTATGGAGTACGGGGTCTCCATCAGTTATTCTCCATTATTGAAAGACTTGAGGGGCCTGGACAGCCTCACTATGGCGGGTATGTTAGTGTTGCACAATAATCCCTCGCTTGTAGACATCAGCCAGCTTAGCCAATTGGACTCTATCGAAAGGGTTGTTAATATTGGTGACAATGACAGCCTCACTAATTTGAGAGGCCTTGAGGGCATTCGCTCGGTCGACGCCCTATTCATCAGTAATCATAAGCAGCTTACGGACATCAGTCAATTGTACAACCTCCAACTAATCAGGCGGCAACTGTCTATTGTCAACAATGAAGTACTGAACTCGCTAGAAGGTTTAGGAAGTATCGATGCCCAGGCTCCTGAAAATCTTACCATTCAGGACTGCCCGGAGCTAAGCCTTTGTCATGTACCTATCGTCTGTTCTTTTTTGGAGACCAGTACTAGAGCTAATATTTATAGGAACAAAGAGGGCTGTCAATCTGCTCAGGAGATTCTGGATCAATGCATGACTACTTCAACCACGGAAGTCAATCAAGAAGGTCTACAAATTTTCCCCAACCCTACTACTGGTATTTTGAACCTCAATGGCGTGGCCTTGCAAAACTGGGCAATATTTGATACTGCTGGAAAACGGTGGGAAGTCCCTCAACAAGGACAGCAGTTAGACTGCTCGGCCCTACCCCAGGGCCTTTACATCTTACAAGTTGATACGGGTAAGGAGATCATTAGCCAAAAGATTTTAAAGCAGTAGATCAGTGCTGTCCACTACTGAACAAAAAGCGTTCATTTTCGGACACTTTTTGAATAGGCAAAAATTATCTTGTTTTATAATCGACTGATAATCAAATCGCTCCACTACTTGGCATAGGCATTGGACTTTAATCATCGTCCACTTGATTGATTAATAACGAATCCTTTCATTATGCTTTTCAGCTATTTCAAGATTGCCTTCCGCCAACTGGCCCGCAACAAAGTTTTTTCTGGTCTTAATATTCTGGGCCTGGCGCTGGGGATGGCCCTCGCCATTCTTATCGCCGTTTTTATTCGTAGTGAATTCAGCTATGATACCTGGATGGAAGGCAGCGAGTTGACCTATCGGCTCAACCGAAATCGAGGAGGCACTGGTACGTCCTGGACGCCTAGCAACCTGGCACAGAAACTCATGAGCGACTATCCAGAGGTAGTGGCTGCATCTGGCCAAGCGCCCTCGGGAGAACGACTGCTCAGCTATGGAGACAAGGACTTATACATTCAGGAAACTTCAACTGTAGATAGCACATTTTTTAATGTTCTGGGCATGAAATTCCTTCATGGCGATCCCGCTACCGCGCTCGATCAGCCCAACTCAATGGTCATCACCCACGAGTTGGCAGAGCGCGTTTTTGGGACGGACAATGCCATAGGGAAGGTCGTTACTTATGATGGAGAAGAGGAATTCATCATCAGCGGTGTCCTGGACAGTAAGGGCCGACTTTCCCATCTTCGCTCCGAAATTTTCACCCGCTTCACCTGGTTCAGCGAAAGTTGGACGGGCAACAATCGCTCAACCTACGCCCGCCTACATCCTGATGTCAATGTTCCAGCATTCGAAACCAAGATCACCAAAGACATTAATAAACTCATTGAACAGGAGTATCTAGCGTCCAACTATACGCCTAACAAGGAAGACTTTTTCAACTGGGGCCTACAGCCGCTCCACGAAGTGTACCTGCACTCTAGTAACTTCAACACGGTCATGCATGCCAACGGCAACATCGATACACTCTACATCTTTGGTTTTATTGCCTTTATCGTTTTAGCCGTAGCGATTATCAACTACATCAATTTATCAACCGCCCAGGCTAGCCAGCGCAGTAAGGAAGTGGGCGTCAAGAAGGTCGCAGGCGCAGGCCGCCGAATGCTGACCACTCAATTCATCAGCGAATCCATCATACAGGCTTCCATCGCCGGCGTCTTCGCCCTGCTGCTGGCCGAAATCGGACTCCCCTTTTTCAACAAAATTATCGATCGAGAGCTAGAATTATTTAGTGGCGACCCCAGCTGGGTCATCCTCTGCACGGTTGTACTGGCCATCCTTGTCGGAGTAATCGGTGGCAGCTATCCAGCCTTTGTCATGTCCGCCTTCAAACCGGCGACTGCTCTAAAAGCCAACTTCATGCGGACAGGAAACAAAGGCATCTTCCGCAAGGTGCTGGTGATCGGGCAATTCTCTGCCTCCATCACCTTACTCATCGTAATGTTTTTCATTTACCGGCAGGTGAATTTTATGATAGAAGAAGACCTGGGCTTTCAAGCAGATCAGGTACTGAGTATCCCGATGTCTTTTGATGATTCGTTTAGAAAGGTAGAACGCCTGAAGAGCCGAATTAAGCAGATTCAGGGGGTCCAAGAGGTGACCACTACCTCAACGATGCCTGGGCGTTTTTTCTCTGATTGGCAGGTGCTCATCGAGGGGCGGCCCAATGCGATTAGTCCTTACGTTATTTTTACAGATGGCGATTTTGATAATAGCCTGGATATTGAGATGGTCGCCGGACGATTTATTGATGACAATATTGGAGCCGATTCCATCAGCAATTATATTGTCAATGAAGAATTTGTCAAGCGTTACAATATCAGCCAACCTATTGGTCAGCGTATGAAGTTTGGTTTCCAGGAAGCCTATGGGCAAATTGTGGGGGTGGCGAAAGACTTTCATTTCCACGACCTTTCTCGCGAGATTATGCCACTGGTAATGAATGCCAACAGTTGGCGCAATTTCACCGGCATCAAACTCTCTACAGCCAATTTAGCGGAGACCATTGCGGCCCTCAAAGAAATTTGGACCGAAGTGGAGCCATCGCATCCTATGCGCTATACCTTCCTAGACGAGGACTTCGCCAGACAATACGAAGAGCAGCAACGCTTCGGCAAGGCCATCCTCTACGCCACCTTCTTGACCCTCTTCATCGCCTTACTCGGCCTGATCGGCCTCACCACCTTCACGCTAGAGCGCCGCACCCGGGAAATCGGCATCCGCAAAGTGCTCGGGGCCTCTGTCTCCGGGATTATTAGCCTGATCTCCAAAGATTTCGTCAAGCTCATCGGCTTTTCGACCCTCATCGCTGTACCCATAGGCTACGTGCTGATCAGCCGCTGGCTAGAGGACTTTGCCCACCAAACGGAGCTGGTCTGGTGGGGCTTCGCCGGCGCGGGGCTGGTCATACTGGGTATCAGTTTCTTGACGGTTTTTCTGCAAAGCATTCGAGCCGCCCTGGCCAATCCAGTGGAGAGCTTGCGAAGTGAGTAAGGGAGTCGCTACAGTTCGTAGTTCGGGCTGAGGGTCTTCGACTTTTCGTCGTAGAAGTCGTGGATGATCCGTACCACCTCATCCGGATCGTCGGTGATGGGCATCAGATCGAGATCCCTTTCGCTGATGTTGCCTTCGGCCAACATGATGTCCTTAATCCAGTCTTTGAGGCCCGCCCAGAATTTACTGCCGACGAGGATAACGGGGACTTCCGTGATCTTTTTAGTTTGGATGAGGGTCAGCACTTCGAAGAGTTCATCCATGGTGCCGAAGCCACCGGGGAGGACGACAAAAGCCTGGGCATATTTGACGAACATGACTTTGCGTACGAAGAAGTAGCGGTGGTTGAGGTTGTGCTCAGGGTCGATGAAGGGATTGTGGGATTGCTCGAAGGGCAAGTCGATATTGAGGCCTACGGAAAGGCCGCCGGAGGTGGAGGCCCCTTTGTTGCCGGCCTCCATGATGCCTGGGCCGCCGCCGGTGATCACACCGAAGCCTTCTTCGGTCAGCTTTTGGGCGACTTGCACGGCCAGCTTGTAGTAGGGTTGGTGGGGCTTGGTGCGGGCAGAGCCAAAGATAGAGATGCAAGGCCCAATATTATTCATCACTTCAAACCCATCCACAAACTCAGAGATCACCTTGAACATGGTCCAGGAATTCTCGCCTTTGAGCCTTGTCCATTTCTTCATGGGCCGATCTGGCTGTGGCGTCTCATTAGTAGTATTATCGGTGTGATTGGTGTCCATAATTTTAAAAGTATTTAATGACAAAAAGCCCACCCTCGCGGGCAGGCCTTTGCTATATACACAAAATAATTCAATTATTCAAGGTTGATGCGAATGCTACTTAAGGATGCCTTCCTTGTAATTGTAGTACTCTTCTTCGACATATTTTTGCAATTCCTGGATGGAATCAAACTTGTCAAAGATTTTTTGAAACTCGCTGTTTTGCTGAGGGTTGGAAGGCGAAACATAGCTGGCGACCTCCGCCTCTGTGATGCTATCGCCACTGAGGATGATGAGGCGCTCTACAACATTGCGCAGCTCGCGAATATTACCGGTCCAGTTGACGTTCTGTAGGGCCTTCAAAGCCTTATCGGTAACTTTCTTTTCACTGATACCATATTCATTACAAACGATCTTGTTGAAATGTTCGACCAGCTTGGGAATATCTTCTCTACGATCGTTCAGCGGTGGAACTTGGATGATAATTACAGCCAAACGGTGATAAAGGTCTTCGCGAAATTTACCCTGACGAATCTGTGTCCGCAGGTCCTTATTCGTTGCTGCCAAGACCCGCACATCGACGCGGATTTCCTTATCGCCACCAACGCGGGTGATCTTATTTTCTTGCAAGGCGCGGAGGACCTTCGCCTGAGCACTGAGGCTCATATCGCCGATCTCATCCAGAAAGATCGTACCGCCGTTGGCCTGCTCAAACTTTCCGATGCGCTGCTTGTGGGCCGAAGTAAAGGAGCCTTTCTCGTGGCCAAACAACTCACTCTCGATCAACTCCGAGGGGATAGCCGCGCAGTTGACCTCGATAATGGGATGACTAGAGCGGGGGCTCTTTTCGTGCAGCCAGCGGGCTACCAGCTCCTTTCCGGTACCGTTATCTCCCGTAATCAGCACCCTCGCCTCGGTAGGCGCTACGCGCTCAATGGTATCTTTGATGGTCTTAATCGGACCAGATTCTCCAATAATTTCCTGTGTTTTACTTCTCGATACTTTACGCTTGAGGACCTTAGTCTCTGTAATCAGGCTGGACTTGTCCATCGCATTGCGTACCGTGATCAACATACGATTCAGATCAGGGGGCTTGGAGATGAAATCAAAGGCTCCCTTCTTAACAGCATCCACTGCAATATTAATATCGGCGTGCCCTGAGATCATAATTACCGGAGTGTCCGAAACCAGCAACTGTACCCGCTCCAGGGCCTCCATACCATCCATCTTGGGCATTTTGATGTCCATGATAACGACATCAAATTTGGTCTGCTTGAGTTTAACCAAGCAATCCAATCCATCGGCCGCTTCCTCTACGTCGTACTTTTCAAATTCAAGAATTTCTCTAAGCGTTTTCCGGATACTGACCTCGTCATCAACAATTAGAATTTTCGCCATAATAATCTGTATGAATGTTTAAGTTGATCAATAAATAGAAGTAATGAAGAGCATTTAGGAATGAAAATACAGTAGCCTTATATTAACAGAAACCACAATTTTAACGCCAAAAAAGCGAAGTAGTTACATTGCAGACAGTTTAAATAAAAAAAAATATAAAATCCCAGTGCTCCCTTAAGGTCTTAATTTAAAACAATTTACGCAACCAAACAAGCTCTAATCAATTGCCCAGCCCCCGAATAGCCATCCAGGCCATCAGCCCAGCCCCCACCTCCAGACAGCCTTCATCAACATCGAAGGTACTGGTGTGTACGGGCGAGGTAATTCCGCGTTTGACATTGCCCGTTCCCAGGCGGTAGAAGCAGGCAGGCAGCTCGTGAGAGTACCAGGCAAAGTCCTCCGAACTCATGCGGATCGGCAAATCGATCACCTGCTTTTGCCCCAGGTATTCTACAGCGTAGGCGCGAGCATTGTGGGTCAGTTTTTCATCGTTGTGCAGCACCGGATAGCCCTTAATAATTTTGAACTTACATGCACCGCCCATGCCTTTAGCAATGCCGGTAGCAATCTTCTTCATCCGCTTGTGAGCCTCGTCTCGCCAGCGTTCATCCATAGTACGAAAAGTGCCAACCAGCTGAACTTCATTGGGAATAATATTGGTCGCTCCCCCCTGGGTATTGATCTTTCCGAAGGTCAGTACGGAGGGGGTGATGGGGTTAGAAAAACGGCTTACCACCTGTTGCAACGCCACGATGATTTGGGCGGAAATCGCCACCGGATCGATGCACTCATGCGGCAAAGCCCCGTGGCCCCCGCGCCCCTTGACCGTCACGTACAACTCATCGGCTGAGGCCATATAGCTCCCTGGACAAAAGCCCACTTTTCCCGTTGCCAGCGGCGGGTGAACGTGCTGACCAAAGATGCTACCCGGCCGGGGCTTCTCCAAAGCACCCTCCTTAATCATCAGCGAAGCCCCCCCCGGAAGCTTCTCCTCCGCCGGCTGAAAAATCAGCTTGACCGTCCCCTCAAACTCCCCTTTAAGTTCGTTGAGGATGCGGGCGGTCCCCAGCAAAGAAGCTGTATGCACATCGTGACCACAAGCGTGCATCACGCCCTCGTTTTTGGACTTATAAGCCACCTTATTATCTTCCTGAATGGGCAGAGCATCAATATCAGCACGCAAGGCAACGACCTCTCGCTCCGCTTTTTTTCCACGAATCAGGGCTACGGTTCCATTTTCGGCTACACCATATTCGTGAACAATCCCTAATTGCTTGAGCTGCTCAGCGATGAATCGTCCAGTAGCCTTTTCTTTGAAAGACAGCTCTGGGTACTGATGAAGGTGGCGACGAAGGTGAACAAGGTCTTTGTGATAGCGTTTGGCGAGTTGTTGTATTTTTTTCTTAATCATCATCGTGTAATAGCTTGATATTCAATAAAACTACGCATTATTTAGCGCATAGTTGCATCCTGCTATTGTCTTCCTAGAAAGCGTCGCCCAAGCCAAATAATTTCGAGGTCGCGCGAACTTTGATAGTCTTTAGCGTAGAGAAAATTCAGGCGTTTGATCGTCGGCATATTCACCTGTTCCAATTCTAACGCATCCAATGGAGACAATATTCCCTGACGCAAAGTTGGCAGCCCATCGTTGGAGCGATCTGTGGGAGCGTAGCCCACCCAGCTTTTACGCCTCAGCAAGACGGCCAGTATATTTTGCAGTAGTCCCAGTCGTTGTTTGACCAGCAATAGTGCAATTGGCAATAAACCAACCAATACTAATACAACAAGTATATCTAGCAAACGTTTATTGCGGCGGCTCATCGAATCAGCGATTTGAAAGCGAATGTCGATGGTGTACAGCTCTCCGGCCGTATTCTTGGAGCTGCTGCCGATGATGCTCAAGCTCTCTTCCGGAACAATTTTATAGTCGATCTGTGGCCCCAGTCGAGTCATCCACTGCATGATTTGTTGGGAGCTAATATCGCGGGAACAGAAGATAATTTCTTCTACTTTATAAATGTGTACCACTTCGTCCAACTGCTTGAGACTGCTGAGGTAAATGCTGGGGTCGTGCGTTTCGAAGGGAGCGACAAAGCCGATGCAATTCTTAAAGACGTGGGCCTGATGTACCAATTGCATCACCCGCTTGCTCTCCGCCTCACTGCCTACGACCACCAGGTTGCGCGCATGCTCGCGCCCAAGGTTAAAATTCTGATAGCGCATGAAATGTAGGAGTAGGCGCAGCACGATGGTAGACAGGAGGGCCCAGATGGCCCCCAGAATAATCAAGGCCCGGGAGGAGCGGTATTCCAGGTCGAGAAAGCCGTAGACGGCAGCCAGGAGGAGGGTACCGACCAGTAGGCCCCTGGCTAAGCGCCGCAGTTGGCCCGCATGGTCATAGCCGCCGCTAAAGTACACTGCCGTCAGCCAAATACCGATGTACAGCGGCATATTGAAGTAAACAAAGCTGGATTGGTAATAATCCGGATTATTGAAATAATTGGTGGCCCAGAAATCTTTCAAGACATAAAGGCCAGCAAAAATGACGGCCGCATCTAAAATCGGGAGGTAGGCCCGGCGGAAAAAATTACTGATGATGGTCAGGAAGGCTCGAAAGTAGATGGCCATTTGCAACATGAAGACATAGAGCCGGGCACTCTCGCCCTTGAAATGCTTACGGGCAAAAATGATCATGGCATTGTAAAAGGCCTTGACATAGTTGAGGCTCCCCTTCTTCGTGCTTTCTCCTTTATAGTGGATAATAGTGGTGTCCGCAAAATAATAGTTCTTATACCCTGCTTGTACGATGCGGTAGGATAGGTCGATGTCTTCGCCGTACATAAAGAAGGACTCGTCGAGCAGGCCGATTTCATCGAGTACAGATTTGCGGAGCAGCATGAAGGCACCGGCCAGTACATCCACCTCATTGGTTTCATTGGCATCGAGGAATCCGAGGTGATAGCGATTAAAGACCCGCGATTTGGGGAAGAGGCTGGACAGACCAAAAGTTTTACAAAAGGCGACGAAGGGAGAAGGGAAGCCACGTTTGGATTCGGGAAGAAATTTTCCAGAGCCATCAATCATCCGTACCCCCAGGCCTCCGGCATCCAGATGCTCGTCCATGAAGGCCACGCACTTGGTAAAAGTATCTTCCTCTACCACCGTATCCGGATTAAGCAGCAGGACATACTCCCCCTTCGATTGCCGAATCGCCTGGTTGTTGGCAATCGAAAAACCAGGGTTATCCTCATTAGCAATCAGGTGTACCTCCGGGAATTTCTCCCTCACCATACTCACCGAATCATCAACGGAGTTATTATCCACCACAAAGACTTCCGACGACAGCCCCTTACAGGCTTTGCGTACTGCCAGGAGGGCCTGCTCCAAAAAGTACTTCACGTTGTAGTTGACAATAACAATGGAGAGTTTCATCCGATGTGCATTCTGGTGAATCACTCAATCACTCCTCCGCACCGCTTTGCCGCATACGATAAGGAACTCTTGAAATAATCGAACGTCCGAGTGTCAGCTCATCCGCATATTCCAGTTCTCCGCCAAAGGAGACGCCCCGTGCGATGGTGCTGATCTTGATGTTCAGAGCTTGCAAACGTTTGGAGATGTAAAAAATAGTCGTGTCCCCTTCAATAGTAGGACTGATAGCCATAATGACTTCTTTGATCCCCTCTTTTTGGATACGCTCCACTAGCGCGTCGATGGTCAGGTCATTAGGGCCGATGCCTTCAATAGGAGAAATGATACCGCCAAGAACATGGTACAACCCTCGGAATTGCGAAGTATCTTCAATAGCCATCACATCCCGAATACTCTCTACGACACAGACCAAGGATTGATCTCGACGTTGATCCCGACAAATGTTACAAATTGGAGTATCGGAAACATTATAGCAGCGTTCACAGGTCTTGATGTTTTTGCGCATCTTAAGGAGGGCATCGGTAAATTGTTCAGTATTTTCCTCCTCTTGGGTCATCAGATGGAGCACTAGACGTAAGGCCGTTTTCTTGCCAATTCCGGGTAAGCTGGCGAAAGCATGGACGGCCTCTTCGATTAATTTGGATGAAAAATTCATATCCTTACAAAATTACACCTAAATCAGCGATTTGTTTTGATATTACCCCATAATTTAAATAATTTTAAACCCTTAAAAATTGACAATACAACCTTCTTTGATCCTCATTTGTTGTCTGTCAGAAAAGGATATGGATAACCACGATAAACAAGTCGAGTTCCTCTCCGATTAGACAAGATCAAAGAATCCAAAACGTAAGAATACTATGGCTGAAGTCATCAGAATGCCCCGCATGAGCGACACTATGGAAGAAGGTGTGATCGTTGGTTGGCTCAAAGAAGTGGGCGACACGGTCGAGCCCGGCGATGTTCTCGCAGAGGTCGAAACCGACAAAGCAACTATGGAGTTGGAAAATTACCATGAGGGCGTCCTGCTCCACATCGGTGTAAAAGAAGGTCCCGTTCCGGTTAACGGCGTACTAGCCGTGATCGGCGAGGAGGGGGAAGATTATAAAGCGGCTTTGGCAGCCGCAGAAACCAGCAACGGCGCAGCAGCGGAGGCTAAAGAGGAAGCCCCCGCTCCGGTGGCAGAAGCCCCTGCTCCAGTGGCTCAACCTGCCGTTTCGGCGACGCCAGCTCCGGCTCCAGCCGTCGCCACTAGCCATGCAGCCTCGGATAGTCGCATCAAAGCTTCTCCGCTGGCCCGCAGTATGGCCAAAGAAGCGGGGATCGACCTCTCTGCTATTCAAGGCAGCGGTGACAATGGACGCATCGTTAAGCGCGACATCGAGCAGTATATGAATGCTCCGGCTCCGGCGGCAGCGCCTGCGGCGGAAGCTCCAGCCGTACCAGCCTTCAACTTCAACGGCCTGGAAGAGGGCTACGAAGAAATCCGGGTCAGTCAGATGCGCAAGACCATCGCTCGCCGCCTCGGCGAAAGCAAATACTCTGCGCCTCACTTCTACCTTACGGTCGAGGTCAATATGGGCAATGCCATCGAAGCGCGCAAGCGCATCAATGATATTGCGCCTACCCGCATTTCTTTCAATGACATCGTTGTGAAAGCCTGTGCGGTGGCCCTGCGCCAGCATCCGGCGATCAACTCTTCGTGGATGGGCGATCATATTCGTCGCAACAAGGCGGTCAATGTTGGTGTAGCGGTAGCGGTAGACGAAGGACTATTGGTTCCGGTGATCCGTCATGCGGACATGAAGACACTTTCGCAGATCAATGTGGAGACCAAGACCCTGGCGGGTAAAGCCAGAGAGCGGAAGCTGCAACCTGATGAAATGTCGGGCAACACCTTTACGGTCTCTAATCTGGGGATGTTCGGCATCGAAGAATTCACGGCCATCATCAATCCACCGGACTCTTGCATTCTGGCCGTTGGCGGCATCATCGAGAAGCCCATCGTCAAGGATGGAGAGATGGTGATTGGTAAAATGATGAAAGTAACGCTTTCTTGTGATCACCGCGTTGTGGATGGCGCTACGGGCGCTAAATTCCTCGCGACACTCAAAGACATTCTGGAAGCTCCGATCCGTTTACTGGTTTGATGATGAAAAAAACGATGGTTCTGGGTGCTAGCCCTAACCCGGCGCGTTATGCGCACAAAGCGGTTAGCCGCCTGGTTGCTCAGGGCCACGAGGTCATTCCAGTGGGCATTAAGGCGGGTGAAATCGCCGGTATAAATATCCTCAATGAGCTGCGGCCCGTTGAGGATATTCATACTATAAGCCTCTATTTGGGTGTTCCGCATCAGGCGGCTTACTACGACTACATCCTTTCCTTACAGCCGCAGCGCCTCATTTTTAATCCTGGTACGGAGAATCCGGAGTTGGGCCGGCTGGCCCGGGAGCAGGGTATAGCGGTGGAGTCTGCTTGTACTTTGGTGATGCTTGCTACGGGAGCTTATTGATTATATAGATCTTATTCATCTTCAATAAGATTTATGTATGTTCCTCTCAAATTGAAAATATGATAACCACAATGTTCTGTAAAAATTCCAACTTCTTTAAATTCAGGTGCATTTATAACAAGTGCATATCTAAATTCAGCAAATGAATCATCCTCAAATTTGATTGCTACTTTTCGATTTGGAAAAAAGTCATGAGCACTCAGTCTTTTTCTATCTTCTTCGCCATTCGACTTCAAGTATTCGATTATCTTCAATTTCCACCTTTCCGGTAAATCTTCATGTTTCATTGTTTTCTTTTTTCTTAATGACGTCCAACTATCGTATAGACGCATCTCTTATTTGCACAAAAAAACCATTTAATCGTCCAAGCCGTGTCTCCTGCTAAGGGACACGGCGATTTTTTCTCACTGAAGTCCCACTTTTGTAGTATGGTCAGTGTCCTCTTGCGAGAGACACTGCCTTGACGAATGGGGCTAAATCGAAGATTCCAAGGGGCTATTTCAATAAATCTGCGTTGTGTGTATACATAGCTCCCGCCAGGGAACACGGCGACAGATGTAATATCCAATAAACAAAAAAGGACCGTTGAGCATTCAACGATCCTTTTTTGCTAAAAGCTTAGGCGACTATTAGTAGCCAGCTTCTTTATTTCCAGAGTACTTCGTACCACCTGAGCCTGCATTGCTAACGCCACAGTCTGGGCGTCCCATCTCAGATTGGTCAGTAGCAACCATGAATTCAACACGACGGTTGATCAGGTTAGAACCATTGCTTTGTACCAAAGCGTCATTTTCACCACCCCAGTTGAGGACGAAGCGATCTCTTGCAATGTTGTACTTATTAACTAAGTAATCAATAGCAGCATTAGCGCGATTGAAAGACAATACATCATTGTAGCAGTTACCAGCCAGGCGGTCAGTATGGCCTTTAGCGACGACACGAACGCTTGGATTAAGTTTCATCACGCTTGCGATGTGGTGCAACTTAGCAAACTCACTACTCTTGATGGAGTACCTATCGAGATCGAAGTGAACCATTGGAAGGAACCAGTTGGTTGGGTCCGGAGTAGGCATGGTTGCCTTGAACTCACCCAGCTTAGCATCAACGATTCTATTTACGTCAGACTCATTGGTGTAACCAGGATCTGGAACCTGAGCGATACCTTTAGTGTCTGTCTTATAACCTGGAGGAGAGTGTGGCTCATCATCATCACAATCAACGATGCCATCACCATCACTATCGAGAATGATACCGCGAGTATCTACGGCACAACCTTCTCTAGTATCTTTCTCTTGATCGATCATATCGATAACACCATCTTTATCTGTATCTGTCATATCCAGAATTGGACGAGCTTTAACCTCAGCAAGGTCATCAGCGAGCAAGCCTAATGGGCTAACCCACCACAGTGGCTCAGAAGCCTCTTCTTTCTTACCAATGTTGAAGTTAACACGGATATTAGTATAATTAACCAGATCACGGTACTGAGTCAAGTCAGTAGCATTTCTCCAACGGTAACCGTCAATCAAGTCACTTTCGTTTCCGAAGAGAATACTTACCTGGTGCTCCAAACCGATATTGATCTTCTCAGACAGCTTGAAAGAAACACCTAGACCAGCATTGGCGTGAATGTTAAGTCTGAATCCTTCTCTATCGTCATCATCACGACGACCACTGCCGATTTCTGCTGGAGTTTCATAATCACCATCCAACAAATCTCTAAGCTCATCTCTAACATCTTGACGAGCATCCCGAGAATTTTCGAGTCCTACAGTGCTAATTGCATCATAATTATAAGGGACATTACCGTTCAGGGCATCGTAGTAAGTCTGGAAGCGATCTACACCGAGACCAGCAAAGATATACCAGTTCACTTTTCTGCTCTTTTTCTTGTAGCCAAAAGAATTCAGGCTCCAGATTCCTTGAACAGTAAGAGACGTATACTCCGTCCTGTAATTATGGAAATATTGAGTATCGCCAGTACCGTATCCCAAATCTCTGAGTACAGAATTGGCGGCAGCAGATCTTTCTGATCCACCACTATTACGTGGCTCCAAACCTCGACCTTGTCCATACATGAAGTCAACTCTCCAGGCGAAGGCATAATCGAAAGCTCTACGGAAATGAACACCAGCCCCCCATCCTAGACGTGGCTGGATGTCTCCTAATACCATGAAGTGTCCTAAATTAACACCGATCTCAGACTGATGCTTCGGCTGAGAGCTAAATTTAAGACCTTGGTAGGAAGTGTCGTCGTCTTGAGCGATACCTGATGTGCATAGGGATACACACAGAATCAAAACGAATAATGAATAGATTTTCCTTGTCATAGGGTTTTACTTTGAAATTATTTTAAAAAAAATAGGCGATTATTACTTATAATAAAAAAGTCTAACTTATTCGAAGTACAAAAGTATTGTTTTTTTTCAACGTCACAAATAATTTGAATCATTTTTTACCAACACCTCAAAGGGCACCACTTTATTTTGGTACTTAATGGAGTAAATATAGAATTTTTACCTAAGATGTCAAATTAAAAGTCCTTTATTTTCAGTCCATTAACTTCTCTAAAGCCATTTTTAAAGCCGTCGTCGAAATATTCTTTTCGTCCGGATTTTGGGCATAAATTGCCTCTAAAGCTTGACGTATTGTCTGCGAAACATCAGAGAAGATCGCCACGTCTGTAACCTTGGCATCCGACTGCATCAAATAGGCAAAAACACGTGCCATTCCGCAGTTAGCAATGAAGTCTGGAATGAGGCTCACCTGCATATCTGCATAGCTAGCAGTTTCTCCAAAAAATACCTCATCATCGATAAATGGAACATTCGCTCCGCAAGAAATGACTTCTAATCCTGCTTTCAGCATCGCGTCTACTTGCTCGCGAGTCACCAATTTAGAGGCAGCGCCAGGGATGAATATATCGGCCCCCAGGCTCCAAATCTGTTCGTTAGTCTTCTCAAAAGAAAGTGCGTGTGCAGCATCCAACTTGTTACCATCTTTATGTATGAACAGTGACTCTGCTTCCTCCTCAGTAAATCCTTCCTTCTTGATCAGGCCATTGTTCTTATCGATAATACCAATGATCTTAGCACCAGCTTTGGCGAGGTACCACCCAGCGGCCGAGGCGACGTTGCCCCATCCCTGAATGATCACTTTTTTATCTTTCAGTTGACTATTACGAAAGACCTGATAATAATGTTTCACTGATTCGGCGACTCCATAGCCAGTAATCATATCTGCTACTGCATATTTCTCCCCCTCAGGTACATAATTCGTATTTTCAATAATTTTTGCGCAGCCCTGACGAAGTTGTCCCAAAACCTTAATTCGCTCTCCTTTAGGGGAATGCAAATGGCCATTGACAATGCCTTCTTGAGGATGCCATAACCCCAGCTCTTCCGTCATCGGGATGACGTCCTTGAGTTCATCCACATTTAAATCTCCACCCGTTCCGTAGTAGTTTTTCAAGATAGGAAAAGCCACTTTGTACCAACGCTTAAGCACCTCATTGCGACGAGGGTCGTTGGGGTCAAAATTGATACCGGACTTTGCGCCACCGATAGCTGGCCCGCAGACCGAAAACTTGATCTCCATCACCTTAGCCAGCGAGATCACCTCCTCCTTTGTCAAGCCTTTACGCATCCGGGTACCTCCCCCTGCTGCACCATTTCGAAGTGAGTTAATGACAATCCAACCTTTGGCGTCAGTGAGGTGGTCGGACCATTCAAACACAATCTCGGGTTGTGTTTCTTTGTATTTTTTTAGTAAAGATTTCATGTGAAATTATTAACAAAAGCAACTAATAATGAATGCTTTATGAAAGTTAGGGCCCGTACATTGACTGTACAGTAATCGATGCAATTTTATCTATTGTTAGGCGGAAAAAAAAACATTTAACTACTTTTGTAGCAAAGTTTCTCGCTTTGGTATAAGTAGTATCTGAAAGCCTCAATCAGAGGTCCAAAATTTTTGTATATCCATGCTCAACCACTGGCTTCGCCCCGTCGACCTTAAACAGATTTCCGTTTACGATCAACTTTCAAGACGACAACTGGGTCGACGAATCTTCATTTATCAGGATTATCTGCCCAATCTTGCCGACTATCACATTGCTATTGTCGGAGTAGGAGAAGCGGATACCAATGCGATCCGCAATGCCCTTTATAGCCTTGATTTTCCTTTTCGTAAAATGCGGATTGTCGACCTGGGGAATGTAGGCAATGAAGATCCTTCGTTTATCATTTCTCTCCTCAGCGAATTGCTGGTCAGTGGGCTCTTTCCGCTAGTGATCGCCAATACGGCCGCTCCTATCCACGCGCAGTTTAAGGCATACCAGAGTTTTCAGCAAATGGTCAATCTGGTCATGGTTGATGAAAAAATTGATTTTCAGCCTGATCGTCGGAAAAAAAAGCGGGGCTTAATCAATGATTTGCTAAAATCTAAGAAACCACGCCTTTTCAACCTTGGTTTTATTGGCCACCAATCTTACTACACGCCGCGTTCTGTTCTGGATAATTTTGATAAACTCAACTTCGAATACCTCCGCCTGGGGCACCTCCGTCCGGAGTTGGAAGAAGCCGAGCCGCTGATCCGAGACGCCGATATGCTCAGCTTCAACATTGCCGCCATGCGCTCTAGCGAGGCCCCCGCGCAGGCCGCCCCCACCCCCAGTGGCCTCCACATCGAAGAGGCCTGCACCATCAGCCGCTACGCCGGTATGAGCGACAAGCTCAGCTCCATCGGCTTCTATGGCTTCCAAACCCTCCATGATCAACGCGACCAAACCGCACTGTTCATGGCCCAGATGATCTGGTACTTCCTCGACGGCTACTACAATCGCAAGCAGGATTTTCCGGTTTCGAACGAGGGGCTGCTCGAATACATCGTCGAATTTAAAAAGCTAGACTATTACCTCACTTTCTGGAAAAGCCCCAAAAGCGGCCGTTGGTGGGTACAATTACCGCTGCGACAGCAGAAGAAATACCAGCGCCATCGACTCATTCCCTGTTCTTATAAAGACTATGTGCTGGCCTGTAAAGATGAGCTGCCGCAGCGCCTACTGAATGCTTATAAGCGCTTTACGGAGAAGCGGAAGATTTGAGCAGGCGCTCCAAACCAATACCTCGCGAACCTTTCAGCAAGATGTGATAGCCGCCGAAGGCTTGTTGGTCGAACCAGGCCCGCAGGGCCGTGACGTCGGCGAAATGCCGGGCGGAGCCCGGTTCCTTCAGCTCGCCGAAGGCCGCCCCGACCAGCACCAGCTCCTCGAAGCCCAGTCCTCCAGCATAATCCACCAGGGCCTGGTGCTCAGCCTGGCTGTAAGGGCCAAGCTCCAGCATATCGCCCAGAATGGCCATCTTGGGGGCCGCAGGCAAGCTGGCGAAATGGTCTATCGCTCCACGCATACTATTTGGATTGGCGTTGTAGGCATCCAGGATATAGTGATTGCCGCCGTATTCCAGCAGCTCGGAGCGGTTGTTTTTAGGAATGTACGATTCAATGGCGGCCTTGATCTGATCGGCGGGAACTTTGAAATATTGACCTACAGCAATACCCGTCATAATATTATTCACATTGTAAGCACCGATCAGGCGGCTATGGCAAATCAGCTCTTCCTCCTCCTCGCGGAAAGCCACTCGAACGTAGGGGCTGATGCCCAGTACTTTGATCTCAAAATGCTGAGGATCCGCGCTTAGGGTCTCACTGCGATAATAGTACAATCGACGATTGACGACGGCGGCGAGGTCGCTCAGGTGAGGCTCATCGATATTGATGAAGGCGACGCCCCGATGGGCAGCCAGAAAGCGGTAAAGCTCCGACTTGCCCTGGCGTACGCCCTCCTCGCTGCCGAAGCCTTCGAGGTGGGCTTTGCCGACGTTGGTGATCAGGCCGTGGGTGGGACGGGCGATCTTACAGAGTTCTTCTATATCGCCGATGCGATTAGCGCCCATTTCGATGATGGCGATCTCCGTTTCTGTGGACATGCGCAGCAGGGTGAGCGGTACGCCGATATGGTTGTTAAAGTTGCCGTTGGTGGCATGTGTACGGTAGTGAGCAGCGAGCACCTTGTGGAGTACTTCTTTAGTCGTGGTTTTACCATTGCTGCCCGTAATGGCCAATATAGGAATGTCAAATTGAGTGCGATGATGGGTAGCCAGCTGCTGTAGGCTGGTCAGGACATCTTCGACCAGGAGGCAGCGTTCCCCTTTTTGGTAAGCAGGGTCATCGATCACTGCGTAGGCCGCTCCTTTGCTCAGGGCCTCCTCAGCAAATTTATTTCCATCAAAACGCTCTCCTTTAAGGGCAAAAAAGAGCGACCCTGAGCTGAGCTGACGACTGTCGGTCACTACAAGTGGGTACTGGCGATAGTAGGTATAAAGCTGTTCAATTGAGGTCATAGGTAATTATGCTCTTGACCCGCAAATATAATAAGAAAACCTCCATACCAGCAATCTGATATGGAGGCTTCCTGCGACAAGGTCGCTATGTGAAGATCAAGCTACCACTATTTATAACGGCGCTTAGCCTTTTTTCCTTTTTTCTTGAAGGCATTCCCTCCAGAATCGTCGTTGCCAGAAGGTCCGCCCGTACGGGTCATGGCACAGCGGAAACCGATGGTACGATCTGCTTTATCTTCTTCTTTGAAACGGCGAGCACCCGGAGAGAGGAAAAAGGCACGATCGGCCCAAGAACCTCCCTTGATGACTCTTGACTTATCACTAATCAAAGTCGTCTTACCGTAATCGTAGAGTACGTAGGATTCTTTGTCCCCATCGAGGTAGTTGTAGACCTGACCACGCTTGTAGTTCTCGCGATTGGCTACCTCATCATCTTCAACGTAGCGGTAGCGAATGCGACCCAAGCTATCCTTTTCAACCGGCTGGCCATTCTCATCCAGTACTTTGGACTCAAATTTACCTCCACGATAAGGATTCAAGTCGTGATTTTCAACATCACGTAAAGTCATACTAGTCAGTGGACGGTAGAGATCCATTGTCCATTCGTTCACATTACCTGCCATATGATACAGACCGAAGTCATTAGGGAGGTAAGAGCGAACAGGAGCTGGAATATGTGCCTGGTCATTCAATTTACCAGCCATACCCATATAGTCACCACGGCCTCTCTTAAAGTTGGCCAGGATTTGTCCTTGGTACTTATCCCGCTTCTGGTAGCGAACGGTGTTGCCATTCCAAGGGAAGAGGCGACGATCAGAGATGCGCTCATCCTTAGAAGAAGTTTGGTTACCGATCAGGGCCAGTGCGGCATACTCCCACTCTGCCTCCGTCGGCAGACGGTAAGAAGGCAGCAGGATACCATCCTCAAAACGTACGGCACGCTCACCACCGGTTCTGATGTCTTTCAGATTTTTACGAACATCTCCCTGGTATTGACCTACCAGATAAGATTCTGTGTTAAAGTTATCTTCATCCTTCTGCTCTGGATTGGCGTTCAGTACACCTCTCTCGATCAGAATCATTTCGTTTACACGGTCCGTTCTCCACTTACAGAATTCGTTGGCCTGAATCCAGTTTACCCCTACCACTGGATAATTATCGTAAGAAGGGTGGCGGAAATAGGTCTCAACGAAAGGTTCGTTGTAGGACAACTCTTCACGCCAGACTAGAGAATCTGGAAGTGCATTTTGAAAAACTTCGGGGTAGGATTCACTGAATACGCGATTGATCCAGTACAGATATTCCCTGTAGTCGACATTGGCGACTTCTGTTTCATCCATATAAAAGGAGGAGACCGTAACACGGCGGGGAATGGCATTCCAATCATAAGTAACGTCTTGGTCAGTGATACCCATACTAAAAGTACCTCCTTGAACCAATACCAGGTTCGGACCAGTCGCCTGGCCTTCGTAATCTAGCTTCTCAAAGCCGCCCCATTTTTGATCGTTGTACTTCCATCCGGTAGTCGCCGATCTTTCTTTCTTGCTGCAGGAACTCATCAAGAATACTAATAGGAAAAGAACTGAGCTTAACTTCAGCAGTTTTTTCATCGTTTACAGGAATTTTTTTGAAAAAATGACCAACAAATATAGTGAAAAAATAAATTACCTAGCTATAAAATTACTCTTGATATGCTCGCTGCAAAATCAATGCCTCATTTCCATCGATCCTCTTCAAGGGATGATTCAGCTCCGTCAACTTTCCAGTCTAATCTAGGTATTTTGCAGTGTGGTCTTCCTCGCGATTTGAGGATAAAGGGAGGGGGGACGCGATTTCTGATTAACTCTCCCTCTTCAACCTTCCAACTGAAGACAAGTTGTTGGCA
>JBCDGZ010000141.1:0-19747 GCA_038750655.1 Bacteroidota bacterium | reverse complement strand
ATTTAGTCCTGCCTGGCCGTAATCAATCGAAAAAGGAAGATGGTATTGTCGATCAATACTTACCAGTAATTAAAGGACTCTTTTTTGACTATGAACTTGATCAGGATGGGTTTCTGTCGCGACGAGGTGACAAGCGGTATAAGACAGCAAATCATTTTGGCCGATACATCGACACAGAAGAAGTTGAAAAAATCAAAAGTACTTTGAGTGATACTACCGTACAACTAAGGGAGATATTGTGAACATCACCCCTCCCTCAACTTCCGCTCCAACTCACTAATCCGCTTATACAAGGCCGGCAATTGCTTAAACACCGCATAAGAACGCAGGTAATTACTGTAATCAATAGCCGGAGAGCCGTAAACGGCCGTATTCTCGGTCTTAATAGGGGCGGCAACGCCGCTCTGGGCCTGGACTTTGGCACCGTCGGCCACCTTGATATGCCCCACAAATCCAGCCTGCCCACCAATCATACAATGCTGTCCAATCTGGGTACTGCCAGCCACCCCGGCCTGAGCCGCAATCGCCGTATGCTCGCCGATGTCGACATTGTGGGCAATCTGGATGAGGTTATCCAATTTTACGCCTCTGCGGATGAAGGTGGAGCCCATCGTGGCGCGGTCAATCACCGTATTCGAACCAATTTCAACATCCGATTCGATCACTACATTGCCAATTTGGGCAATTTTGCGGTAAGAGCGATCCTCCTGCGGTACGTAGCCGAAGCCATCACAGCCAATCACCACATTGGCGTGCAGCACGCAGTTATCACCGATCTGGCAGTCGTGGTATATTTTCACTCCAGGATAAAGGGTTACGTTATTGCCCAGCACCACATTTTTCCCCACAAAAACCTGTGGATACAGCGTACAATTGGCCCCAATGCGGCTTCCCGCCTCCACCACCGTAAACTCACCAATGGCCACTCCCTCGCCAATCTCCGCACTCTCATGCACCGAAGCCCGCTCGGCAATCACCCGCTGCTGCTCGGCCTGCTGACCAAATTGCTCCAACAAAAAAGCCAGACTGGCGTACACGTCATCTACCCGAATCAAAGTCGCCGCAATCGGCTGCACCGGCTGAAAATCCCGGCTGACCAGCAAAATACTGGCCTTTGTCGTATAAGCGTGAGGCTCATACTTGGGATTGGCCAGAAAAGTAATCGTCCCCGGCCGGCCCTCCTCGATCTTACTGGGCGCAGAGACCATCACATCCGGGTCCCCCTCCAAGTGGCCTTTCAACAGGACACCTAATTCTTTTGCAGAGATTTGCATAGCTATTTGCTGTTTTGATTTTCTAGTAGATAAATTACCTTTGCGTAAAATTACCATAAGTTGGAAACAATATCAAAAACGATTCGCATCGGCACCCGTGGCAGTAAGCTGGCGCTCTGGCAAGCAGAATACACCAAAGCACAGCTGGCCAAGATCGGGGTGACCGCCGAACTCCAAATCATAAAGACCAAAGGCGATCGCATTCAGCACCTCAGCTTTGATAAAATCGAAGGGAAGGGCTTTTTTACCAAAGAAATCGAAGAGGCCCTCCTCCGTGGTGATGTCGATATGGCGGTCCACTCTATGAAAGACCTGCCGACCAGCCCCCCGCCGGGCCTCTGCACCACTGCCGTCTCCTACCGCGCCAATCCCGCCGACCACCTGTTGATCCGCAAGGCGTCGAGCGACGAGGGCAAGATTCTCAAGCTCGCCGAAGGCGCTGTGGTTGGTACCTCCTCGGCCCGCCGTAAGGCGCTGCTGCTGGATTTTCGCCCCGACTTGGCCATCAAAGACATCCGAGGCAATGTTCCGACCCGCATCGATAAGCTGCGGCAAGGGCAGTTTGACGGCATCGTTATGGCGGCGGCCGGGCTAGAGCGCCTACAGCTGGACCTCTCGGACCTGCTCGTCCTGCCCCTCAACCCTAAAGAATTCGTACCCGCACCGGCGCAGGGCGTCCTAGCCTTCCAATGCGTCGAGGCCGACCGTACGACGCGCAAGCTGCTGCGACACTTGCATCACCGCGAGGTTTCGGCCTGCACCAATGTGGAGCGCAAGGTGCTGCAAATGATGGGCGGAGGCTGCCATATGCCGCTCGGCGTCTACTGCGAGCGCGATGACATGGGACACTACCACGCCTGGGCCGCCAAAGCGGAGCACTGGGATGGGCCGCTGAAACGCTTTCGCCTCTCCTCCAGCACGACCTTTGGCATGGCCGAAAAAATATTGGAAGCCCTGAAAGGGGAATAATCAAAAACGATCCAAAAACCATGTATCTATTTTTCGACACCGAAAGCGCCGGCAAGCCCCGAAGTTGGAAGGCTCCGGCTACCGATACCTTCAACTGGCCCCGGATGGTGCAAATCGCCTGGCTGCTCTACGATAAGGACCGGATTTTAATCGAAAAACAACTCTTCACCATCCAACCGGAGGGCTACGAAATCCCCTATGAGGTGGAGCGACTACATGGCATTTCTACAGATAAGGCCCGCGAAGAGGGCGTCCCGCTAAAGGAGGCGCTGACGGCCTTTTTGGCGGTACTGGAGAAAGCAGATTACCTCATTGCCCACAACCTCAATTTGCATACCCATGTCCTCGGAGCGGAGCTGTACCGCAAGAGTATGGACCACCAAAAGTTGCAGCGCCCCGAGCAGTATTGCACCATGCAGGAGGGCACTTATTTCTGTAAACTGCCCGGCAAGGGGGGCCGCTTCAAGTGGCCAACACTGATGGAACTGCACATCAAATTATTCCAGGCGCGCTACAAGCGAGAATCGGCCATCACCGATGTTGCCGTTGGAGCGCTCTGTTTTTTCAAACTAGTAGACATCGAAGCCATTGACATCTTCTAAAAATAAGGTATTCATCAGTCGCGAATTGGCCAAAGAGAGCCCTTTCCGGACGGCTTTAGAAGCAGCCGATTTCGAGGTGCTGGGCGAATCGCTCATCGCCTTTGAGCAACTGACTTACGATGCTATTCCCGACAGTGACTGGGTGTTTTTTTACAGCAAAAACGCGGTGCAGTTTTTCATCGAAGGGCTGGCCGCCCTTTCGGATTTGATACAGCTGGCGGCGATGGGGCCGGGTACGGCGGCTGTATTAGAAGACTATGGTTTGGAGCCAGATTTTGTGGGCAGCGGGAAGCCGGAGGCCGTAGCGACAGCCTTTGCCGAACGGGCGGCGGGGCAGCGGGTGCTGTTTCCACGAGCCAAGCAATCGCGCAAATCGGTGCAGCAGCTGCTGGATGGAACTATTGAAGCATTAGACTTGCCGGTTTATGATAATAAGATTCGGGAAGATCTGGACCTGCCGCATTGCCAACATCTGGTGTTTACTAGTCCAATGAATGCCGAGGCATATTTTGGAAAATATGTGTGGCGAGAGGGGCAAGCGGTTTATGCTATCGGTGACACGACGGCGACGGCCCTGCGGGCGCTAGGTTTGGAGCGCGTCCAGGTGGCTCCCCAAGCAGGGGAAGCAGTGCTGGCCCAATTGATTCTTAGCCAACCCTAAGCAGCTATCAACGCCTCCAGTAGCGACTCAGACAATACAATAAAGTCATCAAAAGCATAAGGCGTATTAGTCGGTTTGCTTGATGATCTTCCGAATGATCATCTCTTTGCCAATGATAATTCTTGCTACATAAGTGGCCACCGGCAGCTCATCTAGGTTAATAGTCACCCGATCCTGCTGCATCTTCGTTTTCGGCATACTCATCAGCAATCGGCCGTTACTATCGTAGAGTTCGATGCTGACCATTTGCTCCTCGGGCAGATCAAAATCGATGTTCACATCATCTACCGTAGGCACCGGATAGAGCCGGAGACTTTCCCCCGTTGGTCGCTCTGCTGGCTGTAGCTCAAAAGTTTGGGTGGAGGTACATTGCTGCTCATCGCTCACCGTCACCTCGTATTTGCCGGACGTCAGCTCATTGATCGCTGGCGCTTTGCTGCCGTTCGACCAACTGCAAAAATAAGGTTGGGTACCGCCACTGATTTCCAAAGAAATCGCACCGGTATTACCAACCTTCTCTACATATCCCTTGGCTTTTAATTCTTGAGGTTCTGTGATGGTAATTTCTTTTGAACTCTGGCAATGATTGGCATCTGTGACCGTTACCGCGTATTTCCCAGCGGGCAGGCCGGAAAGTTTTTTGGAGTTGGCCCCGTTAGACCAGATAATTTTGGTAATCGGACTTTCGGTCGCTATGCTCAGACTAACGGTCCCATTGGCCTGGCCATGACAGCTTACATCGGTACTGTAGCTGCGCAGCGTTGGAGGGGGAATATTTTGTAGAGAAAAACTGTCCTTCTTCTGGCAGCCTTTGCTATCGGTGATGGTGAGGCGGTGTAAGCCCCCGGGCAAATCGGCAGCGACGGGGCTGTTGTGCCCATTGCCCCAGGTGTAACCATAAGGGCCTTTTCCACCACTCGCCGTACTGGCCAACCAACCGTTGGCATATCCACAACTGGCCGGGCCATCGGTAAAGACATTGTGCAGCGGCGGTGGGCCACCGATGTTAAAGTTTCGCTCAAACCAGCAGCCAATTGATGAGCGGATATACAGCGTATAATTGCCCGCATCTAGTCCCAAAAATTGATTAGAGGATTGGAAAATAATTCCGTCGAGCGAATATTCGTGGCTGTCAGGGTCGTCGATAAAAACCATCAGGCTGCCGCTGGAATCTCCGGCGCAACTCAGCGAATCGCGTTGCAAATCGATGAAGGGAGCGGGAGGCTCAGTGATTTCAACTGGGGCGCTGCTGATACATTGATTGTCATTGCGGACATAAACGGTGTAGAGGCCGGCAGGGAAGTTAGAGAATAGGCTATCGGGTTGATAATGCTCCCCATCTATAGAATATTCGTAATTGCTGCGTCCGCCACCGACGGTTTCGATGATGACGATGAAGCTAGCGTCGGCCCCACCGGGGCAGCTTACGTTATTGACATCGAAATTAATGTGTGGTTCCCGAGGTTCGCGGATAATGACCGTTTTGGTGATTACACAACCTCCAGCGTGGCGAACGTGCAGGGCGTAGGCTCCCGCCGGTAAATCTTCAAAGAGGCTGTCAGGCTGGTAAATTTCACCATCCAGAGAATAGTCATAGCGTCCCCCGCCGACGGTCTCGATGATGACGATAAAGCTGGCGTCAGCTCCACCGGGACAGCTCACATCTTCCTTTTCGATGCGCAGCACGGGGCCATCGGGTTCTTCAATGACGATACTTCGCTGGCTAATACAATGGTTGTCATTACGAGCATAAACTTCGTAGGGACCAGCCGGTAGGTTATTAAAGCTGCTATCGGGCTGGTAGTGCTCTCCATCGATGGAGTACTCATAATTACTGCGCCCTCCGCCCACGGTCTCAATGATGACGATGAAGCTGGCGTCGGCCCCGCCAGGACAGCTTACATTTTGCTGTTGAATATTCATCTGGGGCTCAGGAGGGGCGTCGATAAGGACATTACCGTTGGCCACACATTCATTAGCATCTTTGACGAAAAGTTGGTACTCTCGCGGTGCGAGGTTACCAAAAAGTCCAGTGGTTTTGTAATCTACGCCATCCAGCGAGTAGCGGTAGCCTCCTACCCCGCCGCTGGCATCAATGAATATAGCACCATCGTCGCTATTATGGCAGCTGGAATGGGTAATGGCAGCAACAACTTGAAATGGGCAATCAGTGGGTACAGTAGCAACCGAATCTTGCCCGTAGGCGCTGGCAGTCGAGAGTAGTATACACAAGACAACTTGTAGTCTATACAAATCTTGCATGAATCAGGGATATTTCAGTATTACACAATTGGGGGAAGGGGAAAATGACTTGCTTGAACTGCTTGGGTATGTGAGAGGGGTTCTGGGATTTTTAGGGTGTTCTCTTAAAGTAGTTCATTGCCCCTACCACAACAATCGGGCTAAAATATGATCAAGTTGAGAAAAAAGATAGCCGCCAAGGGTGGTAATGGTCTTAAAAAGACCCGGCGGCTTTCATTTATAATATTCTTTCTACAAACAATTTCAGTCCTTATGGCGTATAGCGTGATAGTGTTTATAGTCGCTTGGGATTTGTATTTTCAAAATTAATGCAGTAAATATGTAAACCCAACCCTAAAAAGGCCAAAATGTAGTAATCCAATACGTATGAAAACCGTATCCAATGACTTATTCCTACTCATCAAGTCGCTGAACAAGCAAGAAAAGCGATATTTCAAGCTCTATGCGTCTCGCCATGTTATTGGAGAAAAAAACCAGTATGTCCGCCTCTTCGATGCCATTGATAGGCAGAAGGAATACGATGAGGTAAAAATCAAAAAGCGATTTGCCGGCGAAGCGTTCATCAAACAACTCCACGTCAGCAAAAACTATCTTTACAAACTCATCCTCAACAGCTTACGACTTTACAGCGAAGATAAGTCTGGCGATAAATTTCCCATCCTCCTACGCAACGCACAGCTGTTGGCAGAGAAAGGATTAGCCAAGCAGAGTGAGAAAACCCTGGCTAAGGCCCTAAAGCTGGCGCAGGAAAATGAGCGCTTTTTACAAATCCTGGAAGTCTATCGCCTTAAGCATACCATCATCCACAACAATAGTGATTTCAAGCAGTTAGAAACCTATGTAAACGTAGACTTCCAAAAAGAGTTAAATATCCTCGATATTTACAGAAATTACCTCGAATTTCAGCTCTTACACGATCGGGTATTCATTCCTTACTGGAAAAAAGGGAGCATTCGTAACCAGGATGAAAAGGAGGCTTTTAGCCAGCTATTTGAAAAAGAATTGTACCAAAACATCCATAACGCAAAGTCTTTTAATGCTCGAATGTTTTACCATAATGCCCGCTTTACCTTCTACTTTTTGACCGGTGAGTTGCAACAATGTTACGAACATATTCGTCAACAAGCCCTAATGTTTGAGCAATTACCAACCAATCAGCGCAAGGGCAAACGAGAGCGACGCTATGTCAGTACCTTGATCAATTTGTACATCGTACAACGGGAATTACGGCTTTTTCAGGAGGCGCTGGCGACCCTGCGCAAGCTTCGAGAAATCCCCGCTCCCTCCATTACCCGTAAAGCCTATCTCTTCACCCGCAGCTATAACCTCGAAACCGATCTCTACCTCTCTACGGGGCAGTTTCGCAAGGGCATGGAAAGCCTACCCGCCTTTGAAGAGGAATTCAAACGCTACCACGATTATATTGAAAAGCAGCATCGCCTCGGGCTGTACTACAACCTGGCCTACCTCAACTTCGGAGCCCGGGATTTCGATCGTTCGCTGGATTGGATCAACTTACTCCTCAATGACCCCGACCTTAAAACGCGTGAGGACATTCATTGCTTTGGCCGCATCCTCAGCCTTTTTATCCATTATGAACTGGGGAATGATCAGCTGCTGGAATATATTGTCAAATCAACCTACCGCTTTCTCTCCCGTCGCAAGCGCCTCTTCAAAGTCGAGTCCATCATTTTGCGCTTCCTCAAAAAATACCCCAACTGGATTTCCCGGCAGGACATTCTGGTCGGCTTCGAAGAGCTAAAACTCGAACTCGAAGAGCTGATGAGCGACGAATACGAGCGTCGGGCCTTCGACTACTTCGATTTTATCTCCTGGCTGGAAAGTAAAACCGGAACGATGGACTTTGCGGAGATCGTCAACCGTAAGAAAATGATTGAAGTCTGAAAATAAAAAAATAGCGGCCCGCAAAGCAGGCCACTATCATGGAATTAGAACTGTGTGTTCTCAACTAGTTATAATTTGACTACTTTATAAGTCTTCTTTTGCTGGGCATTCTCTCCGACCAGATTCAACAAATAAATACCACTTTCTAAATCTGTAATATCCAAGGTTGTAATCTCCGAATCCTGAAGCGCGGCAGCGCGCAGGGTCCGCCCCATCATATCCGTCAGTTCCAGCTGCCCACTAAAGGGCGCCGTCCAACTGATCTGATAGATACCAGTACCGGGGTTAGGAAAGATTTTTGCCTCTTGAATAGCCAGTGGCTCCAGCGTACTGGTCTGCAAACCCAGGTTTCGACCATCGATGGCGTAGGTGAACAACCAGTTGCCAACCTTCTCATCGGTCGGACGATTCAGTATAGGATCAACCGCAGGGATTTTCGCTTGAATCTTGAGGTAGGTCAACACATCGCCATCGGGATTGCGGGCCAGGCCGAAAGGCGTCAGCTCGAGGTCATCAGCGATGGGTTGGAGGGCCCCTACTTCGCGGATTTGGCCGTCGGCCTCTTCGCGGAGATATACCAACTGCTCTTCGCCGCGGAAATGGGCGACGTACAGATAGGTATCCGGCTCATCAAGCGGGATGGCCTGCATAGCGGTGGCATAGCGGCCATCGACCTGAAAGCGGCTGTACTGCTTGAGGACCTTACCCTCCAAATCCAGCACCAGCAGAGACGCCTGCGGCCGCAGATCGCCATCGACAGGATTGAAGGCAGTGATTGCGGTCAGGAAAATGCGATCGTCGTAGAGGTCGATGTGGAAGTAGCCGGCATAGTTCAGCAGCTTCGTATAGTCTTTACGATTGACGACCTGTCCCTGCTCATTCAACCAAATCAACTCATTGAGGACCGCAGCGGTGTCGGGAGCAGTAGCATACTGAGAGGCCCCGAAGACGTACAGCCGATCATTGATCTTTTTGGCATCACACTGTATGTAATTGCTAGCGGCGGTGGCTTGCCCCCTCGGAATGCGATTGAGGACATCGATTTCCTTACCCTGGGCATCCATAGAGCGGACCAAGTAAGTATACTGCTTATCTTTGGTAATCATCTGATCGATGACCAGGTAGGTCTCTCCTTCGGCGATCGGCAGGATACGCCCGAAGCGTCCGGCACTGTTCCGGCTGGTCAGCCCACCTTGCTCATATTGGGTAAAGGATTGGCTTTCCAGCTTTCCAGAGTTGTGGTTATACACCTTGCTCAGGCCCAGACCAGCTGGCAAGAGGTTGGGAACCTCATTGGAAAACAGGTGATACCCCGTTACTTCGACGTTGCCGTTGGCGCGCTCAAAGAGAGAAAGCCCGGTTTCGATTTGGTCCTGGGTGGTCAGGTTGTGGATGTTGATCCAGTTCAGCTCGCCGGTACGAGAATCGATCCGTTGCAGCACCGAGCCTTCGTTTTGACCAGATTGAAACAGTTGGTAAATCGATCCATCCGAATGAACCAGCCAATCCCTTTGCAGCAGGTCGTAATTTTTAGTCATGTATTTCAGCTCCACATCGCGATAGGTACTGTCCTGATTCAGTAAATACCAACGGATAGGAGTCCCGGTAAATTCAAAGGTCGGAGCAGGCATCACCTCGCGGTCTCTAGTATCGGAAATAGCGGGGTAGGTAAACACCGTTTGTCCTTCTTTGGGTACGTAGACCCGTCCTGAAGACAAGGCTTGAGGAGCATCCGCTTGCTGTTGCATTTGCGGGGCCGCCGAGGAGTTGTTCCAAAAAACGGTTACTCCCTTCGCCTGCGAGAAGGCACGTTGCTGTGCGTGGCTAAGCTCGGGGAGGAACAGCAGCAGCAGGAAACTAGCTCCTATGGTCATTTTAGATATGCTATTCATCATCATTGTATTTTATTCAGTTTCACAAAGCTCAAAGCAAGGACTCTGGAAAAGGGAACCTGGAGGACATTGAGGGAGCGCAAAGGCGAAGCATTCGCCGGGAACCACTTGCTCGACAGTAGTGGTCGTGACGGTTTGATCATTAGCATCGAGACAGTATTCAATCCGTTTCACGCAGCAAGTGGTACCACAGCTGATCGGTACAAAGGTGGGGCCGCCGCCACCGCCGACGACGCATAAGGATACACATGAGCCTCGGTAGAAGGAAGCAGTAAAGGTAGTCAGCCCGCCCTCACATTTGTACAAGGCAATGGGGCCAGCAGATACGGCGGAGCTGAAAATCCGATCAGCGATTACGGTTTCGATTTCCGAAATCAGTTTAGCCAGAAATTGCTCTTGCTCAAGCGCAGTAACATCGGAACCAAAGAAAATCTCCATGATGTCCATATTCAATGGGCCACAGAAAACATCATCTAAAAAGCTGATATTAAAGATTTGAAATTCACCCTGGCAAATTCTCAAATCATAATTAACAGCAATTGGGCAGTTGGGGTAACTCGGAATCTCAACAACGGTGGTAAAGCTCGCAACAGTAGTACAACCGGCCTGTGGAGGTGGGCAATCTTGCGCAAAGGATAGGGTATAAGAACTTCCTAAAAAGAACAGGAGTAAAATAAATTTCGAGATATAAGCAGTGTAGTTAGAATGAGAGAATAATTGATTTTTTAAACTTGTTTTCATGATTTAAAACTTTTTGAAGGTTGGATAAAAAATAGATGTAGGGAATAGACGGACGTCACCCGCTGGCCAGAAGGAATGTCCTAAAAAGATGAATTAAAGAAAGGATGGAAAGTGTTAAATGAGTTTCAATTCGTACGTACTTGCTAATCCTGTAACAGGAAATTGGCAGTTTTGTTGAATTTTTGTCAGAAAAAAGTTCAACAAAATGACCAAATATCGCTCAAAACAGATACAAACAACTGATTTTCAATAAACTAAAAATCTAACATTTTTGTGAAAAAAATAGCGGCTCACCAAGGCAAGCCGCTATCGCAAAATTAGAACTACATCGTTCTTACAAGTTTATAGTTTGACTACTTTATACGTTATCTTTTGCCGGACATCGTCTCCGATCAGATTCAACAGATAGATACCACTTTCTAAATCTGTAATATTTAATGTTGTAATCTCTGAATCTTGAAGAGCAGTAGAACGCAAAGTCCGCCCCATCATATCCGTCAACTCTAACGTTCCACTAAAGGGCGCTGTCCAGCTGATCTGATAAAGGCCCGTTCCAGGATTAGGGAAGACTTTAGCTTCCTGGGTTATCAAGGCCTCATTGGTACTTGTGGTCTGTAAGCCCAGGTTATCACCATCAATCGCGTAGGTGAACAGCCAACTGCCAACCTTCTCCTGAACTTCTTCTTGGGTACTCGGATCAGTCGTTGTAATTTCTACGCTAATTTTCATGTAATTCAAAATATCACCATCGCTGTTGCGAGCCAGTCGGAAAGGCGTCACCTCTAGGTCATCCGCTTTAGGGATGATAGCCCCCACCTCCGTGATTCGCCCATCAGCATCTTCCTGCAAGTAAGCCAGACGGTCATCGCCGCGAAAGCGAACAGCGTAGAGATAGCTATCGGGCTCGTCCAATGGAATGGCTTGCAAGGCTTCTGCATACTGGCCATCAACCTGAAAGCGGCTTTCCTGCTTGATAATGTTGCCTTCTAAGTCCAAGACCACAAATGAAGCTTGCGGGCGGAAATCGTCAGCAGCGGCATCAAACTGGGTAGTGGCCGTCAAGAAAATGCGATCGTCGTAGACATCGACATTGAAAAAGCTGGCATAGTTTAGCGCCTTGGTGTATTCTCGGCGATTCACAATCTGTCCCTGCTCATTCAACCAGATCAACTCATTGAGGAAAGAAGCGGTATCGGAGAAAAAGGCATGCTGCGAAGCCCCAAAGACATAAAGCTGCTCGTTGATTTTTCGCGCATCGCACTGTACATATTTATCCACATCAGTCAACTGCGTTCTCGGAATGCGGTTGAGGGTATCGATCTCCTTGCCCCGCGAATCCATAGAGCGCACCAGGTACGTGTACTGGTTGTCGTCCGTAATGTACTGATCGATAGAGAGGTAGCGTTCATCTTCGGTGATCGGAAGAATGCGACCAAAGCGACCACTGGTGTTGCGACTGGTCAGTCCTCCTTGCTCAAATTGGGTATAGAACTTATTTTCTACCGCTCCGGAGTTATGATTGTAGACTTTGCGCAAGCCCACTCCTGCTGGGAAGAGATTCGGAACAGCATTGGAAAACAAGCGATAGCCTGTCACCTCTACATCCCCGTTGGCTCGTTCAAAAAGCGATAAATCCGTTTCAATTTGTCCATGTGTAGCTAAGTTGTGAATATTGATCCAGTTCAGTTCACCAGTGCGGGAATCAATTCGCTGCAATACCGATCCTTCATTGATTCCAGATTGGAACAGTTGGTAAATGGACCCATCAGAATGGACCAACCAATCTCTCTGCAAGAGGCTGTAATTCTTGGTCATGTATTCCAGATCAACATCACTAAAGGTGCTGTCTTGATTCAAAAAATACCAGCGGATAGGGGTCCCTTCGAAATCGAATGAGGGTACGGGGATAACACCAGACCGACTATCGGCGATGGAAGGAAAGAGAAAAACGGTTTCTCCTTCTCTAGCTGCGTAGACCCGACTGGCATCCAGTGCATACTGGTTGGTGGTCAATTCCTGCGTTGCAGAAGGGCCAGAGGAGTTGGCCCAGAACACCGTTACTCCTTCGGCGTTCGAAAAAACGCGCTTTTGGGCCAGGGCATCGTTGGGTTGGGATAGTAATAGCCAAAGGCTGCATCCCAGGATAAGTTTAAATATTCTATTCATCGTCATTGGATTTTAGTTTGTTTCACAAAGCTCAAAACAAGGACTCTGGAAGAGTGATCCAGCAGGACAGGTTGGCCTTGGCAGCGTGAAGCATTCTCCTGGTATAACCTGATCTACAGTGACGTCGACCTGAACATTACCTGCATCATCAAGGCAATAGACAGTCCTCTTCACACAGCAAGTCGTACCGCAGCTCAGTGGAACGAAACCAATAGCGCCGGTCTCACTATTTCTAGTTACACAGAAGGACACACAAGAACCTCTGTAAAACTTAGCGGTGAAGGTATTCAGCCCACTATTACAGTTGTATAAAATCGCTGGACCGGCAGCTACTGCAGCGTCGAATAGCTGGTTGGCCACCTCAGTTTCAATTTGTTCGATCAGAGTTGCCAAAAAACGCTCTTGGTTTAGAAGCGTTGGATCGGGACCGAAGAAAATTCCCAGAACATCGCTAATAAAATCAAAACAATCTCCCGTGCCGGTTACAATACGGATATTAAAAATTTGAAATTCGCCTTGACAAACTCTCAAGTCATATGTTACGGTAAGATTACAGTCTGGATAATTAGGCGTATTAACAGTAGCGGTAAAGGTTTGCGTCGGAGTACAACCAGGTTCAGCAGGTGGGCATTGGGCCTCAGATACAGTAGCAGCACTCACGAAGAAAAGCAACAGTAAAGTACATTTTACAAGATAAGCGGGGTGGGAAAATTTAGAAAACAAAATTCTGATTATTGTATTAGATGTCATGATTACAATTTTTAAAAGGTTGAATTGAAATAGGTGTTAAGAAGTGCCAAACGTCGACAATCGGCTAAATGATGAGCTCAGAATTTAGATTTAGAGAGAGAGGATGGTGGGTACGCTTGTATACAAGGAGGATGTTGTATTGAACTGTCGTGGATGTAACATAAAGGCAGATGTTTTGTTGAACTTTTGTCAATAAAAAGTTAAACAAAGCTGATCAGTAGCTGATCAATCTGACTGTAACCAACTGATTGTCAGAAAAATAAAATTCTAACATTTTTTTTGTAAAAAATGGAGGGCAAGGCCAAGCGCCAAGGATTTTTGTCCTGCATAAAAATCAGCGTCAAAGCCCATAATTTTTCCTTTTTTCTCCACAACAACTATTAAATTTGCGCATCGGTTGGCATCGCTAAACATAAAGGCCGACCTATACGGGAAAACAAAAGCATGATTCAACGCCTGTTAATTAAGAATTACGCCATTATTGAGGAACTGGAAATTGCCTTTTCCAATCAACTCACCATCATCACTGGCGAAACCGGCGCGGGTAAGTCTATCTTACTCGGTGCCCTAGGGCTGATTATGGGGAAACGTGCTGACACCAAGGCCCTCTACAAGGAGGATAAGAAATGTGTGATAGAGGGGCAATTCGATATTTCCCACTATTCCCTCAAATCCTTCTTCGACGAGCACGATATTGATTATGATGAAGAAACGGTGGTTCGCCGTGAACTGACCCCGGCGGGCAAGTCTCGCGCCTTCATCAATGACACCCCGGTCAATCTCAAAACGCTGCAAAAACTCAGCTCCTCCCTCATCGATCTGCACCAACAATTCGATACTCGAGACATCAACAACATCTCCTTTCAACTGAGGATGCTGGATGCTCTGGCGGATAATAAAGTGGCTTTGGAAAAATACCAAAAGGGCTTTCGCCAATACCAGAGTGACCGTCGCCGTCTGCAAAATTTGATCGAGCAAAACGATAACTCTGCCCGAGAGATCGAATTTCTCAACTTTCAAATCAATGAGTTCAATGAGGTGGAACTGGTAGAAGGAGAACAAAAAGAGCTGGAAGCGGAGCTGAACCGATTGACCAACGCGGAGGAAATCAAACGTACACTAGGCAATGCTACGCATTTGCTGGTAGAAGGGGAGCAATCGGTGATTAGTAATTTGGAGGAATTATCGCAGGCCATCGGTGGCATTCGCAATTTCCATCCTCGACTGGATAACATTCACGATCGCTACGATGGGTTGATTGTAGAATTGCAGGATCTTTCGAATGAGTTGGTCAAAATTGCAGAGGATACGGAGTACGACGGGGAACGAATCGCCGAGGCCCAGGCCCGCTTGGATTTGATCTATAAACTACAAAACAAGCACAAGGTCAATACCCTCGAAGAGCTGCTGCAAATTCAACAGGATTTACAAAGCCAGCTCAATGCCTTCGGCGACCTCTCCAACGAAATCGAGGCGCTGGAAGCACAACTGCAACAGCAGGCCAAGGCGCTGCAACAAATCGCCGATGACCTGTCGAAACGCCGGCAGGCCGTAGCCGCCCCCTTCGCCAAAAAAGTTGAAACCCTGCTGAGCAAGCTGGGGATGGAATATGCCCAGCTGCGGGTGGAGGTCAATCGCCTCGATGCCCTCAATGCCACAGGCATCGACGAGGTCCAATTCCTCTTCGCGCCCAACAAGGGCAGCAAGTTCATGCCCATCCGCGAAGTAGCCTCCGGCGGCGAACTGTCCCGACTGACCCTCTGCACCAAATCGCTGGTCGCCAGCGCCATCCCCCTGCCGACCCTCATCTTCGATGAAATCGACACCGGTATCTCTGGCGACGTCGCCCTCAAAATGGGCAACATCCTACAAAAACTAGCGCAAAGACACCAAGTGGTCTCCATTACGCATACCCCCCAGATCGCCGTCAAAGCCGATGCTCACTACTTTGTCTATAAGTCCGTCCGAGAAGATCGGACCGTAACGAATGTCAAGCTGCTGAGCGCAGAGGAGCGCATCAAGGAGGTCGCCACTATGCTGAGCGGCAGCCCTCCTTCGGATTCAGCGATCGAGAATGCGAAGGAGTTGCTGGGAGCGGGGTAGGTATTAATGCTACGCCGTGTCCCCCATAGGAGACACAACTTGCACACTAAAAAACTAACTAGCTAATATGTCAAACAATCTACTATCGGGAAAAAAAGGCATCATCTTCGGTGCCCTGGACGAAAAATCAATCGCCTGGAAAGTGGCTGAACGCTGCGTGGAAGAAGGTGCCAGCATCACACTGACCAATGCGCCGGTAGCCCTGCGCTTCGGCAAAATTCAGGAGCTGGGCAAGCGCCTCAACGCAGAGATCATCCCCGCTGACGCCACTAAAGATGAAGATATGGAAAACCTCTTCACCCAATCGATGGAAATCCTGGGGGGCAAGGTTGACTTTGTTTTGCACTCTATCGGGATGTCGCTCAATGTCCGCAAGAAGCGGGAGTACACCAATATCAAGTACGACTGGATGCAGAAGACCTTCGACATCTCGGCCATCTCTTTCCACCGGATGATGCAGACCATGCTGAAGTTGGACGCCATCAATGACTGGGGGTCGATCCTGGCCCTGACCTACATTGCTGCCCAACGGGTATTTCCAGACTACAACGAAATGGCGGAGTCCAAGGCCCTACTCGAATCGTTTGCCCGGAGCTTTGGCTACCACTTTGGGGTGCAGAAAAAAGTGCGGGTCAATACCATCTCTCAATCTCCGACGATGACCACGGCGGGCAGTGGGGTAAAGGGTTTTGATGAATTCTTCGGCTATGCCGACAAGATGTCTCCACTGGGTAATGCTTCCGCAGAAGCTTGTGCGGATTACTGTGTCACCCTGTTTTCGGATTTAACGCGGATGGTGACGATGCAGAACCTCTACCACGATGGTGGTTTTTCTAACATGGGGATGAGTCCGGCGATTCTGGATATGTAAGCTTTGCAAAATGTTAAACCCTGCGAGTCATTTCAATTTCTGAAGCCTTGCGGCGTTTTTTCTCCAAATCCTAACTATGCGCTACTCCTATCTGCTGCCCTTATTGATCCTGCTGCTTTGGCCTGTTCAGGAGCTGATGGGGCAGCTTGGCGGAGCGCCGCCGGGCGCTCGACGCAGCGGTGGACAACAGCAGCAACAACAGCAACGGGAGGAGGAGCCAGATACCATCAATTTCAATTATCTCTATCCGGACAATCCGGGCCTGGAGCTGCCGTTCCGGGATACGGCGCTGGACAGCCGGTTTTGGCAATACGATCCGATTCGGCAGCAGCCCTTTGATTATGCGCATCTGGGCAATTTGGGTTCGCCGCATCAGCCACTGGCCTGGCAGCCGCGTTTTCAGCGAGGCTTCGATGTAGGCTTTCACCAATTCGACCTCTACAAACTGCGGCACGATCAAATGCCCTATTACAGTCTGCGGAAAGCCTTTACCGATGCCTATTTCTCGCAGGGGCAAACTCAATCCGACGCCTACTTCAAAGCTAAATTCAGCCGCAATTTCTCCAGCGGCATCAACTACAGCGTGGACTACAAGCGCATCAACAACACGGGGGCCTACAACTCGCAGCGGGCGACGGCCTCGGCCTTCGGTACCGGCATTTGGATTCATGGAGCGGGGGGGCGCTACGACAGCTTTTTCACCTACATCAGCAATGTCATCCGCCACGAGGACAACGGCGGCATTCGGCAGGAGCTGCTGACGGATGATAATCGAGATCAGGAGTTCAGCATTCCGGTTTTTTTGAGCACGGCGGATACTCGGCAGGATCAGCGCTCTTTGGCCTACACGCAGCATTTTCGGCTGGCGGGGCGGCGGGGGCAGGTTCAGAAGCGGGTGAAGCCGCTGCGGGGCGGCCCAGCCTTACCAGACTCGCTGCGCATTCAGCGGCTGGATTCGCTGGCACAGCCGGGGGATACTTTGGGGGTATCGCTGGGGCAGGACTCTACCGCAACCGTAAGCGGAGACTCCTCGGCAGTGCAGGTGATGAGTGATACGGCTAGTATGGAGTCCGTAGATTCCACCTTACTAACTACTCCAATGGACAGTACTCAAACGGGGCTTTTCAATACGACGACGATAATAGCTTCGCCAGATACCGCTAGGACTGATACCGCCGCCATCCAATCCATGCTAGATACCACCGGGACCGCCATTCCTTCCCTTCCCAAGGCCGAGGGGCGGGCCTTCACTTTGACGCATCGCATCTTCTACGAGCGCAGCCGCTTCAAGTTTACCGATACGGAGCCGGCGGAGGACTCGCTATTTTATGGAGATTTGCAGGTGGACCAGCGGGGGCTGCGCCATTTTGTTCAGGGGCGGCAGATTGAGAATAGTTTGAGTTTGAGCACATCGAGCCAGCGCAAGGGGAAGGCGGTGGAGAGCGGGACGCAGCGCGATCTGTTGGAAGCGGGGCTGACGCACAGCTGGTACCAGTTGCAGATGGAGCCTCGGGATTCTACGATTAACAATTTGTTCTTGAGTGGCCGCTGGAATTTTACGCCTTCGGATCGCTTGCAGGTACGCACCTATGGGCACTATGGTTTGTGGGATCAGCGGGGAGACTATCGGCTCTTTGGCCAGCTCTTCTTCGACTTGGGTAAGGCTGGTAGCCTGGACGTTCGAGGGACCTCTCAGCAGTACAGTCCTAATTTGGTACAAAGGAATTTCTACATCGCTCAGCGGGAAGTTTGGAATAATGGTTTCGATAAGCCGCTGGAGAACAGCCTACAAGCCACCTATTACCAGCCCCTCTCCGACACTCGCCTATCTGGCCAGCTCCACCTGCTGACTAATTACATTTACTTCGACACCTCGGCCATTCCCCAGCAGGACAATGGTACGATCAGCATTTTGCAGTTGATCATCCAGCAGAATTTTCAATTTTGGAAATTTGGAGGGGAGAGCTGGCTGATGTTGCAGCAAATCTCTGGGGATAATCTCCGTATGCCCTCTTTTTATTTTAAACAAAATATCTACTTCAAAGGAAAGCTCTTCCGGCGCGTCCTCGATACTTACATCGGTCTTGACCTCCGCTTGAGCAGCGCCTTTCGGGGCAATGCCTACCAGCCGCTAATCGGTCAATTCCATTTGCAAAACGAACAAGAGCTGGCCCTCTACCCCGCCGTCGATTTCTTTATGGCCTTCAAAGTTGGATTCTTCCGCGCCTTCATCCGCGCCGAAAACCTGATGGGCTATTTGAATCTCTCCGAAGAATTTTTCTTCCAAACCCTCAACCAGCCCTACCCCTTCGGCGCCATTCGCTTTGGCATCTCCTGGCAATTTTTGGACTAGCAGTCGACAAAACTAGGGGAAGCCTCCTCTTCTTTCTCGATTATTTTGTAAATTGAGTAGTAACGACCGTCTAATGATCGACCACAAAAAGCTAGAAAATGACTAAAATACAAAACCCTCTCCCCCTTCTCCGCTATTGGTTCCTTCTCCCCTTTCTCCTGTTTTCCTTGCTCGCTATCGGACAAGATTGTCCGGGGGATTACGTAAAATTTACGCGCCAATCGCAAATCGATAGTTTTGCCATCCTCTACCCCAATTGCACGGCGCTATCTGGTTATTTAATTATTGAAGAAGCCGAAGAGCACAACATCAAACACCTCGACAGCCTTCGGCGGCTACAGTCCATCGTCGGTCCAGTCTACATTGAATTCAACCTGGGGCTGAAAAATATTGATGGGCTGGCCAATGTGCGAACCATCGATAAAGAAATCAACATTGTTCACAATCCCACGCTAAAAAACTTACATGGCCTCATTGGCTTGAAAGAAACCAGCAGGCGAATACGTATTGCTCAAAATTATAGCTTGTTTGATCTCAAAGGCCTGGACAGCCTCCGGGTGGTGAGAGGTGACTTGGAGATCTCGGAAAATAATAACCTAAAAAACCTCAGCGGTCTGGATCAGTTGAGTAGTATAACAGGGGGATTTCTAAAAATCAGCCGCAATTGGGAATTGCTCCACCTGCAGCACTTAAGCAATCTTGCCTACTGTCGGGGCATCAGCATTATTGACAATGATCAACTCGGTGACCTCAGGGGACTTGAACAAATCACCTTTTGTGATCACGGTCCTCATGTGATTGACAATGACCGACTGATCAATCTAGAAGGTTTACAAAATCTTGAATCCATTGATGGGAATATCATTATTGAAGGAAACACGATGCTCAGTAGCCTCGAAGGTTTGAGAAACTTGGACAGCATTAAACTGATCTTCACCATTGAACGCAATCCTAGCCTGGTTAACCTGGAAGGCTTAGACTCTTTACAAAAAGTAGGGGTAATAAAGATCATAGAGAATGAGCAGCTGAAAAGTCTACATGGACTCGATGCCTTAGATTATGCAAAAGAAGGGGTCCGAATTGAAAAGAACCATCGTCTGGTCAATCTGCAAGGCTTGGATAGCCTGAGAAGGCTTTCTGGTTCGCTCACCCTATTACAGAATGATAGTCTGGAGGATCTTAGGGGCCTGGAACAACT
>JBCDGZ010000140.1:0-19918 GCA_038750655.1 Bacteroidota bacterium | reverse complement strand
GAAAATTTTAAGGCAATCGTTATAATCGTCGTTTTCGGGGCCTTCCAAATTAATAATCAGCGACACCTCATGGCTTCCTCCCGAGTCTCCAAGTGTCAAAGAGGAAATGGTCCAATCATAGCTGTATCCGATTTTGAACACGCCCTGCTGCACACCGACAAGGAATATAACAGCATCAGCATTCGAAAATGTGTGGCGATACCATGTTCCACCGAAGACCCGACCTGCACTTAAGTAGGCACCGCCGTTGATTTGGCCAAAGTCGCCTTGCTTCACGAACATAATATTCGGTGATATAAACGAAGCGGGTTGGCGTTTATTGCCTGGTGTCAATTTTATTTCGCCGCCGGCGTGAGCGGTAAAGCGAATGGGCAATCCAGTGTTCAAATTGGTATTGATTCCTAGTACCGACTCATCGGGCCGGTTGAGGTGTTTGATCGAAATTCCTCCATATATACCAGGGCTGTAGGCCAGGATACCAGCCGAGATGTCCAGATAGGTTGTGGAGGTTTGATCAGGGCGCTGCTCCTCAGTGGGGAAGGGCGTCCCGCCGGGGCTAATCGGCCCAACTCGCTCATCGATCTGGTCGAGAAAAATGAAGCGGTCCCAGTCCAGACGCGTCTGGACAGCGCTGATTTGCGTTCCTAGCCGCAAAAAGAAATCGCGGTTGACTTGCAATCGATAGGAAAAAAAGCCCGCCACTTTATTGGTCTTAATCAGGCCCTGCCCGGCATCATCAGATAACAGCATCAAACCAAAGCCACTATTGAGACTCGGAACGAACTGATCATAAGAAGCCGCGTAGGTGATGTAGGCCTCCGGAATGGAGGGCCACTGATTGCGATAATTTAAGGCGAAATGCGCACCATTGGTATTTCCAGCAAAAGCAGGATTCAGCTGAAGGGGAGCGGCATAAAATTGACTAAATATGGGGTCCTGAGCGTTCGTTACACCAAATCCCAGTAGATAGCAGCAACACAGAAGTAAAATTTGTCTTGTCATTGACGCATATTGATTATTCATCTAACATCCATACTATACAACTGGTTTATTGAATAACTTGTATGTAAATTACGCAATACAAATTAGACCTTAACGTTTCTATAACAGTTGTGTTAAAACGAAGCTGATTTTGCGGAAATTGTAACTACGCCGCCTTTTTCTCTCGCTTATATCAAACTTACACAAAACAATGAGATATTTTAGCCTGTTTTTCCTTTTAGTTTGCAATTTTGTTTACACTTATGCTGATCCTCCGACAGTCATAAAAAAGCAGTTGAATTGGGAAGCAGAACCTATTATTCATAGCCCTACTGGGAATTTTGCGCTGGAAATTTATTCCTTTGAAGGCGCTCTATACAATGAGTCCCATCCCAGTCTACCTTATTATAGTGAGCGTTTTCCGCTCTCTTCGCCTGGCCAGTTGCGCTACCAGTTGGTTAACGCCCGCTACGAGGCGCTGGACAAGAAACCTTCGGAGGATGACCGCTACATCGGTGAGGAGCCCATCATCAATTTGGTGGTGGAAAAAGACAACAGGAAGCATTTCGGCAAACTATTTTTTATTCCAATCAGAAAGGTGGGCAACAACCGCTACGAGAAGTTGGTGGAATTTGAGATTAGAATTCTCCATAGCCCCACTGCGCCTTCGACCGTAGTTAGCCAGCGCAATACGACGACGTCCGTGCTTAATGATGGTGATATTTATAAAATTGCCATCAAAGAGGAAGGCCTGCACCGCCTCAGCTACAGTTTTTTGAAAGACGAGTTAAAAATTGACATCGATAATATTGATCCTCGTACCATCAAAATCTACGGCAATGGTGGAGGAATGCTGCCAGAAGCCAACGCGGCTTTCCGCTACGATGACCTCGAGGAAAACGCCATCCAAATCAGCGGCGAAGACGACGGCAGCTTTGACAGCAATGATTATATCCTTTTCTACGCAGGTGGGCCGCACAAGTGGGAATATGTTGAGGATAAAAGCCTCTTCCGCCGCCAGACCAATGTCTACTCTGATGAGTACTATTATTTCATTAAAATTAGCTCAGGCAACGGACTCAGAGTAGGCAATCAGCCCTCTATGGGCTCCACCGCTTACACCACCAACAGCTTCAACGACTTCATCCGCCACGAAGAAGAACGCTTCAACCTGCTCTCCGAGGCCATTGGCAACCAGGGCTCCGGTCAAGACTGGTTCGGCGATCAGTTCAATACGACGCGCGAACGCACCTATAATGAGTTTTCCTTCCCCAATCTTATTAACAATGAGCCCGTTCTAATTGAGCTGAGCCTCGCCGTTCGCGCCAATCGTACCTCCACCTACACGGTCGATGCTGATGGCACCCAGTTGAGTAGATTAGGAATCACTTCGGTTAATGTAGGAAACATTGAGTCGCTTTACGCCAAATCGGCGTTCATGTCTGATGAGTTCCTGCCCAATAGCGATAACCCCAGCATTACCATTCGCTATCCAGCCGTTGGCGATGCAACCAATGCTGCTTGGCTGGACTTTATTGAGCTGAACGCTCGCCGCCAGCTGCGCTACACGGGCGAAGTCATGAACTTTCGCGACATCAAAACGACGGCCTACACCTCCACTACCTTTGAACTGGACGACGCTACCGCCAACCTAAGCATCTGGGACATCACCGATCCCACGAAGCCTCGCCGCCAGGAAGCTACATTATCCAACAGCCGCCTGAGCTTCGGCGTCCCAACGGTAGAGCTGAAAACCTTCGTCGTCTTTAACGAACAAGATAACCTCCTCAGTCCAACCGCCGTTGGTCAAATTAACAATCAGAACGTACACGGAACCAGCAACATAGATATGGCCATCATTTATCATCCAGATTTCGAAGAGGCCGCCAAGCGCCTAGCCGATCATCGCAGCAGTCATAGCAATATGAATGTCGCTACAGTGAATCTGGAAGAACTGATCAATGAATTTGGCTCCGGAGTGAAAGACCCTACCGCCATACGAGACTTCGCTAAGCTGATGTACGAACGCAGCCCTAATTTCCACTTTCTGCTGCTTTTCGGTGATGCCTCTTTTGATTACCGCGACATCAATAGCGACGGCCCTAACCTTATGCCGACCTACGAGACCAGCCAGTCGCTCCACCCTATTGAGTCTTTCCCGACTGATGATTATTTCGCCCTACTCGATGACATCGAAGGGGATGACCTCATCGGTGCTTTGGATATTGCAGTGGGCCGCATCCCCGCTCGGAGCCCTACAGAGGCGAATATTGTCGTCAATAAGATCATCAACTACGATAGTGACTCGGGTTCGATGCGCGACTGGCGCAACCGCCTCATCTTTGTGGCTGACGATGAGGATGGCAATCGCCACATCAACGATGCCGATGGTATTGCCGAAGATGTAGGTGGCCGCCACCCTGTTTTCAATATCAATAAGGTTTACCTCGATGCTTACCAGCAGGAATCAACGCCTGGCGGGGATCGCATCCCCAAAGCTCAGGAGGCCATCAACCGCGATATTTTCAGAGGGGTATTGGTATTCAATTACTTGGGTCACGGTGGTGCCAAAGGCTTGGCGCAGGAGCGGGTACTGACCAACGCCGATATTGACAACTGGAACAATAATGAAAAATTGCCGCTCTTTGTTACCGCCACCTGCTCTTTCACGGGCTATGATGAGCCAACCATCACCTCAGCCGGTGAGCAGGCGGTCTTGAGAGATAACGGAGGGGTAATTGGGCTGTTTACTACGGTCCGTGCCGTCTACGCCAACTCCAACGAGCGGCTGACTTCGGAGGTGTTTGACAATATTTTCCCCGCTCTGGGCCAGGAGCCTATGACCATCGGCGAAATTATGCGCATCTCTAAGAACGCCAATCGAGCGGATACTAGTGGCACCAACGCCCGTAAGTTTACCCTCATTGGTGACCCCGCAATGAAATTGGCGGTGCCCAGATATACCGTTGCTACAACGTTTATCAATGAGCACGATGTTTCAGACGGACAGTCAGATACCATCCGCGCGCTACAAAGGGTAACGGTCAAAGGGCTGATCAAAGATGATGCGGGCAATACGATGACCGATTTCAACGGCCGTATCTATCCTACCGTTTACGATAAAGAAATTGAAATTACCACTTTGGGTCAGGATGAGCGAAGCGAGCAAAGAAATTTCGACATCCAAAAAAACGTGTTGTTTAAAGGAACAGCCAGTGTCATCAACGGCGCTTTTGAATTTACTTTCGTCGTTCCCAAAGACATCAACTATCAGTTTGGTAATGGTAAAATCAGCTATTATGCTGAAGATGGCGAAGATCGGGATGCCCGAGGGTTATACTCCAACGTCATCATTGGTGACACCTACGAAAATGCCATTGTGGACGACCAAGGGCCTCTGGTAGAGGTCTTTATGAATCGTACAGATTTTGTATTTGGCGGTACGACCAACAAGAACCCGACGCTGCTGGTCAAGCTCTCCGATGATAATGGTATCAATGTTGTAGGAAACAGTATTGGTCATGATCTGACAGGTGTACTTGATGAAAATACCCAGAACACCTATGTGCTGAACGATTTTTACGAGGCAGAACTGGATGATTATACCAAGGGTACCGTGCGCTTCCCCTTATTTGATCTCCAAGAGGGACTGCACAACATCAAGGTCAGAGCCTGGGATACGGCCAATAACCAAGCCGAAGGCTACACGGAATTTGTAGTCGCCGAGTCCGGTGAGATGGCATTGAAATTTGTACTCAACTATCCCAATCCATTTACCACCAACACGAGTTTCCAATTCGAACATAACCAGGCCGATCAAATCATGGACATTCAAGTCCAGATTTTTACCGTGTCCGGAAGATTGGTCAAAACGATTGTAGCGCAGGCTTCTTCGCAGGGCGGACGGGTCAGCGGCATCAATTGGGATGGAAGAGACGACTATGGCGATCGCCTCGCAAGAGGGGTTTATGTTTATAGAATTAAGTCGAATACCTCGTCGGAAAGAGGAGGTATTCAGCGTTCAGAAAGCGGCTTTGAGAAGCTGGTTATTTTGAAATAAAACGACTAATTGGCGAATCACTGCGAACGTCGAAATTAAGTCAATTTTTAGGAAGTTTCTAAGACAATAACTTCCTAAACAAATCATTATATTTGCAGAACTTTTTTGAAACCAGACATAGAAAATCATGAAAAAAATTTTCCGAAAGATTGTTTTTGTTGTATTAGCAGGAATGCTGTGCATGAATGCTACTGCTCAGATCAATCGTTGTAATAGCGATGGGATAGACCAGATTACAGGGGAGCCCTGTGTCAATTCTATCATTACAGCTGTTCCTTTCTTACGGATCGTCCCCGATGCCCGCTCTGGTGCAATGGGTGATGTTGGTCTGGCCATATCAGCTGACCCTAATGCTATGCACTTCAACGCCTCTAAGTTGGTCTTTGCAGAACAAGACCTAGCGGTATCGGCAACCTATACGCCCTGGCTGCGTGCCCTGGGGCTCACAGATGTTTACATGGCTTATCTGACTGGCTACAAGCAAATTGATCAAAACCAAACGATTGGCTTTGGACTGCGCTACTTCTCCCTAGGAAGCATCGCCTTTACGGATGATGATGGAGAACCGCTGGGGACGGGCCGTCCTAACGAATTTGAAGTCAGTGTCGCTTATGCGCGTAAGCTGGCTGATAACTTCTCTGTGGCCATCACCCCAAAGTTCATCTTTTCCAACCTCGCCTCTGGCCAGTCTATTGGCGATGTGGAAATTACGCCCGGTATCGCCGGTGCGGCGGATGTCTCCATGACCTACAAAACGGAGGTCAACGTGACGGAGAATCCTTCTAACCTGACACTGGGTGTCGCCCTGACCAATCTCGGTACGAAGATTTCTTATACCCAATCCATCAATAGAGACTTTATCCCTGCCAATCTGGGAATCGGTGCAGCCTGGGAATTCAACTTTGATGAGTTCAACAGCCTTACTATCGCTACGGATATAAACAAGCTGCTGGTTCCCACGCCTTGCCAAGGAGAAGAATCTGACTGTGATACAGATAATAATGATATTCTGGATTACAAAGAAGAATCCATGTTTGCCGGGGTACTTGGCTCCTTTAGTGATGCTCCGGGTGGATTTTCGGAGGAATTACGCGAGCTGATGTTCTCTTTTGGTGTAGAATACTGGTACGATAAGCAATTCGCAGTTCGCGCGGGTTACTATACAGAGCACAGAACAAAGGGGAATCGGAAGTTCTTTACCGTTGGTTTAGGGCTAAAATACAACGTTTTTGGTCTCAACTTCTCCTATCTGGTTCCTACCAGCAACCAGCGCAATCCACTGGATAACACGCTGCGCTTCTCGCTCCTCTTCGATTTTGCTGATCTGACAGAGGAAGAGCCATAGTAGGGGCTTTTAAGCAACAAAAAAGGCGGGCTGCTTGACAGTCCGCCTTTTTTGTTTTAGTGCAATCCGAGGTGGGCTAAAAAGAAACAGACACTAGTACTAATTGTGCTAGTGTCTGATTATCAAGAAGATACATAATGTATCCTAAGAATTATTGATTCTTCATGGCCTGAATTTCGAGGCGGACCTCCTGTGCCAAGGCCTTCAAATCCTGCATTCCTTTTCTGATACGTGTACCCGCGGCCTTATTTCCAGCGCCGTAGAATTTTTCGAAGTCAGCCTCTAATCCATTTACTAGTGCTGAAAGTTCTTGAAATCTGTTCATTGAAAGTATGTTTTAATTATTGATAATTTTCGTTGGGCAAAGAAAGTAAAAAAGTCTTTAATTATCAAAATAAACGGCGATTCTCGTCAATTTGAGGCGATTTTTAACGATAATTCGAATGCTCCAAGCCCTTCATTGTTCTCAGAATAGGGCTGTACCGAAACTTCTTTTACCCAGTCCCTACTTTCTAGAGTTTTGATCCAGGCGTTCAGAATTTGTGGGCGGCGGGTGAGCCCTTTGATGATGATGGTAGCAGGATCGAACTGATGGGGCGCCTCGCGCTTGGTGCTGCTGCTGCTACGTGGCGGGCTTAACCGCAAGGCCGTCAGTTGCAGCTCACTGGGTAGCAATAAGCCAATTTGATCGGCATAGTACGACAGGCGGGAAGATTCCAGGACATTGCTCTGGGATAGGAAAGACTGCTTTTCGGCATATTGTTTCTTCAAAGTATCCAGCTGGCTCAATTGCTGCTGATGGTAGGCCAATTCCAGGCTGAGTTGTTGATTTTTGGTGTTTAACCAATTGAAAGCCATAAAGTTAAACAACAGGATAGCAAAAATACCGATCAGCATTCCCCAGCCCAACAGCTTAAACAATCGATTGTAGAGGTAGTTATTGGCGCTGTCCTGAAGGGCTTCGTCATTGAACAACTGAGGAGGTAGGCCAGCCATAGCCTGAAAGCCCCCCGCGAATGCTGGCAGCAGCTCATTGGCCAGCGGCTCGTTGGCGAGGGAATAGACGATTCCGCGCTGCCCTTCGCCTTCCCGGAAGTCGCGAATAGCACCGCCGGCCAGCTCCAGGTCGTAGAGGCCCGTATGCAGGGTGCCTTCGTTGAATTGGAGCAGCGGCAGCAGCGGCTCTACGCCAAAGGGGCCCAGCGACAGTTGTACGACGGTGAGGCCCTGGCGGGCGAAGCCCTCTAACCAGTTGTCTAGAATAGTTTTACGTAAAATACTGACCCATTGACCGCCCTCTCCCTGATGAATTTGATAGCACAACTCGTCGAGTTTGGCGTTGGGCAGGGCACTGAGCAGGGCCTCTTCGGGCTCATTCCAGCGGCTGCTGATGCGTTTATGGAGGATGCCTCGGCCGTTGAGGGTCAGGGCGACGGGCGTGCCCGATGGGATATGGCTGCTGAGCTGTTCCAGGCTTTCGATGGCACTGTGGCGCTCCACGATGCTGATGTTCTGCTTCTCGCGCTGCAACAACACCAGCTCAAAAAGCTCCTGGCCTCCGGCTCCCTTCTTGAGCTCCACCCCAGCTACCTGTGAATATTGCTGTAATTTGCTTCTAATCGCCGCCCACATTGATTAATAGACAATTGTAGGTTTGACAAAAATAAGGAGCTTATCCTTCTGTTGGCTTTTCCGTTTTCTCCCAAACAACCAACCGATCAAGGGCAGGCGCGAAAAGAAGGGCACGCCCCGCTTGAGATCGCTCCGAGAATCCCGCTCCAAGCCACCCAAAACCACCATCTCCCCATTCTTCACCCGAATGGCCGACTCGAAGCGTCGAGAAACCTGCGGCGGCGGCGCATTGATCGAGGTTTCCCCCTGGAACTCCGACTGCTCAAAATCAATGTCCATCGTCACCTGCTCATCCCCCGATACAATCGGGCTGACATTGATGTCCAAATTGGCCTCGACCTCCCGGAAAACATTAGCCTGCACCGGAATCGGCCGGTCGGTCCCCGGAAAGTTGACCTGCTGCTCCTGAAAATAACGCTTCTGACCAATGCTGAGGGTCGCCGGATGGCCATTTAGCGTAGCCAGTTTAGGCGTAGATTTGACCTCAATAATGCCCTTTTCCTGCAAGGCTTTTAAACTCAGGTAGAAATCATCAGTAACCTGTCCAAGGTTGATGATCCCCCGTCCAGCCAGAGAAGAAAGCAAATTATTGATCGCTCCGGGACTAAAGGTAAAGTCCGTTCCACCCCGATCGTCCGAAGAGGAAATGATCGATCCGCCAGCCTCTCTCCCACCCGGCGTCACCCCGACTTCAATCCCAAATTCGTCCAGCTTATTGGTTTGCACATCCACAATAATCAACTCAATCATCACCACCGGTACCAGCTCGTCAATTTCTTCAATAAAACTGCCGATCTCCTCTACCCCTCGCTCCGAACCGCTCAAAATGATGCTATTGAGTTCGTAGAGGGTATCAATATCGACGCCATTTAACAACTCCGGAGGAATATGGCCGAGGATGCCTTTGGCCGAGCGGTACTCGAGTTTGATCATTTTAAGGGCGCGCAGGCCCTCCGCCTTGTGAGTACCAATGACGAAAAGGCCATTATCTTCTTTGTAACTAAAATCAGAGTTCAGACAGACGCGGTCCAGTACTTCGCCGAAGGTGGCCTCCTTGATCTGGATGCTGACAGTATTGCTACTGGGAGCAAGTGCCGCCCCACCACCGCCTTGCTGGCCGCGGTTGTTTCCCGGCTGGCCCTGGCGCGCCCCGCGATTAAACCCAGCCTGGCCGCCGGCTCCACCTCGATCGGGCAGCAGGTAGTAGTCTGCGTTGAGCTGGATGGCCACTTCGCGAATGACATCCAACACCGGGACATTGAGGGCTTGAATGCTGACCTTATCATCAGTGATTTTCTGTACCAGCAGGTTTTCGACATTCAGATCGGGCCGACTGGCGGTGCGGTTGCCATTGGCTCCGGGGGGGAGCGGCCCAGCAGGCTGGCCATCTACAGCAGTAGCCTGGCGGATCAGCGTAAAATCATCGGTTTGCTCCAATTGCAGGTTGTTACTGGCGGCCAGCTGACTCAGCGCCGCTTCGAAAGACAGCCCATTGATGTATCCATTGACAATCATCCTTCGCACCTCTGGTTGCAAAGCAATGTTTTTTCCGGTCAATTCAGAAATCTTCTGAGCAAGGTTAGCCAGGGTGTCATTGCGCATATTAATGGTTAGCAGTTGGCTGGTTTCATCGTACTCTACCTCCACCAACCGAGGCTCCACCGGCGGGGGATCAGGCCGAAAGGGAATGAGATGGATAATGCTCCCCGTCACCTTGAAATCCAGCTGATAGGTATCGCAGAGGTAGAGAATAATATCTTTGATCTCGGCATCTGTAAAGGTCGTCGAAACGGTAGATTGCACTTGGGGATCGATGGAGATGTTCACCGAGGTGCTTTCGGCGAGGAAGGAAACCAGTTCCTGTATGGAGCCACTTAGGGAGATGGTCACGGTTTCTTCGAGGGCGACGCCGGCGCGGGTAAGCGCGTCCAGCCGCTGTTCCAGCTCGGGAACTCGATTGTCATTTTGGGCCCATAATGAGCCCGTTCCACAGCAAAATAGCAGGAGGAGAAGGACAATAGTATGGATGGCGTTTTTTCTTTTCAAAGCTTTAAGTTTTTAGTCTTAATCGGCTTCATCTTGCGAAAATAAGGCGATAAAGCGATTATCGTAGTAAAAAAGCCCTCAAAATCCTGAGGAGCTTAATATTGGATACACCTCCTTAATCGAGGTAAGCCCACGGGCAAAGAGTTCAAAGGCGTTGTCTGCCAGGCTGCGAATGCCCATTTCGCGCAGCACTGCGCCGGCGTTCAATTCTTTGGTTTTGATCATGTGGGCCAGTTCGCCCTGAATGGGAATGATCTCATAGACGGCGGTCCGGCCGCGGAAGCCGGTATAGTAGCACTTCTCGCAGCCCTTGGGTTGGTAGTATTGCTCAAGTTGCTGCGGGGGCCGGAAGCTGCGGGGGTAGATGCTGGTGTCGAGGGGGACGGCAGTTTTGCAATCTGGACAAAGCAGGCGCAGCAGGCGCTGGGCGACGGCGGTGTTGAGGGTATCGGCCAGTAGATAGCTGGGGACGCCCATGTCGATGAGGCGGGCGACGATGCCCCAGGCGGAGTTGGTGTGGATGGTAGACAAAACGAGGTGCCCGGTGAGGGAAGCGCGAATGGCCATGGAGGCCGTGTCGAAGTCGCGAATCTCTCCGACCATGATGATGTCCGGATCCTGGCGCAGGAAGGTCCGCATGGCGCTGGCGAAATTGAGGCCGATGGCTTCTTTGAGTTGCACCTGATTGATCCCTTCCAGGGTGTATTCGATGGGGTCCTCGATGGTGAGGATATTGCGGGTAGATTCGTTGAGGATATGCAAGGTCGCATAGAGAGTAGTGGTTTTACCAGAGCCGGTAGGCCCGCTGATGAGAACCATGCCGTTGGGTTTTTCCACCCCTTCCAAGTAATTTTGCAGATCGGCCTCTTTGAATCCCAGTCCGTGAATATCGATTTCGGAGTCGTTGCTGCTCAGTAACCGCATTACGATTTTCTCGCCGTGCAAAGTGGGCAATGTCGACACCCGGATGTCGATTTTTTGTCCTTCCTCCTCAAAAAAGATGCGACCATCCTGTGGCAGCCGCTTTTCTGCAATGTCGAGGTTGGCCTTGATCTTGACTTTATTGACAATGCTAGGATAATCCTCTCGCTCCAGCTGATAGCGATCGACGAGCTGCCCGTCGATTCGAAAGCGTACGCGGCAGCGCTCCTCGTAGGGTTCCAAGTGAATATCACTACTGCCCAACTGTCGGGCCTCTCCCAAAAGATTATCGAGAAAATTGCTGTCTACCGAAGTCGCCAGGTTGATGTTGCGCCCCCCCGATTCGGCCCGGCGGTAGTAGCGGCTCATGGCTTCTCGAATGCCACTGCCTTCGACGGGTTGCAGATGAATATCTTTACCAAACAACAATTCCAGTTCATCCTTTACGCCCGGTTCCATTTTATTCTCATCAATATATAGCCAAAAATCCTCTCCGGTCAGCTGATACGGCAGGATATAGTAGTGCCAGGCTTGGCCGGGAGTGACCTGCTGTAAAACTTCTGTTTTTATATTATCAAAATCTACATTCATTACAATTTCTTTTGCTACTCCATTGATTTTAAAACACGTAAATAAACAAATCCGTGTAGCGATCATAGATTTCCAATCGGTCGAGTAATAGCGCAGCAATCAACACGATCGCCATTCCACTAACGAGCGGTATGGTAGCTTTGGTGCCCTCGATGAACTGCTGCCAGATCAAAAATGTGAGGAGTGTGAGTATGATGGCCAGCAAATAGTACAGGATAAAATTAAAGGGAGAAAACAGTAAGCAAACCGGCAGCAAGAATACAATGTCCCCCCATCCCAGGTATTTATCGGCAATATTGAGCAGACGGCCTTCTTTTATTGAAAAATAAAGGCTAATCAGTACGAACTGGACCAACAAAAAGCCTAGGTTAACCCCTCCGTGGAGAATTAGAGACTGTAGCGGCAACTGCCAATAGCTGTAGGCGATAATCCCAATACTCAAGACGATCAACAAGCTCAATTGCACGGCGCGGTGACGTAAATCTTGGTAGGCCAGAAGCAAAAGCAAGACCACGATGGCCGACAAAAGCAATGCCGGGATCACTAGTCTTTTATCAATTCGCGCAGCGCACCATCCTGAGAAATCTCCCATTCGTTGAACACCCCATCCTGATCAAAATCGACGACTGCTCGAGCTTTGGCCACAAATCCGGTAGGGGTAGCTTGCAGGATTTCCACCGCATACTTGGCGTTTCCGCCTTCCATAACCGTCTTTTCCTGCTCAAAGCCCAGCTCTAGCAAATCACTGGCGTACTTGACGTGCATCTGGTGATAACTTTTCTGTAATTTCTGGATGGTGGTCAAGGCTTGTTGCGCTTCGATGCTGTGGGTTTTCGCAATCAACGGCATCAAATTAGGCAGTGCGATGAGCATAAGGATACCGATGATGACCAGCACGACCAAGAGTTCGGTGAGGGTAAAGGCCTTTAATTTTTTCATATTCTTTGATTTCATAACTTTCATTTATTTGCTTTAAACGGTAGCATAGTTGGCTATTCAAAGATAGGATTTTTTCAGATAAAAAAACGGTCAAAAGGGTGGCCGAATTGTATCGTAGACCCCGCTGCGTTTGAAGTATAAGCAGCTCAGCCGGTTTTTGATGGTAGAATAGCTTGCAGGAATAAAGCTTGTGATCAACGGATCCGTTGATTGGAAGGGGTCGGTACAGAGCGGTTTTCCTGTTTTAACATTTCATTCCCCTTACGATCAAAAAGGTGAGCATAAAGGGGAAGAAAAATGGGGATAGCTGCTACAACAACTATCCCCATTTCAATGATCCAATGCTTATCAATCCATCTTCACCAAACGCTCCGTAATCGCTTCCCCACTATCCAAGCGCAGCCTCACAAAATACACACCTGCTCCCAAACGCTCCGTCTGGATACGGGCCTGTTGCGGACCAGCAGGCACCTGTTCCAACAACTGCTGCTCCACCCGCTGCCCCAGCTGGTTGATTAGTTCAATCATCACCCGATCCTGCTGCTGAGCAAAGGCAAACTGCACCGTCAACTGCTGATGGAAAGGAACCGGAAAAACGGTCCACTCGTCAAGTCCTTCAATGGCATTGGTAATTGAGGTACTACACTTTGTAGGAAAGTTTTTACTAGCGGAGTAGGCACTTTCTTCCCCATCACAAACGGTCTTCACCTGCGCTTCATAGTCGGCGCAAGGCTCCAATTGATCCAAGCTGACGCTATTAGTGCTACTGCTTACTTCCGTCCAATCAGCAGCACTGAGTTCTTTGTAGCGAACCGAGTAGGATTGAGCACCAGCGGCCATCTCCCAGGTCAAATCAGCACTAACCGCTGTTACGTTCATAGTATCCAGACCAGTAATTTCAGCACACTCTACTCCCTGAATAATCGTGATGCAGTAGTCTTCAATTTCTCCAAAACCGTTGAGGGGAGCACAGGGCGTACCGGGGTCCTCGAAGAACATACCGATTCGCATGCGGGTAAGGCCAAGTGCGGCATCGCCGGGGATGGTGAGCGTGCCGGTCAGTTCTGCCGTAGTTACGCCCCCTGGATCAAAGGCCATTTCGCCGGCATCGTCAAAGTCACCATCTTGATTAAAATCGATCCAGATGATAAAGTACTCTTCGAATGGGTAGATGGAGTTGAATTCTGGGGTGAGCCTGATGTCATAGCTTCCCAAGGTCGCCATTTCGGTAGTGAGGCCAGCGTTGGTGAAATCCTCGTAGCCCTGGTTAGGTCCGGAAGTATTGTTGAGGGTGTGCACCTCAACGCTTTCGATCCACTCGTAGCCCCCGTCTAAATCGGGAGGATCGCAATAGACGGCATCCAGACAGGCTCCGCAGCCTCGCGTTTGGAAAGTCACACTCGGGCTGAAGTCAATCATTTCGGCCAGGCACTCGACCTGTATCTGCGCCTCATACTCCGTACAGGCCTGAAGGCCAACAAACTGATAACTCGTCATCGTCGTACTGGCCTCCAACCAATTCGCACTGCCCAGCTCACGGATGCGCAGCTGATAGAGCTGGGCCGCCAGCACCGAAGACCATTCGAAAGTCGCCGTGCTGTCATCAAAAGCCAAGAGCGCAAGATCCGTGGGATTCTCGCAGCAACCATCGGTTTTGAAAACAATAGAGCGAGAAAAATCGCTGGTATCACTGCTGCAGAAGCCCTTGAGCTGAATTTCGTACTCCGTACAAGCCATCAGATCATCCAGCGTATAGGGCGAAGCGGCTAGATCATTGACTTCATTCCAGTCCGGGCTGCCTAAAGCACGCCAGCGCAAATCGGTGGTTAAGGTACTGTCTCCTACCTGCCAGTCGAGCTGAGCACTGCTGTCGTTTACTGCGCTCACCGTAGTCGCAAAAGGTGCTGGACAGGGGCCACAGCGGGTAAGCAATAGCTCCATACTCTTGTTGATATTCATCCGTCCCCCCGTAACCGTCAGACCATCCAGGCTAGCGTTGGGATCAACACCGTTGAGGATCACTTCTTTCATCAGCAGGGCTACTTCGCCGGGGTTGGCCTTAGCTTGGGAGATGATTTCGGGGCAGGGAATAGAATACAGTAGGGCGATGGCGCCAGCGACGTGCGGCGTAGCCCCCGAAGTTCCTCCAAAGCCACCGTAACCATTGCCGATCGATACCGTCCAGGTTCCTTCGCCGAAGGCTCCGAGATCGACAGAGTTGAGGCCCCAGGCAGCACCAGCGACCTTGGTATCATTATCACCGATGTTGGTGACGGAGATCAGATAGTCGCTGGTGCAGCCGGTGGGGAGGTCTCCGTCGACGTCGACATCCAGATCGGCATTGGCGGTGGCCCCAGCGTTGAGGATGCCGTGTACGCCAAGCGTATCGTAAAAGGCGCACCAAAGCGGTGCATCAGCGGGCTGTCCTCTATCGATACCCCAAGAGGCATTAGTGGCTACAACGAAAGCGCCCTCGGCACCGTTGGTGGCGTTGTAGCGCTTGCGCATGTCCAGGGGGTAAGAATAAGCAGCCAGTACTTCACTTTCTACGCCCGTACCGCCCTCTATGATCATCAATTTTACATCCCAATTGACGCCAGCTACACCAATACCATTATTACCTTTCGCACCGACGATGCCCGCAACCGGCGTTCCGTGCCAGCCACCATCGTAGACCTCATCTGTATTGGATCCGGTATCCCAGCCCCGATAATCGTCAACGTAGCCATTGTTATCATCATCCATTCCATTATCAGGAATTTCGGCTCGATTGACCCAGAGGTTGGGGCGCATATCGTCGTGAGTAGCTTCGACGCCATCGTCAATGACACAAACGACGATAGTATCGCCATCGGCAGTGAGGCCACCAGTAGTGGTATCCCAGGCCAGGTCGATGTCGAGATCAACACCGGTCAAGCCACCGCTTTGGCCCGTGTTGATGTACTGCCATTGACTGCCGAATTGTGGATCATTAGGGACGGTAGAGCGCAATGCCAGCAGGTGGTTGAACTGAGCTGCGGCCACTTCAGGATCGCGACGCAGAGCTAGTAGCAGTTCATTTTCGTTGATCTGTGTATGGTCAAATTGTAGGGCATAGATTTGTACGGGTTTTGAAACGGTCTTTTGAAAACGCAGGCCCGAGTAAATGCCCCGGAGTTGCTGCTTTTGCTTTACCCATTGCCGTACGGGCTGGTCGGCTTTCAATTTGACCAAAATTTCCCCTTGTACGTGGGTCAGTCTTTGGGCAAAAGCAGTTGGAATAGTTAATAAGAAGAATACGGATAGAAGCAGGAGGTTCGTAAATGTTTTTAGCATGATTAGTGGTTCTTTTAGTTTGATTAAGGATATAGTGGCGCTATTAGTAGCCTTTTAATGGTCTTGTCTATCTCCTGACGAAGCTAACAATTCTATCCCCTATGTAGGAGAAGAATTAAGTGCTGATTAGAGTGGAAATGTCGTGTTTTGGGCAATCCCCGAGATAGTACGAGGTTCAAAGCTGTTGCAGCAAATCATATGCCGCTGCCACCGCTCCATTCATATATCCTCCAGCGTAGGGAGAAGTCTCCGAGCCAGAGATAAAAAACTTACCTCCTAGCAGGGCAATTTGGTACTGGGGATGACCGCTGTTTTGATGGGGTAGTAAATAGTGATCATAGGGATGGTGGGTGAGGGGCTCTTGGCTCCAAATCAACTCATTGTAGGATAAATAATCGGCAGCAGACGGACCAAAGTATTTGCTCAACTGAGCAATGACCCTGCCCTTGCGCTCCTCCGCCGCCATGCCTGCGGCACCGCCGTTCAAAAAGCCCTTCAGGGCAAAACTGCGCAGCGTCGCATCGCAGTGATCATGAATCTCCGAGGCAATCCCCGAGTTGCTAAAGGCTGCTCCCGAAAATCCACGCTCCCGCCAAAACGGTCGGGCATACTCCACCACAAACTTGATCGAACTGCCCATCCAGGTGGGCGTATCTCGACAAAGGGCCTGCGTCTCCACCGGTAGCGGTGGATCGAACTGAAGGCTAACCAACAATAGCTGCGGCGGCAGCGTACTTACCACCCGATCCGCTCGATGGCGCTCTCCGCGCTCATCCTGCACCTCCAACTGCTCTCCCAAGTCCCTAACCGCAGTCACCTTGGTCGCTAACTGTACGGCCTCCGCCCCAATCTCTGCGACCAGCCGCTCAATCAGGCGGCTACTGCCGCCTTCGATGCGGTAGCTAGGCGCTTCGGTGTCGGGGATGAAGAACTGTTGAGGAGGCGCTACAGAAAGCGGTTCGAAGAGACAGATACCAGTTGTATGCTGGGCAAAGCGGGGGAGATTCAGCTCGTTGAGAAGCTGATTGAGCTGACGGTGCTTGTCGCCCAGCCAGGTAGCGCCCATTTCCATCGGCGTTTGGTTTTGCCCCTGGCGGGTGTAGATGCGACCGCCGTAGCGCGAGCGAGCTTCCAGGATACGGAAGGGCTTTCCTGCTTTTTTGAGTAAGTAGGCTAGGCTAAGGCCACTGAGGCCCGCTCCAAGGATTAGAGTAGAGGGTGACGACATGGGATAGGGCTAACGGATGATGGTCAAACTCCCCACATCACTTTGCTCCTCTCCATCGCAGACATAGCGCACGCGGTAGAGCATTACACCGGGGTTAACAGGTTCGCCTTGAAAGGAACCATCCCAGGCTTCGAAGGGATCGGTGGTGAAGAAGACACGGCCACCCCAGCGGTCAAAGATTTCTAGTGAAAGCAGGTTTTGGACGGCGAAAGGATTGGAGATGCCGTAGGTATCATTGCGATTATCTCCGTTGGGCGTGAAAGCATTGGGGAGAAAAACGGTTTGACAATCTAGGCTATTGGGATCGATGACAGTCAGTTGAATAGTGTCAAAGGCGATGCAGCGACCGTCGTTAAAACTCAGGGTATAATCGAAGAGGCCAGCCTGAGAGGGCGTGATCGTTGCCATCGGATCAGTTGAATCACTAATATCGGTGACGGGGCTCCAAGAGAAGTTATCTGCACAGCTTTCGGTTGTTCTGATATTGATGGCGCTGCCCAGAAAGAGGGTAGTATCTGGGTTCAGGATGCGGTCAGGGGCCAAGTAAAGCGATGCCAGCTCATCATTGTCCAAGGCGCGGTCGTAGATGCGAATCTCATCGATGAAGCCGCCATAGCGGGTATCGGTCACCCCCGAACAGGGGCCATCGCCAATGCTAAGGACCTCGTTATTGGTTAAGTCGATGCGTGAGGCTGCGGTGCTTTGCTGCCGCAGTACGCCATTGATATACAGAGAGCTACGGTTGCCTTCGCGCATCAGCACGATGTGCTGCCAGCAGCGTCCAAAGTCGAGACTACTGCCTACGGAGGCCGTTTTGCTGCTGTTCTCGGCGACCACGCCACTGATAAAGTTAGAGGCTGGGGAGAATCGCAGGGCCAGGGCATTATTCTCATCGCAGGCTTGACGCTTGGAGAGCAAGTCCTTGGTGCCGAGTAAATCGGTAGGTTTAATGTAAAGGCTGATAGTAAAATCTCTTCTGTTGAAGTTATTGTTAACCGTCCCAAGAAATAGGATGCGATCATCTATACCATTTAGCTCTAGCGCATTTCCAAAAACACCACAGTCGCAGATGGGATTACCGACAATTGAACCATTGGAGCCATTACCACTTTGATCGTTAGCCGAACAGTCGTCGAAGGAATAGTAGGCGATCAGGCCTGCGTTGGGTTGGCCGTAGGTCCAGTTAGCACTCAATAAAGCCAGGAGTAAGATGATTGGTCTCATCAATTGTTTGTTTTTCGAAGATAATATATACCGGTATTGAAAACGTCTATAGAACTGCAATATTTTACCGTGCCAAACATTCTAAGGACGAATAGCTACCCTTTTGTTACAAGATATATGCCTTTTTGACCTAGCCACCGAACAGATTCCCCAAGCCGCCGAGGCCCGGAGGCATCATATCTTGAATCATCTTTTGGGTTTCTTCGGCCTCTTTCTCGGCAGCCAGTTGCAGGACCCGGTTGACTGCGACCATGACCAGGTCTTCCACCTGCTCCTGGTCTTCCCAATCCATGGCCGATTTATCGAAGGAAATGTTGACAATTTCGCGGTTGGCGTTGGCCTTGACTTTCACGGCACCATCGCCGGCTTGGGCCTCTACGCTGATCTGTGCGAGCTTTGCTTTGAGGGCCTTTTGCTGCTCTTCCATATTGCCCATTAAATCTCCAAACATAATTCGAGGTTTTTGATGGGCAAAGGTACGTTGTTTTAAGCAAATTTGGAGGGCGAGCCTGCCGGAATGTCTCAACTCAGGCAGTCATTTTCGGCCCGATCCACAGGGAAACGAGCGTAGAGAGCAGCGACTTCCTCTTCGCTGAGGGCCCGGGAGTAGACGCGAAGCTCATCGAGGACGCCCTTGAAGCGACGCGCGCCGCCGCGCCCCACACAGGGACTATTCCCAAAGGACAGAAGCGCCAGATTCCCAATATCCACCCCACTACAACGCATACTGCGCTTTTGCTTCACCCCATTGATGTACGTATAGGCCACCGTTCCACGCCGCACCAGCGCAAAATGAACCCATCCGCCGCCGTTGAGGTAGGCAAAAAGATCGGGATAGTCCTTGGTTGGCGTCTCGTGAACATCGGCCTCAATACCGCCTTGGCTGCGATCCAGCAGAATGTCCAGCATATTGTACTCATCGCAAAGCTCCCGCTTGGAGAGCAAGCTCTGGCGAAAAACACTGTACTCATTGGTTTTGATATAAAAGCTGACTGTAAAATCAGTAGTATTAAAATAGTGGTTGACCCGGCCAGAAAATTCGATGTAATCCTGCGCACCGTCCAGCACCAGCCCCTCCCCTTCTATGCCACAGCGACAACCTACACTGCCGTAGAGCTGGCCGTCCGAGCCATTGTTGGTATCATCCTGCGCATCGCATTGATTAAAAGAATAATACGCAACCAAATCATCATCAAAGTTATAGGAAGGATGCTCTTGAATAGGGAACATGGCGAATAGGGGCAACAGCAGCAAGAGCGCCGCGTAACTGTAGGTCTGTCTCATTGTTTTTGTTATTTGTCCCTAATAAGATACAGACTTTTCCGCTAAGATCAAACGGAAAGCGCCTTGTAAGCAAGGGACTTACAAGGCGCTCTATCAGGATGTAGCTGCTCTAAACAGCTTAAATTGAAGTCTAGTTGGCTTTCACAAAACGAGCCGTCTCTACCACGCTATCGCTTTCCAAGCGTACGAAGTAATGGCCGTTGGTCAAACCGCTCACATCCAGGCGAGTGAAGTTATTAGCAGCAATTTGCTCTGACATCACCATACGCCCGCTGAGGTCAAAGACCATCAGAACGGCAGTGTTATCATTAAAGCGCTCCGAGAGCGTTACATTGACATAATCTTTGGCAAT
>JBCDGZ010000139.1:0-20056 GCA_038750655.1 Bacteroidota bacterium | reverse complement strand
CTTAAATCTTTTAAGTACTATTCTACAAACTACAACACATTAAAACAAACACCATACCAAAACAAATATTACATATAAAAAATTTACTAAATTATTTTTAATGGAAAACCCTACTGTTTGGCGGCTCTCTTTTTTACTATCCATACTCAGCCTATTCCTCCTTATTTCCAGCTGTAGACCTTCCAAATCCGACCCTCTCTTCCAAATCGATAAGCAAGCGATTGCCGATAAAGCGATGGTGGTTTCTGCCCATCCTTTAGCGACTAAAGCTGGGCTTGAGGTCATGCAACAAGGAGGCAATGCCGCCGATGCGGCCATCGCCGTACAGTTTGCCCTAGCCGTTACTTATCCGGTAGCGGGTAATATTGGTGGTGGCGGATTTATGATTTGGCGCGATCAGCAAGGCCAGACGGCGGCGCTTGATTTTCGGGAAAAAGCGCCGCTGGCGGCCCACCGAGATATGTACCTCGACAGCCTAGGCAATGTCATCAAGGGCCTCAGTATTAATGGGCACCTAGCCGCCGGCGTCCCCGGCTCCGTCGATGGGATGTTCAAAATCTTTGACCGCTACAGCCAGCTCAAGGATTTCCCCAAACTCATCAACCCCGCTATCCGCCTCGCAGCCGATGGCTTCCCCGTTACCGAACAACAAGCCAAGCGCCTCAACCGCTTCGAAGAAGGCTTCAGAAAATACAACTCTACCCTCCCCGTCTTCGTCAAAGAAGGCGGCTGGAAAGCTGGTGACCTCCTCCAACAGCCCGACCTGGCCCGCACTCTCGAACGGATCCGCGATAAGGGGGAAGCGGGCTTCTACGAAGGGGAAGTCGCCGATAAAATCGTCGCAGAGATGAAGGCCGGCGGCGGCATCATGACCCTCGAAGACCTCAAAAAGTACGACGCCGTCTGGCGCGCCCCCGTCCAATCACAATACAAAGGTTTCGAGATCATCTCCATGCCTCCTCCTTCTAGCGGTGGCATCGCTCTGACTCAACTGCTGGAAATCGCCGAGGAATACCCCCTCCGCGATTGGGGCTTTCACTCCCTCCAGGCTGTCCACCTGATGACAGAGGCTGAGCGCCGCGTCTACGCCGACCGCGCCACCCACCTCGGCGATGCCGACTTCTACCCCGTCCCCCAAGCCCAACTACTCGACCCCGCCTACCTGCTTACCCGCATGGAAGACTACACCCCCACCCAGGCTACTCCTAGCGACAGCATTCTAGCGGGCAACTTCGTCCCCCAGGAAAGCGAAGAAACCACGCACTTCTCCATTGTTGATGCCGCAGGCAATGCGGTATCCATCACCACCACCATCAACTCCGGCTACGGCTCCAAGACCAATGTCACCGGCGCTGGCTTTATCTTGAATAATGAAATGGACGATTTCAGCGCCAAGCCTGGCATCCCCAACTTCTACGGCCTCATCGGTGCGGAAGCCAATGCCATCCGGCCCGAGAAGCGGATGCTTAGTTCCATGACCCCCACCATCGTCGCCAAAGACGGCCAGCTCTATATGGTGGTGGGCACCCCTGGTGGCTCAACCATCATCACCTCCGTTTTCCAGTGCATCCTCAATGTCGTGGAGTTCGGGATGGACATGTCAGCATCCGTCGCCGCCCCCCGTTTTCACCATCAGTGGAAGCCCGATGCCCTCCAATACGAAGCGGAGACCTTTTCTCCGGCCTTGCTGGACAGCTTGCAGGCCAAAGGCCACGCCCTCAAGGAGCGCGGCTCCATCGGCCGGGTGGATGCCATACTGGTGCAGCCAGATGGCAAGCTGGAAGGTGGGGCCGACCCTCGTGGGGATGACCATGCGGAAGGATTCTAGGAAAACAATTGGCGAGATTTTGGCGTTGTTAGAAGGCGACTTTGGCGTTTTAAAAATCATCCCATGAGAAAATTATACACTATTTACCTCCTTCTCCTTTTACTTCCTCTAATGACCTTCGCCCAGCCCGACCCCAATCATCGGGAGACGATGGCGGGCAGCCTGCGCTATGAGTTGGGCTTGAGCGAGGAGCAGGTGGACCGCTTGGAAGCCGCCGAGGAGGAATTTTTGAAGGATTACCATTTGGGAATTATTCGTTTTAAAACCAAAGAGGAGCACCAAACAGGCTATTTCGCCTATTTTCGGCCCTTGTTGGAGCCGAAGCAGCAGGAAAAGCTGGATGTGGTGGTGCAGCAATACGAGGAGATGTTGCAAGGGATGGAGGAGCGGAAGGTAAAGAAAGGGAAGGATAATTTGCGCAAGCGTTTCGCGGATTTGTACTTGACAGCGGGGCAGGTGGATTCCTTGTATGAAGCTTTGAGGAAGCCGGAGTTGAGCTATCAGGAGCAGGCGGAGTTGGTGATTGATGATAAGCGGACCTACGAGCAGCGATTGCAAGCAGAGGAGGAGGGCCGCGTACGGGCGATTTTGACGCCTAAGCAGTTTTTGCGCTACGAGTTTATTGTAGCGGCAGAGCAGGAGCAGGTGCTGCAATTGCAAGCCGAGTTTATTCAGAGTCAGTATCCCAGTTTGCAGCTAAGTATGGAGCAGGGGGCAGCAATCCATGAATTTCAAGCGTACAACGAGGGCATAGGGGATAAAGGGGAAACCTTGGGGTATTGGGAAACACAGGATCAACGCCGGGCTTTTATGAAGAACTTACTAGACCCCGATCAGTTTTATCATTTTCAAACCCTACAAGAAAAAAAGATTCAGCACTACGAACGAGGCTTGGCGAAGGAGGAGGATAATTTAAGTGCCCAGCTGGACTTCGCCCGCCAACGATTGGATTTTGCCCAAAACACGACTCTACCCGCACTATTGGATATTCGTAAAACGATGGAAGGAGAAATTAGTAAGCAGGATAAAAAGGTCATTGCGGAACTGCGCAGGCGCTATGAGGAGCATGTCAAGCAAGAGGTTAAGAACAGTAAGATTTTTCACGAAAAAAATTACCGCACCTATCAAATGGAGCGGCTGGAAATGCAGGTACTGGACCTGGAACGACAGCTGCTACTTCCCCAGACAGCAGCATTAAGGGAGGAATCGCTGAAGGCGCAAATCGCTGAACTTACCGAGCGCTATCTCCCCCTCATCAATCAACACGACGAGCAGTTAGCCGCGATTGATCAGGCCAGCCAAAAATTTACCCGCGACCATTTTGTCCTGCCGACCAGTTGGTTTACTTCCTTCAAATATTTTCCGGAAAAAACACCTCAAGAACTGGATCAGGAGAAAGTGATGCGGGTATTGTTGCTCAAAAGTTAAAGACTAACGCTTCATATCCTCTCTAAAGTTGTAGGTCTTTCTCAGCTTGCGGTAAAGGGCAGCGGCCTGATCGTAATCCAGGGTCTGCTGACCATCAGAAAAGGCCTTCTCTGGGCGGCGATGCACTTCCGCAATCACAGCATCCGCTCCAGCCATCACTCCGGCTAAAGCCACCGATTCAACGTATTTCCGCACCCCAATCCCGTGTGAAGGATCGACAATAACAGGTAGATGGGTCTTATCTTTCAGAATAGGTATGGCATTAATATCTAAGGTATTGCGATAGGCCTTTTCGTACGAACGAATGCCCCGCTCGCAAAGCATCACCCGCTCATTACCATTAGAGAAGATGTACTCCGCAGCCTGTAACAGCTCATCAATCGTCCCCGAAATACCGCGCTTCAGCATTACCGGTTTATCAACCTGCCCCAAAGCATCTAACAAATTGAAATTCTGCGAATTGCGCGCCCCGACCTGAAAGACATCCACATAATCAAACATCGCCTCAATCTGCTCCACCATCATCACCTCCGTAATGATCTTGATCCCCGCCGCTTGGCATTTCTGGTAAAATATTTTTAAGCCCTCAATCCCCAGCCCACGAAACGAATAAGGCGAACTGCGCGGCTTGTACACCCCACCCCGCATAATCCGCACGCCGTGCTTCACCAAGTGATTCACGGTATCCTCAATCTGCGCCTCCGACTCAATCGAGCAAGGCCCCGCCATAATCTCGAAGTGCCCGGTGCCAATCTTCACCCCATCCCCCAAATCAATAACCGTATCATTGACCTTCCATTTTCGCGACACCAATTTGTAGGCATCACTGACCCGGTGAATGTCCTTGATGCCCTCCATCGTCCCGATAGAGCGAATATCAAATTCCCGCTTCCCCACTCCGATGATGTAGGAACCGTACTGCGTGTTGACCTTGGTGGTCTTGCAATCGATGGATTGCAACTTATCTTCCAGTTGCAGCAGCTGAGGCGCGGCGATGTCTTTTTTGAGTTGTATAATCATTAGAGCTATATTTTAATCTGTTTATAATTTGGCGTTTAATTCTAATTAGGTAGATTTTGATGATCTTAGGCTGTTTTGGAACTGATAAGACTTGCCGAATAGTTGAGTAATGGAATCACTATTGAAAGTTGGTTGTTGGGAGACGATTGAATTGGGCAGAGTTCAATAGCGAATGGGCATAGTTGGGGGCTTTGAGGGTGGGCCCTCCCACAACCACCTCCGCCGGCTCACCACTTAATCTACAGATACAATCTGTCCATTCATTCTGCGCAACTTGAACCGCAAAAGTGCCAATGTCATCGTCCTTTGGTACCTGTAGACAACGAACAGTTGATACATAGACGGAGAAAAGGTGAAAATTCCATAATAATTTGATTTAATCCTATATTATTAATTCAAATTAAATAGCCTATTTCAACTTTAACCTCCTCAAAAACAACAGCTTACACAAGTTTAAAAAATTTCAAAAAAAATCAATTTTGATAACCTTTGTCATCAAAAATAAGGGCTTTCTCTAAGTTTCAATCGGCACATTCCGAATCATCTCGACAAAATCCTGGCAGCTTTGCTCCACCGATGTTCCTCTCGCCAGGGCCTTGATGAAAGCACTACCGATGACGGCCCCCTGCGCGTAGTCACAGGCGGTACGGAAGGTCTCATGGTTGGAGATGCCAAAACCGATAAGTCGAGGATTGTGCAGATTCATCTGGTTGATGCGCTCGAAGTAATCGATTTGCTGTGGAGAGATGCCGGATTTGGCTCCGGTGATCGAAGAGTTGGAGACCATGTAGATAAAACCGCGGCTCAGCTCATCGACTTTGCGGATGCGAGCTTCGGAGGTCTGCGGGGTGATGAGAAAAGTCATGTTGAGGCCGAGTTCTTCGAAGAGCGACTGGTACTGCTCTTCGTAGACTTCCAACGGCAGATCGGGAAGAATGAGGCCATCGACGCCTATCTGGCTGCACCTACGCAGGAAGGCCGTTTCGCCGTACTGCATCAGCTGATTGAAATAGCCCATCATCACCAGCGGGACTTCGCTGTGCTGGCGCACCTCCGCTATTTGCTCGAACAGCAGCTCCAAGGTCATCCCATTTTCGAGGGCTTGTTGGCCACTTTGCTGGATGGTCGGCCCGTCGGCCAGTGGGTCGGAGTAGGGCATGCCCACTTCGATTAGATCAACGCCTGCTTTGTCCAGCGACTGGATGATACTGGTGGTATCTTCCAACTGCGGATAGCCAGCGGTGAAATAGATATTGAGAACATCGTTTTTCTTGCGGTTAAATAGTGCTTGTATTCTATTCATGGCTTGTAAAATTGTCAAGGTGTTGAATAAAAGTGGCCAGGTCTTTATCACCTCGACCGGAGAGATTTACGACGACCGTATCATCCTTCCCGTACTGAATTTTATCTAGGGCGGCGAAGGCGTGGGCGGTTTCGAGGGCAGGGATGATGCCTTCCTGACGAGCGAGGAAGAAGGCGGCCTTCAGGGCTTCATCATCGGTTACACTGACGGCCTCGGCCCGACCGCTATGAATCAGGTGAGCGTGCATGGGCCCAATGCCGGGATAATCCAGGCCGGCGGAAAGCGAGTAAGGCTCGATGATTTGGCCGTCTTCGGTTTGCATCAACAAAGTGCGACTGCCGTGGATGATCCCTTTGGTTCCTAGTACAGAGGTCGCCGCAGATTCTCCAGTATCAACTCCTTTTCCTGCTGCTTCGACCGCTACAAGGCGAACATCCGTCCGATCTAAATAATGATAATAAGACCCCGCTGCGTTGCTACCACCACCGACACAGGCGATAATAATATCAGGATTTTCATTTCCGGTCTGTTCCTTCAACTGCCACAGCATTTCTTCGCTGATCACGGATTGAAAGCGAGCCACCATATCCGGATAAGGGTGCGGCCCGACTACTGAGCCAATGATGTAATGGGTATCTTCAGGATTATTGATCCAATCGCGGATGGCTTCGTTGGTGGCATCCTTAAGCGTTTGACTTCCACTAGTTGCGGGTACCACTTTGGCCCCCAACATTTTCATACGAGATACATTAGGTGCTTGGCGTTCAATATCGACGGCCCCCATATATACGATGCACTCAATCCCCATCAAAGCACAAACTGTAGCAGTTGCTACACCGTGCTGGCCCGCGCCCGTCTCCGCAATAATGCGTTGCTTATCCAATCGCTTGGCCAATAGAATCTGACCGATCGTGTTGTTGATCTTATGGGCACCAGTGTGGTTGAGGTCTTCGCGTTTAAGGTAAATATTGGTTTGGTAATGCTCAGATAAGCGGCGAGCCAAGTAGAGCGGCGACGGCCGTCCCACATAGTCCCGCAGTAAGCTCTGAAACTCTTGCTGGAAAGCCGGCTCTGCGATCAAGTCGAGATAACATTTGCGCAAACGCTCGATATTATAATACAGCATCTCGGGGATAAAAGCTCCTCCAAATTCGCCATAATAGCCTCTAGAATCTACTGAATAAGTCATTCTGTAAATATTTTTGTTTTTTGTTTATTAATGATTGAGGTCGCTCCGCAAAGCATCCAGGAAATCTCTAATTTGCTCCGTTTCCTTTAGGCCCGGTTCCGATTCGAAGCGACTGTTTAAGTCGACCGCGTAAAACTGGGGGTGCTCGATTTGCTGAATGGCGTCAACTGATTCGGGGCTGATGCCACCGCCTAAAAGAAAAGGAACAGAGCCTTTATACTCCTGCAATAAATTCCAATCGAAAGGAACCCCATTACCACCGGGCAGAGCACCTTTGGTATCGAAAAGGAAAAAGTCGCAGTAAAATTCAAAGGGACGGGTATCGCTAAAATTGAAGTCATTATCCACTGCAAAAGCTTTGATAATGCGCACATGTTTTTTCTTTAATTTTTGGCAGAAAAAGACATTCTCTTCTCCATGCAACTGCACATAGTCCAGGCCATATTCTTTTTTCTTCTCCAAAATATAGTCCACCGAAGCATTGACAAAAACGCCAACCTTACGAATGTTCCAGTGATTGAGGATGGAAAAATTGAAATCCGGCTTTCCGTATTGCTCCACAAAACGCGAAGAAGGTTCGTAGAAAATGAAGCCCATAAATTGAATCGGCAGGTACTTGGCGGCCTGTATATTTTCCGCCATACGCATCCCACACACTTTCACTTTAGGGCCAAAATCCGGACGTATCTGTACATTTTCCAGCATGGTATTTTACTTTTGATCAATCCTCTATTGTTGCTTTACACCTATTTTTTCACCGCTTGCAGGCGGCCTTCTAGGCTATTGATCTCCGCAATAAAATTAGCGCAGGCCGCTGCTGGATCAGCGGTTTTCATAAAATGCTCTCCAATCAGAAAGCCTTGAAAACCAGCTTGTTTCAATTCGATAATAGCATCGGCATTACTGATCCCACTTTCAGAAATTTTCACAAAATCCGCTGGAATCGCATTGCCCAACTCCAGTGAAGTTCGAATACTGACCTCGAAGGTGGTCAAATCGCGGTTGTTCACTCCAACGATATTGACTTCCGGGCACAATTTTTCCAGCTGCCCCAACGAGTGTACTTCCATCAGCACTTCCATGCCCAGCGATTGAGCCATCTGGGCCAAGGCCCGCAACTGTGCCTTCTCCAAACACTCCGCGATCAGCAGTACTGCATCCGCCCCAATGGACCGCGCCTCGATTAGTTGGTACTCGTCCATCACAAAGTCTTTGCGGAGGATGGGACAAAAGTTAAACTTCCGAGCGACCGTCAAGTCCTCATTTTTGCCTCCAAAGAAATGCTTATCAGTCAAAACGGACAGCGCCGAAGCCCCCGCCTGCATGTAACCGATGGATGTCCGCTCAACGGTAGCATAGCTATTGATCTCTCCCTTCGAAGGAGAGCGTCGCTTAAACTCAGCGATGATCCCCGACTTGTCTTCTCGCAGTAAATATTTAGACAGGGAGACAACGGGGGTTTCGAAGTAAATACTTTTTTCGAGCAGCGGCACCGGATAGAGGGCCTTGCGTTCGGCAACTTCTTCCTTTTTGTGGGCAATAATTTTATCGAGAATATTCATGATGTCGAATTATAAATTTATCAAATGGATTAATTGATTAGTTTTTCAAAATGTTGTAAGGCCCGCTTGCTCAGCAGGGACTCGGCCGCCTCCGCGATACAGTCCTCCAACGATTGTTCCGGTTTGATGCAGTGGATGGCCGTTCCGGCATTGGCCGTCACTACATCGAACTGTGCATCGGTGCCTTGCCCCTTGAGAATATCGGTAAAAATCTTGGCGGCTTCCTCGACCGTATCGCCGCCGTATAGCTGCTCTTGGCGCAAGCGAGGTTTACCGATGGCCTCGGGGGTGAGGACTTGCTCGCCGGAATTGGTTCGCAGTTTGTAGGCACCAGTTAGCGAAATTTCATCGTAGCCATCCATAGCATAAACGATGGAAAATTGACGGTCGGTTTGTTGAAAAATATATTCGTACAGACGCGATAGGCCCAGGTTGAATACCCCCAGCAATTGATAGCGTGGTCGGGCGGGATTGACCAGTGGACCCATCATATTGAAAAAGGTCTTGACGCCCAGTTCGCGTCGCAGTGGCGCTACCGTTTTCATGGCCGGATGGAATAGTGGGGCATGAAAAAAGCAGATATTGGAACGGTCCAATTGCTGCTTTAGCGTATCGATGTCATTGGTAAACTGATAGCCCAGGTGCTCTAGCACATTGGAGGAGCCGCAGGCAGAAGAGACGCCGTAATTGCCGTGCTTAGTCACCTTATACCCTGCACCAGCGACGATGAAGGAGGAGAGCGTGGAGATATTAAAAGTGTTTTTACCATCTCCTCCGGTGCCGACAATATCAATACTTTCGAGGCCATTGAGATCAACGGGACGGCACAAATCCAGCAACGCCTCGCGAAAGCCTTGCAGCTCTTCTACGGTGATGGTGCGCATTTGGTAGACGGTCATGAAAGCTACCATCTGCGAGTTGTTATATTGGCCTTCGGAGATGGCCACCAGGATTTGGCGGGCCTCTTCGCGGCCCAAGGTCTGGTGTTCAAAGAGTCGGTTGAGTAGCTGCTTCATGAGGATAAACTGGTTTTGAGGCTGGCAATATGTCGCTCGGCTTCCCGCAGGAAATTGCCGAGCATTTCTTTACCCTGTGGCGTCATGATGGATTCAGGGTGAAATTGTACGCCGAAAACAGGATGGCTACGATGCCGCATGGCCATGATGACTCCTTTCTCATCTTCGGCAGTGATAAGCAGATCAGTTGGAACGCCTTCTTTGGCCACTACCCAAGAGTGGTAACGCCCCGCAGTGAAGGTCTCAGGGAGCCCCTTGAATATCGGCGAGTCGAGGTCCAGCACCTTGACTGGCGTTTCGACGCCGTGGTAGACCCGCTCTAGGTTGTGCAGCTGAGCGCCATAGGCTTCCCCTATCGCCTGCAACCCCAGACAAACTCCGAAGATCGGCTTAATCGCCCCATAGCGCAGGATCAGCTCCGGCATAATGCCCGCATCTTTCGGTACGCCGGGGCCGGGCGAAAGGATAACCGCATCGTAGGCGGCCACCGCCTCCAAGCTGATCTTATCATTGCGATAAACATCCAATTCTTCCCCCGTAATTTCTTGCAGGTATTGCACCAAATTGTAGGTAAAAGAATCGTAATTATCGAGCACCAGTATTTTCATGTTATTGCTTTTTGTCATTTTTCAGTAGCGGTTTATAGTCCAATTTTCTCTGCTTCTTTCAGGGCCTTAGTCAAAGCCCCCAGCTTATTATTCACTTCCTGCAACTCCTTCTCTTCGACACTGGCCGAGACCACTCCGGCCCCCGCCTGGTAAAAAAGGGTATTGTCTTTACTCAAAAAAGAGCGGATAACGATGGCTTGATTCATATCGCCATTAAAGCCGATATAGCCGATGCCACCACCGTAAAAGCCCCGGTTCTGATTCTCGTATTTATCAATCAATTCCATTGCCTTGTACTTGGGGGCGCCGGACAAAGTCCCTGCCGGAAAAGTATCGCCAAACACCCGAATGGGATTCAAACCGGGAGTCAGCCGACCTTCAACGGTAGATACCAGATGAATAACATGACTAAAAAACTGTATTTCCTTCAGCTTCTTCACTTCCACCTCTTGGCAGTGCTTTCCCAAATCATTCCGGGCCAAGTCCACCAGCATAATATGCTCTGCGTTCTCCTTCGGGTCTTCGGATAAGGCCACCGCTTGCTTGCGATCTTCGGCGTCATCTCCCGAACGGCGGTAAGTCCCGGCAATCGGATTCACCCCAGCGATGCCATCATTGAGCACCATCTGCGCTTCCGGGGAAGAGCCAAAAATTTTGTAGCTGCCATAATCGAAATAAAAAAGATAAGGAGAGGGGTTGATAGAACGGAGGACGCGGTAGACATTGAAATCATCTCCTTGAAATTGCTGAGAAAACTGACGAGCGAAGACAATCTGAAAGACATCGCCGATTTGGCAGTGCTGCTTGCCGATGGTCACCAGTTTTTTAAACTCCTCATCGCTCAAGTTGCTCTGCTCCTCCCCCACCAGCTGGAACCGATGTTGCCCAAGACGTTGGCTCTTAAGCAGACTTTCAATCTGATCCAAGCCTGAGGTTTCCCCTTCTGGTAAATTCTCAATCACCGTCATTTCATCCTTAAAATGATTGATGGCAATAACGTAGCGATACAAACTGTAGTTGACATCTGGCAAATCCATCTTCCGCTTCTCCCGATCAAATTTCAGGGTATCAAAGTACTGATAGGCATCGAAGGAAGTATGGCCAAATAAGCCATTGACGCCCTGATAATTGGGATGCTGCTCTACCTCAAACTGCTGGATAAAATCGTTGAGTAATTCGGGGACTTGTTGGCTATTCTTCAAGGCCGCCTGCTGAATCGCCCCGTCCGGAAAGCGATACTGCAGCTGATAATCCTGCACCACAAAATTGGCAATGGCCTCAAAGCCGATGAAGGAGCGACAGTTTTCCATGCTGTTAAAATCACTACTTTCCAAGAGCACCGAGCTGCCGAAGTAATCTCGCATTTTGAGATAGAGGCTCACCGGTGTTGTCGTATCCGCTAGGTATCTGCGGACATTGACGCTGATCTTAATCTTTTGCTTTACTGCCTGAGTAGCGATTCCAGATTCCATTTGAGTATGTATTAATTCCTTGTTTATACCCCATTTAAGGGACTTGAGTTACATGACCGAGTTTTTTATTTAGCCACCTAAAAACGAAAAGCGGCTTGCCGAGTGATCGACAAGCCGCTTTTTATATCGTATACATTACATACATGGCATGGTCAACTCACCCGATCTGGATCAGTACTGTGCCACCACCAAAATTTTGTATGTAAATCAAAAGTCATTGTTGATTATTTGTGCCATAAAGATAGGTGCATTTCTTTCTAAGATGCAAGGGGTACTATACATTTATATTTTCAACAAGTGTAAAGGTCGTTGGAATGACTTTAAATCAATGTGGTTCAACCTCACTATCTATAAATTAGTGATGTAGGCTTCCACAGACTCCGCCCCCAAAGACCTTAGCTTTTGAGAATGTCCTTTCAATAGTTCCAGCGCCGCACTGTTGATCGCTTCGTTTGAGATTCGTTTCCACTTTTCAAGATTCGACTCAAATCCGGAATGGAAGATTGCATTAGACAGCAATTCTATGACCATATAATTGGCGTAGGGATGTGCATAGACCTTGTCCTTTTTTGCGTTGCTGATAAATTTATGAATGGTCCTATGGGCTGTTTCTTGGGCTAAAGCCAGTTCGGTCAATTTAGCCCTATATTCTAAATCCGTCTGTTTCAGTTTTGGAAAATGTTGGTAATCGGAAAAATGCTGTCCTTCATGCGATACATACCCCACTAAGAAGGCTTCCTCATCTTTAGGTCCATAGGATTCTTCCACGCAAAACAGCTTCTCTCGGGTGGCCCAGCCACCGCTGAAAGTATAGCCAAAGGTGGTATAATGCGACCAGCCATTACTAATAAAATCTCGCATAAAGATGACCGGGACTTTAACGGTTTGACCCTCGGGTAGGTCAATACGGTATTCTTTTTCCTCCTGCTTTTTCCAGAGATATAAGTCATAGAGGTGACCCGTTTTTCCTATCCCAATTCCATGCATTCCTTTAGAGACAAAGAATTCTTGAAACAGGGTGTAATGATTTTTTGCTATTTGCTCAATCTCTAATGCCGGTTTAAAATGCTTTTTTAAAAAATACTTCATCTCATCCCGAAACAGGCTATCGGCGAGATTCAGTGGAACATTTTCAATGATGACCGAGCGCCAATAGTTTTGGAAACGTTGGTACAAATTAACTATTTCAGGATCATCCGTATTGTAATCAAAATCATCCGTCCTGTACAAAAATCGATGGTAGTAGTTTCGCTTGAGGTCTCTCTGCGCTTGGGTCAAAGCACTATCCTCCGCCATTTCTAGCATTTCAAAAACAGCCTTCATTTCCCCGCGCAAAGCATAAGGGTACAATTTTCTAAAATTACTGCTGTCAACTTTGGTGTAAGGGGTTACTTTATCCTGGGCAATGGAGAAGAAACAGAGACTACATAAAACGATGGACAATATCAGCTTCATAAACAAAAGATTTGATGGTGAAGCTCAAAGGTAGGGGCACTCCGGCCAATTAAATTGTACGGAGTTAACCTTTTACGACTTGTCTGTAATGAAAGGGCGTGGTCCCGAAGAAGTGCTTAAAATGCCGGATAAAATGGCTTTGATCGTAAAAACCGCAGTCCATGGCAATCTCCGTTAGGCTTTTAGACGAATGCAGCATCAGGTCGATTCCCATGGCGATACGCTGCCTTAACAAGTATTCTCCAAAGGTAAATCCGGTTTTCTCTTTAAACTTGCGGACGAAGTAATTGGGGTGCAAGTGTAATGCGTTGGCAACGTCCTCTATGCGGTATGTTCTATCCGGCTGCAACCTGATCTCCTTTTTAATTTTTCCTATCCAGGGTGCTCTGCCCAATCGCTTTTCGAAGTGTTGTTGATTCAACAAATGATACAGGTTTTCCTCAAGTGAAAGGGCTAAAAGCTCGTCCGAGAAATCGCATTGAAAACCATAGAAGATTTTCAGGATTTCGAGGTTATTTCGTTCAAATTGTACAGAGTTAGGCGTCTTTGAATAATGCTTATGGTCTGCTAATTCCTTCTCAATCTCGATATTAAAACAAAGGCTATGCTGAGCACCAATCTCATTCTTATGCTCAAAGCCTTTGGGCCGAAAGATGGAGTTTCCAGATTTGATATGGTATTCAGAAACGATGGATTTCTCATGGTATATTCCGGCAAGCGACAAGCTGATGTAGGGATATTCGTGCTCGTGCTTGGGCACTTTCATGTATTGATCATGGCCAGTCTTGGAGAGGGTAAAACCACTCAAGGATCGCACTTTCAGTGTTTGTCCCATAAATGTCCCTACCTTGAGTTTTTTGGCTTTCATCAAACGTTGTTAATTACCCTGCAAACGAGCGGTAAGAGCTAATGTTCACGCGCTCTAATGTAAAATCCGATACACCAGCTCCTTCATCAACTCCCCTTCGGAAGCGCTGTTGTTCTCCACTCCCTTGGAGCGCAGGTCATATTCCTTGAGTAGATTGATCACCTGTTGGGTTTTGGCGGGGCGGAAATTGCGGGCGGCCATTTTGTAATCCTTGAGGAAGTAGTCAGAGCGGAGTTTGAGGGTGCGGGCGACTTCGCCGTCGGGACTGTTGCGGAGGAAGTGAAGCATGTAGACTTTGCTGAAATAGTTGTAGAGCGAGGCGATGACGACGACCAGTGGGTTCTTCTTGGGGTTGGAGATGAAGTAATTGATGATGCGGTTGGCCTTGAGGGTATTGCGTTGACCGAGGGCATTTTGCAGTTCGAAGACATTGTACTCCTTGCTGATGCCGATTTGATCCTGGATTTGTTGGTCGTTGATGGTGGAGCCGGAGGGGATATTGATGGCCAGCTTGTCTAGCTCGTTGGCGACTTTGGAGAGGTTGGTCCCCAGGTATTCGGCAACTAGCCGGGTAGCCTCGGGGGTGATTCCCAGTTTTTTGGTTTTGAGGTAATCACTGATCCAGCCCGGCATTTTGTTGTCGTACATCCGCTTGGATTCGAAGATGACCGCGCTTTTCTTAAGGGCCTTGGCCAGGGCGGTGCGTTTATCGAACTTCTTATGTTTATAGCAGATGACGAAAATGGTGGTCGGTACCGGTTTTTCAATATAAGGCTTAAGATCTCCCAGCGTTCTCATCTCCTGGGCTTCCTTGAGAATGACCAGCTGACGGGCTGCCATCATAGGGTAACGGCAAGCGGCATCAATAAGGCTTTTGGACTGGGCCTCTTTGCCGTAAATAATGATTTGGTTAAACGCCTTTTCATGCTCTTCCAGTGCTTTCTCCTCAAAATGACTGGACAGCTGATCGATGTAATAGGCCTCCTCCCCGTGCAATAGATAAACAGGTTGGAATTCTTTTTTATTAATGGATTGGAGCAGCTCTTTGTAGGTCATTATACTGGATTAGTACCAAGTGCAATGATACGAAAAATGACTGCTAAGCCAAAAGATCAGAAAGGGAATCAGGCATTCTCCAACACCAAATCCTTAACCGTCTTGATCCACTGAGGGTGATCATTCAGGCCGGGGACCAGATCGAGTTGTTCGCCGCCCATTTCTTCAAACTCTTCCGCGTATTCGTAGGTAATCTCGATGGTGGTTTCCAGACAATCGGAGACGAAGGCAGGACAGAAGACCAGCATTCGCTTTGCTCCTTTTTCGGCCTGTTCTTCAATGATAGAGCTGGTATAGGGTTGTACCCAGGGATCGCGCCCGAGGCGAGATTGGAAACAGATAGTATATTGCTCTCGTTTTATGCCCAATTGATCGGCGATGGCGTAGGCCGTTTGGTAGCATTGTGCAGAATAGCAGAATTGGTTGCAAGCGCCGAGGCTTTCACAGCAGTTTTCCTTCTTCAAGCAATGGCTACCGCTGGCATCGCCCTTGCGAAGCTGCCGCTGCGGCAAGCCGTGGAAGCTAAACAAAATATGATCATAGCTTTTCAAATCGAATTTCCGCGCATTATGACAAAACACATCAATCATAGCCGGATGCGCATAGTAAGAATTGATTAGCCGTACATCTGGAATGCTCTGCTTGGTCGCCAAAACCCGCATCACCTCCTCGTGTACCGATCCCGTAGTAGCCGAAGCATATTGAGGGAAAAGGGGCAAAACGATTAATCTGGAGATATTGTGCTGCAACAAACGGTCGATGGCTGAGGCAATCGAAGGATTCTGGTAGCGCATACCCAGCTCCACATGATACTCCCCGCCCAACAATTCCTGAACCCCCTCCGTCAGCCGTTCCCCATAAATTTTCAGTGGAGAACCTTCCTCCAACCACAGCATTTTGTAAAGCTTTGCCGAACTGCCCGACCGAAAAGGAGCAATGATTCCTCTCACCAGTATATTCCGTGGCAGCCACGGAATGTCAATAACTCGAGGATCAAGTAGAAACTCTTTCAGATAGCGATATACGGCCCCTCTCGAAGGGGCATCCGGAGTGCCCAGATTAACAATTAGAACGCCTGTCTTACTACTAAATGCCATATATTTTCGGATTATTCTTATTCCTTCATTAAGCTATAAGTCTAAACCACAGCAATTTCATTTGGTTCATAGCAATGTCAAAATGGATGATCATGGCAATGTCAAAATGGGTTATTTATAGTAACTTTGCCCTCACTCGTGTAGCTCTACTAAAAATCTAAGCTTATGGACAAACCCTTGATATTAGTGACCAACGATGATGGTATCCACGCCAAAGGCATCCGCTCCCTAGTGGAAGTGGCCAAAACCCTTGGCGAAGTGATCGTCGTTGCTCCGTCCTCCCCACAATCGGCTAAAGGACACGCCATCACCATTTCCAGCCCTATCCGTTTAACCAAAGTAGATATTTTTGACGGCGTGGAGGCCTACAAATGCTCTGGTACCCCCGTTGATTGTGTCAAACTGGCCAAAAGCGTAGTGCTGCACGGTCGCAAAGCCGACCTCTGTGTCTCCGGTGTCAATCACGGCTCCAATGTCGCCATCAACATCCTGTACTCCGGAACCATGTCGGCCGCCATGGAAGCGGCGCTGGAAGGCATTCCCTCCATCGGTTTTTCCCTGCTCGATTTCTCTCAGGATGCCGACTTTGCTGCCTCCAGTCGCTACGTCCGCCAAATTGCTCAGTACATGCTAGAGCACAACACCAAAGAGAATTTACTCCTCAACGTCAATATCCCCAAGCTCCCAGAAAAGGACATCCAGGGCGTCAAAGTTTGCCGCCAAGCCGAAGCCCGCTGGGTAGAGGAATTCGCCGAAGCTGAAGACCCGCGCGGCGAAAAATACTACTGGATGACTGGAAGTTTTGTCAACAAGGACCCTCGGGAAGACACCGATGTCAAAGCCCTGGAAGCCGGCTACATCTCGATCGTCCCGGCGATTTATGATTTGACGGACAATGAGGCTTTGCCGGGCTTGAAGGCGATGGAGGGGATTGCGCCTACGGCGCTGGGGTAGACGGTGGACGGTAGACGGCGAAAGTAGTGGTTTTTAGTGGTTCGTGGTAGTACATGATTGAGCACCTTTGGTGCTGATGGTAGACGGCAAAAAGCTCACGTACCACTAAGTCCCAAGACACCGTCTATCGTCAACCAAAGCACCGCAGGTGCCCACCGTCCACCAAAATACCGCAGGTATTCCCCCGTCCACCCCAAATGCCAAAGGCATAAAGATAAACGTATGTTAAAAAAAGACGCCATACTACTCGGAATAGGCATCGGACTGGCCGTCCCCTTCGTGGGGTATGCCTTGCTATTGGAACTGTATGACCAATTGGCCACCAACGGGATCATCAGCGATATTGGGCTGTCGGAGAGCTTTCGCAAGCGGACGATTGCGTTACTGGCGCTGTGTCTGAACCTCATTCCTTTCATTTTATACAACCGCCGTTGGTATTACAATACCATGCGAGGGATTGTATTTCCTACCGTTTTATACGCAGCCCTTTGGTTTATCTACTTTGGGTCTAAGCTGATTTGAGGATGCGGTATTACCTGATTGCGGGAGAAGCCTCCGGAGATTTGCATGGCTCGGCGCTGGTCAGGGCCCTGCGGCAGCAGGATGGACAGGCCGACTGCCGGGCCTGGGGCGGCGCGCTGATGCGAGAGGCCGGGGCGGAAGTGGTCAAGGATTACCGGGAGCTGGCCTTTATGGGCTTTTTGGAAGTGGCCAAGAATATCCGCACCATCATGGGCAATTTTGCGTTCTGTAAGGCCGATGTGCTGACCTGGAAGCCGGATGTGCTGGTGCTGATTGATTATCCGGGGTTTAATCTGCGGATCGCCAAATGGGCGAAGAAGCAGGGGATTCGGGTCTTTTATTACATCTCTCCGCAGCTGTGGGCCTGGAATGCCCGCCGCGTCCATACCATCAAGCGTTGTGTGGAGCGCCTGTTTGTGATTCTGCCTTTTGAGCAATCTTTTTATGAGCAATACGATTATCCCGTCGATTTTGTCGGACATCCGTTAATGGATGTGATTCCAGATTATCCTTATCAGGAGGGTTTTAAGCAGGAAATGGGCCTGGATGATCGACCGGTGATTGCCTTGCTGCCGGGGAGTCGGAAGCAGGAAATTAGTCGGATGTTGAAGGAGATGTTGAAGATGGAGCGACATTTTCCGGATCATCAGCTGGTGGTAGCGGGCGCGCCCGCGCAGCCAGCGGCCTTGTACCAAGCACTCATCGCAGAAAGCGGTGCAAAGACCGCCACCCTCTGCCAAAACCGAACCTACGATTTGCTGCGCATCGCCGACCTCGCCCTCGTCACCTCTGGCACTGCCACCCTAGAAACCGCCCTCTTCGGCGTCCCACAAGTCGTCTGCTACCAAGGCAATGCCCTCTCCTACCAAATCGCCAAGCGGCTTATCCGGGTCAAATACATTTCCTTAGTCAACCTCATCGTCGACCGGCCCTTGGTCAAAGAATTGATCCAAAAGGAATTTACAGAAGAAAATCTGGTGAAAGAGTTGCAGTTTTTGCAGACAGCAGCGCAGCAAAAGCGAATTGCAGCGGGCTACACCGAGCTAAGAGAACGCCTGGGTGGCGGCGGTGCTTCACAGCGCACCGCCGAGCTGATAATCAAATACCTAAAAGACTAGCGCCTACTTTTTCTTAGCCGCTGCCTTCTTACGCGTCTTCTTCTTAAAAGCATCCGGGATTTCCGCCTCGATCAGCTCCTTGACCTCCTCTAAGGTCAATTCCTTGGCTTCCTCACTGGTCATCCGCTTACCGTCCTCATTCTTAGGCAGCTTGATACTTTTCTTTTTGAAGCGAATAAAAGGTCCCCAGCGACCGTTTTCGACCGCAATCTTCTCTTCGTCCCACTGGTGAATGTAGCGATTAGCCTCTTTTTCAATCTTGGCTTCGATCAGTGGAATCGCCTCCTCCATAGTGATCAGCTCCGGATCAAAGCGACGAGGGATATTGATGAACATACCGTTCCACTTGAAGAAGGGCCCAAAACGACCTTTACCTTTGGTGACAGGCAAGCCTTTATAGGTGAATAAGGGCGCATCCATGCGCTTTTTCTCTTCAATCAGCTCAATGGCCATATCCATTGTCACGGCCATAGGATCGGTCCCTTTAGGAATAGAAATATAGGTTTCACCGCTCTTCACATAGGCGCCGTAGCGGCCAATGCCGACGATGACCTCTTGGCTTTCGTAGTCGCCCAGCGTTTTGGGTAGTTCAAAGAGCTTGAGGGCTTCTTCGAAGCTGATGGACTCCATAGATTGGCCAGGACGCAGGTTGGCGTACTTGGGCTTTTCGCCTTCCTCTAGCTCTTCCATCTTACCGATCTGCACGACAGGGCGGCCCAGACGGGACATCCGGACGAGCAGGGTGCGGGAAGACTCCGGATCGGTGCCCAAAATGCGCTCTCCGGTGGCACGTTCGGCCTTGTCCAGGGTTTCTTCCACTACGGCGTGGAAAGGTTTATAGAATTTACCCAGCATATCGGTCCACTGCTCGCCTCCAGTGGCAATGTGGTCAAATTGCTTTTCGATGTCTGCGGTAAAACTATAATTCATGATGTTGGTGAAGTACTGCGAAAGGAAGTCGCTGACCAGCATCCCCAAGTCACTAGGGATCAGGCGGTTCTTGACCGCACCGGTCATTTCCGTTTCCGTTTTCTCCGTCACTGCCCCTTCGGCCAGACGCATGATCTGGTATTGCCGTTCCACTCCATCGCGGACCTCTTTGGTGACATAGCCTCGGTTGACCTCCATGATTTTACTGATGGTCGGGGCGTAGGTAGAAGGACGTCCGATGCCCAGCTCTTCGAGTTTCTTGACCAGCCCGGCTTCGGTGTAGCGAGCGGGTGGGCGGGTGAAGCGCTCCAAGGCGATCATATCCTTCAGATTGAGCAATTGACCCACTTTGAGCGGAGGCAGGATACCATCAGCAGTATCGTCATCAGTATCTTCGTCGTCATCTTTTGCGGCCAGATAGACTTTGAGGAAGCCGTCGAATTTCAATACTTCCCCTTCTGCTTTGAGGCGAGAGCCGGGAATGGTCGAAACACCGATATTAACGATGGTTTTTTCGAGCACTGCATCGGCCATTTGCGAGGCGATGGTGCGCTTCCAGATCAGTTCGTAAAGGCGCTGTTGATCGCGATCAGTGGTCACGACGTGGCGATCGATATAGGAAGGCCGGAT
>JBCDGZ010000138.1:0-20232 GCA_038750655.1 Bacteroidota bacterium | reverse complement strand
TTAAAATTTTTAATAGGAATTCGTAAGTTTCCTCATCTGAAGCTTTGGAGTGATGCAGTATTCTTTCCTTATGCTTAAAAATTTCTCCAATCAAAAAATTAGGCGTGTAAAATTGAAGATCACTCTCAAGTAACTTATTTCTAGTTTTCGAATGCTTTCCTCTGAGAGCGGCAAATAGAATACTAGAATCAATAATGATCTTTTTCATTGTTCCTCCTTGGGGATAAATCGATCTTTATTATCCTCCCACCAAGTACCTTTGATCTCTTCGCCAAGCTCTTCAATCGCTTCATCAAAGTCTACTTTTTGGGCAAGAAATTCTAGCCTGAGATTATCTACAAATTGAAGTAATGTCTCTTTACTAATCACTTTTTTATCAATACTGATTACAAAGCGATCTTCGGAGGAATTGAATGTAATGGATTTCATCTTCTCTTTCTTTGTTCTAAAATACATAAACCCCCTCAGTAAATCAATAGTTTCTCCACTACCGGTGCGCACAGTTTTACTACATAAACAACTTAAAGTAAGGTATTACGACAACTGCTGCTGCGGCAGCAGCAACTGCGCCAACACCTTCTCCACTGGCAAGGCAAAGAAATTACTCCGGCAGCGCAGCTCCGCCAGCCATTGCAACGGCTGCAAAAACCACTGCGACCGACGGCCCGCCAGCTTATTGTAGAACTTAAAGCGTTCTACCATGCGGTACTTTTCGTCGCTTACCCAGGGGCCGGAGGAGCCGATGTAATCGAAGTCGGCCCATTCGCTGATGGTTTGGGGGAGGGTGTAGCCTTGGGCGACGACATCTTGGGTGATCTTGGAGCCGGGGTAGGGTTTGAAGTAGAAAATGGGCGTGGTGAAGCCGGGGTGCATAGCGTTAAGTTCGCGGGCAACCCGAAGGGTCTCTCGGAAGCTGGAATCGGTTTCGTTGGGGAAGCCGACGATGAAGGGAAAGATGACGTTGATGTCGCGGGCAGCGCAGCGGCGGCCCGTTTCGTAGACTTGCTCAATCTTAATGTCCTTCGATAACCAGTCCATCATCTCCTGTGAACCAGACTCTACCCCCACCAGAACACGGCGCAGACCCGCTTTTCTACAAATATCAAAGTCGTCATCCGTCATTCGGGAGCCTTGGTCGGCTCGCATGGTACCGGCCCAGCTGCTTTCTACCCCTCTTTCCAGAAATTCTTCGGCGATGCGGGTCACCCGCTGTCGTTTGGTAAAGAAGGTTTCGTCCTGGAAATTAATATCCGTGAATTGATAACGTTTTTGCCAATGGGCCAACTCTTCGCCCATGCGGTCGGGCTGTATGGCCGTCCATTTGCGACCGAATACGAAGGGGTCAGCACAAAAGGTACAGCGGAAGCGACAGCCAGTTGAAGAAATATAGTCAAATTGCCGCCGTTTTTTCAGGGTGAAATAGCGCTCAACATTAATCAGTTCGTAATTGACCCGAGGCAAGAAATTCATGTCCTCTAAGGCTCGACCGGGATTTTGGATGATCTCTCCGGAGGCATCGCGGTAGCAAATTCCGTTGACATGAGCCAAATCGGCACCACTTTCCAGACAGGCCACCAACTCTCGAAAGGTGGCTTCACCCTGGCCCTGAACGCTAATATCTATAGCCGGCTCATCGCGCAGGGTTTCTTTAGCAAACAGGGAAGTGTGCCAGCCACCCCAGATAATGGGCAACTTTGGGCAGCGAGCTTTTACCGCCTGAGTAACGTGGAGGGCATCGCGAAGCGGAGCGCCGGTCAAGGAAGTTACGCCAAAACATAGGGCCTCTTCGGCGTGGTCCAGCAGCAACTGCAAGGGCTTTTCGTCTACTCTACCATCAACAATGATGATCTCGTAGCGCGATTCATCCAACATAGAAGCAATGGCCAGCAAAGCCAGCGGCATATCGAAAAAAACGGCTTTAGGATTATAGAGTAGGATTTTTTGCCTTTTCATTGTACTGGGATTATTACTCGAATATAAGGGTCTACAACTTACTTTTCAGCATTTATCAACGCATTTTCAGCAATAGTGTTGCCAAAGTGTCGCCAATGATCTGTTGACCAGCTCGATTTAAATGAGGATCGTTATCATAATAAACCGAAGCTTGTTCTTCCGCCACCCGGAGAATCGGCAAAGCATTGATCAATTGAATGCGTGGATCGGGCCCAAAATGTTGTTGCAGCTGATTGAAAAATGGATAGTTCGTCTGCAATATGTTGGTGGTATCCTGCAACTGAGCGCCGAGTTGCAACATCCGATCCCGATAGCGAGCATTGAGCTGCATACAGTGAGGCAAGACGAGTAAAATAATGGAGCAATCCGCCGGTAATGGTTGAAACATCTGTTCGATTCGAGGGATATAGTGCTCCATATCCTGACGTCGGGCTCCTTGGAGTAAGGCGCTATTCTCTATCAGGAAGGGTTCGGCACGAAAGTGCATCTTGCTGCGGGCAGAATAGCGCTGCGGCGAAAAATCGGCCAAGACCTTCGGATCGTAGTCTGTAGGCAAATCATGGTGAATAGCCTGCCGCAAATGGGGCAAGCGTGAATTCAAATAGCCCAGCACCCACAGTCGATCACTAAGCCACCAATAGCAGCGCCGAAGCATCGATATATTCGCCCCCTTAGTCGGATGGCGAAACTCTAGCAGGTCATTTCCGACGTAGAGTTGATAGAGAAAAATTTGAGGAGCGTAGTGCCGATTTCGGCTCGGAAACATCAGGCTGCTTTGCTTCACACAGGTCCCCGGAACCGCACTATTGATTACCTGATGATCCGGCAATTGCTCGCGCAACTGAGCGATGTAACTGCGAGGATCAGCCGTAAAAGAATCCCCCATCACCAGCAGCGGAATTTTTCCTACTTTATTTTCCAATAATTCCTTGCTGTTCAACCCGTAGAAATTGGCGCTGTAAAAATCGATCAAGTAGTAGCGAAAACACAATTCCAGCAAAAGGAGCACCACAACACCCAGAAAGAACAGATAGCCGATGCCATTGCGCAAGCGTCGGAATAAAGAGCGGCGTTTGGAAATCGTATCAGACATCAGCAGGGAAGACTTACGTTAGAATAAATGTACGTAAATCTCCCCGGCGATGATGCACTAACAATCGTTGTTTTCAATACGTATTCAAAAGGACTAGCCGATGCACTCGGGCTTTGCCTCGTAGAGGTTTGAGCCAGACGGTATAAGTGCCGTTCAACCAACTGTTCAATTCGAGGTACTCGCGCGGTGGAGCCGCTTCGTAATCACGCTGCCAATGCAAACGCCCGAATTGGTCATAGACATTAATCGCTAGAGCTTGCCCAGCAAATTTTTCCATATCCAGAATAGCGTAGTCAGCTGCTGGATTAGGGAAAACGCGAAAGTCGGGTCGCTCGACCAAAGGACGATGGAGGGCCGCAGGCGGCGGACCACTACCGGTGATGTTAAGCTGGTAATCCTCGATTTCTCCGAAGTCGATGTCGCCGCAGGCCGGTGCGTACTGCCCCCGGCTCATGATGATGCGCATCTTCGTAGGGCCGTTGAGCGCCGTAGCGGGAATGGTCAGTTGTGCGGGTAGGCTGTAAGAGACGCCGTTGCCCGGGGCCTGCCGATTCAGGATGCCTTGGTACAGCAGTTCGCCGCTTTCAAATACCCGATCCTGATCTAAATCTACCCAAACCCTCCAATACTCATCGTAGGTTTGGTAGCTAAACGTCGCTGTCAATTCGAGCGGTAGGGCGACGCCTTTTTCTGCAGTATAGGAAATGGTCGTAAAATCGCTGTAGCGGCTCTTCCCGGACGATTGTTCGAGCTGGCTACCCAGCTTTATCTTGCTGATCCAATCCTCCCAAGGAAAATCGGAGCTGGCGGTACAATCAGGAATTCCTCCATCATCGTCCTCTTCTACCACGACAGTAATGACAATCGTATTATTATCCTCATTGCTTTCGTCGATCTCCTGATTACTATCTGCCTCTAGGATCAAGAAGTAATTGCCCGCCGGCGTATTGGCAGGAATGTCGACGGTACCTAGTACGTTGGGAATGGTTCCAATCGGCGTATTCCCTGTTGTAACAAAACCAACATTCAGATCATCACTACTGATGTCCGCATCTGTTGAAAGCCAAACGTCGATGAGGTAGGCCCCGGTGGCGACCGCATTGCCATCATTGATGAGATCAAACCGATACTCAGGAATCGTCCCGGCGATGAGGGGCGAAGCAACGAGATTGGCCAGGCGAAGGTCCGGTTTATCCTGCGGCGGATTACACTCCGGGTTGTAAGCCAATACTTGGCCTTCAAGCTCCCGGAAAATTAACACAGAGGAAGGACTAGTGGGAACAATTTGAGCAAAGGGAATAAAATCGGTATTTACCGAATCTACTGCTCCATTACTCTGAAAAATAAAGTTTTTTAATCCCGGAAAAGGATCCGTATAGCGCAGAAATTCATAGCCCGACTGGAGCCTTTCCGCGCCGAAGTTGACAAAGCTATAGTTTCGATAGGGTCCAAATAAATCCACTGAACCCGTGCCGACGCGGCGCTCATTGATCATTTCCAATGCATTGACATCAATCGTATACTGCCCTGTTCCGCTGAAGTTGGATTTTTGCGCAACGAAGCTAATCCGAGTATTAATTAAGTAATTGTCGCAAGGGGTTTGTATGAATTCATCAAGAATATCACTGGAAAAGATAATGGCGCCACCGACTCTAAGATCAGCACTGAATTTTCTGATGGTCAGCTGAGGACGGGGAATGATATTTTGAAGGTATAAGGTGTACACAGCGGTGAAGCCACCGTCGGGGTGGGCAATCAGGCGATGCAGTTGATCATCGGCAATATTGCGCGAATTGCGCAGCACTGCGGAGGACCTTTGCAGGTTCAAATTAGCGTCCGTTTTGATTAGAACTAAGGAGTCTTGATCGAAGGGAGAGCCGGGTAGGATTTGTATTTTTTGAAAACCCCCCAACACGATCGAACCATCGTTGAGTTCGACCGCTGCTTCGATGTTGGGGCTGATTGCTCTGATATTCGCAGGAATACTTCGCTGCCAAGCGATAACCCCGTTGGCCAGTTTCTTGACCAGCTGATCACCCTGCACCAAGAGGCTATCGTAGACCAGCGGCCCTAGGCTCTGCCGACTTTGCTCAATGCCATCCCTATCCAAGCGGACTTGATCAACGTTCCCCTGATCCAACAGAAAAATATCAACCTCGCCGTTGGCCTGCCGCTCCGTACACAGCAAACGCCCTGCCCCTGCGGAGTAGGTACACTCGGCCGGTGACTCAAAACCCGTCACAAAAATGCGCTGTACAAAGACATTATTGCTTTCATCCGATTCCTCTATATTTTCTCCATCATCCGCTCGAATAATGATAAAATAATCCCCCGGCGGGTATAAATCTATGGGCACATTTCCTGTGCTATTAAAAACGGTTGTTCTCTCCCCTGGATTGAGTTCAGCAACTGCATCTGAGCTAAGGAAAATATCATCAGACGAGAGCTGGCGGTCAGCAGACAGATAGCCTCGAACGACGAAGCTGCCCGACATGGCGTCGCCGACATTAACGGCTTCCCATTTGAAGCTCACCCGATCGCCGGGCACGACGAAGGAGGGCGCATCGCGTAAGCTGATGGCCAAGTCGGGCTTGAGGGTACCCCCACCACCGTTGATGGAAATGAGGGCCTCATCATCTTCCAGAATCGTTGGAGGCGTGCCGTTGCCGGGGGTAGAGTCGGCATCCTGGGGACTTTGAGCAATGACCTGCGCATAGGCAAAGGTACTTTCATCACTCAAACTAAAGAGATTGATTCTAATGGTGATCTGTTCATTCGGAGCCAGTTCGGGGACGATCCAACGGGGATTGCCGAAGGGAATGAAGGTGCCTCGGTCGAAGTCTGCCTCGTTGCCCCCTTGGAATACAGCTTTGGCGGGTTCGGGTATGGAGACTTCGATGTCGGTCGCAGTGACGTTTCCAACATTCGACAAGCTGAAGCTGACCGAGTAGAAGCTGAAGGCCGAGGGATTTTGAGGGGAAGAAAAGGGAGATATTTGCAGATCAGGCTGGGCCTTTAGGCCGAGAGGGCTGATCAACAAAAGCATCAATAAACGAATACCGGCGGCCTTGCCGACGTTGAGCATCATGGCGTACATGGTAATGGAGTTTAGTATTTTAACAATAATATAGTTGACCTATGGTGATCATAGGCAATACCTGATAGGAAAGAAATTAGACTTTGTGTATTTTTAAAAGACGGGGTAAACGTGTTTACAAATATACGGGTCATTAAAAGTAGGAAAAAATAAGAAGTCCTACAAGCTTCATTGCAATTCATCCAGCTTTTTTAACAACCAGCTTTTTTCCGAGAGACTGGTTTTCTCCTGTATTTTCATTCTGAGCTTAGCGATCCGATCCTGGTTATTGAGCGTTTTAGAATGAAGGATTTGCTTGAGAATATCGACGTAGTCATTATTGGCTTGCTGATGTACCTGCGGCAAATTTTTCTTCCCCATCCTAAAAATGAAGACCTTAAAGGCATCCAGCTTAGCCTCCAGCACCGCACTGCGCTCCTCGTAGAAAATCTTGATTTCCAGACGGCGCGCTGCAATCTTATAGTAGGTATCCTCGTAGCTATTGCCCAGGCATTCCAGAGCCTTGGTATATTGCCGAAGGGCAAAATAATAATTGGCCAAATTGAGGTAATAGACCTCCTGAGGGTAGCGCGTTCCGATGATGCGATCTTTGTGGTTTTCCAAAAAATCCCATACCCAATCGTACTGCTCTAGTTCCAGCCCTAGCCGGCAAATATTGATGATGGCACTGGGGTTCAGCCGATTATTATAATACAAATAGCCCCACTCCAGATGCTGACGATACAAATCATAGGCTTCTTGCACGAAGGGCTGATCGCCTTTATTGTACTGCATAATGCAATAGTTTCGAGCGACCGTATGTAGGCTTTTAGCCCCCTTAACCGGAATCTGATGTCCGTAAGTATCTAGCAGTTGTTTGAATCGATAATAAGCTTTATGTTCCGGATCATTGGCCTTATGAAGAACGAGAATAGCGTGATAATTGAGGTCAACAAAGGGAATATCTTGAAAGGAGCGTTTGTGGATAAATGCTGTGATTTCCTCAATCAGCGCCTGGGTATCCAAGTTGAGGACAATGTCTATATTTTGGGAAATGAGCACGCCGACGTACTCCATTTTGGTAGTAATGTAAAACAAATCCAGACTTTCGAGGGTATTCAGCAGATTGACATCTCCCTTTTTGTCATTGTGTATAATTTTAAAAGTATAGAGTTCTTGCTCGAAGAGAAAACGGTCAAAAAATTGATCGTAGCTGAGTAATTTATCAACGTCTAACTCGTCACGTAGTCGATCTACGGCTTTAAGAAATTGACGATTCATCCCTTTTACGCCATAAAAATGCAGCATGGCCAGCGGGGCGCGCTTATTGAAGTGGGTAGGTACAGCGTATTGAAAGTTGATAAACGATCGAACGATACTGAGCAGCGTACTCATCATTTTTTCCAATTTCCCTTTAGGCGTCATTTTGTCACCAAATAGCTGAATGCGCAGCTGTTTTTTGTCAATTGCTTGTCTTTCTCCTGATGTAATTTTCGTTTTAAAATAATCCAACAATTCCTGCAATTCCTCTACTTCATAATATTTAGTCAATAGTGGCGAGTGCAGAAAGTCTTTCAGACGCTGCCATTCTTCCTCGTTTAAGGCATTCAGGAGTGCAATTAACTGGCTGTTCTTCATTTAAGGCTCGGAATAAGGGTAAAACTCTTCCGTAATAGATTATATGAAAATATGCGGTAAAGTGGAAAAAAAATGTAATGGTTTTTAGGTCGAAACCGCCAAAACTTTAATGTTTGGAACCTAAAAATATTAAAGAGATTAAAAAAGAAAACTATGATTATGAAAAAGAAGATTTCAGTCAAAGCCCATGTTTTACAGTGTATCGTAGGTCTATTGTTCTTAACATTGAACGCCCAAGCTCAACTACTAAACAGTAGTCAAGCCGATTGCAATACCCTTGTAAACTACGCTTCTGAACAAATCGTTGGACACGGTGACCCTAGCCCGTTTTGTGATTTTTTGCAGTTGTCCAACCTCAATCGCAGATTGACCCAACACACTAACTGTATTACCCCTCCCAATTTAGCTGCCAATGCCGTTAACTCCGATATCCAGTTGACTTGGTCAGATGTGGTTGGGGCAGTTGGCTATCTGATCAGCTATCAAAACCTGGTAACTGGCCTCTCTGGACAAGTCCAATCCAGCAGTGCCGCTTACACCCTCAGCAGTTTACCTCCGGGGGTCTACATCATCAGCGTCCAAACCATGTGTGACGGCTTGATGCTCTCTGCTCCTGCCATCGTCATTGAGGCGGTTATTATTACCGACATTGCTATGATCCGAAGCAACCTCAACGAAAAAATCTGTGGTTGTATACTCGAAGATCCGATATTCGAAGGAATGCTCAATAAGGACGAACTGATTTTGGGATGGGATGATGAATGCACAGATTGTCCGAGTAACCTGAAAGTCACCATTACCACCGATGGCGATGATGAGTTTAATTTCAATTTAGCCTATGCTTACAGGATGGATACCGTTTCCATTGCCAGCTGTTCTGGAATGGTCCAAAATCCGGTCGTCACGAATTCCAATCAATCCATTGAAGTGTCTGCGGGAGGCAAGCGAGCCTTTATTATCCGCTTTTCTGAATCTGTGGGAATGGTCATTGACCAATTTGAGGAGGATTATAAGTTTGATGTGACCCTCCAGCGTTGCAGGATATTTCAAAGAGAAACGGAAAAAACTAAATCCGTAGGTAGAAATGCGGCCCCAGAACAATCTGTTGAAAGCCACCACGCGGCTACCCACAGTATACAAACCCAGCCCAACCCTTTTAATAATAGCCTGCAAATACAATACACGGTCCATCAGGAAGGTGCCGCGGCGTTGCGCTTGTACGATTACAGCGGTAAGGTGGTGATCGAACGCTTTCTACTCAATCAGCAAAAGGGCAATCATCAGCTTCAATTGGATACTAGCAAACTACCGACGGGCCTTTATTTTTTGAGCTATGAAAGCACTGAAGGCAAGACGACACAGACCATTTTGAAGACCCAATGACAACTGTCTGCCCTAAAAAATTTGGTTTAAAAATGTAATGGTCTTCGAAAACAAGATGTCGCATCTTGTAAACATAAATACTAAAGCAGTTTGAGTACGGGGGTGTCAGCCAGTTAAACCTGGATTGACACCTCAATTTTTTTCTACAGGCCGATTCGGATCGGTGATCCAGTCGCTCCACGAGCCTGCATAAAGTTGGCCTTCTCCCAGGCCGGCGTGCTTCATCGCCAGGAGGTTGTGGCAGGCCGTGACGCCGGAGCCGCAGTAGACAATAGCCTGGCCCGCCGGCCGGCCCGCCAGCTGCTGGGCGAAACGCTGGTGCAGCTCCGCAGAGGAGCGCCATTTTCCTCGCTCCTCCACATTCTCCGCAAAGGGTAGATTGACCGCACCGGGGATATGACCAGCCACGGGGTCGATGGGTTCTTCGATACCGGCGTAGCGCCGGCTGGCCCGCGCATCGATGAGGCAGTAATCTGCTTGCTGCCGCCGCTGCTCCACCGTAGCCGCATCACATAGCCTATCCATCCGAGGTGAGGCCACGAAGGGGCGGGGCGAGATGGTCGGCAAGTCGGCACTCACCGGCTGCCCTGTAGCCTGCCAGGCAGGCCAGCCGCCGTCGAGCACCGCTACTCGCTCGTGCCCCAGCCAATTCAGCATCCACCAGAGGCGAGAGGCGATGGCGCCGTTGCCGTAGTCATAGGCCACGACTTGCACGGAGGCGTCGATGCCCCAGCTGGCAAGCTGATCGCTGAAAGCGGCGACCGGAGGAAGGGGATGTCGGCCGGTGACGTCAGGAATGATTTCGCCAGAAAGCTCCTCATCCAGATGGGCGTAGAAGGCTCCGGGAATATGACTCGCTTGGTAATCCATGCGCCCCTTATTGACATCCGCCAACGTAAAGCGACAATCGATGATGCGACAATCGGGATTCGATAAGTATGGTGCCAATTCCTCGACAGTAATCAAAGTCGTATAATTCATCTTATGCTATACTTTTCGGGATTTTATCCAGTGAAAAATTAATGCGGCTATGCAGATCACCAAGCCCAAAAACTCTCTCGTCAATTCAATATGTGGCTCCTCGGCTTTCATAGAGCTGGTAATACTCGGCATACCTCCGTTTATCCAATTGATGAAATCGGGCAGCAGTAAGGCTAGCCAAACCAAACAGATGCCCAGTCCTCCCAAAATCAACCATTTGAAGTATCGTCCACTAGCCGCCAATAGCGAAATGATGGCTACCAAGCAGTACAGCCCAATCCATAGCCAAGGGTCAGGATCATTGTACTGCACAGCAGCAAAAAGGAAGAAGAGAACGGCTAGAACAATATTGGTGATTTTCATAAGGCTAGAATTCGGTTCGATAACTTAAGATAGGAATAAGGCCCAACTGAAATTCAGTGACTACCTGCTGCTGCTGTAAATCGTAGTAGCGATAAGCGACATTCTCGGCATTGGTTGCATTCTGGATGTCCAGCGCCAGGGTACTGCTATAGCCATCTTTGTTATTTTTGTAATAAATTCTCAGATCAACCCTGAAGAAATCTTCCTGCCGAAATCGGAAGTAATTGTCCTGGTCATAAACCGTAAAGCCCAAGTCCGCTGATGCCTCTTCATCAATAACCCGCTGCCTCAAGCCACCACTCCAATTCACGCGAGCATTTAGGCCAAGCAAGCGTTTTTTGCTGCCCTTATTCCAAGCCCATTCTTTTCCAGCGGTGATATTGGCGATGTAGTTGGTGTTGAAACGTGTATTTCTTTCGCTGGTATTACTGCCCTCATAAGTAGACTCGAAAAGGGAGCCATTGATCATAAAATAGTAGTCCTTATTCAGATAGTGTTGCCAGCTGACTTCCATCCCAAAGTTGTCTCCCGTTCCTTCATTGACCAGATTGGTGGTCAGCAGGCGGATGTCATCTAGGGTGTTGATTTCAGAATAGCGATCGTTTGAAACATCGCTTACCGGCACGTCAGATAATCGTTGATAGTACCATTCCAGCTTCACGTGGTTGTTAGCATTGGGGCGCAGCTCGTAGGCGAGGCCAAAGTGCTGAGACCGGGTCAGCCCCAGGAGTTGACTGGCGAGCACCTCTGGGCGTTGCTGCTGACTGTGTATGCTGTAGGCCAGGCTGATCTGCTGTTTTTTGGTCGGTTCCCAGCTCAATACCACCCTTGGTTCCAAGGATTGTTCTTCATTCAGACTGTGATAAGTAAAATGTAGTCCTGCCTTCAACTGCCATTTATCCGACAGGGCAAGGTTCCAGTTCAAATAGGGTTGTAAAATCCAGTTGGGCTCTGCACCTTCCAGCGTCCTGATTTCGCTGATTTGGGCTAAGGTGCGTTGGAAATTCAGGTCGTACTGCTCCCGGTTAATCAAAGCACCAAATAGTAGCGTACTCCGCTGCCCAACTTTTTGGGTAAAGGTATTGCGGATAGAAAGCTTACTTTCGATGAGCTTGCTGGCATCTAATGGATTTAGGGCCAATGTTGAATCTAACTGTTCGGCAGTTCGACTGGCCTCCTTGGCAGAATAGCCCATGCTGAGCCGCCAGAGGCCAGATTGGCCCAAGGGCCGTAAGTAGCTCAGGCCCAGAGCGCCCATTCTCGAATCGTAGACAATATCCTGTCGATCCTTATCAAATTCCCAGGCTGCCGTATCTCGCTGTCCTTCAAATACATTTTCACTCCGTCCGCCCATTCCAAATAGGGTCAATTGCCCTGCACCTTTGGTTGGAAAATTGATGGTAAAAGCAAGGTCTTGGAAGTTGATGGCTTCATCACCCAGGTCTACACCCAGATTGGAGAGCAAGCCCAGGGTAGAATAGCGGTAATTTACCAAGTAAGAAGCTTTGCCACCTCTTAGCAAGGGGCCTTCGGCCGCCAGATCAATCCCAATTAATCCAATCTGGCTGGTAAACTCCTGCTGCTCACTGTTGCCCTTGCGCAGACGCATATCCATCACCCCAGCCAAGGCGTTGCCATAACCCGCCGGGAACGCCCCCGTCAGCAAAGTCGAGGTCCCCAACAGCTGGGCGCTCAGGATATTTACCCCACCGCCGTTGCGGGTCGGACGATCATTCACCGTCCCGCCGTTACTCAGATGGTTGGGATTGACAATATCGATACCCTCTAGTTGCCAGGCCAGGCTATTGGGCGAGTTGCCCCGAATAGAAATATGATTGGCTTGGTCATTGACGCCCTGTACGCCAGGAAAAGCCATAGCCAAGCGCGCTGGATCATAGAAGGTAGCCGGAAAGCGCAGGGTCTCCTCTACAGTCATGGTATAACTGCTAATGGCATTGACCGACAAGCCCTCACGGCTAGCGTTCACCTCCACCGTCTCCAATTCGTTATCACTTTCTTCCAGGCTGATCCTTAAAACCAATTCTTTGCCCGATTCCAGCAGCAGTTCCGGTAGGATCAAAGTCTGATAACCCACATAGCTAACCTGCAATCTATAGCGCCCCACTTTGACCCGCTCCATCCTAAATTCTCCTTGCGGCCCTGTCACCGTTCCGGCAAAAGGCTCTGCTCCGAGCAGCTGTACCGTCGCTCCCCCCAGCACCTGTTGGCTGAGCGCATCGACGACCTGCCCCCGAACGGTCTGCACCGGCTCTTGAGCAAAAAGGGAATAACAAGGAAAGAGAAAGAAGAATAAAAAAATAGCTTTATTTCCGTTCAGTACATTCATCGACTGTATTTTTTTAGCGGAAATAAAGCTACTACTTTTTGGGAGGCTAAGGACCTAAAGGCCCATGATTTTTTTGTTCAATTGTTCATCCGTATCCGCTCCGGCAAAGTCATCAAAGGCTTTTTCGGTAACCGTGATCATATGATCGCGGATAAAGGTAGCTCCTTCACGGGCCCCTTGCTCGCCATCTTTGATGCAGCACTCCCACTCTAGCACAGCCCAACCGTCGTAATCGTACTGCGCCAGCTTACTGAAAATCGACTTAAAGTCCACCTGCCCATCTCCAAGGGAGCGGAAGCGCCCCGGGCGGTCGATCCAATCTTGATAACCACCGTAGACGCCGGAACGGCCTGTCGGATTGAACTCTGCATCTTTGACATGGAACATTCGAATGCGCTCGTGGTAGATGTCGATAAAGTCCAGATAATTCAGACATTGTAAAACAAAGTGGCTGGGATCGTAGAGGATGTGGCAGCGTTCGTGGTTACCCGTAGCCTCCAAAAACCGCTCGAAGGTGATGCCATCGTGGAGGTCTTCGCCGGGGTGAATTTCGTAGCACAGGTCGACGCCTGCTTTGTCGAAGGCGTTGAGGATGGGCTTCCAGCGCTTGGCCAGCTCTTTGAAGGCGGCTTCGACGAGGCCCTGCGAGCGCTGCGGCCAGGGGTACATCGTATGCCAAATCAATGCCCCGGAGAAGGTCGCGTGAGCATTCAAGCCCAGTTTTTGGCTGGCCTTCGCCGCCCATTTGAGTTGCTGTACGGCCCACTTGGTCCGCGCCTTGGGATTGTTTTTCACCTCATCTGGAGCAAAGCTGTCGAAGAGGAGGTCGTAGGCCGGATTGACGGCCACCAATTGTCCTTGTAGATGGGTAGACAGTTCTGTTATTTCGATACCGTGCGCGGCAGCCGTTCCTTTCAATTCATCGCAGTACGTCTTACTTCGAGCCGCCTTTTGCAGGTCGATCAGGCGCTCCTCCCAGGTAGGGATTTGCACCCCTTTGTAGCCCATCTCCGCCGCCCAGCGACACATATTATCGAGGTTGTCGAAGGGGGGTTGATCATCCGCAAACTGCGCCAGAAAGATGGCCGGGCCTTTTATATTTTTCATGTATGGGTGTTTTTTCTTTAAAATTTGATCCTTAAAAGCGCATCCACTTCTGTTTGCTCTTGCTAGAGGCGACGACTTTTTCGATAAAACGCATTCCTCTTAAGCCGTCTTCGACGCTAGGAAAGTCCGTGTAGATGGCCGGCGGCTTTTTCCCGGCCAGGCGGGCCCGCAAGCAGACCGCAAAGTTGCGGTAAATATTGGCAAAGGCTTCCAGGTAACCCTCGGGATGCCCTGCGGGAATGCGGGTATGGGCCTGGGCCGCCGGATAAAGCTTTCCTACCCCCGTGCGCAAAATCTGCGCAGGCTTATCCAACCACTTCACCAGCAAGGTGTTGGGCTCTTGCTGATGCCATTCCAAGCCTCCCTTCTCCCCGTAAACCCGAATGCGAAGATTGTTTTCCTCTCCCGCCGCAATCTGACTAGCGAAGAGGATACCCCGAGCACCGTTATCGAATTCGAGGAGCACGCTGCCGTCGTCGTCCAGTAGGCGACCGTCCACGAAGGTATGCAGGTCGGCGCAGAGGCGCTTGATCTGTAGGCCGGTGATGTACTCCGCCAGGTTTTCGGCGTGGGTGCCAATGTCGCCCATCGCACCGGCAGCACCGGAGCGTTTGGGGTCCGTACGCCAGGCGGCCTGCTTTTGCTCCGTGGCTTCAAGGCGGGTCGAGAGCCAGCCTTGTGGATATTCCACCACTACCTTACGCACCTTGCCTATCTTGCCTTTCGCGATCATCTCCCGCGCTTGTTTGACCATTGGATACCCCGTGTAGTTATGGGTCAGCGCGAAAAGTAAGCCCGATTTATTGACCAGTCGCACCAATGCCTTTGCCTCTTTCATATCGAAGCTCAAGGGCTTATCACAAACGACATGGAAGCCATTTTGCAGGGCCATCTTGGCGGGGCCGAAGTGCATATGATTAGGGGTGACGATGGAGACGAAGTCCATGCGCTCGCCTTCCGGCAGGGCTTTCTCCTTCTTGATCATCTCCTCATAGTTGTCGTAGACTCGATCGGCGGGCAGGTAGAGGTCCTGGCCAGAGAGTTTTGATTTTTCCGGGCTGCTGCTGAAGGCTCCACAGACCAGTTCGATCTGGCCATCGAGGGCGGCCGCCATGCGGTGTACGGCGCCGATGAAAGCCCCTCGGCCACCACCGACCATGCCCATTCTGATTTTTCTATTCATTGGTTTTATGTGTGTTAGTGGTCCGTGTCCTCTGCGAGAGACACGGACTTGACAATTATACGCCTCATCAAGGGGTTAGGCTTAAGTCCGAGCGGTATCTCCTGCTAAACCATGTCTTTATGGCTTCCTACTCGACGATCTTCCAATTTCTTCCGAAAGAAAAACAGTACACCAAAAGCCACAATCAGTATAGCCGGAAATACCGCGATATTATCCAGCGTCGCTTGCCCGGCGGCCAGCTCGGCAGCCTCCTCGGCAAGGCCGCTCGCCAGGGCTTTATCTCTTTCTGAGTCTAACCAACTACCAATCACCGGCTGCCACATAGAGGTGGCAAACATCCCTGCTCCACCGATCAAAGACATGCCAAGAGCGCCCGTTTCGGGAGTATATTCTCCCACAAATCCAATCATGGTTGGCCAGAAATACATAACGCCGATGGCGAAGATAACGGCAGCCAAGTAAACCATCATACCCGTCGCTTGGCTCATCAGGACGATGCCGATGGTGGCAATGACCGCAGAAGTCAGCAGTACCCCAACCGGGTTAAGTCGATGCACGACTGGTCCGGCAAAATACCGGCCTACGGCCATCAGCCCAGTTACCAACACCAATACTAACATTGGGTGGGCTCCAGCATTTCCTAAAATCCTTTCTACCCACTGTTGGGTACCCAGCTCTGTTGTTGCCGTAAGGGTCATACAGAAGACCATGAATAAATAGAGCGGGGTCGTAAAGAGGCTTCTCAAGTTACTCTTGGTGGAAGTATCGAGGTTTTCGTTCTCCGGAAATTCTTGACCAAAAATCAGAAAAGCGTAGAGCAGCGTTGGAATCAGCATGACCGCAATTTGCAGCTGCCAGCCCAATTCGGCATTCCCCATAAAATAGGCGCAAAGCCCGCCGATGACGATCCCTCCAGGGAACCAGACGTGGAACTTATTGAGCATGGTGGTTTGATTGTCGTAGTACATATCTGCAATCATCGGATTACAGGCTGCTTCCACCATGCCGTTGGCGAAGCCAATGAGGAAGGTCGAAATCAGTAAGCCAAAGAAACCACCAGCGTAGATGGTAAGAATGAGGCCCAATAGGTGGCTGACGAAAGCCGCCCACATGAGTTTTTTGGCGCCAAAAATATTGTACAGCAATCCACCGATTATCGTTGCCACCGGAAAGCCTAGAAAAGCCATAGAGTTGACCCAACCCAACTGTGTATCGGTCAATTGAAATTCCTTACTCAGCTCGGTGAGAATTCCGGCACGAATCGCAAAGGTCATCGCAGTGACCACCAGCGCAATACAGCTAGCATTGAAAAGTCGTTGTCGGTTAATCGCTTGCATTGTGGTTTTTTATTTTGTTGAAAGAGGATAATTCGTGTTGTTTAGCTGGGGTTGTCCAGCACCTTGATTTTGATGTTACGGAAAGATATTCGGTCGCTATGATCTTGCAAAGAGATATGGCCTTTGCGGGATTTGCCGAAGCTGGGCATATCTTTGAATTTGCTGTTGGCGACCATCTCGTCCCAGTTGCTGTCCCACATTTGAGTATCCACGACTTTATGGCCATTCAGCCAGTGTTCCAGATGCCCATTATTGATAACAATCCGTACCTTATTCCAATTACCGGCAGGGAGAACGGTGGTGTATTTGCAAGCAATCATATCGTAGAGATCGCCAGCTTTATGGGTTTCGTACTGAGCATCTGGATGGCAGGTGTTGTCTAGTATCTGCATCTCCGGACCGGTCTGCCAAACGGAGTGGAAATCGTCGGATTCTACGACATTGTACATGATGCCGCTATTGCCACAATTGGAAATTTTCCATTCCAGTTCCAGCTCAAAGTTTTCGAATTGCTCATCGGTGATGATGTCGCCTCCATCTTTAGCGGCGAAGCCTCCTTCGGGCTTCTTTACTGTTTGTAAGATCAAGGCCCCGTCTTCGACCACCCAACTGGAACCGATGCTTTCTTTTTTGAAGTTGCGCCAGCCGGTAGTGGTTTTGCCATCGAAGAGGAGCTTCCAGCCTGCCGCCTCTTCGGAGGGGGAAAGGGTATTTGGAGCAATGACAACGGGAGTGTTGTTGACAAAACCTTTTTCTGTCGGAATATTATTGAGCGTATACCAGGCTTCTGTTGACCAAAGGCCGTTGCCATTGGCACTCGTGAAATGATTCTTTAGGTGAACATACACCACATGATTGGGCTTGAGGCCTCCCAGTTCGAGGAAGACCTTGCGGCGATCTTCAGAAATGTTAACTGATTTAATGGGCAGGGTTTCTTCGTCTAGCTTTGGACCACCATACTCAATAGTCGGCTTGTACCACCACTGCATAATTTTATAGTCGGACTTATCCCAACCTTCGCCTTCGCGCAGAGGTTCGGTGAATTCGATTTCCATACCATTGGCCTTGGCCCGTACGGCCAACATTTCAAAGGTCGGCTTTTCGTTGTACTTCAACCGCTGCAAACCATACCAGAGCGTACCGTCTTGCTGCCAGTTGCCCGAGGAGCCGATGCCCCCGACGTAAAGCGCCCCATCCGGTCCCCAAGCCATGCGATTGACCCCCGCCTCTAATCCTTGAATAAAGCGGAACACACAGCCTTGATAAGCACCGTCAACTTTTTCCAAAAAGACGCGCTTGACCCCACCGTGCGTAATCTCACAGTGGATCATCTGCCCTTTGTAGGGACCGTCATTAATCGCCAGCGGCGTACCGGGCGAATTGCCAATTTCATCCTGAGGCAGCCACACCACGGGCTTCTTTTCCGTCAGATCAGCCGTTCCTTCGAAGTCCACCGAACGAGAGCCAAACCAGTCGCCCTTTTCTACATGCACCAGCTTACAAGAAGGCAGCCAGTCGCCTTGGTTATCGGTAATAAAAAGTTCATCATCAACGCCCAAGCCGACGCCATTTGGGGTGCGGAGACCGTGGGCTAAAAATTCCAGCGAGCCATCTTCCTTAGAAATCTTCACCGCTTTCCCCCGATCCTGGATTTGCGGTTGGGTGCTGGCCCCGCCGGGATTGATGGCCGTGGCCAGGGCAGCATAGAAGTAGCCGTCTTTGTAGGCCAAGCCGAAGGCAAACTCGTGGAAGTTAGGCGATACCTTCCAGGCGTTGCTCACCGTTTGGTATTCATCTATGATGTCGTCGCCGTCCAGATCAATGAGTCGGGTCAGCTCTTGTTTTTGTAGGACATAAATTTCGTCGTCTACGACTTTAAGACCTAGTGGTTCGGCGAAGCCTTTGGCAATGAGGGTGACGTTGATCTTCGAAGGATCGCCGCTCTGTACGCCGTCCAGGAGGTACACCGAGCCGTTGGCATCCCAGGTGCTGACGACGAGTCGGCCATCGGAGAGAAAGTCCATTCCGCCGACTTTGGGCAGGAAGGTTTCGGGCCTGGCCTGGCTGAGGTCGTAGCTGGGGTGGACTTCGGTCAGGGCAATTCCATCGCCGGGAATGCGGCGTTCGGAGGCCATGGGGAGGGTGAAGCCCTTGCCGGGTCGGTCCTTGACATTATGCACCAGCGCCGTCGTTGGCACCAGCACATACTCGCTGTCGTCCGTCCGCCACATCAGCGAAACACTCTTGCCACCCATTCCCTGGAAATATTCTACTTTGATTTTGTGATAGCCCTCATCCAAAGCAATGCTGCCATCTTTGGCATCAGCGCCGTGCAGTCCGTCGTGGTCAACAACGACTTGGTCGCCGATGCTTAGACGAGAGCCATCGTCGCTGCGCAAGCGGAACTGATAATTCCCTGCTTCTTTGATATTGAGGTAGCCATTGAACATAATAGCGAAGTTGCTCTCTAGACCTTTCAGGTCCGCCGACTGGGCGTGAATACGGGGCATAACCCCCGCAAAAACGGGTCGGATATTAGTTCTCACATCCGCCAGCTTAGCCAATGGCCGTTTGGATAAGTAAACCTTGGTGACGACTCCGGGAAACATATCATCTGCCGTAATCTCTTTATTGGCGTAAACATAGTCCAGGTCTTCAGGAGCAGTAGCTACTGTAGTAGCCGTTGGGTTATCTTTTTCTTCATTTTTATCCAAAGACATGACATATTCGACCATAGCGCGAATATCTGACTCTGGCACATCGGGATGGGCATTCATGGCCTGTTCTCCCCAGACTCCATAGCCTCCATTTTTCACCTTGCTCACCAACATAACGATGTTCTCTTCGGTATTGGCGTACTTCTTTGCAACATCAACATAGGCCGGGCCGATGGTCTTTCGGTTGAGGTTGTGGCAAGTTTTACAGTCATTGCGCGCAATCAGGCGTTGACCTAGTGGGGTATCCTCTTCCTCGCCAATTACATCTTTTTTGCGCGGATCTTCAATTAATGGTTTTTTGACAAAATAGGCGGCGAAGCGCGTGCTGGCATTGGGCTTTAAAGTCAGCTGCCCCTTCACATTCAACCCGCTAATGCTACCACTTTGCATAGGTGTTGTACTGCTGCTTTTGAAGCTGCCATCTGTTTGTATACTTTCCGCCAGTGCTATAGAGCCAAAGCTGGCATCCATCAATACCTCCGTCCCTTCGGGAACCTCCGAGGTTGTAAATATTCGCTCTAGCCCGCTGAGCCCCCCGTCGTTTTCGATGTACTCTGGACTTTCCGTGATTCGGATAGTTGTACCATTGTGTTTCAGATCGTACATCAATGCGGCCCGCCCATTCTTGAACCGATGACCACAGTACTGCACCTCTGGCTTCACCTCTGCACCGTTGACTTTTAGCCGCCAAGGGGTTTTGATCTCGTCTAACATCCAGGCATCTCCAATGGATAGTGGCTGAGGACCATGAGCGGTGGTATAAACGGCACCATCAAATTCTACGCGACCTCTCCAGGCTTTGTATAGAGCGCCAAACTGGGCACTGTAAGCCACCCACAAATTATCGTCCAATGCTAGAGTTACCATTCGAGCCTGTGTATCTAGGACAGATCGGAAGACCCAGGGGTCATGTGGACGGTCGCCCTCCCAGGGGCTCATTTGTTGAACTGTTTTTTCGGTATTGCAAGCGAACCAAAGTATCGTCGCCAAAAGGGCGATAAGGAAAAGATAATTTTTCATAAAAAAAGAAGATCTTAGAAAGTTATTGATAAAC
>JBCDGZ010000137.1:0-20388 GCA_038750655.1 Bacteroidota bacterium | reverse complement strand
GTTTTTGACTTAATTTTCTTAAAATAATTTTACTATTACACGGGCGGTGGCGTCGCCACCGCCGTTTTTAACCATGTTGGGTTTTATTATTTTTTTTTTACATACAACCAAAGTAGCACTCGACTCTACCTCAACCAAGGGGAGCTGAAATTCAAAGACTTTAGTGGCGAGGCCGGTATTGGCGGACAGACGGAGGCCTGGTCTTCTGGCTGTACGGTAGTGGACATCAACCAAGATGGCCTACTGGATATTTATGTCAATCAGGTCACTGCCTACCGTGAGCTCAAAGGGCACAACCAACTTTGGATTTGTCAGGGCATCAAAGACGGCATTCCCGTTTTTGTTGACGAGGCCCAAAAGTATGGCTTGGATTTCACCGGCTTTGGCACCCAGGCTACTTTCTTTGATTATGATCTCGACGGCGACCTCGACCTCTATCAGCTCAATCATTCGGTACATGAAAATGGGACGTTCGGAAAACGGGCGGAGCTGACGGGTACTCAGCACGAGCTTGCTGGTGATCGACTCTACCAAAATGTTGATGGACAATTTCAGGATGTGACGCTGGAAAGTGGCATCTTGAGCACCGTCATCGGCTACGGTCTTGGGATCGCCACCAGCGATATTAACCGCGATGGCTGGCCAGATATTTACATCACCAATGATTTCCACGAAAACGATTATCTCTACATCAACCAAAAAGATGGCCGTTTTAAAGAAGTCCTCAACGAGCAAATTAACCATACCAGCCGCTTCTCGATGGGGGTAGACATTGCTGATTTGAATAATGATGGTTACAATGAAATTTTTAGCCTGGATATGTTGCCCTACGATCCTTTCATCCTCAAAAGCTCACTGGGTGAGGACGATTATGATGTCTATAATTTCAAGCTGGGCTATGGCTACAACCATCAGTATGCGCGCAATAACTTACAGCTGAACAATGGGAATAATACCTTTAGTGAGGTCGGTATTTTCGCTGGCGTTTATGCGACCGACTGGTCCTGGGCGACGCTGCTGTTTGACTTTGATAATGATGGTAAAAAAGACATCTTCGTTTCCAATGGCATCTCCAAGCGGATGAACGATATTGACTATGTCAATTTTATGGCGGGATCAGATGCCAGCCAGCGCTTTAAATTTAATGATGCCCGAGAAAAAGACCTGTCGGTTGCCGATAAAATGCCGGAGATCAAATTGCCCAATAAATTCTTCCTCAATCAAGGAGAAGTGCAATTTGAAGATTTGGAAACGGCCATTAAAAATAATCTGCCCAGCTATTCCAACGGGGCCGCCTACGCCGATTTTGACCGGGATGGTGACCTGGATGTGGTGGTGAATAATATAGAAGATGGAGCTTATTTGTACCGCAATCTGGCCGAAGAAAATGCCCTCGGGGGAGATTATCTGGTACTGCAATTAGAGGGGACGGAAAATAACCGCCGGGCCATCGGCGCCCGGGCTTTGGTCTTCCAAGGAGAGGAGCTGCTGCAATTCGAAAACTTCCCCGTCCGCGGCTTCCAATCCTCCGTCACCACCGACCTGCACCTCGGCCTGGGCGATGCCAGCCAAGTAGACTCCATCCTGCTCCTCTGGCCCGACCAAAGCTACCAACGCATCACCCCAGACTCCTTCAATCAGCGTGTCGACGTCGCCTGGCAAGCCGGCCTGCCCGCCTTTGACTTCACCAGCTTTAGCCAGCTCAAGTCGGCCGCGATCAACTTTACCGAACACAGCGAGGCACTGGGGCTGAACCACCAACACCGCGAAAATGATTTCATCGAATTCAACCGCGAGCGCCTACTGCCCAACATGAACTCGACCACTGGCCCGGCCCTAGCCATCGGCGACGCCAACGGCGATCAACTCGAAGATGTCTTCGTCGGCGCCTCCAAATGGCAGCGCGCTGCCCTCTACCTCCAACAGACCGACGGCACCTTCCGCCTCACCTACCCCGAAGCCTTCATCCAGGACAGCGTCTACGAAGACACCGATGCCCTGTGGCTGGATTTTGATAATGACGATGACCAAGACCTCTTAGTGGTCAGTGGCGGCAATGAATTTTGGGGGACAGCCTTCCAGCTTCAACCCCGACTCTACCTCAACGATGGCAATGGCCAGCTTCAACGCTCGGGCAATGCCTTCGATAGCCTTTATGTCAATGCTTCCTGCATCGCTGCTAACGACTTTAATGGCGACGGCGCTGTAGACTTTTTCCTCGGTGGCGCTACCGTCCCCTGGAACTACGGCGAGGCGCCCAGCTCCTACCTGCTGATCAACGATGGTCAAGCAAGGTTTAGGGATCGGACCGCCGAGCTGGCCCCTGAGCTGAAAAACAGCGGCATGGTCAAGGATGCCTTTTGGGGGGATTTGGATCAGGATGGGGATCAGGACCTGGTGCTCAGCTATGAGTGGGGACCGATTCGGATTTTTGATAATCAGGAGGGGCAGTTCAACGGTAAAGCACTGGCGGGGACAGAAGGGTGGTGGAATAACCTGGAAGCTGCGGACATTGATGGCGATGGCGACCTGGATTTCGTCGCTGGAAACCTAGGCTTAAATTCCAAATTGAAAGCTTCGGCGGAGCAGCCGGTCCAGCTTTACATCGCTGATTTTGACGAAAACGGCAAGAAAGAGCCCTTGCTAACCTCCTACGTCGGTGGTAAGGAAGTCATTTTCCATAACTACAAAGAAGTCACCATGCAGATGCCGCCGCTCAAAAAGCGTTTCCTCTACGCTAAGGAGTTCGCCAAGGCCAGCCCCGCTGAGCTGGTCGGGAAAGAAAAGATGCGCGCGGCTCGAAAGCTGGAAGCACAGTGTTTTGAAAATTCCCTATTCATCAACGAAGGCGATCTCAACTTCACGCGCAAGGCGCTGCCCTCCGATTTGCAATACAGCCCGGTTAAGGCCAGCCTGCTCTACGATTTTGACCAAGATGGCCAGCTGGACCTGATGTTGGGGAGCAATTTTTATGAGAACAATACCGAGCTAGGGCGCTACGATGCTAGCTACGGTGCAGTACTGAGCTTTGCGCCCAAAACGGCGGAAGTCAAAAGCATTAGTCCCTTAAACATCAAAGGCCAGATTCGTCAGATTCGGAAGGTGGTCGTTCAAGGGCAAGACTATTTTCTCATCGCTCGAAACAACGAGCAAATGCTGGTGCTCAAGCGAGAGGAGCTGATCCAGTAATTATTATTGACCCTAATTTTTCGTTTATGCAACGCATTCCATATATCGCTCTTTTATTCCTCTCGGTCCTCATGGCCTCCTGTTCCTCTAATCCTAACTTTCAGGAGGATGCCAATCAGGCCTCCTTTTTTCTGCGGAGTATGGACCGGTTGACCGAGGTGAGTGTGCACGATATTTTTTCGCCACCTGCAGCCAGCCGGGTCTATGTCTATCCCAACATCGCCGCCTATGAGGCCCTGCGGCCTGGGCATCCAGCACAGAAAAGCTTCGCCGGGCAGTTGAGGGGGTTGGAAAATATTCCCCAACCGCAAGCCGACCAGGAGTACTGTTTCCCGGTGGCTAGCCTCCACGCTTTTTTGAAAGTAGGGAAAACGATGATCTTTTCGGAAGCCAAAATGGATACCTTCCGCAACGAACTCTTCGCAGAGATTGATCAAATTAATATCCCCTCCACCGTCTACAAGAATTCTATCGAATTTGGGGATCAGATTGCCGATCACATCCTGGCTTGGGCCGACAAAGACAATTACAAACAAACCCGTTCTTTCCCAAAATTTAAAATTACCGACGATCCTGGCCAATGGAAGCCTACGCCGCCCGCCTACCTGGAGGGCATCGAACCACACTGGCGCGAGATTCGGCCGATGGTGCTGGATTCTGCCCAGCAATTTACGCCGCCGGCACCCCCTAGCTTTGATATGACGCCGGGGAGTGATTTTTACGAAAAAACAATGGTGGTTTACAAGACGGTTAAAGAGGTAGATAAGGAGCAGCGGCTGATCGCTAGTTTTTGGGATTGCAATCCCTATGTGATGAATCAGACAGGCCATGTGATGTATGCAACCAAAAAAATTACGCCGGGCGGGCACTGGATGGGCATTACCTCTGTAGTCTGCGAGCAAGCGGCCACCGATCTAATGGCGACGGTGAAGGCCCATACGATGGTCAGCATTGCGCTTTTTGACGGCTTTATTAGTTGTTGGGATGAAAAATACCGCAGCAATCTCATCCGCCCCGAAACGGTAATCAATGAGCACTTGGATGAGCAGTGGAAACCGGTGCTGCAAACGCCGCCCTTCCCCGAACACACCAGCGGCCATAGCGTTATCTCTACGGCGGCGGCAGTGACCCTCACTTCCATATTCGGCGAAAACTTTAAATTTACCGATGATGTCGAGGTGCCCTATGGGCTGCCGGAGCGCTCTTTCGATTCCTTTCTCGCGGCTTCCTCAGAGGCTGCGATCAGCCGCCTGTACGGTGGAATACATTACATGCCAGCCATTGAAGATGGAGTAGCTCAGGGGAAGAAGGTCGGTAACTGGATTGTGCAGAATGTGCGTACAGAGGCCCAAGCGCAATAATTCGGAAGATTTACATTTTATCAACCCAATAAAAAATCTAAAATGAAAAAACTGCTTGTTTTAACCGGAGGTGGGGATTGCCCGGGGTTAAATGCGGTCATTAGAGGCATCTGTAAAGCAGCAAAACACGCTGGCGGCTGGGAAGTTTGGGGAAGCATTGAGGCCTTCAACGGCGTTTTGAGCGAACCGCAGGAACTGGTGAAACTGACGCGCCGAAGGATCGCCGGTATCCACGTTAAAGGAGGAACCATTCTCAAAACCACCAACAAGGGCAACCCTTTGTCTTATCCGGTGCAGTTGGAAGACGGCAGTTGGGGAACGAAAAATATTTCGAAAGACTTAGTCGCAAAAATCAAAGAACTGGGCTTCGATGCTGTAGTCAATATCGGAGGGGATGGCAGCCAAGCCATTTCTCAAGCTTTACATGAGGTGGGACTGAAAATTGTTGGCGTGCCCAAAACCATCGACAATGATCTGTCCGCTACCGACCTAACCTTCGGTTTCAGTACCGCCGTACAAATCGCCACCGAATGCTTCGATAAGCTGGTGACTACCGCCGAGAGCCACCACCGCGTGATGATCATGGAGGTCATGGGCCGCGATGCTGGCTGGATTGCCCTGCACACCGCCGTTGCCGGTGGCGCCGAACTCTGCCTCATCCCCGAGATCCCCTTCAAAATTGAAACCATCGTCAAGAAAATCAACAAGCGTTACCGCAAGGGGAAGGGCTTTGTCAATATCGTGATTGCCGAAGGCGCTAAGCTGGAAGATGGTACCGTCGTAGGGGCTAAAGCCAAGTCCGTTGGCGATGAACACATTAAGCTCGGCGGAGTCGGCAACCAGCTGCGGGCCATGCTGGAAGAGCAAGGCTGCATGCCGCAGATTCGCACCACCGTACTGGGCCACATCCAGCGGGGAGGAACGCCCGTTGCCTTCGACCGTATCCTGGCCAGCTCTATGGGCGTCAAAGCCTTCGAAATGGTGAAAGAGGAGGAGTTCGGTCGGATGGTCGCCTTTAAAAATAATGAAATTTGTAGCGTCACCCTCAAGGAAGCAATCAGCGAATACAACCACGTTGGAAAGGATCACTACCTCATCAATGTGGCCCGCTCACTGGGCATTTCCTTCGGAGATTAATCGCTTTTAACCCCCTCACATGTACCTACTGGGATACGATATTGGTAGTTCTTCTATCAAGGCTGCGCTCTTTGATTCGGCTACGGGGCAATCCGTTGGCCTGGCGCAGCACCCTCGGCAGGAAATGGCCATCTCGGCTCCACAAGAGGGCTGGGCCGAGCAAGACCCCGAAATGTGGTGGAAACACCTCTGCCTGGCCACCCGGGAGTTACTGCAACAAACACAAGTGGACCCCCAGCGGATTGCCGGAATCGGCATTGCCTATCAAATGCACGGTCTTGTTTTGGTCGATGCCCAGCAGAAAGTACTGCGGCCTTCCATCATCTGGTGCGACAGTCGCGCCGTCGAAATCGGTCGCTCGGCCTTTCAAGCCCTGGGGGAGCAAAATTGCCTGCGTCAACTGCTCAATTCTCCCGGAAATTTTACCGCTTCTAAACTCAAATGGGTCAAAGACAACGAACCGGAGATTTACGAGCGCATCGATAAAATAATGCTGCCGGGGGACTATATCGCCATGCGACTCAGCGGAGCCATTTGTACGACCATCACTGGACTGTCGGAGGGCATGTTTTGGGATTTTGAAAAAGAACAGCTCTCGGAGTTGATCATGGATCATTATGGCCTAGAGGCTTCCCATATCCCCGAGCTTCGTCCTGCGCTGGGCCTGCAAGGCCAGCTCACAGAGGCCGCCGCTGCTCAAACCGGCCTGCGCCTGGGCACTCCCATCTGCTACCGCGCCGGCGACCAGCCTAATAACGCCCTCTCCCTAGGCGTGCTGCACCCCGGCGAAGTAGCCGCCACCGGCGGTACCTCCGGCGTCGTCTACGGCCTCGTCGACCAACCCACCTACGACCCTCGTTCCCGCGTCAACGGCTTTGCCCACATCAACCACCAGCCGGGGCTGCCCCGGATCGGCATCCTACTTTGCATCAATGGCGCTGGGAGCCAATACCGCTGGGTTAAGCAAAACATGAGCCGCGAGGGCCTGTCCTACGATGACCTGGAAGGGCAGTTGGCGACTATTCCGGTGGGGGCCGAAGGCCTGCGGATGCTGCCTTTCGGCAATGGCGCAGAGCGGATGCTGGAAGACCGTGCCCTCGGTGCGCAGATCAACAACCTGCAATTCAATCGCCACGGCCAGCCTCATTGCTATCGCGCTGCCTTGGAGGGCATCGCCTTTTCCTTTGTCTACGGCATGCAAATCATGCAGCAGATGGGGCTGAACCTTGAAGTGATGCGGGTGGGCAATGATAACCTGTTTCGCTCGTCAACTTTTGCTACGACGATTGCTAGTCTGCTGGGTAGCCGGATTGAGATGATGGCCACTACGGGGGCTTTAGGCGCGGCGCGGGCGGCTGGAGTAGCGGTAGGGATTTACAATACCATCGAAGAAGCCACCCAAAACAATCAGCTGGATACAACCTACTGGCCGGCTGCTTCTACTCAGCACTACCAAGCTGCCTACGACAGCTGGCTAGAGGATTTACACCATATTTTGAATCATTCAATTGCTTCCCAATACCTTAAACCTGGATCAATATGAGCAGTACGCCTAATCCATCAACAAATGCCGGAATTCTGACTGGCGAAAAAGAATACTTTCCCGGGATTGGTAAAATTCAATATGAAGGTTCCAAGTCTACCAATCCGCTGGCCTTCAAATGGTACGATGAAAACCGCGAGGTTGCGGGCAAAAGCATGAAGGACCACTTTCGCTTTGCCGTCGCCTACTGGCACAGCTTTGGCGGCACCGGCGGCGATCCCTTTGGAATGCCCACCAAGGCATTCCCCTGGCTAACTGCGACCGATCCCTTGCAGCAGGCCCGGGACAAAATGGATGCTGCCTTCGAATTTATGACCAAAATGGGCATCCCTTACTACTGCTTCCACGATTTTGATTTGATACAAGAAGGCCCCGACTTGCTCACTTCTACCCGACGACTGGACAGTATTACGGACTATGCGCTAGCCAAGCAACGGGCCTCCGGCATCAAAGTGCTTTGGGGCACTGCTAATCTGTTTTCCCATCCCCGCTACATGAACGGCGCAGCTACCAATCCCGACTTCGAGGTCGTCGCACAGGCCAGCGCCCAAGTCAAAAATGCCCTCGATGCCACCATCAAGCTGGGCGGCGAAAACTATGTCTTCTGGGGCGGTCGCGAAGGCTATCTCTCTTTGCTGAACACCAATATGAAAAAGGAGCTGGAGCATATGGCTCGCTTCCTGCACCTGGCCAAGGACTACGCCCGCAAGCAAGGCTTCAAAGGCCATTTTTTCATCGAACCCAAACCCGCCGAGCCCTCTAAGCACCAATATGACTATGATGCGGCCACCGTCGTCGGCTTTTTGCGGGAGTTTGGGCTGGATCAGGATTTTAAGCTCAACATCGAGGTCAATCACGCTACACTGGCGCTGCATACTTTTCAACATGAGCTACAGGTGGCGGCGAATGCGGGCATGCTCGGCAGTATTGATGCCAACCGAGGCGATTATCAAAATGGCTGGGATACCGATCAGTTTCCCAGCAACATTTACGAGCTGACGGAGGCCCTGCTGGTGATTTTGGAAAGTGGCGGTTTGCAGGGCGGCGGAGTGAACTTTGATGCCAAAACCCGCCGAAATTCTACAGATTTGGTTGATCTTTTTTACGCCCATATCGGAGGAATGGATGCCTTTGCGCGGGCCTTGCTGGTGGCTGATGAGCTGTTGGAGCATTCGGACTACCGCCGTCTGCGGGCCGAGCGGTACCAGTCTTTTGACAGTGAAGCGGGGCGGGCCTTTGAGGCGGGGCAACTGACGCTGGAAGCCCTTTCGGCCATCGCTCGGGAGTGGGGAGAGCCGACTATGCGGAGTGGCCGCCAGGAGCTGTTCGAAAATATCATCAATCAATACCTGTAAATCCTCAACTTTAGAACAAATCCTTTAAGATTGGCGGCTGCTGAGAAACAAGAATTGAGCAACTAATTGTATTTTTGCGCAAAATCGGCCGACAACGGGACGCCTTATTCTCAATCAATACGCTAAAAACCTTTAAACATCTATGAATCCTTCATCGCTAGACACTTCCGCTTTAATCGACGAAAGAGCATCAGATAATATCCGAATGTTGGCCGCTGCTATGGTCGAAAAAGCCAAGTCCGGACATCCCGGTGGCCCGATGGGAGGCGCCGATTTTATGCATATCCTCTACTCCGAATTCCTGCAATACGACCCTAACGATATGACCTGGCCGGCTCGTGATCGCTTCTTTTTGGATGCCGGGCACATGTCGGCTATGCTCTATGCGACTCAAGCCTTGTTGGGCAACTATACCATCGATGATTTGCGCAACTTCCGCCAATGGGGAAGCCCAACACCGGGGCATCCGGAAGTCGATTTTGAGCGGGGTATTGAGAATACCTCCGGGCCTTTGGGCCTCGGCCACGCCTTCGGCATCGGAGCCGCCATCGCCGAGCGCTTCCTCGTTGCCCGCTTTGGGGAGGTGATGGAGCACAAAACCTATATTTACATCTCTGACGGAGGGATTCAAGAAGAAATTTCTCAAGGTGGGGGTCGGATTGCCGGGCATCTGGGATTGGGCAATATCATTATGTTTTATGATGCCAATGATATTCAACTATCTACCGAGGTCGATGATGTTACTACCGAGGATACGGCGATGAAGTACGAGTCCTGGGGCTGGCAGGTCATGACGATTGATGGCAATGACCATCAGGCGATTCGCAGCGCTCTGCGCAGTGGGATTGCCGAAACGGAAAAGCCTACTTTGATTATTGGTAAAACCATCATGGGTAAAGGCGTGGTATTGGAGGACGGAAGTACCTACGAAGGGCAGGTGGAACTGCACGGCAAGCCGCTGAGCAAATCCAAAGCCTCCTTCGAAAAGACGATCAAGAACCTGGGCGGTAATCCCGAAGACGCCTTCGAAATCTTTAGTGATGTTGCCGATATTTACAAAAATGTACTTCAACAAAAGCAGAAAAACGCCACTCAGCGCAAAGCGGCCTATGCTGATTGGGCGGCCAGCAATTCCGACGCCGCTGCTCAGTTACAGCAATTCCTTTCTGGCGAACTGCCGCCACTGGATTGGAGCGCCGTTCAGCTGCCCGAAAATGCGGCTACTCGTAATGCTTCCTCCGCTGTACTCTCTTATTTAGCGGATAATGTAAAAAATATGATCGTTGCCTCAGCCGATCTTTCTAATAGTGACAAAACTGATGGCTTCCTTAAGAAAACCACTGCTTTCAAAAAAGGCGATTTCTCCGGGGCCTTCCTACAAGCTGGCGTAGCTGAGCTGACCATGGCTGCCCTGGCCACCGGTATGGCGCTCCACGGCGGCGTCATCCCCGTATGTGCGACCTTCTTCGCCTTCTCCGATTATATGAAACCTGCCATGCGTGTCTGCGCACTGATGGAGCAGCAAGTCATCCACCTCTGGACGCACGATGCCTTCCGCGTCGGCGAAGATGGGCCGACCCACCAGCCGGTTGAACAAGAAGCCCAGCTCCGTTTGCTAGAGCAGCTGAAGAACCACTCTGGTCGCAACAGCTTTCTGGCTCTCCGCCCTGCCGATGCCGCCGAGACGGCGCATTGCTGGAAGTTGGCTTTAGAAAACGGAGATACGCCGAGTGGCTTGATCCTCTCGCGCCAGACGATTCAGGATGTTGCAGGCGATGATCGCTTTGAGCAGGCGGCGAAGGCGGCCCAGGGGGCTTATGTGGTGTTGGAAGGCGAGGGGACGCCGGAGGCGGTTTTGGTGGCTAATGGCTCGGAGGTTTCCACCTTGCTGGCTGGCGCTGCGCTGTTGAAGGGCGAGGGGATTACTGTTCGGGTGGTGTCCGCACCCAGCGAAGGGCTTTTCCGCAATCAATCAGCTGACTATCAGGCCAGTGTGCTTCCTGTGGGTGTGCCTACCTTTGGCTTGACTGCCGGTTTGCCAGTTACCTTAAGAGGCTTGGTGGGAAGCCAGGGTAGAATCTGGGGCATGGATCACTTTGGGCATTCTGCACCGTATAAGGTCTTGGACGAAAAGTTGGGCTTTACAGCGGAGAATGTGGTTAAGCAGGTGAAGGAGTTGCTGGGAAAGGCTTAGACCTCTATTCCTTAAATACCTTGAACAGGTGATGTTGACTATCTTGCTGTTCGATTTCAATAAAATAGAAAGCAGCGGGCAGATTGGATAAATCCAGTGTGGTTGCAGTACTTTGCTGTTTCACCAATTGTCCATAAAGATTATAGACGCGAACCGATTCAACCGGAATTGCTGATTGAATATGCAATTGACCATTGGTTGGATTGGGGAAGATGATGGGCCGGTTTTCAGTAGATGATAAGTCAGTCGTACTTACTGTGGTGGTAATTGGAGAATCCTCTGCATTCTGAATTTCAGGAGCTTTGAGAAAAGCGAGGTAGGCACTTTCTCCATCGAAGGTCGCCCTTCCCCAATTAGGGACATTATCGACAGGGACTTCCCCTTCCGTTCCCAAATGCTTCCCGACAATAACGATACCCTCTTCGGTCTTAAAGGAGTTGTAGAGTTCAACGTTCAAGGGAGGTTGTGCCGCCAGGGTATCCCAGGTTCCTCGAATAATGCTGCTGTACAATGGGAGGGAAAAATCGGCATTGTATTGACGGACAAATGATGACCAGGCGGAGAAGCCTCCATAATAGGGGTTAGGCATTTTCAAATAAGCATTACGAGTAGTCATGGGCCTTCTGCCTACGCCTAAGACGATAACGGATCCATCTGCGGATACTTTAATGGCGTTGCGAACCAATCTCGTCGTATTCAAATTCATCCAGCCACTATTGGGGTCTGGCCATCCATCAAGAAGTGGATCAGAATGCGGTGAGCCGATGCCGGTCGTATTCTGCCCCATTTCTGCCACATAGGTGCAGTGCTTCAAATCGCCATTGTTGGTGTTCAGTTTTCCCAACCAGCTGATATGGATATTACCCGATGTTCCGGTGAATCGATTTTGATAACTTGAAAGGGAGGGATCATTAAAAATCGTATTGCCTTCCCAGAAGTTTTCTACATTATTCCCGTGGCATCTAGCATTGACCACAACGGTACCATTGGGCAAAGGGACGGAATAATCAACGGCCAAACCATCAATATATTGATCCGGAGAAGAATTGTGTTTCGAACCATCATTTCTAACTTCGTGATACAACCTGGACCACCATACCAACTGGCCCGTACTATTCATCTTCATTAAGGCCGGTTCAAAGTCAGGATTACCGTTCGGTAAGACACTCTTGGCGTTAAACCCTACATATAAATCATCATTTCTTCGATCTACACAAACAGAAGAAGGGCCAAAAGTAGCTCCATTTCCGGGGCGGTAGCCGGTATATCCAGGTCCATCAGTAGGCGTATTACCGGCTGGATCGCAGGGAGCATCGAATAAAACATCCAAGGGCCATTTGCCTTGCTTTGAGCCTCCATTACCATCTGGCGATACAAAGTCGTAGTCGCTTTGGGTCCAGGAGCGTAAGTTGCAACGGCCATCCCGCTTGAATACGATACCACTAAAGTCAATTTCTTGTATCCCTCCTGCATAACTATTGGCTGGTGTCCCTCTAAACTCTCCGCCTCCAACTTTCCAGTGAGTGCGCCAATTGTCCACAACATCCAAGGCACCTTGGCTATTCAGGCGGTACATGGCGGACCAATTCCAATCATGGGAATCCCCTCTGACGAAGTAGACTCGTCCTTTCGAATCGACATCCCAGGGATGATACAATTTAGGATAATCTCCATCCGCACATTTTACATTGTAGGTCCATTCAAATTCGCTAGGAATACCATTGACAAAATTATTATCCAGTTTGCCTATGAAATAACCTCCCTCATTCGCATCACTGGTATTGCCGCTGAGGTACAGGTCGCCCGTTGCTGTTCGGGGTTCATTGGTGGTTTTGATAAAACGAATATCTTCCACTCCTCCGGCAGAGATGTAGACCACATTCAGGATATTTTGTAGGGTCTTATCCGTCTGGATGAGGAAGCCCAGCTTATTGGTTCCCTGATTATTGGCAATCGTTCCGGGGATGATTTCTACGGTAGTAACATTGGAGGGGAGCCAGTCCAGATTATCCGCTGTTCCGGCGATGATAAAGGTACCATCGGATAGTTGGACGACATCATAGAAAGCCTCGTTGCCAGCGTTGCCGGCATAGAAAGACAGGTCTTGGGCTTTTGTAACTACGAAATTCATAGCTACTAGTAGGAGTAAAATAGCTGTTCTCATAAGTAACATTGGATTAAATTTGTGGGTGCTTTACTCCTCCAACAAATCAGGCCGTCGCTCCTGCGTACGCCTCAGCGATTGCTCATAGCGCCATTGGTCAATAGCGCCATCGTTACCCGATAGGAGGATGTCGGGGACCTTCCAGCCGCGAAATTCGGCGGGACGGGTGTAGACAGGGGGAGCAAGTAGGTTATCTTGAAACGAATCAAAGAGGGCAGAGGTCTCGTCGTTGAGGACGCCGGGGAGGAGGCGAACGATGGAGTCGACCAAAACGGCGGCGGGAAGCTCTCCGCCGGAGAGGACAAAATCACCGATCGAGACCTCGCGAGTGATGAAATGCTCGCGGATGCGTTCATCGATGCCTTTGTAGTGGCCACAGAGAATCATCATGTTTTGGTGCATCGACAGGGTATTGCAATCGGCCTGATCGAGGCGCTTGCCATCCGGAGTAACATAGATGATCTCATCATAAGGGCGCTCGGCCTGAAGGCCCTCAATGCAATTGGCCAAGGGCTCCACCATCATCACCATACCCGCTCCACCTCCATACTGATAGTCATCCAACTGGCGATGCTTGCCTTTACCGAATTCGCGCAAGTCGTGGATGTGCAATTCCACCAAGCCTTTCTGCTGCGCCCGCTTCATAATAGAGTGCTGCAAGGGGCTGTGCAGCAGCTCGGGTAATACAGATAAAATATCGATACGCATAGGGCATCAAAATTAGGAAATTATCGTACCATTATTTTGTATCTAGTTAAATTTCTCTAATTTTAGATGACTAAAAAACGGAATATAATACTCTCCCAATATGCTACCCATCACCCAAAAATTGCTCAGCAGCCGTAGAAATCGCCCTTTCCTTCGCAATGCCGAATGGTACTCTATCCGCAAACTCAAAGGCGTCGTCGCCCACTGGACCGCCAACAAAGGCCGTGGCGCGGATGCTATGGCCAACCGCAATTATTTCAACACCACCACCCGCTACGCTTCGGCACACTACATCATCGATGATCAATCGATCGTTCAATGTGTTCCTGATCACGAGGTGGCTTATCATGTAGGAGGCAGCTCCTACAAGCCCACCGGGGAACAGATTCGCGAGAATGGCCTGACGCCCAACTACTTTTTGATTGGTTTTGAAATGTGTGTCAACAGTGATGGCGATTGGGAAAAAACCTATCAGCACTCCGTTGAGTTGGCCCAATTTTTACTCAATAAATACCACTTTACGGTCAAGGATCTGTACCGTCACTATGACATCACGGGTAAGCTTTGCCCCCGCATGATGATCGAAGAAGCCGACTGGCAAAATTTTCGCCATGACATCAACAAGGGGCTGCACTTCCAGCTCGAAAATCCAATCAAGCAAGGCATCATTAATACCGCTGATCTCAACGTCCGTACCGGCGACAGCACCCGTTTCCCCGTCGTCGATGTCCTTAACCAAGGCGAAGCTATCCAAATCTACGAGGAGGTCGGTAACTGGCTCCGCATCGGCGATGACCGCTGGGTCCACAAAAATTATGTCCTCATTACCTTCACCAAAAAAGACGGCATCGTCGAAGACCCTACGGGCCTCAACGTCCGCTCTGGGCCAGGTGCCAATCACAGCGTAGTCGACGTCCTCCAAGACGGCTCCTCCGTCGAGATTTTTGACCAAGAAGGCAACTGGTACCGAATCGGCAACGGCCGCTGGGTCTATTCCCGACTGGTTAAGGTAGTAGAAGTGAAGCAGGGGAGGGTGGTCTTCGCCAGCTTCCTTAACGTCCGCTCCGGGCCGGGCACCAACTTTCCACGAGTAAGTCGCTTACAGCGCGATACGCTGGTCAAAATCTTTGATAAGGACGGGAAATGGTATCGGGTTGGTGTAGACGAGTGGGTCTTTGGGGCGTATATTCAAGTCATTGAGTAGCCTGAGCTGAACATAATGTACAACTGACATACCGATTTGAAACCAGTACGTCAGTTATAGTATTCCAAAAGGCCAAGGGCCTACTAATTCACTTCAAGTAATTCCACTTCAAAGATCAAGGTAGAAAAAGGCTTGATCGCATCGCCGGCACCTTGCTCACCGTAAGCGAGGTGAGGAGGGAGAAACAGTTTCCATTTGCTACCTACGGGCATCATTTGCAGGGCTTGTGTCCAGCCTGGAATGACGCGGTTAACCGGAAAACTAGCCGGTTGATTGCGGTTGACGGAGCTGTCGAAGACCGTGCCGTTGACTAGCGTACCGTGGTAGTGAGTAGTGACCGTATCGGTGGCTTGGGGCTTGGGGCCATCGCCTTCTTTCAGGATTTCGTATTGCAGGCCATTTTCGAGCGCTACTACGCCCTCGCGCTTAGCATTTTGTGTTAGGAAGGCCCGCCCCTCGTTGATGATGTCGCCGTATTTTTCCATGGCTTTTTCGCGGAGGTATTCTTGGACCGTTTTATTGGCATCTTCCAGAGAGATTTCGGGCTGGTTGCCTAAGATGACTGCTGAAATACCGTTGGCCAGGTCTGGGGTGTGAATCCGGGTAATGCCTTGATTTTTGAGGTTCTGGGCGACGATAACGCCCAGGCTGTAGCTTAATTTATCCATTAAAGGTTTTATTTATGAAAACTTTGGAAAATGTTGATTTTATTTTTGTTGACTTTTCAACTCAGCGTAATGGTGGAAAAAGTAGGGGATGGTTTCGATGCCCCGGTAATAGTTGAAGAGCCCGTAGTGCTCATTGGGAGAGTGGATGGCATCGGAGTCGAGGCCGAAGCCCATCAGCACACTTTTGGCCTTCAACACTTTTTCGAACAGGGCAACAATCGGAATGCTGCCGCCCGAGCGCTGCGGGATCGGTGCTTTGCCGAAGGTGGTTTCCATGGCATGGTGCGCCGCCTGGTACTCCACCGAATCGGTGGGTGTTACAGCAGGCTCACCACCGTGGTGTGGGGTAACCTTGACCTTGACCGAAGGTGGAGCGATGCTCTTGAAATGCTGACTAAACAGTCGCGTGATTTTCTTTGGATTCTGGTTAGGGACGAGGCGCATACTGATCTTGGCGTATGCCTTAGAGGGCAGTACTGTTTTGGCTCCTTCGCCGATATAGCCGCCCCAGATGCCGTTGACATCGAGGGTCGGGCGGATGGACGTTCTTTCCAGGGTGGTGTAGCCTTTTTCGCCGTGAATATCTTTGATTTTGAGATCGCGCTTGTAGCTGTTTTCATTGAAGGGGGCCTCGTTCATCATCGACCGCTCTGACTTGGTAACGCGCTCTACATCTTCGTAAAAGCCGGGGATGTTGATGCGATTATTTTTATCGTGTAGCGAGGCGATCATCTTGGAGAGGATGTTGATCGGATTGGCCACTGCACCACCGTAGACCCCAGAGTGCAGGTCGCGGTTAGGCCCGGTGACCTCCACCTCGATGTAGCTTAGACCGCGCAGACCTGTGGTGATCGAGGGCGTTTTATTATCGATGATGGAAGTATCCGACAGCAGCACCACATCACAGGACAGCATCTTGCGGTTGGCCTTGCAGAAGGCTTCAAGATTAACCGAGCCCACTTCTTCTTCCCCCTCAATCATAAACTTTACATTACAAGGCAACACCTTATTAGCTAGCATTGCTTCAAAGGCTTTGAGGTGCATGTACATTTGGCCTTTGTCGTCGCAGGCACCCCGGGCAAAGATGGCTCCCTTGGGGTGCTTTTTAGTCTTCTTGATGACGGGCTCAAAGGGCGGAGACTCCCAGAGGTCCAGCGGATCGGGGGGCTGTACGTCGTAGTGGCCGTAGACGAGGACCGTCGGCAGTTTAGGGTCGACGATTTTCTCGCCGTAGACAATCGGATGTCCCGCTGTCGGGTACAGTTTGACCTTTTGGGCCCCGGCAGCTTTGAGTTTATCTTTTATGAATTTAGCAGTTTTGAGTACATCCCCTTTGTAGGCCGAATCGGCACTGATAGAAGGGATGCGAAGCAGTTCTAGTAGTTCATCCAGGTATCTGGCTTCATTGGCCTTATGGTAGGCTTTTAATTCTTGCATGAAGACGGATTTAGCAGGTTAGGCAAAATATCGCACAAAGGTAATTAAATTATTCAAGTTGCGATTCCCTTTTATAAGAGTCAATGCGTCAGATATTTGAATCACCACCTCGTGGTTCACAAAATCTTCCTTTCCTGCCGGCAGGCAGGCAGGTTGACTCTCGTTCATCGCAACTTGAGTTAAATTTTAAAATACATGGCCCAGAAAGTCAACCAGCCCGCTTTTCCACTGCTTGCTGCCCAAGGCTTTGACCATCAAGCAATCATCAATAGAACGGTGGTTGACCCCCAAAGTTTGGTGTTCGTTGATCATTAGCCAGCGGCAGGTATTGCTGACTAGGTGGAAGCCATTGTTTTCGTAGAGTTCGTACTCTTGAGCGGCCAAGACCAGAAAATCTATCTTGTGCTTTCTTCCCAAATCCTCCAAAGTCTGCAAAAGTTGGGAGGCAATTTTTCGAGACTGAAATTCCTGATCTACACAAAGATCGACGATGCCGAAGATGCTGGCAATCTCTCCTCCTACATTCATCATCCGATGCTCCACGGCTAGGTGGCCGACCAGCCGTTGGTCGGCCCAGACCAGGTAGCGGAAGGCCGGAATTTGCTTGTAATAGGTCCGCTGCCCGGGGTATTCCGGGAAACAGCGTCCAAGCAATTCCCCAATTGCCTTGCGTTTGCGGCGGCTGATTTTGAATTCTTCAATACGTTGTATCCGCATGGGGGAGTGATTTGAACTTATGCATAATGCTCCATCAATCGTTCCGTCAGCTTAGTCTCGTCGAGATTGCCGTGGAGTTTGCCTTCGAAGGCCATCGAAATTTTTCCGTTTTCCTCTGAAACAATAAAGGCCGCTACTTCGCTGCTTTCGCTGACGCCTACGGCCGCCCGATGCCGCAGCCCCGCGCTCTTCGGCAAGCCCTGACTGGCCGAAATCGGCAGTACACAACTGGCCGCCCGAATCTTGCCCCCCGAAATAATCATGGCTCCATCGTGCAGCGGGCTGTCCTTATTAAAAATACTTTCAATCAAAGGCTGGCTGATCTGCGCGCCGATGAGCACCCCGGAGTTGCTAAAGACCTCAACGTTGGTGTTCCTGCTCAAGACGATCAAAGCGCCTGTCTTTTGCCGACTCATCCGCAGCATCGCCTTTTTAATCTCCTGAATGTGCTGCTGCTTGCCCTCTTTGACCTCAATATTTCGGTCCAGCAGGCTACTGAGAAAATTAGAGCGCTGGCGCAGCGTACTATTTCCCAACAACAACAAAAAACGACGAACTTCTGGCTGAAAGATGATGAGGAGCATGATCACCCCTACGCTCACAAATTGACTGAGGAGGGAGGACAGTAAGTCCATTTTCAACACCCCCACCAACCACCACACCACAAATATCAGGATCACGCCGATGAAGATGTTGAAGGCAATAGAACCTCTCAACAGCTTGTAAATCTGGTACATCAGAAAGCCGACAATCAGGATGTCCAGAATGTCCCAGATGCGTACGGGCAAAAACCCGATTTCGAACAGCGCTATCCCCATATTGGACTCTGCTTATTTACTGTAGCATCTTATAATCGTATTTCACATCTTCCTCAAAATTGTAGAAGGTAAAACTTAGAATATCAGCTGCTTCTTCGATCTTCTTAGAGGTTGGCTTACCGGCTCCGTGGCCAGCGCTGGTTTCTACCCGAATCAATACCGGCAAATCCCCATTCTGATTCTCCTGAAGGGCCGCCGCAAACTTGAAGGAATGAGCCGGCACGACCCGATCATCGTGATCAGCGGTGGTGATCATCGTTGCTGGATATTTGGCCGGAACGGCGTTGTGCAGCGGAGAGTACTGGTAGAGGTAATCAAAGCCATTGGGGTCTTCGCTGAGGCCATAGTCAGAGGCCCAGGCCCGACCGATGGTAAAGTATTGGTAGCGAAGCATATCTAGTACGCCGACGGCAGGAAGTGCCACCTTGTAGAGGTCGGGACGCTGGGTCATACAGGCTCCAACGAGCAGCCCACCGTTGGAGCGGCCGTAGATGGCCAGCTTGTCAGGCGAGGTATACTTTTGGGCGATCAGATGCTCGGCCGCCGCTTGGAAGTCGTTGAAGACGTTTTGTTTGCGTTCTTTGGTTCCCGCCTGGTGCCAGGCTTTACCGAACTCACCACCGCCCCGGATATTGGCCACAACAAAGACCCCATCGTTCTCCAAAATGATGGGAGCCATATTGAGGCGGGTGGTATTGAAACCCGGAAGAATGGGAATATCGAATCCGCCGTAGCCATAGAGCAGGGTAGGACGATTGCCGTCCATTTGCAGGTCTTTTTTGTGAGTGACAAACATCGGAACTCGTGTCCCATCGTAACCTTTATACCAAACCTGCTTCGTAACGTATTTATCCGAATCAAAATCGATACTCGGTGCTTTAAAGATTTTGCTGGTGTTGGTTTTTACATCAAAAGAGTAAATTGTAGTTGGACGGGTGAAGGAAGAGAAAGAATAAAAGGCTTCAGAGTCATCTTTGTCTCCGCTAAAGCCGCCGATGGTACCAATGCTAGGCAATTTGAAGTCGATTACCTCGGGTTGTCCTTTCAGGTCGTAAAGCGTGACCAGGCTTGAAGCATTGTTGATGTAAGTTGCCACTAACTTACCACCGATAATATCTACGCTGCGTAGCACATCGGTACTTTCAGGGATCAGGTCTTCCCAATAGCCCTCCTCGGGATGCTCCACATTGATGGAGACCAGTCGCCAATTAGGAGCATTATAGTTGGTCAGGACGAGTAGATTGTTGTCAATATTATCGACGAAGCTGAAATCAGCGACGATGCTTTCTTTCAGGGCGATAAAATCAGCATTTTCTTGTGATAAATCTTTGAAATAGAGGGCATTGCCACTAGTTGATTCCCAAATGCCGAGCATCAGAAAGCGTTCATCTTGCGACGTAGAGGTGAAAAAGCCACGTTGAGGGTTCGCACGGTCAGCAAAAACCAGCTGATCTTTATCTTGCGAGTCGCCTACTTTGTGGTAATAGACTTGGTGGAATTCATTGGTGCTCGACAGCTTACTACCGCCCTCTGGTTCGGGATAGCGACAGTAGAAGAAGCCATCTTTAGACCAGGAGAGACTAGAGAATTTGATCCATTCCACCTTATCCGACAGTACTTCACCAGTCGTCAAGTCCTTGACGTAAGCCGTTTGCCAGTCAGAGCCGCCTTCGGAGACTTGATAAGCCAGGTAGCGCCCGTCTTTGGAGAAGGAGTAGCCGGCCAGCGAGGCGGTCCCATCATCAGAAAACTCATTGGGATTCAGCACCTCCGTGGCGGGGCCATCCAGGGTTTCCTGCACATACATTACCGATTGGTTTTGCAGGCCATCATTTTTGAAATAATAGTATTTGTCTCCCTTTTTGAAGGGGGTAGAGTAGCGTTCAAAGTTCC
>JBCDGZ010000136.1:0-20599 GCA_038750655.1 Bacteroidota bacterium | reverse complement strand
TCCCGTTCTGCCCCATCTTTGTACTGTTCTTTAACCACATCAAAACTAAAAATTAAACAATTATGGCTTATTATTCTGTTCTGGATGTCACCCCAACTACAGAGGATTGGATTCCGGCTTACATCGGCCCGGCCAACAAGCTGGTAGCTCAATACGGTGGTAAGTACCTAGCGCGGACGGCTAACCACGAGCGCCTGGAAGGCAAAGGCGAGGGGGCGGCCCTGCGCATCATCATCGAATGGCCTTCGAAAGAGGCAGCCGTGAATTTTATGAATGATACGACTTATGCGCCGCATTTGAACGCTCGGACGGCGGGGTCGACGAGTAATCATTATTTGATTGAGGCGAGGGATGATTTGGCTTAAATTTGAATATGAAAGCATTCGAAACCATCAACAAAGCCTATAATGCTGTTTTTGAGCCGCAGCGGCTGAGCCTCGGCGTTGTAGTGCCCATCGAGAATTATGCGACCAGCTCCGTACCATCAATGCGAGATCATCTCAAGCGGGTAGAGCTGATCGATCAGCTGGGGTTCAAAGCCCTTTGGGTGCGGGATGTGCCCTTCCACGTGCCCTCCTTCGGAGATGCCGGGCAAACCTTTGATCCCTTTACCTATCTAGGCTATCTGGCGGGGCAGACCCAAGAGATTGCGCTGGGAGTGGCGAGCATCGCCCTACCGCTCCACCATCCCGTCCATGTCGCCAAATCGGCAGCGACGATCGATCAGCTGTCCGGGGGGCGGCTGTTGCTGGGGGTAGCCTCCGGAGATCGGTATGAGGAGTATCCGGCGATGGGAATCGACTATGAGCGCCGGGGGGCGCTGTTCCGCGATGCCTTTGCTTATATTCGCGGAGCGCAGGAGGCCTTTCCGCAATTGACCTCGGAGCACTACGGCCAGCTGAATGGACAAATTGAGGTCTTACCCAAACCGACCGGCCATAAAATTCCGATGCTGATCACCGGGCATAGCCGGCAATCGCTAGAGTGGAATGCAGAGCATGGAGATGGCTGGATGTACTACCCCCGAAATTTGTACCAACAGCAAGCGACCATCGTGCAGTGGCGACAGCTGGTGGCCGCAGAGCAGGATTACGATAAGCCTTTTATGCAGCCGCTGTATGTAGATTTGCAGGAGGACGATGATTTTATGCCGCAACCCATACATCTGGGGTTCCGGATCGGTGTCCATCATTTGATCGATTATTTCCAACAGCTGCAAAGCATCGGCGTCAATCATGTCGCGCTGAACCTGCGCTTCCAGTCGGGGGCTGTAGAGCAGGCCTTGGAGCGCCTGGCCAGCCGCGTTTTACCCCATTTCCACAATATTGAAAAAGAAAAAGTAGCATTATGAAAAAGACCATATTCATCACCGGAAGTACCGATGGCATCGGTAAGCTGGCCGCAATCAAGCTGGCTGCGGAAGGGCACGAAATTTACCTGCACGGCCGCAACGCCCAAAAATTGGAGGCCGTCATTGCGGAGGTAAAAGCAGCGTCGAACAACGAAGCGATCAAAGGCTTCACCACCGATTTATCCGACTTTCAGGCCGTTCGGCAATTGGCGCAGCAGATCAATCAGGCGCTGCCCAAGCTGGATGTGCTCATCAATAATGCTGGGGTCTATAAAAGTGCCGTATCGCATACCCCCGCTGGGCTAGACCTCCGAATGGTAGTCAACTACCTGGCTCCCTATCTGCTGACCAAGGACTTGATTCCGCTCCTCCGAAAGGGAACGGCTCCCCGCATCATTAACCTCAGCTCGGCGGCGCAATCAGCCGTGTCGCACGACGTGCTGCAAGGGACGGAAAGCCGCTCGGAAAGCGAAACTTACGCCCAGAGCAAGCTGGCCCTCACCATGTGGAGCTTCCACCTGGCTAAGAAGATACCGGACATCGCCGTCATTGCTGTCAATCCTGGTTCGCTACTCAACACCAACATGGTCAAAGAAGCCTACGGCAAGTTCTGGTCATCGGCCGATAAGGGAGCGAACATTTTGTACGATCTGGCTGTCTTGGATAAATACGGAGGAATTACCGAAAAGTACTTCGACAATGACCAGGGTAACTTCGGGAGGGCTCATCCACAAGCATATAATCTGGCGGCGATCGAAAAGCTGATCAGTGCGACTGAGGCTATCTTTGACAATCATCAACTTAAACCAAAAGAGAACAATCATGAATAAAACCATCATCACCGCATTTATCCTTTTATTGACTGCCTGGAGCGTAGGGGCGCAAAATCAATCGACCCTAGAGGTAGTCGCGGAGTTGGACCTTCGCCCCGGAAATGTAGCCGTCAGCGAGGACGGAAGGGTCTTCACCACCGTTCACCCGCTGGGAAATCCCAATGTGCAGCTGATAGAAATAACCGGAAAAAACAGCTTTGTTCCTTTCCCTAATGCAGATTACCAAAACGCGACGGGAACGGCCTCTACCGACAAGCTGGATACGCCGCTAGGGATTCGCATCGATGATAACAATACCCTCTGGATCATTGATATGGGCCTCAACCTAGGGACGACCCGGCTCTTTGGCTTTGATGTGGCCAGCAAAAAAGAAGTCTTTCGTTTTGACTTTCCCGCAGCCTTAGCACCCAAGGGAAGCTTCATCCAGGATTTGGCTATTGATGAAAAAAACGGCTGGATTTATCTGGCCGACATCGCTAGCCCCGGCATCCTGGCATTAAATACCAAAACAAAGGAACTGCGCCGCTTTGCCGATCAGACGGTGCAAGCCGAGCAGGTGGATATGGTCATCGACGGCAAGCTGATTTACTTCGGCGGCAGCCCGGCTCAAGTTGCCGTGAACCCCATTACGCTGAGCGAGGATAAGAATACGCTTTTCTACGGAGCGATGAATGGCACCACCTGGTACAAGTTGCCCGCCGATTTATTCCGGTCAGGCGCAACCGATTATGTCATCTCCAAGGCCATCAAAGTGGCTGGCCCCAAACCCGTCTCCGATGGCGTCGCCACCGACAAAGCAGGCAATCATTACTTCACCAATATCCAACATCACGGCATCGATATCCTGACCTCAGCAGGAGAGCTGAAGCCGCTGTGCCGAGACCCTCGCATCGACTGGGCGGATAATGTGGCTTTGGATGGCAAGGGCTGGATTTATATGACGGTAAATCAGCTGCATAAGACACCGGCTTTTACGGGAGGAGAGGATGAAGGGAAGCCCCCCTTCTACATTTTTCGAGTAAAGTTATAGGAAGTAATTTTTTCAAACCTTAAGTACAATCACAATAGTTATAGCATGAAGGCAATAGGATTTAAGCAATCACTGGCAATCAGTGAGGAAGAGAGCTTTATCGCATTTGATATAGAGAAGCCCGAGCCAAAGGGGTACGATATTTTGGTGAAAATTGCCGCCAATGCGGTCAACCCAGTTGATTTTAAAATCAGACAGATGGCGGCCAAGGATACCGTATTGGATACGCCGAAAATCATTGGCTGGGATGCCGTTGGCACAGTGGATGCCGTGGGTGATCAAAGCTCAATGTTCAAAGTGGGCGACGAAGTTTACTATGCCGGAGATATTACGCGGAGTGGTAGCAATGCGGAGTACCAACTTGTTGATGAGCGTATCGTCGGCTCCAAACCTCAGCGACTGAGTATCGCCGAAGCCGCCGCAATACCCCTCACCGGCCTCACCGCCTACGAGGCCCTGTTCGATCGAATCAGAGTGAACCCCGAAACCGATAAGGGCAAAACCATATTGATTCTTGCTGGGGCTGGCGGCGTTGGCTCCATCGCTATCCAGCTGGCCAAGAAGCTGGGTAATCTAACGGTCATCGCTACCGCTTCACGCCCTGAATCCATCAAATGGTGCCAGGAAATGGGGGCTGACTACGTTGTCAACCACTATCATCTTAAAGAAGAACTAGAAAAAATTGGCCACAGTCAAGTCAATTATATCCTCGATTTCGTAGACATCAATGCCTACTGGGAGACCGTTGCTGAAATCATTAAACCACAGGGACACATCGTCTCTATCACCGGCAGCAGCGATCCGCTCAATCTGAGCCTGCTCAAAAGTAAGAGTGTGACCTTCTCCTGGGAGTTTATGTATACCCGCTCTATGTACAGTACGGAGGACATCGCACAGCAACAACGCATCCTGAACCACATTGCGGAATTGCTGGATAATGGTACTTTAAAAACAACTTTGACGACGACCTTGCACGGATTCAGTGTCGACAATCTCAAGCAAGCTCACCAAATGCAGGAGTCGGGGAAAACGATCGGGAAGACGGTGATTTTGTTTTAGCGACAGCTACCCTATTTAATCAAAGAGACTTAACTGATCATTGGGGGGCTTGGAAAAGCCATTGATGGTACGACCGCCGTGCTTCCAGGCCTCCCGCCTCTCCTTTTCCAAGAGCTGATCGAACTTTTCGTTGGGCTGAAAATCTTGCTCGGCGCGCTGCGCCAGCTCGCTGAGCTTGGCAATCGCCCGCTGCTTATCACTCTGCCCAATCTTGGCCCGCTCTACTGCGCTCTGCAAAGTAGAGATCGTCTCATCGTACACCCGCGTGGGAACCGGGAAGGGCCGTCCGCCCTTACCCCCGTGGGCGAAGGCGTAGCGGGCGGGATCGCTAAAGCGCGAGGGCGTCCCGTGGATGACTTCGCTGACCAGCGCCAGCGATTGTAGCGTTCTGGGCCCTAGGCCCTTGAGCAGCAGCAGCTCCTCAAAATCCGTTGTTTGGCTCTCCTGCGCTAGCCAGAGGATGCTGCCCAGTCGCTTGAGGTTGACATCCTTGGCCTTGATGTCGCAGTATTTGGGGAGGATCATTTTGGGAATCTCCTTAAGCATTTTTTCGGGATGCTCCTGGGTGATGTTGAGGATGGCCTCCTGGGTGGGGATGGCCCGGTTGTCGACTAGGTTGATGATGTCGCCCTGGTGATCGCCGCAGATGGCGGCGTGGGGCTCGTTGACGAAAGAGTCGATGTTGGCGGAGTGCCAGTGGTAGCGGCGGGCGCTTTTGTCCTGCGGTTTCATACCCTGCTGGATCACCGTCCAGTCGCCCTCGTCGCTGAGCACAAAGCTGTGCAGATAGAGCTGATAGCCGTCTTGAACGGCGGTATTGTCTACCTTGGCGCTGAGCTTACTGCTACGGGCCAGCTGAAGGGCATCCAGCCCCGTTTGATCGCCAACGCGCATTAGCTCCTCCGGCGTCTTGAGGGAGTGTTTTCCCTTTCCTCCACAAACGTAAAGCCCCAATTCTTTCGACCGGGGGTTGATCGTACGCTTGAGGGCCCGCATCACCGTCGTGGTTACTCCCGAAGAATTCCAATCCATCCCAATCACAGCTCCAAAACTTTGGAACCAAAAAGGATCGGATATGCGACTCAAAAAAGCCTGCTTGCCCTGTTCAACCAAAATAGCTTCTACCACGGCTAGACTCAACTTGGTCATCCGCTCGAAGAGCCAATTGGGGATGTATCCACCCATTAGGGCCAAATCTGCTTTTCCCGACTGCTTCATGATACTGCTTTTTTCTGATAGACTTTCCAGGCTAATAAATACCGCACTCCGAAGGAAGCGTAGGGCGACCAGCGTTGACCAATGGCCTTGAGCTGGGCCTTGCCCCGTGCACTGCCGTCGATAGGGTAGTGCTGATTGATGACTTGCTTGAGGTGATGGTCATCGGCAGGAAAAATGTTGGGGCGGGCCAGGGTGTAAAGTAAAATCATGTCGATGGTCCAGGCCCCGACGCCTTTGATCTGGGAGAGCAATTGCCGCACGTCAGCGTCGCTCTTGCTTGACCAATCAATCGTATTGTTTTCAAAAAAATCGAGGATGCGGGCAATGGTCTCCAGCTTACGCCCAGAAAGCTTATAGCTGCCGATACCTTTTTCTTCAAACACCTCAAAATTATCCGGCCGTAGCTCCTCCAAGCCTGCGGCCTCCAGCATCCTCTGGAAGGTCCGCCTCGTACTTCGGTAGTGAATCTGCTGCTCGATGATGCAGCTCATCAAATCGTGAAATACATTTTGGCTACTTTCCAGCGGTGGCAGCGGAATGGTTTTGATAATGTTTTGCAAAATCTCATCTCCATCACTCAGCTGCTTCGCAATGCTTGCATTCATAGGCTTTCAGCTCACTTAGCCCAGCGCTTTCCAGAATACGATCTTGTCTTCACCAGCCTGATAAAAATCTCTGATTCGGGCTTCCAGGGTATAATTGCAGTTGAGGTAAAAATGTCTGGTGCGTTCAAATTCTGGTAAGCCTGAGGTTTCTACAAGAAGAACCCGAACCCCTTTATCTAACAGCAATCGTTCTAGGTAGTTCATAACTTGTCGGCCAATTCCGGTGCCGCGCAAATTGGCGTGTACGGCGATAAGGTAGAGGTTCCAGGTGCCTTCGGTCATTTTCTCTGGAGCGCAGAAGACTACGAAGGTTGGCGCATCGCTATCGGCCGTTAGCCAGATGCTTTCCTCCTCGCCAGCGAGATAACCAGCGATCATATCATCCAGTAGCTCGGAGGGAAAGAGTTCGGAAGAGTCGATGACTACTTTTAAGTTTTTCAAATCACTTGCTACAACAGTTCTGATTTTTAAAGTACTCATGTAGGTGTAGGTTTCTCGCAAAGCTACGGCTTTCGCGGCTTCGATGGGCTTACTTGTTTTGCTGAAGCCACTCTTCCGCTTCTTTCGTATACCATTGTTTTGAAAAATTCGGGGCATTGACGATGTGCTCAAAATGTGTTCTGGCCACTTCCGTATTGCCCTTTCCAGCATGGTATTCGCCCAGATAGAAGTGGGCATAGGGATTGTCGGGGTCCTCGTCCAGCAGCTGGTTCCCCAGCATTTCTAATTGCACATCGAAGGTGTTGAAATCGCCCATTTCCGAATGAAAGGCTACCGTTTTTAGAAAGGAGAAGTTATGCAGTAAACTCAGGCCGGCATGGTCCATAAGGTCAGGGTTTTTGGCGAAGGCTTCTTGGAGCAGCCGCTCGCTAGAGCGCAGCTTGGTCGTGTCGAAGCGGGCCAGAAAGGAATCGGCCAGGGCCTCGGCCAGCAGCTTTTGCCGACTAAGCAGGCTGATGGTTTTGGCTTGCTCTATGGTGATCGCAATCACGTCTCCCTGCGGTACGGGAAACAACGCTTGGCTGTAAGTATCCAAAAAGGCCAGGGCAAAAAGGGAGTAATAGACATCGCCGTAAATCAGTCGGGCGGGGTCGCTCATCAGGTTATTGTTGGCCAGTAAAACCAGCGACAGGTCTTTGGCGGGCAACTTGAGCAGGAGGCTTGAGTAGCCATCGTACTGCCCGTAGGCCCAAAGGAGGCGCTCTCCGGCAAAATCCTGGCTAAAGATACCATGCCCGTAGGGTAGGTCGGCTTTAGGGGGCGAAAACAGTATTTCCTTGGTGCGACGGGAAAGCAAGACCTGGCCGTCTAGGGCATTGCTGAAGGCCACCAGATCGGATAGCGTTGCGGCGATGCCTGCCGAGGCCGAATAGCCCCATTCGACCGGCCCTTCCCGGATGCCTTCTTCGGTCATCTCGTAGGGGCGGGCCAGGCGCGCCAACCGATCGCCCAACTGGGCGGAGTCCTGAAGCAGCAGGCTGTTGCGCAGGGCCAGCGGCTCGAAGATTTCTTTGTCCATCAGGGTGCTGAAGGCTTGGCCGCTGGCTTGCTCGATGATCCGGGTGAGCACGCTAAAGCGAGGGCTATAGTAAAAATGCTGGCCGACTGCTCCCTGGGAGGTATGGGATAGGATATGTCCGATTTTTAGGGAATCGGGGAGCTTTATATCGGTGAAATAGGGACTGATGGGATCATCAAGGGAGAGCCGACCCTGCTCCACCAGCTTTAAGAGCAGCACTGCCGAATAGACCTTGGTGATGGAAGCGATGGGGAAGAGGGTCGTGGAATCTACGGGAATCTGCGGGTCGAGGTCGGCGTAGCCGAAGTAGCGCTGGCCGATGATTTTGCCGTCTTCCACGACGGCGGCGGCCAGGCCAGGGATTTGAAATTTATCTTTCAACTTCTCCAACTGCTCAAAGAAATACTCCGGGGAGAAGCTGGGCTTTGGGGGAGGGGTGTTGCAGCTTAGACTTAGTAAGACTATGGCGAGAAGGAGTAGTCGAGTCATCGTTATCCGTATTTTTTGACAAATATATCGATAATCAGCAATTTGGTTCCCCTACAATTTACGACTGATCCAGGCTCCGTAGATGGCCGCCTGGAAAAAGCGGAGTGGGGGGCTAAAGCCACTTTGGGCCAAGAGCTGGGCTAGGCGCTCCTCTGGGATATACTGAATCCTGCGGGGAAGCGCAGCAATGCGCTCCGCGACTTTTTGGGGATCGAGATGGGAGGGGAGCATGATTTTGAGTACCTGTAGATTGTGTTGCAACTGCTCGTCGGTACCAAAAATATCGAGGAGGATCAAGGGGGCGCCCGGACGGAGGCGTTGGGCAATTTCTTGCAGGATTTTCAATTTTGACCCATCATCCGGGATAAAATGCAAGACGAGTAGAAGAGTGGCCGCACGAAAAACTTTAGCGGCAGGGAGATCACCCATATAGCCCTCGTGCAGGCTGATCTGAGGGCAGTCCGATAGCTTTTGACGAGCCTGTGCGATCATCTCTGGCGAGGGGTCAATCCCCTCAAGCTGCCACTCTGGCTTCCCCTCCGACAAAATTTGTAGCTCATTGCCCGTTCCACAACCCACCACCACAATAGGGTCATCAGTGGCCGGAAGCTGCTCGGCCAGCAGGTGGGGCAGGTAGTGCTGCAAAGCCTCATAGTGAGGAACCCAGGCGTGGATAAAGCTATCGTATTTTTGCGCGCGCTCCCCTGTGAAGATGCCAACGTTGTTGTCCATACGAATCAGCCCGCTGGGCTAATGATGATGAAATTCCCCAGCGTGGTGTATTTCGACCAGTCGGGCTGATCGTAATCCTCGACCGGCAAGCAGCTGATATTCCTGATGTCAATTTTCTTATTTCGGCGTTTCAGCTGATTGACCGTTCCTTGCTGATAGTCGGTATGGAAACGGCCGTTGAGGTGAAAGACCAGTTCTTTTTTGTGCTTGCGCCAGTGTCGATAGATGCGGTGTGCCATGGAGGCATCCCAGGTGCACTGGGCGTAAAAGAAATTATCAGACAAATTGTGACCTGCTCCACCCATAGCTTCCTGGAAGCGTTTGTAGTAGCTGGAATCGGCGGTGTAGATCGGCAGCGGCGGCAGGTGGCGGCGAGAAGCCTTGGGGAGCTGCCGCAGCGCCCCCAGCCCCTTGCGGCTGACGATGTTGACATAGCGGCGCGGGGCATTAGCGGCAATGACGATCTGTCCGCTTTCTTTGGCCCGCTCTACCATAGGGCGGTAGTCCTCCTGATAGTTGCCCCAGGCGCGGGCATCCTTGGTCATCTTGGATTCGGTGATGTAATCATTGAGGTATTCATCGAGCACCTGCTGGCAATCGGTTTCGAACATTTCCAGGCTGAGGGTCACCGTTCCATACTTTTGCAGCAGCAGGGCATAGATGGTATCCTGTAGCCAGTGGGCAGTACTGTCGTTGTGTTCCTCGCCGAAGAAAAGGACATCCGTATCTTTGACGGCATCGGTCAGTTCGGTCAGGGAGATGAGCCGCTGCTGGTCTACGGCGTAGATTTTAAAGTTGGGCGCAGCGGCGTCCTGCGCCGAGGTCAGCTGGGGAATAATCAGCAGCAGGGTAAGTATCTTGAAAATTTGATTCATAGTTATGGATGTAGATAGGAAGAAAAATTAAAGCTAGTCAATTTTTTTGACTACCGCCTTCTTAGCCTCTTTAACGGTCCCATCAAAGCCCTGAATGCCTCCAACTGTCGTATACTTCAAAGTGAAGCGTTTATTGGGATGGATGATGGGGTAGGCGAATTGGCACATGATGGCCGCCTCGTGAAAGCCAGAGAGGATCAATTTCAGTTTTCCGGGATAGGTATTGACATCGCCTACTGCGAAGACGCCAGGAATATTGGTCTGATAATCCAAAGCATTGTTGACCTTGATGGCGTTGCTCTCGATTTCTAATCCCCAGTTGCCGATGGGGCCTAGTTTGGGCGCTAGTCCGAAAAGCGGAATAAAGTGATCGGTCTCGACAAAGCTCTTTTCTTTTTCCGGGTCCTTGTGTTTGATGACCACTGCCTGCAGCTGATCTTTGCCGTGCAGCTCCACCACCTGCGCATCGGTGATGAGGTTGATCTTGCCCGCACGGGCCAGCTCAGCGGCCTTCTCCACTGAATCCAGTGCTCCTCGGAATTCCTTGCGGCGGTGCACCAGGTAAAGCTCCGAGGCAACATCCGCCAGAAAGATGGCCCAGTCCAGCGCCGAGTCTCCACCCCCAGCGATCACCACCTTTTTGTCCCGATACACCTCCGGGTCTTTGACCATATAGGCCACCCCACTGCCTTCGAAGTCGCCAATATTGGCAATGGGAGGCTTGCGGGGCTCAAAAGAACCCAGCCCGCCAGCGATCACCACGACTGGGGCCTGGTGTTGCGTACCCTCGTTGGTGGTCACTATGAAGGTGCCATCCTCTTGCTTTTCCAGCGTTTCGGCGCGTTCGCCCAGCGTAAAGCCTGGCGTAAAGGGCTTGATTTGTTCCATCAATTGATCGACCAGGTCCCCCGCGAGAATTTCCGGGTAGGCTGGAATATCGTAGATCGGCTTTTTCGGGTAAATCTCCGTGCACTGCCCACCGGGGACCGGAAGGGCATCGATGAGGTGACATTTGAGTTGTAATAATCCGGCTTCAAATACAGTAAACAGCCCGGTAGGGCCTGCGCCTATAATGAGCATATCCGTTTTAATCATGATGCAGAGTTTGTTCTGGGTAATACAGAATTGGGTTTTATCGTATCCATTCGCGTTTTTCGAGAAGCAGATCGGGATTTTTTCTTCTTTCGTCCCCACCAGATTAGAAAACCGCTTATGGGTAAAGTTGCAAAGAAAAGTGCACACAGCGAGGCGATGACCTTTGTTGGCCAGCCGTAGATGCTGCCAACGTGCATCGCGTAGTTGGAATTTCGCCATTTTTCTCCCAACAACTTCTCGTCGTGCTTATGCGCATGGTGCAATGCGCCCGTTTCAGGGTGATAATAATAGACGTCGTTGGTCTCCCACCAGGATTCGGGATGATGAAAATACAATCTGGCCGAGATGGTCCCTTTTTTGCTTTTGGCCCGGGGGACATTGAGGTACAGCTTGTACCAGTCGGGGCGCCGGGTCTGCGCATCGGCAAAGGCCAGATCGATGATGGCCGTTTGATCGCAGCCATCGAGCTGAGGGGATTTGGGACGTACGAAGACTTCTTTGGGGTCATTACCCAGCATGCGATAGACGCTGTTGCTCCACCATTTATAAGACCAAACCAATCCCGTACAGGCGAAAAAGAGGATAAACAGATGGGTGTAAAATCCGCCAACGCTGTGGTAATCCCAGTTGACGCGTTTGAAGCGGGCTCCCCATTTGATTTTCAGCCGCTGGCGCAGGATTTTACGGTTTTTTGGCCACCACAAATAAAGACCGCTGAGCGCCAAGGCCACCATAATTAAGGCGGCGGCGCCTACGATTTGAGTACCAATACTATGTTTGAGTAATAAATTCTGGTGGAGGAAGCGAGCCAGCATAATCCAGTCCCGCTTTTTATCGATATGGCCAGCGACTTTTCCGGTGTAGGGGTTGACGTAACTGACGTAGTAATGAGCGACGCCGGAGGCCCAGGTCCAGCCCGGTTCTTCAGCGCCTTTATAACTTCTCAGGGCGTAATTTTTATTCGGTGCCCTATCAACTTTCAGGAAGGTAAAGTTCTTGCCGGGGTAAGCGGCCTCAACAGCTGCGTACAGTTGGCTGGGCGGGAGGGTTTCCGTACCTATCGTATCGGCATAAACCAGATCAGCATAGTACCAGTTGGTCAGCTCTTCTTCCCAAGCGAAAATAGCTGCTCCCAGCATACTGACAAAAACCACTAACCCCGCTACTAAACCTAAATAGAGGTGTAGCCAGCCCAGAATTTTTTTCAACCTGCTTTTTTTCGCCTTGCGCTTGTTCATAAACCTCAACTCCTAAGATGATCCGTTTATTCTTGAAATCTCTTTTTAGGCTAATTGTATTGTGCTTTCCAGTGGCGTTCCTCAAAGATAAGGTAAGAATGTCGAAGCATCCCCCCCAAATGTTGAAGATCTTCAATGGAGAGGAGCAGTCGAATCGTTGGGTAGGGGGTATCGACCTCTATGCAGCGGCTTTTTGAATCAATCGCCCCCTCATATTTGTACTGCAATTGCTTGAGATGACCGGCCAGAGACTTAATTCCACATTTCGATATATCAAAGCTCATGGTACCGTAGTAGACGTGAAAAGAGTGACATTCAAAGCAATACAGTACCTTGTTGTCTCCATCTTGATAAAGGATTTCGTGGAAATAGTTCTTATCGGAAAAAGGAGTCATCTCTAAGGAAATAACATGAAATAATCATTAAATATACTTAGACTAAATCAAAATAAGCAATTCAAGGTTTAAAAAATCCAAAAAATACCCAGCATTAGGTATTGCTGAATACCTAAGATTAGAGCCACTACATTACTGCTTGAGTGGAGGCACATAATTGTAAATGTCGTCTTCGCTTACGGTGAGGAGGTCCAGGTCTGTAGGCAAGTACAATTGAGAGGGGCGGCCGTTGAAGGCTACCCAGCATTCTACATAGATCGAGAAATTGACTAGGCCCTTTTCTTGGTACTTTTGCTTTAAAAATTGTGCGTACTGCCAGATCATATCGGCTTGGTAGGACATTTGTTTTTCCTGCACCTTGGTCAGATGGGTGCTCGGATATTCTGTCCATCGGCGCTCAGAATCCTGGTCCTTGACTTTAAAGAGCGCACTGCCCCCTTTTTCAATCAGCATCACGTTCCAACCGAATCGGTAATGCCTCTCGGTCCAGAGTTGGTTTTCGGCGTAGAAAAAGCGGCGGAGGGGGAGGAGGATTTGTACTGCAAAATGCAGGAGGAAGAGTATCATCAGGTAGGAGGGGACCTTGCGGGTCTTCCGTTTGACCATTTCCTGCCCTTTTTTTGAGTAGATTTTGAAAAAAGCCAATACTTTTTGCCATTCTTCATCCGTCACAAAAATCAAAGAGCCGACAATCATAATCCAGGGAAACAGGCCAATGTTGAAGAGTACGGCGGTCATGATGTGGAAAAATAGGACGGCCAAGAGAGCGAAGGGGCGGCTGCGCCTGTTCCAGAGAAAGAAGGGAATCAGCAGGTCGTAGAACATACCGCCGTAGCTGAACAGATAGGCGGCCCAGTCGTAGGCCAGCAAGGAGCCGATGAGCGGCGTATCAACCTTGGTCTTCAGCCAGATGCTGAGCGGTTGGGCCTTCAGCAGCCAATCGCTGTTGATCTTGGCCAGGCCTGCAAAGAAGTAGACCAGGCTGATTTGAAGTTTCAGGACATTGCTGTACAAATTACTAATTAGGATAGGGGCTTGCTTGCGCCATCGGGCGGCGATGGAGAAGCGATGGTCCGCCGGTATCCAGCACAGCAAAAAGGCGACGACGGAGACGAAGTAATAGTGATTGAGGTACCAGGACTGCGAGATGAGTTCCAGATAGCTGAAAAGGAAGAAGAATAGGATAATAAAAAACCGATAGGCTATCCCCAGGGCCACCATCAGCGCCGAAAAGGCCCCCAAGGAGACCAAAAAATACATCCCACTGGCTTCCTCCAGCGGTTTGATCCAATGAAAATACTGATAGGTAAAATGAAAGGGCGGGTCTATATAGCAATCCTCTATCCAACCCCGATACATAAATCGGATCAGAGAAAAGCACATTAAGAGACCGAAAGAGATGCGATAGATGCCTAAGGACAGGCCCTGCTCTCCCTTAGTCACCATCCGTTTCATTGACGGTTATGGTAGCACCGATGAAAATGGCCATTTCATTTCTGACCAATACAGCCAAGGCCCGCAAAGCATCCCTGACCGCCGTCACTTGAGCGGTATTACTGGCTAACTCCTGATTCAGGCTATTGCCCAGCTTGTTCAGCTCGTCATCACAAACTTCAATAGCGGTGTTCATCCGATTCAGGAGTTCGTCGTTATTCAGTGCCAGGAGATAGTCATCGAAGCCGTAGTTGTCGGTACTGTTGGCAAAGTCACCATAGAAGTACAATTTCCATTCGTCGAATCCACTTTTGAGGAAATCTACAGAAGCATCGCTGCGGAAAGCTTCGAGTAATTCTTGGTTGAGGGTGCCGCCGGTATCTTCGCCCAGGGCTTTACCCAAGCGCAGCCGAGCCGACTCCTCCAATAAGGCCAGTACGGCGTTGGTCATTTGATTTTGACCACCGGAGATTCTGGTTTCGGTTGCGACAACGAATCTGGGGCTGTAGTTGTCCCAGATGCCTTGCATTTCTACAGCCTGATCTTTCAGGTAGCGAGTAGCTTCCACGAGGTAGTCCAGCCTTTTGGCATCGTTTTGCATTGCTGTCAACGTAGCCGCAGGCTCCATGCCGAACAGCAGGTATTCGATAGCCCCTAGCCCTACGATGTTGGACCCTAGATTGGCGACGTAGGAGGCCGTCGCTGGCGTATTGGTACCCAGGGTATCAATGAGTGCTTCGACCTTGATGGGCCAGCGGTGGATACGGAAATGGATAAAGTTATCGCTGATGTCACCAATATCGTAGAGTTCGCATTTTTTGAACACTATCGTCGTAGCCTTCCATTGGGCTTTGAGGGTGCTCAGGTTTGCAGTGCTGATGTCTTGGGCAAAAGCTTCTGCGTTGGCCAGCAATTGGGTCGAGGCGTCCACAAATTCCTGTAAAATGGGTTTTGCTCCAAATTCATCCATATTCTCCAGTTGCAGAATACGCTGTTCCAGCAGTTGTTCCTCGGAGATTTCATCATTAGAGTCACAGGCCGCTACCAGCAGCAGGCTGGCCAGGAGGAGGAAAGGATACAAGGAGAACTTCATCTGTAAGGGAGTTTGCAGCAGCTCGACAAGCGGATAACAGCCACTAGAGTGAGTTAAGGAATTTAATTAGATTTTCTCTTTCGTCAGCGGTCATCTGCATAAAGGCTTGTTTGGAAGCTTCGGCTTCACCGCCGTGCCAGAGGATAGCCTCTTCCAGGTTACGGGCCCGAGCATCGTGCAGGTAATTGGTGTGACCATTGACGATATTGAAAAGACCAATACCCCACAGAGGAGGGGTACGCCACTCCCGGCCATTGGCCAGAAAGTCGGGACTATTGTCCGCCAAGCCTTCCCCCATATCATGCAGCAGCATATCGGTGTAAGGACGGATGGTTTGGTTGGAAAAAGCATTAAACGTAGAATGCTGGCCCGTGGTCATCTTTGGGATGTGGCAGCTGCCACAGTTAGCGCGTTCGAAGAGCAGCTTACCTCTCAAGACATCTTTATCTTCCCAGTCTCTGCGCCCAGGTACGGCCAGTGAACTGGTATACAAGACCACTTTATCAAAATTGACATCGATAACTTCGGGGTCACCGCCGTGCGGGATTTCATTGCAGTCAATAGAAGGGGGGCAATTATTTTCTGGAAAAATAGAAGAAGTTAGGCCCATATCGCCAGAGAAAGCCGCGGCAACCTGCTGTCGTACATTGGGTTGATTGGCCTTCCAGCCAAAGCGCCCGATAGTGGTCGCCTGTGCTTCAACATTCCACACATAATTGGCTTTGCCGCTGATGCCATCCCCATCGAGATCATTTTCATCCGCAAAACTGAGGAGGGTCGACTCTTCGATGGCCTCCAACAGGCCCATACCAATCACTTGATTTGCGACCCGAGGGGAGATTTCAGTAGCGGTAATGTTGCCTTCTTGGAGGTTAAAGAGTTTGTAGATGGGTTTTTGCAAAGAATAGGGCGTACCGTCGGGGTATTGCCCGGCAATTTCTTCATAAGTAATCTCAAAGTCCGCTTCGGTGTTGACCCCTTGAATGGAGAGGTCTTGCAGCTGTCCCCCGTAGTTGGGATCGGGCATTGGCCCCAGTACGAAATCATTTCCCGTACTCAACCTCAACAGCAAACCGTGAACGCGCTCTCCCTGAGTCAGCGGGGCTCGCCCCCGACCATCCTTAAAATGACAGCCTGAACACGAACGGGCATTGAACAGCGGTCCAATACCATCTCTAGCCGTTGTAGAGGCTGGAGCCGTTACCCAGTTTTGATTGAAAAGAGAATTACCAGTGAAAAAGAAAAGCCCCTGTTGATCATCGAGGCCAGGATGCTGAAAGCTAAAGGCATTATTAGAAACACTGAAGATCGTACCACTTCCGCCGGACATCTCCTCTCCCTCTTCCGCTTCGAGACGAAAGTCTTCTTTGCCGCATTGTATGCAGAACAGGAGGGCCGTTAAAAATAAAACATATGATAGGTAGTTCTTCATGCCTGCGCAGGGCTAGTCAACAAATGTATAAGGTAGGGGCAATTAATGGACCACTAATTGCCCCTACTGCAAGATAGCTAAATATTATTACTCTGTATCCACCTGGATACCCAGAGCAGTACCCGCTTCTGCAATCTTGTCGCCTAATGCACGAAGTGCAGTAACGGCTGCCAAGACATTAGGACGAGTAGAATCATCAGAAATAGCGAAGTCGAATGGAATCGCTGTAGCATTTACTGACACTTCTGCTGCATCAAGGGCCGCTCTAACCTCGGTAGCCAAGGCAGCGTCCTGATCGCTAACCAGATCGTGGATAGAGTTGTTCTCTGTTCCGTTAATCAGTGCGAGGTACACATTCTTGATGCCCGCAAAGTTCAGGCGCAGGTCGCGGTGTGTGTTATCACTAAAGCAAGAGTGCTCATCTTCTTGGTCACGATTATCATAAGCGGTGAAGGTACGCTCACCGGCCAACTCAGACTTGGAGAGCGTAGCAATACCAGTCATCATACCACTGAGGGCTTCGTCTTTGTTGAACGCCAAAAACTCGGTGCGGTAGGCACCACCTTCCTGCCACTGGTCCAGCAGCAACTGGAGGTGGTCGATCAGCAAGTCTGCACAAACGTTGAGGTAAGCTCTGCGGCGATCTTGGTTAGAAGCCGTACCACCGTCAACGAAGTCGGTGTGTGGACGCATACCCGCCTGCTTGTCGCTAGGATCAGTCAAATCTTGTCCCCAGAGCAGAAACTCGATAGCGTGGTAGCCGACGCTGACATTTTCTTCTCCACCCTCACCGTTCAGCATAATGAGCAGGTCCTTATCGATGGTAGGGTAGGTGGTTGGATCGTTGATGATCCCTGCATTGGTACTTCCATCGACATAGTCAATGAAGTTTTCATCCAATGGCCAAGCATTCAGCAAGCCCTCGGGGCCTTCTTCGGTACCGATAATATCGATGGGGCCGTTGGCGAAGCGGAAAGCCTCGGTGATGCCATAGCTCTCACGAGAAGCCAACCAAGCGTCTTTGGCCGCTTGCAGCGTCGTTTCACTAGGGTTGCTGGTGAAGGCATTGAGCGCAGTGCGCAAAGTCTGTGCATCGTTGAATGCAGCAGTGTAGTTGTTGAAAACCAGGGTCGCATAATCAGCAACTACTGATTCCTTTAGGTTATCTAAGTTGTTGGAGTCGTCGTCATTGTTGCAAGAAGCAAAACCGATGACCATGGCGAGAGCCACGAAATAAAAGTACTTATTCATTTTATAGAAAATTGATCTGATGAAATAAAAAATAATGGTTAAAACTATAGGGGAAAAATTTCATTACTGTTCCTTCATTATCCTTACAGGCGCCTTAGAAAGTTGTGCAAATATACTTAGATTGATTATAAATAAAGAGTAGCCTGGGCGACTACTCCTGAAAATACCATTGCTTAGGTAATCCTGGTATACCTAGGTTTAGGTAGTGCCAGTAAGCTAGACACCTAAAGATAGTTGTCTGGTGTTTCCACCTTTGCTCTTCTCCTTTTTTTGTATCTTCAAAGAAAAAATAAAATGTCTATGAAAAACATGCTACTCTTCCTTTTTGCGCTACTTTTTACCCTGCCTTTAGTGGCACAAGACGATGAAAATGGCGATGCGCTGCGGCATCACAACATCAGAGCCCTACAACAAGGCCAGGCCGTAGAGTCCAGGTATGATTTGCGGCAAATCGCTGCAGGCGATGCCGTCGAAGGAGACTTTATCAACGAAATCCGCTTTACCCGCGATGGTAATGAGGTTTGGGTCGTGAACAGAGGGACCGATAATATCTCCGTATTGGATTGGGAAACTCGAACCATCCTGCGGAATATCCCCGTCGGGGAGTCCCCCGTTGACATTGATTTTTCGGAGGAGTATGCGGTGGTGGCTTGCTCAGGAAGTAATGAAGCCTACATTATTGACCTGATGGACTATAGCGTCGCCGCCAAGGTGCCTGTTGGGCAAGCGCCCGTTAAGGTACACGTTAGCCAGAGTGGAGCCTTGGCGATAGTGGGTTGTTTAGAGGATAATGTTGGAGAACTTATCGATCTCAACAGCCTGACCAAGCTGCGGACGATCAATGATTTTCAAGTGCGCCTGACCAAATTTTCCTTCATCACCTCTAATCCTAGAGGCAATGTCTATTATTCTAATTTTAGAATTACCAACGATGATAACTATGTCGTAAATAGTTTGGGAACGGAACCTGGGAATATCTTGACATTTTATGACCTCAATACGGGAATGGTCAGTTCAGTCGTCAGTGGGGTGAGAGATTGCGGACAGATTGAGATGAGTGGAGATGGGAAGATCATTGTGGCGGTTAAGACGGACAATCCAGGAGTGGTTAGCCAGGTCGACGTTGCTACGCAAAGCTTGATTCAGGAGGTCTTCCTGACGGATGTCCGCCTCAATTCTACCTACAGCCCTCCGGCCGTCAATTTTGACGGCAGCAAGGTGATGAATCCCAGTAATCCCGGTAATAATGCGCTGGTGGATTTTGACCTTGGTACTTGGCAGTTGATTGAAAATGGGAATACGCCCGACTGGGTAGGCCGTACGGCAGATGCTAACCTTTTCATCTCCGGCGACTTTTACCTCTCGGTCATTGATCCCGATAATGGCAACGTGATTAGCACCTTGAGTGGGATTTCCATTCAAAATGGCCACGTCGGCAACGGCAATCGCATCGCCGCCTCCGACCCACTGCGGCACGAAGCCATCCACTACTACGATTTCTCCAACCCCTCCAATCTGCTGGTCCGCGAAGGCCAGTCGACGACGGGTTCTGAGCTAGAAGCCGATGCCACCTATGCAGTGAAATTTACCGACGATGGCCAAACGCTGCTGGCCATCAATAGCCTCTCCGGCACGCTCTCGGTCATCGACGTGGAAGAGGAGACCCTGTCGGCCATCATCCCGCTGGGCAACAGCGCCGAGACCTTTCAGGTCGACGCCACCTCCGACGGCCGCTACGCGCTGGTAGCAAAAAGGCTAGAAGATCAGGTTGCCATCGTCGACCTCAACACCGCCCAGGTAGTGGCCAATGTCAACAGCGGCGGCTCCAAGCCCGACCAAGTCTTCGTACTGCCCGGCGACGAGTTCGCCTACGTCCTCAACGCCGGTGCCGGCGATAATATCGGCGTCATCCGCCTCGACGGTGCCAATTCCAGCCTCATGTCCACCTTCACCACCGGCAACATGGGCATCAGCTGGACCAACTTCGGCATCCGCAGCGACCTCAAATTTACGCCCGACGAGCAGTTTGCCCTGCTGGCCAATCCCTTTGATGACCAAGTGCAGGTCATCGACCTATCGCAGCACCAAGTCATCTCCAGCATCCCTATGGAGGGCTTCCCCCTGCAGATTGCCGTCTCACCCGACCGGGGCGCGGGGCAGTATGCCGCCGTTACCCTAAAGAATGACGATAGACTTGGCATCTTACTGGGCGTCAACGGGCAGTGGTCGCTCTTGGGGACTTACCCCACTGTGGACAACCCGGTGCGGGTGAGCTACGATCCGGGGTCGCACGCCTTCTTTGTGATCTCTACACAGGAGCAGATGGCCGAGCGTTTCGATATTGAGGAGTTGCGTCTTGATGGGCTGCTCACCTTCTCCGATGATATTCTGGCCTTTGAATTTGCGGAGGGCGCTCGGAATTTTACGCTGGTGCGCTCGACCGATCTTGAAGAGCGGCCGCACGGATTGGCGGTTGTCGATTCGTTGACTGGCGAATTTTTCGCCCTTCCTTCTTTGCCCATTCACCATCTTGATGTTTCGGAGGATGGCGCTTTGGTCGCCATCGCTCAGCCCATCATCGATGAGGTCAGCCTGATTAAGGACGATCCGCTGACGGGATTGCAGCAGGTGCAGATTGGACTGGGGCAGCAGCTTTATCAGGTTTTTCCGAATCCAGCGACTGGGGAGGAGCTGCAATTCCAGCTGCGCGAAGGGGCTTCACCGCTGGATGAGATTGACTTTCAGCTCTACGACGGCTCTGGAAGGCTGGTGTACAATCGCTCTTTGTTTGCTGGGACGCGCTTTGCGATTCCTCGGACCGGTGGCTGGGCCACTGGGCAGTATTACTTTGTCATCAAGGCCGAGCAGCGGGTACGGCAGTCGGGCCGGGTGCTGCTGCGGTAGCGCCGGCTAGGAAACCGGCTTTTGACGGACGCTGCTGGTGCTGGGC
>JBCDGZ010000135.1:0-21206 GCA_038750655.1 Bacteroidota bacterium | reverse complement strand
TTGACTGTGCACAGAGAAGGCCCCATTCGTATTGAGGAATAGCCCAGCATCCAGATCACTGGTCCCGTTGGGAGTTTGGTTGATGTAAAACCCGTAGGAGAGCAAGCTACCATCCCAGACAAAATCGAGGTAGCCATCGGTATGGCCGGGCAGCGCTTCCGCCGCGATGTACTCATTACCAACGTTGATGGTCCAAGTCAGCGGCGTTTCGATGAGGCTAGCCATCAAGGGGTTAATATTACCCAGCAGCAGTATAAGGCTCACTGCTAGGTATTTGATATGTTTTGTAATCATCTTTAAATTTTTTCTTTTGAATAAATTGCTTTCCCTTTAGCCTTTGGTGCTAAAGCGCTTGGGGATCGAGCGTTGGCCGTCGAGGTTTTCCAAAATCACCTCGCCGTAAAAGGCGGAGGTGTTGGCATAACGCCCGAGGCCCAGCATGATGGTCGGGCCATCGCGGGTGAAGCTGAAGGGCAGCTCCGCCTGCTGATCGAAGACAAAGGTCTGATTGACCACATCCGCCTGGCCTTCGGCCGAGCCCAGCTTGACGTGAATCTTAGCGATGGTGCTGGGGGCAAAGACCTTGAGGATGAGCTTATAGTTCAGGGCCTGCTCGGACCGTAGGGTCTGGGGGGTGGCCTCGTCGAGTTGAGCGGGGTCGAAGGCGACGGGCTTGATGGACTCTAGGTAGAGGTAGGCCCGGCGGGGGGGCAGGACCGCTACCGCCTCCGCGCGCTTCGCATTTGCTAACTCCTCTTCGACCCTTAACTCAGGAGGTGTCTGGCGCTTCCCCTCCGTCTGTGCATTCAGCGAAAAGCTGAGACCAAGCAAGAGCAAGAGGAATATATAAGAATGATAAGATTTCATATTGTTTGATTTAATGCTTGAAAAAATGGGACTTTGCCATTCGACTAATCCAGTGGGCGTTTGTAGTGGTAGTCTGACTCCGTGACTAAGCGTTTGCCCTTGGGGTTCTCGGTGGTTTCCACGTAGGTTCTGATCAGCTGGCCTTTATCGTTGTACTCATACTCGGTGAACATATTATTCCCGTCCAATACGTGGGTGAGTTCACCAGTGAGCTGATCGTATACATAAGCCTGGAAGGGAGCGTCCATTGGATAAAAGCGGAAGTCGTCAAAGTACAGTTCATAAGCCGTACTATTTTCATTCCTGACCCCCACCTCGAGATAATGATTATCAAAGCCATCAGGAATTTCGATGTCCAGATTCAGCTGATGCCAGTTGCCTGCCTTGCGGTCGTAGTCCGGTGTGAGCACCTCGATCTCAGGCTGCAATACGGTTCCTGATAAGCTCACAATTCGATAAAACAACCGACCTTCGTCCAGGTCAATCCCCGGACCATTAGGCAACCACCATACACTAGCCCGGTAGCGGCGTCCTCTGTCATCAAATGGCTCCACCTCCTTTCCAATCTTCACCTTGTACAAGAAGCCCTCTTCTCCATTGTTAAGGGCGAGCATATGCTGGCCCGTATGCGGAATATCCGAGCCATTGGGATAGGAGTAAATACTGCCACCCCCACGTCGCACTTCTCCGCCAAAGAATCCGGTAGAGGCATCATAATCCTCGGCGCCCGAAAAAGTAAATTCTTCAAAGTGAGCATTACCATTGGCAGCAATGACATAAGTATCATCATAGCCCATTTTTAGGGCCGCATGATTGCCATCCAAATCTTTTTCTTCCAGTACCTTGGAATTCGTATCGTAGCGCGTGATTGTTATAGCCTCTTCCCAATTGGAAGCAGTGGCAGTACCTGTTGTCCAGTTAATAGATTGGTTGGTACTACTGGGGGCACTACTCAAAGTACCATCGGGATTGATGGTTGACTTCCAAATAAAATGCTTGTGCTTGCGCCATACTTTTTCCTTGTTGGCCGATATGTTTATATCCGAATAAGCCGTAGTATAAGCCTGGCGCCGGGTCCACTGATCATTCCAAGTCGTCGCCCCAGCACTCAGTATGTTGATCACATTACCGTCCCAGTCATCAATTTCTGCGGTTTCGGTGTAAGCAGTTTGGCTGAGCATATGATGTTGATCAATGTTGTGAACCATTAGCCCCATATCGTCGTACTTTTTGTAGGCAGGAATGGTCGTGGTGCGATAAAATTCGCCGTTTTGATTTTCGGTTTCTGATTCCGTCAGCTCACCAGAGTAAAAGTCGTAGGCGGTATTTTGGGTGACGCTGGTGAAGCCCTGACCGGTTTCGGTCGTACTTTTCAGGATCGAAGGAAACTCTTGCCGTACACTGACCACTCCTTTGATATATTCGTGATCTTCATTTCCGGTGTGTTTGGTGCGCAGCTCATGGAAGGCTTGATGGATGATACCTTGATCGTTGTATTGGTCGTAGTCTGACTCGCTTTCCCCAGATTCATCATCGGTATAATCGTAGGTTATTTTATTGCTCACCAATCCCTGGGCATTGATAGTTTCTACTTGGAGCAAGTTACCGACTTGTGAGGTCTTATCTTTTATGGTTATCGTACGCTTAGAGAGTTCTTCTATATCTCCACTGGTACTTTCGTATGTTATATTAGAATAATTCACATCCACCATTTCCTTTTTTGGTACTTGGAAAGTGTAGCGTTTCGAACCCGGAACAGGAAGACCATTATACTCCTCGCTCATATTGATGGTCTCGTACATCACTGTGGGTGCGGGCAGCTCTCTGGCTAGCGCAATAATATAGGAAAGATCCTCTTTGAAAGCCTTTTCATAGCCCGCCAAATTTGGTGCATCTGGTGCGTAGATCAACTCCAAAGAAGAAGGGTTATAACTGATACATCCATCTTGGTAATCGTAGTTGGTCTTTCGAGTGTCACCGTCTCCGTTGACCGTAATCGATTTAGTCCGTATTCCGTTTCCGTAAGCAACCCCTGAACGCATAAATTTGAGAAATCCATTATTTGCTAAAACAAGATTGGTAACTAAAGGATTTTCAACAGTTAGTGTAGTTGATGTAACTCCTAGCACTTCTACTTCTAAGTCCTCAATGAAATAAAGTTGAGGGATGGGATCAATGACTGGATTTGTATAGAATCCTGTTATCGTGACCATATCACCAACAGCAAAGGCATCTTCAAAATCAATACTTTCATTAAGCGATAATGCAATTTCGGTTGCACTACTGTTCGTGACAGCTTGAGTGTAGTTGATCTGATCATACTTCTGCCAAATATTATCCTCATAGTGTTTATTTTCATACTCCATTTCAATCTTAGCCCCCAGACTAGTTTCGATACTGCGCATCGACCAAACATCAGTATTTTTTGCGGAGACAGTGGTTGGCATTCGTGTAACATTACTTGGAGAAATCCCACTGCCCAATGTAAAGTCAGGTTTGTAATGGCCCCAATAATCATATTTACTGGCACTAAATGGAGCATTCTTGGTGCGAACGAGATTGCTCGATCCATGATGGCTGGAATTTGGAGCGTGTTCTCCCAGTTGAACAATGTCGAAATTCACATACCCCGTATAGTTCTTCAGTAAACAGTAGTAATCTTTTCCTCCATAGGAATATTTCACAATCTCCCCCTCCCAATCTGGGGTCGATCCGTAAACAGCCATCGAAGTAGTCGAAGTTACATTAAAATTATAGGTACTTGGATCGTCGTAGTCGTACTCAAAGTTGAGTGGAGGCATAATGGTCGCATCATTACGTCCTTTGTACTTAATAGATTTTAAGGTAAGCTTACCTGTTTTCTCCCCAGGAACTGAATTCATATTATACAGCTCCGCTATATTCTCAAAGCTATTAGGGGTTTCTGGGCAGAGATCATAATGGTTATTGTTCAATTCAACCGTTTCCAATACATCAGCAGTGGCATTAACCATCGCGCCCAAGTCTAAATCTGAGACATCTAATACTTGATCGCTGTCGTGAAATTTTTTGGTGAAATTTACGGAACAAGAACTACTCAGCGTCTCATTGAAAACGACCAGATCACCAGGTAACTCCCCGTGAGCACGAAGTGTATTGAGGTTGATATTATTTTGCTTTAGCGTCGCATTGTTAAAAAGCATGATTTTGTCCAATCGCATCTGACTAGTGGGCAAATACTCATCAACTTCAAGTGGTTGACCTGAAAGTGTGACACAATAAACATTACTTTTAGGTAAAAAACCGCCATCGTCTTTTGAGGTCACTGACTTCCCATCTTTTCTGATGTCCTTCACAAAAAGAGCGGTATGACTTCTGGTTTTAATGGCATCCAAGTAGTAGATTTCTTTGAATCCATGAGAGAAGGTCTCTGATTCTTCATTGATATCTTTAAACGTCCCCATACTCGGTGTACGCCATTCGTAGTCATCGGCCCAACGGCCATAGTCAAATTCTACCCAATAGCCCCAGTCCTCTTCATCGACTTGCTTGTTGTTATTTTTATCCACATAATCTGGTCCAGTAACCGCTGTCAGCAACCAAGTATAAGCATAAGGCTCCCCGTTTTGCTGCTTATTCCAACTGTCGCCATTTTGGCTATTAATGGTTTGGGTAAAAGTGTACTCTCCATAAGTATATACGGGTAGCGCATAGTGATAAGTCACCCCACTTTCATTGGTGATACTTACTCCTCCCATCTGATCCAATAGATTGAAGAAAGAAAAGTCAAGAAAGTTGGTCCGTTGCGCATTGGTCAGCCCTGGGTATTCCATCAAGGTGGGAGCAGTCCCATTGATGATCTCTTGATTAGTATACCATTCAATATGTTTGGAGCCTGCAAGGTGCTGATCAATTATATTAAATCCAGTATTATCAGCAGAAATGATTTGAGGATTGGTACTCGGGTGGACAGGATCAAGATAAAGGGGCGGGGTGCTTACCTCCAAGTTATTGGAAAAATCGTTGATAAAACGGAAGTTGACTTTTTTGGTAAAAGGGGCGATGTGGTAAAAAGATAAGTCCAATAATTGGTTTTGTCCCTTGCGAATTTGCTTGCGATACAAGGAGCCATTCTCAAAGATATAAGGCTGGATATTTCCACCAACCCCCTGACCACTAACGCTGTAGCTGTCATAGGCGGGAAAACTTCCTCCCTGCACCCATTCTGGATCGGGATTATCAGCGACGTTGAGGTCCTTCTGTAATAAAGAATAGGTATCAAAGGTGATGTGCTCGTCTTGAATAACATTATCGACGAGCGTACCCGGATCGCTATTATCAGCGTGCAGTACACCATTAACAGTTACCTCATCCGTTTCATGCATCCAATAGCGCGTATGTGAATACCCTAAATTAACGGTGAAGATACCCAGTGGAATACCAAACCCAACGCCCCAACTCCTAGTGCTTATTCTTCCAGACTTGTTATTGTATTGAAAATTGGCCTTGTATTTATTTCGCTGAAGTGAACCTTTAACTCCACTAGAAGTCATAGTCAGCCCAACTGATGATTTTGATGTTTTGTAGGAAACTTTAAGGGAGGCAGAAGGAGAACCTTTGAATTTAGTAGATAAGCCAGCAGCTAATTTAACACCTATCTTAGTAGTATAACCAACTTCAAACCCTGCACTAGCTCCAGCGGTACTTATAGAAGCCATAAAAGAGGCATTGGGGCCATACTTCTGACCAACGCCCAGCATATACGAAATGCCAACATCCCCACCGAATCCACGGTAGGTGTCATTAGAGATCGTAAAGTCTATGCCTAATTGCGAACCATTAGCTACGCCGATACCAACTCCGACAGAATAGGTGGTAGTCGTTCCGCCTTCCCACTGATCTTCGACTATACGCTCTACATCTTTGTGGTCATCAGGATAGCCATTGACGGAGCGGTTGATGGAACCGGGCGATAGGTTCCAACCGAGACCTACCCAGGAGGCATCTTCGAGCGGCTTGATACCCGCATGGTAGGACAGCGAGACGGGGTAGCCGCCTTCGGGGCCGGGTACTTCCAGTAGTGGGACGTTGTAGGTAAAGTCTCCCGTCATGAGGTTGACCATATCGGTGACGTCGACGGGCTCGAAGCTCATCGTCTCCGGCGCGGTGGGGCCGGAGGTCAGCGCACTGGCGACCGGAGGGAGGACAATGCTCTGTAGGAAAGTGATTAATAGGAAGATCGCTAGTCTTCGTTTTCGTAAGCTAATTTTGTATTTCATGTTATTTTGTTTTAGTACTGATCAAGCCTTTTATTTATGCATAAGAAGATCTGCCCACCCGAAGGTGGGATCAGACAATCATAAAAGTCGGACCTGATCTGAGAGTCTGTTCGGAAATTATTAATTGGCCTGCAAATGCCACTTTTTCACTGATGCTGCGTTGCAGAACCGGGCTTCGTAGCGCGGCTACGATCCCGAACCTGCGCCTTGCCTCAGCAAAAAATTGACTATTTTCGGCTCAAAGAACAAAATCCAAACAGACTCTAAATCGTGAAAAATCAGGTCTTATTGAACAAATGGAATGCTGGGTACCGTGTTGATGGCTTTGGTATCGAAACGGAAGTGAGTCGTTCCGATGCCTAGGCCAATGTCGTCTAGTCGGAAGCTGAGCCAATCGGCGTCGGCGGTCGCCGCTCTGTCGAAGGCAAAGAGCACATCCGAGCTGCTGCCGCCACCGAAGGTCCGTTGGTACAGAAAGTCTACTAAGGGAATCGAGTCGCGTTGATCGGTGTTGAGCGACAGCACCTCGGCCATTCCGAAGGCCAGGGTCTGCACCCGCGTTCCGAACTCCGCCTGCGAGGTGGCTCGCCACCCCTCAATCTCTTTACCATTAGCAGAATAAGTCAATAAAAAATACAGGTAATCATCATACTGCTGGCGCAGCTGTTCGATGTGAGCGGGACTGGCCGGCGCTCCGCCCAGCTCCTGCTGCACCAGCAGGTCGGTGGGGCGGTAGGTCAGCAGGACCTTGATTTCGCCGATCGTTTTCTCTTTGGTCAGCCCATTACTTTGCTTGGCGACGAAGGCCCGAAGGTCGTCGGCAGAATTAACACTACGAGAGCAGGCAGTCCATAAAATCAAGAAAACAATCAGTAGTAGTGGGGCATTAATAGCCTTCATAGCTTCGGTTCAGTTCAATCAATACTTCATTGGTCAAGTCCTTGGCCTCATTGCCATAAACGATACTTCCAGTACCATTGGCACCAAAAATAACGCTGTAGCCATGCTCCTTGCCGTAAACTTCCAATAAGGCATTGATCTGACTCAATACGCCTTCGGTCAGCTTGTGATCCTCTTCTTCAGCCTTCTTACTAACCGCTTGCGAATAGCGATAGAGCTGATCTTGCTGGGCTTGCAAGCTCTTTTCGCGCTCCGCACGCGTCTGGCTGGTCAGGGAAACTTTCACCGCCTCGTAGTCTTTCACCGAGGCTTCCAGCTCGGCCTTGAGGGTATCGACCTTGGCCTGCCAATCTCCGGCTTTGACCTGAAAGGCCGACCGCGCTTCGATCATCCCCTGGTACTTGTTGAGGATTTCGTCCGTACGGACGTAGGCGATCTTGGAGTGATCTGGATAAAGGGTGAGGAATAGAATGAATAGGCCAACAAAGCTGAGGCTGGCCAGCGCGAGGGTAATTTTACTCAATACCGAAGAGGACTGAGCATTGTTTTGTGAGTTCATTAGCTGTTTGTAATAGGATTTGAGGAAATTGTTGTTTGTCCTATTAAACAGTTGAATTGGGGAAACGTAACCAGAGAAAGGAAAGTATTTTGGGTGGGGTGTTGTTAAAATTACTACAACACCCTCTTCGCGGTGATATTATGGGGATCTATCGCTAAAATTTCTTTCGCTACTTTTTGGGCAACTTCATCCGATAGCAGTTTATCTGGAATGTCGTGGAAAAATAATAAATATTCTTTTAGAGAAACATCATCAGGCGCTAACTCACAAGCCCTCAAAGCATGATGATAGGCGATTTCATAGCCTTTAGGCATCCAGTTTAACGCAGTAGACATCATTTCTGAAGCATGATAATGTATTTCAGAAGTTTCAAGATGATTTTCAATTATGTATTTATAGAAATCATAATACTTGGCACTTCCACTATCAAAAGCTCCTTCTAGTAAATCTTCGTGATAATCTTTGATCGCATCAAGACGAAGCTTGGCGGCAGCCTTTTCAAATTGGCCTTCCTCAATCAATTTAGTAATCATAAATACTTTGTTTTCCTTAACAGTAAAATTAAAAAATTTATCAAAAAAAGTTAGGCCAAGTTCTCTTCTTGAGAACTTGGCTTAAATCCGTTTTATCTACCTCTGGTAATAATCCATGCGTCACTAATTCTCAATTGTCCTTTAACTTCTTTATACGTTACTTGTATCAAAAATCCTTTGTGCTGCATAACCCTTGAACTTACGCTCTTATACGGCACAATAACTCCATTGAGCATTGTCTTTTCAATCAAAGGTTTAATCTTAGCCCAAGTTGGATTAGCGAATAATTTCTTCCAAGCATGGTGATCAGCCATAATCTTGTTAATATTGTTAGAATTAATCTTACCCATTGCACTACTCACTCTTGATTTCCCTGAAGTGCTGGTTGGTCCTTTCGCAAATAAAAGATTATGAACACCGTGAGCGGCAACAACTTCACCGTGTGCAGTAAATACTACACCGGCACTTGCAACCGAAACGCCTGCTACAACTCCTACGCCTGTCGGAGCGCTGAGGACTGCTCCTGTTGTTCCCCCTGTCGTCATCGTGGTCCCCAAAGCCATTTCACCAACTCCTTGAAGAATAGACAAGATGTCCCCTGCTCTCTGTCCGTAGTAGTAAGCATTGGTGTTAGGGTCTAGCCGAGGTCCAATTCCATTGTTGGAGGAAAAAGAGTTAGCAAGGCCAAGGGTAAAAGCGCCGGCACTTTGCCCCCAGTTATTTTGGGTAACAAGGTCATAGTCCATAAAGGCCTGGTTCCCTATCATAAAGCTTCGCTCGTTCTGTATAACCGCCCATACTCCATCGTGGTCAACAATTGATCCACCACCATTAAATGTCTTGTACATCCAAGCGCCAAATCTGGTTTTGAACCCTCCATCTGGATCAATTCCATTAATTGGATCGTTCCCCATACTCAGGTAAGGACTCCAGTACTGTTGGTAAGGATCAGTGGCCGTCCACCGCGATAAGCGCCCATCATACATCCGCAGCTCAAAGGCATTCCATCCTACTTCCTCATCCTTCTCTGCAAAGTCTCCTTGATAGCCATAACGACTCACCCCACCATGACGCCCGGGCAAAGTCCAACCGTAGGGATAATAATCTGCATAATAGAGGACATCTGCATCCCCGTTCGTACCTTTCTCTATCACTGCACGAACATTACCCAAGTGATCCTTAAGCTCATATTGGAAATTGTAAGCTCCACCACTGTAAAAAGCTTTTCCTAATCTGCCCAGTCCATTAATCGTCACTTCTTCCAATGTTATAGCACCACCGCTTTCTTGCTCATAGATACTCTGTCGACCCGGCCCTTTAAAATACCAAGTCGTCTTTGTCAAAGTAGAGTTAGCCCCATAGCTAAACTTTTTCACCCGCTGTCCTTCGGGGCCGTAGACGTACCTAACCTTCAAGTGATTGCTAGCCCTGGAACGCACCTCCGTCACAAGCCCATAAGAGTTGTATACTAGTTTATTGTCCTCACTGATGTCATCCGTCATATTACCGTTCAAATCATAGTCGTAGTTACTACTCCCCTGCGTAGCAAGATCGCCAATCTGATGAGTACCCGCAAAATCAGCGATGTATTTCAAGCGATTGCGAGGTCCTGTTGTGTGGTAAATGTAATACAGGTTGTCAATGAGTGTTCCACCTTGCCCGTAACGCAGCAGGCGAGTAATGTTTCCATTTTCATCGTAGCCGTCGCCGGAGAAGGCTACCTTGTAATCGTTCATCCCGCTAAACGCTCCATCGTAGTTTGAAAGTGAAGTGGAATTCACCTGACCAAAATTGGCACCGAAAAACTCATTGCGATGATTATACAGATAGCCGTAAGCAAAAGAGCCACTGTAGTCTGCCCCACCGATGGCCGCCCGGGCCTTCCAGCGCTGCGCACCAATCAATCCTGAATAGTTGGCCTGCCCGGCAGGCGAACTGCCATCAAGCAGCTCATAGACCTTGCCCGCTCTAGAGCCGTTGGCCGCCACATAATCATCCAAATAGTAATCTAAGGCCATACTGAACGTCCGGCGATGCGAATTGATGTCTGCCGAAACCATATCCTTGGGGTTGATGGCCTTTAGATTCCCGTGCAGGGTATAGACATAATGTTTGCGCTCCAAGCCTTCGGCCAGCACTACGCGGTCCATCGCTCCCAGCAGGGTATACTGATACTGCGCTTGTAAATCCGGCACCGTATTCTCGTCCCCATCAGTGCGCGTACTCACACTGGTCATTTTACTGTTGCTGTTGTAGGCATAGTGATGGCGGAACTCATCCGACTGCCCCTCTTGATAGGTTACCTCTGTTACACTTCCTAGCAAGTCGTATTTGAAATCACTGTACTTAATCTCTGATAAACCACTCACAGATTGAGCCGTCCAAGCTAGGCGGCCTTCCTGATCATAGCTGTACCAAGTCGTTCCATCGTCATTACTGATTTTAGCCACTTGCCCTTCTACAAATTGCTGCTCCCGGTTACTTGGCAAAACGGGGTCTGATACCTCATAAGTAGTATAAATCTCCTCCTGCTTGTACGAATTATTACTCGGGTAGGAATCTATATCTAGGAAAACCCCCAGGTTACCAAAACTCCCCGGCGTACTGGTGTACTCACCGCTTTCAATCGGCCGTCCCAGTTCATCGTAAATGATGTAAGAGAAATCGTTGTCTGCATCCTGCTGCTCATTTTCTGAAAAGCGCAGTTGGCCATCCTTGCGATATAAATAAGAGACCCGACCTGCATCCGGTGATTCTTCCCAAATCAGCTGTCCGTAGGAATTGTAGCGATAGAAGGTATGAGCACTGTGCTGGGCGACAGACAGACTGTGTACGACGTCTTTGGGAGCGACCGTAGCCACCAGTTGGTTTTGCTTATCGTAGATGCTCAAGCTAAAATTGTAGTAATTCAAATCATAGCTCAAGGTGATGGTATTCGTCAGCGATGCGACCCGATAAACCCCGGGAGAAAGAAACGTTATGTTCGCAGAACTACCGGAAACCATTTTTACGTCCGTGCTCAGATCGTAAATATCAAAGACCCCACCTCCTGAAATATTGATACTGTTGTCAGCATCGGTCACGTGAATATCGCGGTACTCTCCGGCGGGGATGGAGACTTGGGTACTTTGCAACTCCCGATTTGATCCGTTGACCCTTCCACTCAGTGCCTCGGCGATGACATTTCCACTGTTGTCATAAAACATCACCATCTCTTTTCCGTCTTGATCAGCGGTCACTTTCTTGGTGAGCAAATTGTAAAAACCAGTGGGTGCACTGCTGCAAAGGGTCGCCAGTACATTGCCTTCGTCGTAGGCCGTGCCGGCCAGCAGGCAGATGGGCTTCTTTTGGCCGATGACGTAGCGCAGTTCGCTACCAGTCCGCATGGAAAAGCTTACGACTTCATGGTCGTTGCCCATTCGCTGGGCGTCGCCAGCGCCGGCGATCCGCCGGGGCGCGCCGGTAATGGTGCTGTACTCGGTGCGGGTGTAGGGGTACTGGCTCGTCGCCTGCCAAGGCTCTTCGGTGTTGGCCGAGCTGTACCAGGCACCGAGGGTGTTGGCCTGAGTGCCGACAGGGTTGGGGTTGTTGGTTTGATCAGCCGTTTGGACGCCACTGCTGTTGAAGGTGCGGTCAAAATCATCCAAGTCGTAATTATTGCCGAGGGCATCGCGGGTGAAGCTGGTGTGGTATTGTAGAACATCAAGACCAGTAGGTGCGGACAGGGTCGACAGTGCAGGACGGCCTAAGTAATCATAGATCGTCTCCGTAGCCCAGACTTTTCCTGTCAAGTAATCTTTAGTTTGCTGTTGTACGCCGTAGCCCATTCGATTGGCATAGCTCTTTGACTCACTGATCACATGACAGGGGCCTTCTCCTTCCCCATTGTAAGTAAAGGTATGGACGATGTTCCACCCCTCATCGGTGTAGGACGGCGGGTAATAGGGGTCTGGACTTACATTAACATAGGAAGGTAGTCGATCAAAATAATCCTGACACACTCCTCCCCTAGTGTCAAAGGATACTCGCACTTGCGCTTTCGATCCGGAGGTATATTCGTAAGTCCAGGGGTGTAAATCCAAATTCCCATCTATGGCGTAGCTATGCTTCACGTTGTTGGCCGAATAGATAATCATGGAGCCTTTGCGTTCCAGCGTAATCTTATCGCCGTCCGCAACGGAGACACTTAAAGAGCCCTTGAAGAATCCGTTGAGGTACATGTACATACGCTGATTGATCGGAGAGTAATACAGTCGAGCAGCGAACTCCGCAGAGGCGACGCTCTTGCTTTTGCTAAAACCAATCATCACTCCATACTCGCTGTTGTATTCATGTTCGATAAAGCCATCCTGACCGCGCCCCAGGACCTCCGAGGCCAGATGGTAGCTACTACTATTGGCGATCCATTCAGGAGTATAGACTGGTGGTTTTTTGAAATATTCCAGGCGATCTCTTTGCAGGCCATTATCGTCACGAACGTAGGGATAGACCGCAAGCCCGGCAGTCACGGCGCCAGTAAACAGCGCCGCCCCATTGTGATACACCACATAATTGCTGCCTTCTTTAGCCAGGCGAATATGATCCCCGGCGCTGGCGATGGCTCCTAGAAAAGTCCAGCTGTTGTTATGACGAATATAAAAATTGGAACCACTTAAGTACACCCCACAATCAAAGCTAAACGTGAAGTTGGGCGTTGGGGTTTTGTAAAATCCATAGTAGATAAAGTTACCATCCCAGACAAAATCGAGATAGCCGTCCGCATCGGCCGGCAAGGCCTCCGCTTCAATATGTTGTACACCATTGCTGATCGTCCAGCTCATAGGCGTTTCTACCAAACAAGCCTGAGCTTGTAACTCGCCGACGGTGCCCAGAAAGAGCAGTAGGCCCGCGAGCAGGTACTTTATTTGTTTTGTAATCATGTTTTTTATTTTAATTTTCTGGATACTGACTACCCAGAATTGATGATCAAATTAGGGATCAGCCCTTGGCACTAAAGTAGTGGGGGGCCGAACGCTTTCCATTGAGATGCTCTAAAATAACTTGCCCAGTGCAAGGCCCCATGTTGGTGTATTTACCCAGGCTCAGTACAATGGTCTTTCCATCGCGAGCGTAATGAAAGGGCACAGGCGCAGCACGGTCAAACTCGAAAGCATGGCTAACAAAATTCGACTTGCCCTCCGCAGCGCCCAGCTTCACATGAATGCGGGCAATGGTCGCAGGGTTAAACACATCGATGAGGAGATTACATCTCATCTCTTGGCTGGCCAGCAAGTCCTGAGGATTGCTGTCCTGCATCTTCTCAGGATCTAAATCGACAGTGCCCACCGGCTCCATGTGTACAGCAACACTTTGCACGGGGAGCACCGTAGCCTTAGTCAGGCTACGGGCATCTTTCAGTTCTAGCTCAATATTGGGCTCCCCCATTATTTTCTTGCTCCGCGCTGCCTCTTCTTTCTGCACAGCCAAGCTACTTTTACTTTCAGCCTGCGCACTCAACGACCCGCTCAAGCAACTGAGCAGTAAGAGGAGGATATAAGAATGATAATATTTCATGATGGTTGAATTAGTAATTAAAAAATGAAGAAGGGTGCTGATCTACTAGTCCAGATAGCGGTAGTAGTCGTACTTGGTCTCCGTAACCAGTCGCTTACCGGTCGGATTTTCGGTCGTTTCCGAGTAGGTCTTGATCAACTGGCCCCTATCGTTGTACTCGAACTGGGTGAACATATTATTTTCATCCAGAATGTAGGTGAGCTGCCCGGTCAGCTTATCGTAGACGTAGGCGGTTACCGGCGCATCCGAAGGATAGAAGCGGAAGTCATCGAAATAAATATCGTGGGAAGTATTGTTTTCCTTGCTGACGCCGACAACGAGGTAATTACCGCTGTAGCCAGACGGAATTTCAATGTCCAGATTGAGTTGATGCCACTCGCCAGCCTTACGCTCAGATGCCGGCGTGAGGACCCCGCTACCTGTACTGAGTACCGAGCCACCAGCGGTTTCGATACGATAAAATAGACGCCCTTGATCCGCATCAATTCCCTGTGCATTAGGACGCCACCAAACACTGGCCCGGTAGCGGCGACCGCGAGTGTTGAATTCCTCTACATCGGTTCCAATCTGTGCTCTGAAAAGAAAGCCTTCTTCTTGATTATCCAGGCTGAGCGCGTACGCGCCAGTATGGCTGTCCCCTTGCTGGTAAGGTACGGTATTCAGAGAAGCACCTCCTTTGCGAACCTCCCCACCAAAGTAGCCTGTTGAAGCATCATAATCTTCGGCACCAGAGAAAGCAAATTCCGTGTATTTGGCATTGCCGTTAATCGCAATGATCATCGACTCATCATAGCCCATCTTGAGCGCAGCGTGAATATCATCTATATCCCTTTCTTCGAGTACCTTAGAATACGGATCATAGCGCGTGACCGTATTAGCGGCCTCCCACCGATAAATTGTGGGCTGTCCCGTCGACCAGTTCATATCTTGATCAGCCACATCCGGCACTGCGCTCAGCGTACCATCAGGTTTGAGCTCCGATTTCCAAACATAACTCTTGTGCTTGCGCCAAACTTTTTCTTTGTCAACAGTTGGCGTGACATCCGTGTAGCCATTAGAACCAATAGAGCGATAAGACCAGTCATCGTTCCATATGGTCACACCTGCACCAACCACACCCGTTACATTCCCTTCCCAATCATCCAGTTCTGACGTTTGGGTGTAAGCTGTCTGAGATAACATATGGTGTTTATTGACGTCGAAAATTTTCAGGCCCATATCATCGTACTTCTTGTAGGCAGGAATAGAAGTTTGGCGATAATATTCTCCTTTCTGATTCTTGGTTTCGCTATTGATCAATTGACCAGAGTAGAAGTCATAATCGATATTCTTAGTCGTCGTCGTAATACCTTGGCTGTAGCCTGTGGTGCTTTTCAGGATAGAAGGAAATTCTTTCCGCACGCTAACAACCCCCTTGATGTATTGATGATTACCATTGAACGTATACTTAGTGCGCAGCTCGTGGAAGGCCTGATGAATGATCCCCTGATCATTGTAAGCATCATAGTCCGTTTCATCCTCACCGGCTTCATCATCAGTATAGTCGTGTTCTGTTTTACTGACCAGCATATTCTGGCCATTAAATACTTCCATCTTAAGCATATTACCGATACGAGCGGTTTTGTCCTTAATGGTAACTCTTCGCTTGGAAAGCTCAAAAACATCCGGATCACTACTGGTATCTGCCCCCTGCACTGCGGTATATTCTATATCAATCATATTTTGCTCCGGTACTTGAAATGTATAGCGATTCGAACCAGGCACCGCTATTCCATTATACTCTTCGCTGACACTGACTTGCCCATACATGACTGATGGAGGAGGCAGCTCTCGAGCCAGGGCGAGGATGTAGTTGAGGTCTTCGTGAAATAAAGACTTGTAAGGATCTTCATCATTTGCATTCAATCCAGTGTCTATGTATTCCAGAGAAGAAGGATTATAACTGATACAGCCGTCCTGATAGCTGTATATCGTCTTTCGCGTATCATCTCCTTTCACGGCAATAGAAGCCGTTCGAATACCATTGCCAAAAGAAGCATTGCTGCGCATAAATTTGATGAAGCCAACCCCAAGAAAAAAGGTAAAGGCAGTAAATGGATTTTGAACAACAATAGCGTCGTTGCTCACGGACAGTATGGTAAGGTCAAGGTCATCCTGTAGCGCCAGAGGTGCATTGCCAATAGGAGTCTGTGCATAAGTGTAGCCCGAAAATTTAACCACATCACCAACCGAAAAGATGTCCTCTAAATCAACATCCTCGTGGAACTTCATAGTCACTTCCATTGGGTTGGGGCTCTGTGTGGCAACGTCTAAGTTTAGCTTATCATACCTTTGCCAGACATTATTCTGGTACATCTTATTCTCGTACGCTATTTCAATCTTAGCTCCCAGGCTGGTCTCAATACCACACAATGACCAGGCATCTGTAGATTGGGTGGATAGACTAGTCGGAATACGCTCGACATTTCCGGGCGAGACGCCCTCGGCACCATCGTAATCGGATTTGTAGTACCCCCAGTAATCGTACTTCTCGGCTTCGAACGGTGGATTCTTCGTCTTAACCAATTGAGTCGGTATGGTACTGCCGTTGGTATGCCCTACCACCGGAGCATTGTCGCCAATGGGAATAAAGGAAAAAGTCGAAGTGAAAACAGCCTCTGTCAGTAAGGCGTAGTAGTCTAAGTTATTCTTAGTATACTTTACAATCTTACCTATCCAATCGTTATTGGCCCCATCAATCCATATGACAGACGATGTGTTGACGCTGAAATCATGGTGGGTCTGATTAGGATAATCATAGGTAAATTTCAGCGACGGCATGATGGTCTGGTTGTTCCGTCCAACGTATTTCAGCGACTTCAGGGTCAGTTTACCCGACTTGGTTACGGTAGGCGGGGCAGAAAAATACAGGCTACTGATTTCGTTAAAGCTGTTGTCTGTATTTGGGCAGAGATCGTAGTGGTTATTATTAAGCTCAATTCTTTTTAAAATATCAGACGAGGCTCCAAAAATACTGAAATGATTCATATCAGAGACATCGAGGACGTTGTCGCTGTAGTGAAAGTTTTTAGTGAACGAAGTAAAATCGCAGGGCCTAAAATAGAATACACCATCTCCCGGTAATTCACCGTGTTGCCGAACCGTATTGAGATCAAAATTATTTTCTTCGAGACTCGAATTTTTGTACAGCAGAATTCTATCAAGCCGCATGGTACTGACAGGCAATTCCGTAAAGGCGGTATGATTCACATCGCCTTGTGTACAAAGTATCGTCTCCCTTGGCTCCGCTCCTCCATCATCTTTACTGGTCACCGACTTACTATCCTTACGAATATCTTTGATAAAGAGTGCGGTGTGCGTACGCGTTTTAATGGCATCAAGATAATAGAGGTTTTTCTTGCCATAAGAATAGGAATCTGATTTCTCATTGAGGTCTTTAAAGGTGCCACTAGCAGGGTTGCGCCAGGCGTAGTCGTGCGCCCACTTGCCATACTCAAATTCCACCCAGTACCCCCAATCGCCCTCATCAACGTGACGGTTGTTATTTTTATCTACATAGTCGGGACCAGTGACGGCGGTCAGCAGCCAAGTGTAGGCATAGGGGGTATTATTAATTTGCTTATTCCAACTGTCCACATTTTGCTCATCTACCTTTTTGGTATAGGTATACTCATCAAAAGAATAAACTGGAAGCGCATAGTGGTACGTTACCCCACTCTCATTAGTGATGCTGACGCCCCCCATCTGATCCATTATATCATCTGTGGTCGTATGGGTAGCTCGATCACTGTTAGAGAGCCCGAGATAATTCATCAAGGTGGGGGAATTGTTTGCTATAATTTGCCGGTTAGTATACCACTCAATATGCTTGGACCCTGCCAGGTGCTGATCGGTAGCGTTGTAGCCCGTGTTGTCGATTACAGAAAAGGACTGAGCGCTACTGCTTGGATTGGTAATGCTCAGATTGAGAGGTGGCGGGTTGATTTGTAGTGTATTGGAAAAATCATTGACGAAGCGGAAATTAACCTTCTTCGTAAAGGGGCGCATGTGGTAGAAAGAAAGATCTAAATCCTGGTCCTGGCCAGTACGAATTTGCTTGCGGTACAACGATCCATTTTCAAAAATATAGGGTTGGATATTTCCGCCGATTCCCTGGCCGTTGACACTGTAATTATCATAGGCAGGATAACTACCACCCTGTAGCCACTCTGGATCAAAATGCTCGGTGATGTCTGCATCAGTCATGTGCAGAGAATAGGAGTCGAAACTGACGTGTTCATCCTGGATAACTTTATCGACCAAGGTACCAGGATCACTCTGGTCCGCATGTAGCACTCCGTTGACTTTTACCACATCCGTTTCGTGCATCCAATAGCGGGTATGTCGAGCTCCTAAGCTAACGATAACTCCAGCGACAGGAATGCTCGCTTTGAAACCGGACGTCTCGGTCGAAATATTACCGGAATTATTGTTTTGATGAATACCAGAAAAGCCCCCCACCTTATGGGAAGGCTTCAGGCGACCAGAACTCAGCGACATCCCTACGGAGGTCCTTGAAGTACCCATAGAGGCTTTAAAAGAGGAAGTCGTTCCTCCTTTAAAATCGGTAGATAATGTAGCCGATAACTTAATCCCTGATTTTGTAGACACTCCGACGCTGGCACTGCCCTTAAAACCATTGGACCCCACGGATACTGCCGCACTAGCATTCGGTCCATACTTTGGTCCTACCATTGCTGAGAGGCCGACGTCCCCTCCAAAGCCCCGATAGGTATCATTCGATACTGATATATCCAGCCCCAGCTCAACGCCGTTGGCGATGCCGATACCGATCCCCACCGAGTAGGTCTTGGTGACACCGCCATCCCAGCGATCCTCGACGGTACGATTCACATTTTTGTGGTCATCTGGGTAGCCGTTGACAGAGCGATTGATGGCACCGGGCGAGAGGCTCCACCCCAGGCCCACCCAGGAGGCTTCTTCCAGGGGGCGGATACCCGCGTGATAGGCCATGCTGAGGGGGTAGCCCCCTTCGGGGCCAGGGACTTCCAACAGCGGGATGTTGTAGGTAAAATCTCCGGTCGACAGGTTGACCATATCGGTGGCATCGACGGGTTCGAAGCTCATGGTCTCCGGGGCGGTAGGCCCGGAGGTCAGCGCGCTGGCGACCGGAGGGAGGACAACGCTCTGCATAAAGGTAATCAATAGGAAGATGGCTATTCTTCGTTTTCTTAAGCTAGGTTTATACTTCATGTTATTTTGGTTTGACAATAAACGGATTAAAAAAGAGATCATGGTTGTACAAAGGGTAGCGATGGTAGGGCCTCGATGGCCGCTGCGTCAAATCGGAAGTGGTTGGTACCGACTCCTAGCCCGATGTCTTGAAGCCGGAAGTTCAGCCAATCGGCATCTTTGGCGGCTTGGCGGTCGAAGGCCAGTAGGATGTCGGAGCTGCTGCCGCCACCGAAGGTACGTTGGTAAATAAAGTCGACTAGTGGAATCGAATCTCGGGTATTGCTGCTCAGCTTGACTTGCTCGGCCATACCGAAGGCGAGGGCCTGTACGCGCGTGCTGAACTCCTGCTGGGAGTTGACCCGCCAGGCTTCAACCTCTTTACCATTCGCCGAATAGCTCAGCAAAAAATAGAGGTAGTCGTCGTACTGATCGCGCAGGCGTTCCACCTCGCTGGCTGTAGCCACCTCATCCCCCAGCTCCTGATCAACGAGCAGATCGGTGGGTCGGTAGCGGAGTCGGATATTTAATTCGCCGAACGTCTTTTCTTCCGTCAGGCCATTACTATGATCGGCCACAAAAGAACGCAGTTCTTCCGCAGAGTCCAATCGATGAGCGCAGCCTGTAATAAAGAGAGAAAAGACAATCAGCGTCAGGGAGACACTAATAGCCTTCATAGCTTTTATTTAATTCAATTAAAACTTCATTGGTTAAATCTTTAGCCTCATTACCGTAGACGATATTTCCGGCACCATTGGCTCCAAAGATAACGCTGTAGCCATGTTGCTTACCGTACACTTCCAAAAAAGCATTGATCTGAGATAAGACCCCTTCGGTCAATTTCCGGTCCTCCTCTTCGGCCTTTTGACTCACAGCCTGCGAATAGCGATAGAGTTGATCCTGCTGAGATTGCAGCTCTTGCTCTCGCTTTGTACGATTCTTATTGGTCAGCGAAATCTTCACCGCCTCATAATCCTTGACCGAAGCGGCCAGCTCCGTTCGCAGTGTATCTACCCGAGACTGCCAATCATCAGCTTTGACCTGAAAGGCAGAGCGGGCTTCTATCATGCCCTGGTATTTGTTGAGAATTTCATCCGTACGGACGTAGGCGATCTTGGAGTGATCAGGATAAAGGGAAAGGAATAGAATGATCATTCCAACGAAGCTGAGGCTAGCCAAAGCCAGCGTAACCCTGCCCATAAGAGCAGTGCTCCGCGATTTGTTTTGCGAATTCATTTGCTATTTATTTTTGTTATTTAAATATCAAATCTGTGCATCCACAACAGCGAATGCAAACAACAGGAATAACGTCAAAGTTATTCTACAATAAAATATAGAGGGGGTAATGCTTGATTAAGCCTGGTAAGAATGGAGAAGAATAGTAGGTAATAATCTATTCTAGTTTTATAGCCTTAAGAACTGCAATATATGTACTTCTAACAATAAAATCAAAGTTCAGATTATAAAGATTTTTTATTTTAACATAATTCTTCTATCAACCGTTTGCGGTTTTCTACTTATCAAAAATAGCTCACTTATGCTAGTAGTCCATCAATAATAATATGAAAACTATCGTAGTACTCTCTTTGCTGTAATATTATTGGAGTCTATGGCTAAGATTTCCTCAGCTACCTTTCTAGCAGTTTCATCCGATAATAATTGGTCTGGAATATCATGAAAGAATAATAAGTATTCTTTTAGGGAAACATCATGAGGAGATAATTCACATGCCTTTAATGCATGATGATAGGCAATCTTATATCCGTTAGGCATCCAGTTCAAAGCAGTAGACATCATTTCTGAGGCCTGATAGTGTAGCTCTGAAGTTTCAACGTGATTTTCTATTATATATTTATAAAACTTATAATACATTTCACTGCCGCTATCATAAGCCCCTTCTAGTAAGTTCTCATGATAATCTTTAATAGCATCAAGTTGTAGCTCAGCAACTGCTTTTTCAAATTGCCCCTCCTCAATAAGTTTAGTAAGCATAAATACTTTATTTTCCTTCCTAGTAAATATAGAAAATTTATCAGAAAAATTAAGCCAAGTTCTCCTATCGAAAACCTGGCTTAAGTCCTTCATCTATCTTCTAGTAATTATCCATGCATCGCTAATTCTCAATTGGCCGTTAATCTCTTTATACGTTACCTGTATTAAAAATCCTTTATGCTGCATGACTTTTGAACTTACGCTTCTATATGGAACAGTGGTTCCATGAAGCATTGTTTTTTCAATTAGCGGCTTGATCTTGTCCCAAGTTGGATTAGCAAATAATTTCTTCCAAGCATGATGATCTTGCAT
>JBCDGZ010000134.1:0-21263 GCA_038750655.1 Bacteroidota bacterium | reverse complement strand
ATCTTTGGAGGGCTGACCTGGCGCCCTGATTATTTTGAAGAAAATCCAAAAGCAGAACTCGATACGTAGGTAAGGCGATATTAAAGTTTTTAAACTTAGCCTTCAACAATTATGAAAGAGAATCTTTACACTTACGTTATGCTATCCTTACTGTTTTTCGCAGCCTGTAATTCCAACACCCAAAAAAGTACGCCCGAACAAGATGCAGAGCTGGCCCAGGTAAAAGAAGAGCAATTTGACCTCCGGAATGACTCCCTAATTTTTAGTTCTGCGACCATCGAAAATTTTGACCCGCAAGGCCGCTCTATTGACGTCTACTGGCTTGATGAAGATCGAGATACGATCCTATTTTTCTACAGAAAATACGATGACAATCAACAACTAATCGGTGCTGAATATTACGAAGAAGGAGACACCAGCGCCACTATAGACACCGTTTTCACAAATGAAGAGGGACTGCAAGTGGAAGCGTCCCTCAATGCGGAGGGACAGATCAGCTGGGCGTCCACCATAAAAACCGATGACAAGGGCAATGAAACCCTACGAACTTACAAAAACGGCAGAGGAGAGTACCGAGGCTTCGACAGCTTAGCCTTAGATGATCAGAATCGAGTGATTCGCGGATTCTACGAAAACGCCAATGGAAAGCGATACCGCATAAAGACCTACGAGTACCTCAAATCTGATTCGTACAACAATTGGATAGAAAGAAATTTGTTCGTCAATGATACCTTGAGCCAAAGGCATGTGCGGACCTTGACTTATCACCAGTAATTTTCCCCCTTCTGTATGAGCCGTGTCTCGATCAGGGGGCACGGCGATCTCTCCCTCCAGAAAAAATTCAAAAAACGACCCTACACAGCGAAGGATTTTAATACCTCTGTAGTCTAAAGGGAAATTAAAACCTTAAAAGTATGAAATCCATCGCAAAAATCATCCTGGGCTTAGCCCTGCTGACCGGCTACGCCTGTAGCTCCGCCCAGCAGGCTACACCAAGCACACCAACGGAGGCCCAAGCACCACAGCGAGGCCAAGAACGGCGAGGGCCGCAGGCCTCCGAGCAAGAATTGCTGGATAAGCTACAGCTTAGTGAGCAGCAAGCGGCCAGCTTTAAAGTCATCAAAGAAAAATACCGCAGTGAAATCGAAGCCCTCCGGGCCGACCGCAGCGGTGACCGCAGAGCGATGAAAGAAAAGATGGACAGCATCAGAGATCGGGAAAATGAGGAGCTGAAGGAGGTCTTCTCCGATCAACAGTACCAGCGGTATATTGAGGAGCAGAAAAAACATCGCCCGCCGGGACCGCCCCGGGGCCGGCCGGGCAATGGGGCCTACTAATAGCGCCGCCGCAAACGAAAGTCTCTAACTTTAAACTACCTTTAATCCATCAACTTACAAGATCACATCACCGCCATCGGCGCTGGCGACCGGCAAGCCTTTCGAGCATTGTACACCTTGTTCTCCGACAAGGTGTACAATACCGCTCTGAGTTATGTGCTCAATGAAAAGGATGCGGAAGAGGTGACGCAGGATGTCTTTGTGAAGATTTATCAGCATGCCGCCAAATTTAGAGGGCAAGCGGCCGTAGGCACCTGGATATACCGGATTACAGTGAATGCGGCGTTGAATCAAATCAAGAAGAAAAAGCGGTTTACCTTCCTCAAATTTGGTCAAACGGTGCCCGATCTTCCGGTCTTCAATCATCCGGGAGTACAGCTGGAAAAGAGCGAAGATGCTCAGTTGTTATTTAAAGCCATAGAGCAATTACCGGAGACTCAAAAAACGGCGTTCATCCTCAGTTTTGTGGAGGAGTTGCCCCGGCAGGAAGTGGCCGATATTATGGAAACCTCGCTCAAAGCAGTCGAATCGCTGCTGCAAAGGGCGAAGAAAAACCTAAGGAGTAGTTTAGAAAAATGGTATCCTCATCGTAAGAAAAAATGAGGATTTAATCTATAAAATTCAGAACAGATGGAAAAAGACAAACAACAATGGATCGATCGAGTATTGGGAAGCCTGGAAGGCAGCCAGCGGGCGCAGCCCCGCCCGGAGCTGTTTACAAAAATCGAAACAGAGCTTTTCGATAGCGAGCAAGATATAATCTTGATGCCTCAGCTGCGAATGATTGCGGCGGCGGTGGCCCTGCTGGTTTTGGTGAATATTGGCCTGTTGAGCCAGTATGACCAAAAGAATGGGCAGGACTCGGCCACCGTTGTCAATACCTCAGCACTGGACCGTCCACTCCTCTCTAATTATAAACTCTACGAATAATGAAAGCTTCGCAATTTTATAAATACGCCGCTATTGTTTTATTTGTGCTTAATCTGTTGGTGCTCGCCTTTGTTTTTTGGGGTCCCAAGGGGCCACCGCCAATGGGGCCTGGACAGGGTGCCCAGGAAATGCTTCAACTGGATGATCAACAACATGAAGCCTTTTTGAAACTTGCCGAAGTGCACAGCGAGGCCATCAAGGAGTTGGAAAAAGAACAGCGCCGCCTCCTGCGCCCCTACTTCAACAGCCTCACAGACGCGACTGCTCCTTCTGATCTTGACGCTCTAATGCAAGGGGTGCAATTGGCAGAGCGAAGGAAAATAACCTTGACCTATCAACATTTTCAGGAGATCAAATTGCTGCTTCGCCCCGAACAGCAGCCTGCATTTAAAGGATTTATGAATCATATGCTGAAGATACTGTTATTAGAACAGCAGCAGCATCCGAAGCCACCGAAGGGGAAATGATAGCTAGAGAAGCCAAAATGAGTCGACTGGCATGATGGTAAATAGCTTATCTAGTACCATTCCTCGCGACTCTAAAGCCAATCGCTAAATTTTGAGTTTCTGCCAAGGTTCCATAACGTAAAGCTGAACGGGCATTAAAAACATTATTAAAAGCAGAGCCTCCTCGAATGACTCGATTTATGCTGGATTGTTGATCAACAGGATTGCTTGATGGATTATCCATAAGAATATATCGGTTAAAATGAAAGTAATCCCAGCACCACTCCCAGACATTACCGTGCATGTCGTGCATCCCAAAAGCATTAGATCGTTTCATACCCACTGGGTGTACTTGCTCTCCTGAATTATTACGGTACCAGCCTATTCCATCCAAGTCACTATTAAGCTGATCTAAATTAGGAAAAAGTAAATCGCTTGCAAATAAATCAGTATCGGTTCCGGCTTTGCAGGCATACTCCCACTCAGCCTCAGTAGGCAAACGGTACCCATTCGAAGTGCGATCCCAAATTACAGAATCTCCTTTAATGATATATGCCGGGTCAAGGCGCTCATTTTGTGATAAAATATTACAGAATGTTATAGCATCCAACCAACTAATTTGCTCAACAGGACAATCGCCACACTTAAAATACGCAGGATACTCCCCTATCGCAGCATGGTATTGGTTTTGAGTGATTTCATATTTTCCAATGTAAAAATCATCAAGATGAACTACTACACGAGGAGTTTCATTGGCTACAAATCCTTTGTCTGATCCTAGAGAGAAAGACCCAGCGTTGATCTTAAGCAGCTCAGGAATATTAGATGATGATAAAGCCATCTTCTCCTTCTCACAGGAAAGTAGCAATAGAATGCATAAACAAAGAAAACAGGATCGCATAGGAAATGATTTTATTACAGGGTAGTCTTTAGAAGCGAAAGCTTCTCCATCTATGTCTAACCAAAAGTTCCATAGAGGAGAAGCTCGTGCGATAAGCAATGCTTACTCTTCAAAGCCGAGGGCCTGGGCGACCTCGTAATAATTTGTCAGGTCTTTTATCGAATCAAGCTTTTCTTTAGCAGTACCTTTTATTATAAAAACTCGATAACTGAGTGCTCCACTATTCATATTTGTGTAAGGGCTAGAACCGCATGAATTGCGAATAGTAAATTGAATACGGTTATTACTGTAGTTTACAGAATAATTAAAGGCATTGAAACAATTGCCTGTGTACCAATGATCAATCATTGGAAGGGCTATCCACTCATTATCTCCTGCATGATTTTCGTAGACGAAGGCTAGTACTACATCTCTATCACTAATTGTGATAGGGGGATAATAATATTCCCACCATTCGTTAGTAGAGGGCCATCGAGCAAAATCACTAAGAGCTATGCTTGTTTGGTACCTTCTGACATCAGCATTACCAGCAACTCCTTGAGGACCCTGCGGACCTTGAGGACCTTGTATCCCTTGCGGGCCTTGTGGCCCCATATCCCCTTTTGTACATCCGACACACATTAACACAAAAATGGATAACATCAACAATATATTCGATTTCATAAAATAAAAGTTTGAGACCACTGCTTGCTCTTGCTTTTGGTATTTACAAGCAGTAAGCAGAGATGAAATGATAGATGAAGGTTTGGAAATGAAATACCCAGATATGCCTAATAGGAGCAAGTAAATGCCTCTGTTCTTCCCTCAACAATAACCGGGTCAGCAGGCTTACAGGCAACCTGTCCCCCACTATTTGCATACTCAAAAACCAGGGTATGTGGGCCGGGTAAAACTGTCATTGTATCACTATCTTCTTGAGGATATAAGCTTGCGACGACACTACCATCCCAAATTACATTATAAGTTCTATTTATGGCTGATCGATTTCTAAATACAACCTTGCTTTCTTTTTCACAAGAAGAAAGCAAGCTGGTCATAATAAATAGGAGGAAAAAGAGCTTTAAGATTTTCATAATTAATTGATTTTAGATATTCTTCAAGTTGACACGCAACTCATTTGGTAAAGCACAATTAGATTTGCTATTCCAAATATCAGTTTTTATAAAATCAATATTCGATACAAAATCAAATCAAAATCTTAGAGAGAAAAGCAATATTCAATAAAATAAATTTTATTAGCCATTCAAAAACAGCACACTAAAAAAACGTCTTCTGTTCAATAACACAAGGATGGGCAAAAAAATTAACAGTAATTCATTTACAAAAAAGAATTAGACTAGGAAGGCATCAATCCTTCAGTATCCCTCCCTGTCAGCTGCTGCACATTCGCCGTAATTTTCTCTAACTCCCAATCCCACCAGCGCAACTCTAGCAATCGCTCAATCTCCGCCTCCGAAAAGCGCTTGCGCAGCTCCTTCGCCGGGTTGCCTCCGACGATGCTGTAGGGCGCTACATCCCTGGTCACTAAGCTGCCGGAGGCAATAATGGCCCCATCCCCCACGCGCACCCCCGGCATAATCGTCGCCCGGTGGCCGATCCAGACATCGTTGCCGATGTGGGTGTCGCCCTTGCTGGGGTAGGTCTTGCCCTCCATCGCGCCGGCCCAGGCCCCACCGAAGATGGCAAAAGGGTAGGTCGAGACAGCCTCCGTGAGGTGGTTAGCGCCGTTCATGATGAAGGTGACGTCCGAGGCAATCATACAGAATTTGCCGATGATCAGCTTATCCCCGATGAAGTCGAAATGGTATTTGACATTTTTCTCAAAATTGCGGGCATCCTCAAAGTCATCGTAATAGGTGTAGTCGCCCACGATGATGTTTGGATTTTGGATAATATTTTTCAAAAAACACAGTCGATCGTAATGCGGCAGCGGAAAGACCTGATCTTTATCGGGTATGGACATCTTTTGAGTTTTAGCAGGAGTTTTAGTAATCCAAAGGGAGTTCAAAATAAGGCAGAATAAATCGCCAGACAAACTTCGAGAATAATAAGTATCACTTTAAGCACTTTCATGATAAGAGGATTTTGATAATGAACGAATAGGTTTTGTAAGTAGGATTGTTTCTAATCAACGATACAAAGATGCAGTACAAACCCCGTTCGGTCGTCCAGATTTACATTCTCGAACGTCTGTATGAGAATCCGTACTTTAGTAGAAAGTGCCCTGGGGCTAGGCCTGCTGGGCTTTCAGCCAAGCCCGAGGCGTTGTTTTTTCAATCTTTTTGAAGAAAGCGTTGAACACCGTTTTGGAATTGAAGCCGCTCTCGTAGGCCAGGGCCAGCAGGGTCAGATGGCTATTGGAAGCATCGAGGGCCTTTTGTTTGAAAGCCGCCAGGCGGTAAGAATTGATGAACTCATTGAAATTTTTGCCGATGTGTTCATTGAGTAGCCAGGAGAGTTTGTTAGGGTGAATATTGACCTGCGCAGCCAGCACCTTCAGGCTCATATTAGGGTCTAGATAAGCCTCTTCGTCCTCTAGCAAATTGGTGAGGCCCCGCAAATACTGGGCAACCTCTGCGGGACTCATAATAGATTTTTGAGCAGGAGAGGCTGCGGCTTTCTTCGCCTCCTCAATAGGTAACTTAGAAGGGGGAAAGGTTGTTTTTAGCAGCTTTTGAAAGCGTTGATACTGGCGCAGGGGCTTTTGAAAAGGATCGTTTGTGAAATTGATGTACTGCCCAGTGTGGTTATGTACGCCTTCTTCAAGAATGTCTAAGGCCAACTCGTGATTACCCAGGTAGATGTTTAGGTATAGCCGCCAGGTAATTAGGCTAGCGCCGGGGTCGCTTTGGAGATGTATTTTCAGGGATTCAATATCGACTTGGAAGCCCTCGTCGGCATGCACCAATTGGTAGAGAGCGCGGCAGTAGTCGGGATGCTGGACCAGCGGTGGGCGGCTCAAAAAGTCCTCTAGCTGCTCATAGGCTTTGAGCTGGATATAGCAGAGGGCGATAGTCTCGATGGCCAGCGCAAATTCGGGATCGATCCGCAGGGCCTTCTGCATACTTTCGATGGCCTTTTCGTAATCTCCCAACAAATAATGAATATTGCCCAGGGTAAAGTAATGGTTGGGGGAAAGCGGATTGAGGGTGATGGTATTTTGGGCATACTTCAGGGCCTTATCAAAGGCACCAATCGCAGTATAGATTTCGGCCAGGCCTTCTTCGGCGTCCGTAAAGGAGGGATTGAGGACGATGGCCTTGTGCAGGTATTGATGACTTTCTCTAAAATTTCTTTTCGCAAAAAAACTGATGGTGGCTTTACTGTAAAAGCCGATAAAAGAGTGTTCTTCTAGCTCCAAGCCTTTCTGCAAAAAATGCTCCGCCTCGGCAATGCCTTCCTCGTAGGGCAGCAAGCCCCAGGAGGCCCCAGAGCTACAACTCAAGCTCACCCCGAAATAGGGCATAGCAAAATCAGGGTCCAACTCAATACTCTGCTTGTAGAACGCAATTGCTTGGCGCAAATCCTTAGCGTTCCACCTAAGATGATGATAACGCCCTTTGAGGTATAAATTGTAGGCTTCAATATTTTGGGTGGGGGCTTCAATGAGTTGATCCTGAATATCAAAATGTCCAAAATTTTCTCTGATCTGATCGGCAATCAAAAGGCTGATTTCATCTTGGAGGGCAAAAATATCCTCCAGCTCGCGATCAAAATTTTTTGACCAAAAATGCGTGCCATCGCCGGCGCTGACCAGCTGCGCTGTAATGCGAACCCGGTTCCGGGCCTGCCGAACGCTGCCCTCCAAAATCGTCGTCACGCCCAGCTCCTGACCGATTTTACGAACATCAATATTTTTTCCTTTAAAAGCAAAAGAAGAGGTGCGGGCAATCACCTTAAGCCCACTAACTTTAGTCAGGGCGTTGATGATTTCCTCGGTAATGCCATCACTGAAATACTCATTGTCTGGCTCCCTGCTCATATTGACAAAGGGGAGTACCGCGATGGATTTATCTTGGGGTGCCTTGAGGGTACTGCTGTTCATAGTTTTGACTCCGAGCTAAGTGTCCTAATTGACTTTTGAAAAGTACGTATTGAGTTTTATCCGTTGACTAGGACGGTTTAGCGAAGTAAAATAGCTTCTTTCAAATGTACGAGAAAAACCTCAGAATTCTATTTAGCTGCGTCGATTCAGGTACTGATTCCGAAAATCATGGGGAGTCTGCTTCATGATTTCTTTGAACTTACGATTAAAGTAAGATACATTATTATAGCCGCTCTCGAAGCAGATTTGGGCAATCGTTTTGTCCGAGTTCATCAATAATTTGCTGGCGTGGTTGGTGCGAAATTCATTGATAATCTGAGTGTAGGTCTTTTTCGTTTGTTTTTTAATAAACTTGTAAAAAGCGGCTTCGGAGATGTTGAGCTTATCCGCCACCTCCTTGATACTCACCTCTTTACGAAAATTTTCCATAATGTGATCGTAGACAATTTTGATCCTGCCAAGCTGCGATTCATCTAGATCAAGGAAGTATTCTTCCGAACAGATTTCCTCTACATCACTGGATTCGGCGAAGAGTTGCAGCAGCTCCAGCAGGTTGAGCAGGCGGGTCATCCCATCGTTTTTCAATAACCGACGGATAAGCTTTCGGGCTTTTTTCTTGGCGCTTCCTTTGAATTCCAGTCCTCGCCGAGCGTGTTCGAAAAGGAATTTGATGGAGCGCAATTCCGGTCGATTGATGAAGGTTCTGCCCAGAAAATCGGGGGCCATTTGGATGACCACCTGGCTGCAATGCATATCGGTGGTGAAGCCGTGGGGAAGGTTGGAGCCAAACATCACCAAGTCCGTTTTTTCATAATCTGAAATCTGATTACCCACGAATCTGCGACCACTACTTTTGAGGGTGTAGCAGATCTCGATTTCAGGATGGAAGTGCCAAGCCTGACTGAGCAACGGGCGGCTATTCCGGTTGATGAGTCTAGTGCTAAAAGAGCGCTCTGGCAGTTCCACTATCTTTTCATATTCCGGCTTCATATGAACAATAATAAACAATTTTCAAGATTTAAGAGACATAAAATATAGAATAGTGTTACCATATGATAGAATACTGTAAACTCAAAGCAAAAACCCAATCTAATTTTGCGATAACCACATTCATTAAAATTTTTTGACAGTCATTTGCCTTAACACAATTGATAATTATGAATCGTATTTCTACTCTTCCAATCAAACAAATTTTTTCCCTCTGTATCCTCCTCCTGATGTGGGGAGCCACACAGGCGCAAGGGACGCTCTCCGGTACGGTCTCCGATACCGATGGTGAGCTGCTCATCGGAGCCAATGTTTTCATTAAAGGAACTACCACTGGGACCTCTACAGGAATAGATGGCAGTTTTAGTCTTCAGGTACCGACCGGCGATCTGATCATTGTCTTTTCCTACACCGGCTACTCTCTCTATGAACTGAGTATCACGGTAGAAGAAGGCAACAGCTACACGCAAAACATCGTCATGAGCCCCGACAACCTCTCGCTCGATGAGGTGGTAGTCACCGGTACTTTCAGCGGCCGGACCCAAAAGGAATCGCCGATGTCGATTACCCTGATCAATGCTGCCCGCCTGCAACAGCTCAGCAGCAACTCACAGGCGGACATTCTCCGTACCATCCCCGGCATCACGGCCGAAGGGGGCGGTGGTGAAGTAGCTACCAATGTTTTTGTCCGGGGGATGCCCTCCGGCGGACAGTACCAGTTTACGCCCTTGCAGGTTGATGGGCTGCCGGTGCTAAGTACTTTCGGACTCAACTCCTCGGCGCATGATGTTTACTTCCGCAACGACATCGGTATTCAAAACCTCGAATTTGCACGCGGGGGCTCCTCTACCCTCTTTGGAGCCGGTAGCGTCGCTGGAATCATCAACTACACCAGTGTCACTGGATCAGCAGAACACAAGAATAAACTCCAACTGGAATGGGCCGACGGTGGACGCGCCAAGATGGACTTTATGACCTCTGGCCCTTTGAGCGAAAATCTCTTCTACGCCGTTTCCGGTTTTTACCGCTACGACGAAGGGCCACTAGAAACTGGACTCAACACCCGAGGCTATCAGCTGAGAGGAAACGTTAAAAAGCTCTTCAACGATGGCAATAGTTCGCTGACCATCTACGGCCAGTACATTGATGATAATGTTCAATTCTACCTCCCCTTCCCGCTCGCTAACGACGATGGCCAAAGAGAACGTCCTACGGGTAATGATGGAGAAACTGTTTATACCATGCTGACGGGCCAGGCTAAAGACTTTTCTTTCGATACGCCCTTCGGCCGCTTTCAATCGCCCATCGGCGATGGCGTCAGCACCCAAGGTGGCTATATGATGGTCCACCTCAAACACGCCTTCGGCAACGACTGGCGCTTGTCCGCCAAAGCTAAAGCTGCCAGCTACAACCACTGGTTCAACCTCTTCCTCGACGGCGACGGTGTAAACAATGTCCCGGAAACACAGACCTCCTACCTAGACAGCCGCGACCTCCCCGCTAACGCGAACTTCACCTACGTAGATGATGGCAGTCAGCTGGCGGAAAACGATCTACTCTTCCAAAACAGAATCCTCGACCGGGAGCGGCCGATGGAAGAAATGGTCGGCGAAATTTACCTGACCAAAACCGCGGGTATCCACAACATCAGCTTCGGTACCTTCCTGTCCAATACCAGAGCGGAAGATAACAACTGGATTTCCAGTTATGTCGGTGACTTCCGCAATGCTCCCCGCATGGTCAACGTCAACTATACCGATAGCCTGGGCAACCCTGTCAGCTTCTCAACTGGAGGCTTCATCTCTGGAGCACAAACGGCCAACCGCTACCACGAAAGCAGTAAGGTGGCCTTCTTCGTCGGCGATGAAATCAAGGGCGACCGCTTCAACATCGATGTTGGTTTGCGCTGGGAAAGAGCCGCAGGAATCATCAGCCGCGAGACGGGCATCGGCAGCAATACCTTCCAGAAAGGTAGCGTCTCGACCAACGACGTGGCCATCGCTCTCGCTGGATTGTATAAGCTCGACGGAACGACCAACCTGTACGCCAACTTCTCCAGAGGTTACTTCTTTCCAGAACTGCGCTCGATTTCTTTTTCGGCGCCGGGCCAGCCACAGAGCTATGAGCCAGAGACGGTACTGCAAGGAGAAATTGGGGTGAAATATGCCAAAGGCCCCTTGGCGGCTACTGGTGCCCTCTTCTACGTTAGTCTGGACGATCGTCGTAGTGTCGATTTCATCAATGATCCAAATAACCCCAGCAATGTCATCGAAGAAGTTAGGGTCCAAAGTACTCGTACCTTTGGTGCCGAAGTCAGTGTGAATTATACCATTACCAAGGGCCTCAATTTCTACGGAAACTTCACCTTCCAGGGACATGAGTTCACCGAAGTAGAAGGCAACGAGGAGCAAGAGGGCAATGAGCTGCGCCGCCAGCCTAACGTCTTAGGTATGGCCGGACTGAGCTACGAAGGCGGCGGATTTGACGCCAATCTCTCCAGTAATTTTATGGGCAGTAAGTTTGCCAACGATGCCAACACTGTGGAGCTGGATGGCTTCAATATCGTACGGCTAGATGCGGGCTACCGCTTTCCTTTGGGAGAGAAGGAGTCTATGCGTATCGGGATTTCGGTCTTCAACCTCTTGGATGCTGATGGCGTCACGGAGGGCTCGCCCAGACAGGGTGATGCACAGACCGGAGTGAGCAACTTCTTCGTCGGCCGTCCGATCTTACCAAGAAGAATATTCGTTCGGGCCGCTTTCGATTTTTAAATCCATTGAGCTGCGATGGGCCTCCGGCTCCTCGCAGCTCTCATTTCCAAATGATCCAAAGTTTCCTATCTTAAAGGGATGAAACAAGACCCACCAAATACACAGCAAGTGGAAAATCTACTTAGCGATGCCAAGCGCATTTTACAACTCAACTGGAAGGATGGCTTCACCATTCCAACCAGCAAACTCTATCCCTTTCAGTGGAACTGGGATTCAGGCTTTACCTGCCTTGGACAAAGTTATTTCGATTTGGACTATGCGATCCAGGAGATGCAATCGCTCTTTTCTAGCCAATGGGAAAACGGGATGTTGCCACACATCGTCTTCCACAGTGAAGATGAGAAAAGCTACTTTCCTAATTTTGATTTCTGGGATGCTCAGGTTAACCCAGGTGCCCCGCAAAGGCCCAAATCCTCCGGGATTACACAGCCGGCAGTACACGGATTTATTTTGGAAAATCTCTTGGAAAAATTTCCAGATCACCATCAATTGCAACAATTCGTCAAGGCCCTTTTTCCGAAGGTAGTCAAATACCATCGTTTCCTATACACTTATCGCGATCCCCTACGCGAGGGCCTGATGTTCATCTATCACCCCTGGGAATCGGGCCGGGACAACTCCCCGCTTTGGGACAGCTCGCTGGATAGAATTATCATTGATCCCGCCGAAATACCACCGTATGTAAGAAAGGACACCAGCCTCGCTCCGGCGGAGGAGCGGCCAACTTCCTATCAATACGATCGCTATGTGTATCTTTTGCAATTGGGAAAAAAGTACCGCTACGAAGACATCGGTATCTTTGAAGAAAGCCCCTTCCTTGTTCAAGATACACTGATGAATGCCGTGCTCATCAAATCCAACCAAAGCCTGATCAATATCGGCCGACGCTTTGGCTTTGATACCAAGGAGCTGGAAGAATGGCAGCAACAATCCAGTGCGCAGTTCAGCAGTAAATTGTGGAATGAGGATCTACAAACATTTACGCCTTACGATTTACGCGGTGAGCAGTATCTTCCGCACAAAGAAATTGGTGGCATCGCAGCCCTCTACGCACAGATTCCAAGTCCCGAGCAAGCTGTCATATTGAACAGCTATTTGTTGGGGCTGCACGAGAGAGGCTACTATATCTGCCCCAGCTTTGATGTAGACAGTCCGCTGTTTGATTCCAAGCGCTACTGGCGGGGGCCGATCTGGTCGCAAATGAACTGGATGATCTACCACGGATTGCAGCACTACGGCTTCGAGGAGACGGCTGCCATTGTCAAATCCGATTTGATCGAACTGGTCGATAAACTAGGGTTCTACGAATATTTCGAATCACAAAAGACAGTAACCAATGATCTGCTGGCGGGTTACGGCGGTGGCAACTTCTCCTGGACAGCCGCCTGCGTCCTCGACTTGCTGCACAATTGATTGCCGGCAGTAAGCGGTATTTTCATTCCAAAAAACAAGACAAATGAACAGCATAGATTATATCGTCATTGTCAGTTATATCATTGGTTTTTTATTCCTGGGTCTCTTATTCAAAGAAAATAAGGACAGCAAAGACTACTTTCTGGGAGGCAAAAGCTTTGGCTGGTTTCCCTTATCCATGAGCACTATTGCGACGCAACTATCCGCCATTAGTTTCATCTCCGCCCCGGCCTTCGTCGGCTTGAAAAACGGGGGCGGTATGATTTGGCTGACCTACGAATTTGCCGTCCCACTGGCCATGCTCTTTCTCATGGTTTTCCTCATTCCTCCGATGTACAAAGCCGGTATCGTCAGTGTTTATGCCTACCTCGAAGAACGCTTCAGCAGCTCCACACGTATCTTACTCAGCGGTGTCTTTCAAGTCAGCCGCGCATTCGCCACCAGCGTCATGGTCTACACCGTCGCCCTGATTCTGACCAGCGTTATGGACGTCCCGATGTCACAAACCATTTTGATCATTGGCGTGGTGACCCTGGTCTACTCCTATCAAGGTGGAATGAAAGCCGTCGTCTACGGGGATATGATTCAAATGATCATCCTGATCCTGGGTATCATCATCTGTCTGGTGGCGGGCATCAATTATATTGGAGGCTGGGAAGAATTCATTAGCAACCTCGATCGGGAGCGCCTGGTCGCCGTCAACTTTGACTCCCTTGGCCTGGAAGAAGGCGACGAGTTTGGCTTCTGGCCCATGCTCATCGGCGGTTTTTTTCTCTACACCTCCTACTACGGCACAGACCAAAGTCAGGTCCAGCGGCTGTTCTCCGCTCAGAGTATGAAGACCGTAAAGACCACCCTACTCTTCAACGGCCTGCTGCGCTTCCCCATTACCTTTACCTACTGCCTGATGGGTTTAGTTATCGGCACCCTGGCGCTAACCCAAACAGAATTCATGGCTAAAATTCCCGCCGACAAACCCGACCTGATGATTCCAATTTTCATCCGGGATTACCTCCCCAACGGCATCATCGGCATCCTGATGGTCGCCATCTTCTCCGCGGCCATGTCCTCGCTCAGCTCTGCCATCAACTCGCTCAGCGCCGCCACTGTCGAGGATTTCTTCAACCGCGACAAGCAGCTGTCCAACGACAAGTACATGCGCTACTCCAAGTACGCCGCCCTATTCTGGGGCATCGTCTGCATCGTTCTGGCCTTCTTCACCGGCGACATTGCCAAGACAGTCATCGAGGCCATCAACAAAGTCGGCTCTGTATTCTACGGCCCCATCCTGGCCACCTTCATTGCCGCCATCGCCATCAAGAGGGTCAATTCGATTGGGGCCAACATCGGCCTGCTCTCCGGCGTCGCCGTCAATGTTTACCTTTGGCTTTTCGTCCCGGAGGTCTTCTGGTTCTGGTGGAACGCCGTCGGTGCGGTGGTCACACTAGCGATGGGCCTTGCTACTAGTTTACTATTCAAGGAGGACGCTGGGCAGACGGCTACTACGCTGGATAAGAGCTGGGAAGTGGACTGGCCAAAGTCTGGAATTTTGGTCGGTTTCTTTGTGGTGATTGTGATCTTGAGTATGAATATTCCGAATATGTTCTAAAAAGAGGAAGGAGGAGATTAAGGAGAGAATAGATTGGATTGGATAGAATAAAATGGAATAAAATAGATTAGATTAGATAGAATATAATGGAGTAGAGTGGAGTAGAATTAAGATTAGAATGAGATAACCTTGACGAGAAGATGAGGATTGCCCCAAAGTGGGAGGGCCCCTACCTCCGGTAGGCAGGCACCCACTTGCCACCGCCGCCAATCCGCTTGCTCAAATTTCAGTATCGACCACTAGGGGTCTGTACTTGCAATGCAGATCGCCTGCCTGCCGGCAGGCAGGCAAGAACTCCTCTTCTTAGGATGGCATCTCTTCTTTTTCTAGGCCTCTGGAAAAATAGAGAAGTATGTCGTTAAAGGGAATTGTTAAAGTCATCAAACTGGAAAGCAACTATCTAGGACGATGACAATAATCGATCAAAAACAAAAATAACACAATTTGTTTAACAAAGCAAACATATTAAACTTTTTATTACAGCCCATTAACGAAAGTCTTTAAAGTCTCAGACGTTGTAGCTACATGAAAATCCTCCTTGCCCCAGATAAATTCAAAGGATCGCTCTCCTCGATGGAGGTTTGCCAGGCCATTGGCCGAGGGCTGCAAAAGCGCTATCCGCAGCTAGCCCTGCAATATCATCCGATGGCCGACGGCGGCGATGGTTCGTTGGAAGTCCTCAAAGGGCATCTGGATTTGGGGGAGCAAAAAGTCCAGACCATCGATCCGCTGGGTCGGCCCCTTCAGGCCAGCTATTTCGCCTCCACAGATACCGCCTTCATCGAACTAGCCAGCGCCAGTGGGCTGGTTTTGCTAGATCCCACCGAGTGCAACCCGCTACTCACCAGCACGCAAGGTAGTGGCCAGATGATCGCCCATGCGTTGGATAGAGGATGCCAACAGGTGTACTTGTTTTTGGGCGGTAGTGCGACTAATGATGCGGGGATGGGAATTTCGGCGGCGCTGGGCTGCCAGTTTCGGGATGCAGCAAATCAACTGCTGCCTCCTAACGGCCAAAGCCTGACTCGTATTCAGCAAATTGAATGTCAAGCGCGTTTCGATTTTTCGAAGCTTCGGTTGAGGTTGTTATGCGATGTGAATAATCCGTTGCATGGCCCAAATGGCGCGGCCTATGTTTATGCTAAACAGAAAGGCGCAACGCTGAAACAAATTCGAGAGTTGGACCGAGGGCTGGCGCATTATGGAAAGGTGCTGCTGGAACATTCGGGCGTAGCGGTTAGTCAACTGCCGGGAAGTGGTGCGGCTGGGGGGATTGGTGCGAGCCTAGTAGCCTTGTTCGGGGCAAAGCTGCAAAAGGGTTTTGAAAGCCTGGCGGAGCTTACGGGATTGGAAGAAGCTATACAGGCATCCGATTGTGTAATTAGTGGGGAGGGCAAACTCGACATGCAAACTTTACAAGGTAAAGTCATTGCAGGAATTGCGATGCTCTGCCGTAAACACCGCAAGCCTTTAGTCTTGTTTGTGGGTAAGAATGAGCTGAATACAATGGCCATTCAGGCACTGGGAGCGAGAGGGGTTTTCGCGGTGGCTAATAGAGCGCAAAACCTACAAGATGCAATGTTTAATGGAGCAACCTATCTGGAACAACTGGCCATTGAGCTGAGTCTATAAACCTATTTCCCATACACCCGTTATAGTCGGCTAATCAACTCTGTCGCCGTTTGCTCCGGTGTTTTCTTTCGAGTCAAAATCACTTCGTCCGCCAGATAACGGTTCGAAGGATTATTGAGATAGTAGGCCAAGTGGCTATCGTGAAAAATCCGCTGCTGAGCATTCAGATTTCTAGCCAAAACTTGCATTGACTCCTTCACATCTTCACTCGGTAATAAGAGAAAAATCTTTGCCTTTCCGCTTAAAAAAGTCTTCAAGGTTTGACAGTCTTCAGCGTGTTGAAAAACAGAATGCCCTGCGCCAAAGTCCAGAATACCGCGAGGAAATTCTTCCAGCAATCGCCTCGTGGCGTGGAGTTCCATCTTGGCTTTTACTTTACTAAATTGAGGGGAATTGGCTTTCACCTGTTCTAGCAAAAACCGCTTTGAGCGTACGTCAAGTGCTTCGGGAGCGGGGGAATTGGGGACTTGTTGAAAATAATTATTGATTTCGGGCAACTCCACATAATAGCGCCAGCAATGCTGGTCCATCGAAGTGTGCGGAAGTTGCAATTGGTGGGCAAGCAGTCTGGCGACGGTACTCTTCCCTACCCCTTTTGGACCAATCAAAATAAGTGGTGGCTGGCCCTTGTAGCTATTGGGTTTATTATCGGACAAGGGGGTGTTTCTTTTGGGTTTGTGGATGATGTTTTCCGACATAAAGATAGGCCTTTACTTTCGGTTTTACACCCGGTTCAAGAAGAAACTTAAAATGGTTAATTAGTTGTCGAATTTGTACATCTCCAGCCAAAATATGCCTTCCCGGCCAGTTTTTCAATGCAGCCAACTTGGTACGATGAAGATCATCCATCTGATCCAATTGATTTAAAAAAATGGGCCAATCTCCCCACTGCCCTTCGGCATCCGGGTAACATTCCAAGCTCGCCTTCAGACTTAACTCTTCTCCCAAATCAAGGTGCAAACCAAACTTAGAACAACTCTCAAAATAGGCTCCCAACTCCGCCATCATCACTCCCGCTATCTCGCGCAAACCTACACTCCGCAGTAATTTCAATAAGGGCTTTACCGAGCGATCTTGTACACAAATTCGCAGCGAAGGCACTGCTCGAAAAGCCATCAAGCCGATCTGAAAAAGCCGACTGCTCGGCTGCATTTGGGTTAGGCAAAAAGACAATAAGTCCTTAGAATAGGTAAAACCAGAAGCGGGCTGATTAATTAAATCAACAACCAGCTGAATACGATCTATCCATTCCTCCACCTTCAATTGATCATGATTTCCACCAAAGAAAAAACAGGGCTGCTCTAAGGCTTTAGCACCTTTATCAATGCAGTCAAATTCCAGCCAGGTCCGCTGGAGGAAAGCTAGTTGAGGGAGGGCAGGCCAGTAGTGATAAAAATGTCGGATGCCCGCCCAGGCTTCACCGTCGGGGCAGGCTGCTTTGATTGCTGGAGCGCCAGTTCGACGGGGACGAAGGCAGAGCGACAGGTCTGCTGCCGGCCGAGCTTCGGAAAGGCGACATTCCAATATCGCCGCTTGCCCTTCGGGTAACTGTTGACTGAGCCTCTGGAGTATTGACAGCTCAGCGGGACTAATCAAGGCCGCCGGAATATCGGCGGCAACCGTTTTTAAAAGTGTCATCAAATTAGCCATCAGTTGGGAGCAGCCATTTCCAAAATCCGATGGGCTTTCTCAAAAACCGATTGGGTCCATGTGTAAAAATGGTTGACGAAGACTTCTCCGGGCCGATCCAGCTGGATGTATTTTTTAATCTCTTTATCGCCCTGTTCCATCCGAGTAAGATTGCGATGCAAGAAAAAGTAGAGAATTTTTAATTGCGCGGGGTCTTCCTCTTTTTCGATCATCGCTACATCAAGCGCCGTAACGTGCATAAATGAATATTGGGCATGGAACACTGCGGTCATTGGCCGCTTGCGTGTAGTGATAATCGGACTGACATATAAATCGTTGGGATCATTAAGAATCATATGTTGCGCCCAGTCAATGAATATACCCATCGCTCGAAGTTTGTTGTGTGCCATCTCGTGTACATAGGCCTGCGCTAGCCCGATGGGATCATAGTAAGTCGTATACATCGTCCAAAACTTATCGCCTTCCGAATGGCTCGAAGACCCTCGGGGCTGCCGCTTATTTTTCACCATCACATCCTCCATTGGATGCACAATTTGCATCAGCTGTGCAAACTGCTCATAGGCTTCCGGCCAACGCTTCAGCAGCGTCTCGGCAATGGCAAAGTTGGGATGCTCAGGATTGCCATGCTGATAGCGCTCGGGGCTGCGCAAGTCGTCCCGCAGATGAGCCAAGGCAACCTGCCCGCCAAAGATTCGGGGCGCATCGGCCGGCGGCTCCATCAGTTGGAAACGCTTAGGCCCGGTGTACTGCCGTGACTTCGCCAGCTTCCTCAACATCTCGGTATCATAAGCATCTTTTTGGGGCTTGACCATTCTGGACCAATCAATATTCATCCTTCTAAATTAAGCGGTTAAGAAATACAGTGAGCAATGCCCCGCTGAAAGCTGCGAGACTGACTCAGGCGCATTTTAGCAGGTACTTGATACGGTAAATGAACCCCTCGGGCTCCTTCGGTTGGAAACTGCGTTCCGTGATGTTCAAGGCGCTGCACTTCGGCACTGTAGGGCGCTTCGTGGATCAGCTTGAATACAGGAGTTTTCACTTCTGCGATACCGTATAGCGATGTGTAGCTGATCGGCCAGCGGAGGATTTCTGCTAGCCAGCCGTCCAGACCGGGTTGGGCGATGCGGGAGAACACTTCGGCGCCGTAGGCTTGGGCCTGCGGACAGTCGAAACGATGAGGATGCTTTGGCAGTAGACTGATGCCCAGGTTGTTCAGCAAGGTATTGGTAAACATTGGGATGGCTGCTCCTTCTTTGGTTTGTACAGCACTTTGCAGCGGGGATTCGGCATTATTTTCCAAAGCAACAATCATCTCTTGATGCAGTCGGTGCAGCGTTTCTCGTATCTGCTCTAGCCTTGGGGCCCAAACTCGTTCCGCCTCTTCACTCACCCAGCAAAGGCGTTGAAAGGTAGAGAGTTTCGTCGCGGGGCCTCGCGACTCTGGCGCCGTATTGTCTTGCTCCGTTTTGATCTGTTCGAGCAAAGAATAAATGGTTGGATTGCTGCCATATTCCCAGTACTTGAGCATCAATCGCTCTACCGACTTCCGCAGCGGGCTGACAGAAAGCACCTCCCGGCCTTCGGCCAACAATTGTTTTTCCAAACGCGCGAAGAGCTTTTTCCAAATCTTACAATGCTCCGTTCGCTTTCGCCAATCCCCATCAATCGCCGTTCCCGGGCATTGCCCCTTACACATCAAAAAGAATCGGCAGCCCTTACAACCGCCCGCCTTTTGCGGACTGTGGTACAACGCCAAATAGCGTTCATAGCCCGGCTCAATCGCTTTGATAAAATCAACCCCATCCTTATTCGTACGTCCACAATTGCTCGTCTGCCCCTGCCCTTCTACCCCCTGAACCGCCGCCGTTGTATAAGGATCACAGGCCCGCCACACGCAAGGCGCTTCGCGATCATCACCGAGTAACAAAGCCTTCATATCTTTAAAAATATCCAAACGGATATGCTTCAGTTCTTTTTGAAAACGAGCAAAACTCAGCAACGTTTCCACATTCTCCTTATCCGAAAGCGCATATTTTTCCCGAATACTTTCGTGATCGACCTCCAGCAGATGCAAACGAATAAATCGTACCCCCTTCCCTTCCAATGACTTGATCCAGGCTTGCAACTTCGGCAGCTTGTCCGCCGTAGCGTTGCCCCGGTGCAGAGTAATGATAATCGCTACCGGAATCCCTGCTGCACACAACCGATTGATGGCTGCCTCCGTTTTCTGGGTACTCGCACGCGTTTTCTCCAAGCTCCCCGCCCAGCGTACATCGTTCAACTCCTCCGGCCCATCAATCGAAATGCCAACGCGCACCTTATAGCGACGAAAAAGATGCAGGTGCTCCTCCTTGATCAATACCCCATTGGTCTGCAAAGTATTGCGGCCAAAGTGCTCGTAGCCCCAGGCCCAGAGCGATTCCAGATCGGCCAGCGGCAGCAACAGCGGCTCACCACCAAAAAGGGCGAAGGGACGGCCAATGCGCTCGACCGCTCTTTTCATCGCCTCCAGATTGTACGTCGTATTGAGGTTGCCGGCATCGCGCTGCGGATTTTGGTAACAATACTGACAGGCAATATTACAATTGACCCCCAATGGCCTCAGCTCTACAGACATCGGCCTAGGCTTTATCTTTAGGCTTCACCTCCGAAAGTCGACGGCGACTAAAGTGATCCAGCACCAGGTAAATCTGCGACGGCGTCTCTTCCAAAACCACCACCTTAACCGCCTTCGGAATCTTCTCGCCCAGAAAATCACTAACCGCCTTCTTCGGTGCCTCCATCAAGGCCTGGCGAAACTCGGGATTGCTTAAAGCTTCATTAACAATCTTTGCTTTCACCTGCTTCTTCCGCTTCGGCCGAGCCACCGCCTTTCCCGCCTTCAATGAACGGCTCCACTGCTGGTGCTCCGGATGCGGTAAGACCAGATGAATCTTCCGAGGAGAATCCTCCAGTACCTTCACGCTCACCTCCTCGGGAATATCAATCCTAAACTGCCGTTGTAGCAACTCGCGAGGGGTCTTTTTCAACTGCTTCGCAAAGTCCGCAAATTGCGAAGCATATTTATCTAGTTTGATTTCTAATTGATGTCTACTCATGGTTTTTAATTTCGAAGATTGGTTGATGTTGGGTTGAAGGAGTTGTTATAATTGAGGCCTCCAACGTAGTGCTTTGAGCTTGTGAAGTGTGCATAACTACACATTATCAAAAACTATACATTATCAAAAACTATACATTATCAAAATGTACACAATTACGCTAATGAGCAGGATTGGGGTCTTGAGGGTGGGCCCACCCTCATCCACCGCCGCCGGCTCCAGACTTCCTCTACAGACACAGCAGGTCCATACATTCTGTGCAATTCGAGCCGCAAGAAGTGCCAGTGTTCTCATCTTTGGTACCTGTAGATAACGAACAATCGATACATAGACGGCGAAACATCAAAAATTCCATAAAAATATAAATTTATCAAATATTATAATCGCCTATTAAATTAGCCGAAATCCACATAATACACTCATTTACAACAACTTACTCTT
>JBCDGZ010000133.1:0-21270 GCA_038750655.1 Bacteroidota bacterium | reverse complement strand
GGACCCTCCCAAAGCCCCAAATTATGCTTACAATAAAATAGTATTAATTATTTTTAAGTACGTATTTTCCCTTACTTTCCTTTATTAATACTCCTAGTTTTCCCTTCTCTTAATACCCCTAGCTTTCCTGCCTCCTATGCTCAATATACTCGATCATCCCCTCTACCTCCTCTGGCTCAAACCACCGCCAATGCCCCTCTTTCCTCAACCAGGTCAGCTGCCGCTTCGCATAGCGGCGGGTATTGCGCTTGATCAGCTCAATCGCTTCTTCCAAACTGTGCTCCCCCTCAAAGTGAGCAAAAAGTTCTTGATAGCCAACGGTTTGTAAGGCATTGAGGTGTTGGTAGGGAAATAGGCGGCGGGCTTCTTCGACCAGGCCTTCGGCCACCATCTGATCCACCCGGCGGTTGATGCGGTCATAGAGCAGCGCCCGCTCGTGTTGCAGCGTCAGGTAGATGGGTTGGAAGGGGCGATCAGCGGCCTTCCGACCAAGGAAGCTAGAATAGGGCTGGCCACTGACTTCGCAGACGCTGAGCGCGCGGATGAGGCGGGAGGGGTTTTGTTGGTCGACTTGGGCGTAGTAGACGGGGTCGGCGGACTGTAGGGCGGCTTGTAGGGCGGGGAGGCCCTGCTGGGCGTGCAGCTGCTCGAAATGCTGGCGCACGGCCTTCGGCACCTCCGGAAAATCATCCAACCCTGCGCAAAGTGCTCGGATGTAGAGGCCGGAGCCGCCGGCCAGCACCACCAGGTCATGCTCCCGGTACAATTGCTCCAGCAGGGCCAGGGCATCCCGCTCGAAAGCGCCGACGCTGTAGTCTTCTTCGATATGGAGCGTGTCGATGAAGTAGTGTGGGACTGCCGCTAGCTCGGCGGGCGTCGGCTTGGCCGTACCGATGTTCATCTCGCGGTAGAACTGCCGACTATCGGCCGAAAGGATGACCGAATGGAAGTGCTGCGCCAGCCGAATGGCGGTACTCGTCTTACCACTGGCGGTCGGTCCGGCAACAACGAGAAGGAACTTTTGTACGGGCATGCGGCAAAGGGAATGAGAGACGGAAATAAAATCGCTTGTTAATAATTCCGTTAATCTACTTATTTTTGTGCAGATTAACTATTCAAGGCCGTAAAGCAACCGCAGAACTACACCAATGCTATACTTTATAACACGACCATTAGCGAGAATTGGATTGGCCCTGAGCTACCGCAAAATCCATTTTCACAACCGATCCTTTATCCCCACGGATAAACCCGTGTTGCTGGCCGCCAATCATCCTACGGCTTTTATCGAACCCTGCTTGCTGGCCTGCTATCAGCACCGCGACCTCTTTTTTATGGTACGGGGCGATCTTTTTGTTAAACCCTTCTACATCAAACTGCTTAATGGCCTGCACATGGTGCCGATCTTTCGATTGAAGGATGGAGGCTATAAGAAATTGAAAAATAATTACGATACTTTTGAATTCTGCTACCGCAAACTCAATGAGCGTGAGACTATTATGATCCTAGCCGAAGGGCGTACCATTCACGAAAAACGCCTGCGACCGATCCAAAAGGGAACGGCCCGCATTGCCTTCGGCAGCTTAGAAAAACACGGTGATCTCGATGTCCACATTGTACCCGTTGGAGTCAACTATACCTATGCCGAGCGTTTTCGCGGCGATGTCATGATCGAATGTGGGCCCCCCATCCTGCTCAAAGATTACCTCGATCAGTACGCCGAGCATCCCAACCAGGCCATCAATGCGCTGACTGATGAGCTGGAAAATCGCTTGAAAGATGTTGTTATCGGCATTGAGCGCAAAGAGGATGAGGAACTGGTGGAGCAATTGTTTGTACTGAATCGCAATAATTATTATCAAGGCCCGCTTCCGGTGGTGGTGGAGAACAACCGACAGCTGAGCGCAGAAAAGTGGATTGCGAATCAGGTTAATGCCTTGTCAGAAGAGGAGCGGAAGGATTGGAAAACCACGTTGAACGCCTATTTTGATCAGCTCAAAAAGTACGGCTTGAAAGACCAAGGAGTGGCACAACCAGAGCATTACAGCACCTTTAATTCCATGCAGTTGCTTTTCGGTTTTATCCCTTACACTATTGGGCTGATCGGGCATATGTTGCCGATGCTATTGCCAAAGTACATCTCAAAAAATAAAGTTAAGGCTATAGAATTTAAAATGTCAGTACGATTGGCCGCTAGTTTGGGGACTTTTTTACTGTACTATGCCATTCTTTTTATCATCGTTCTTCAAATCAAGAGCCCTTGGGCTTGGACCGCATTGATCACCTTGCCCTTCTTTGGCTATTATTCCATCCTCTACCAGGAAATGCATAAGCGTTGGACCATGTCGCGACAATTCAAAAACCAGCCAGCTGAAGTCGCAGAAGCATTACTGCGTCAACGCCAAACCTTACAGGGGTATCTCCCTTCTTATTCGTCTGAAGCGGCTTCATTTCCAGCTTCCGAGGCCGGTTCTTCCAAGGCTTCGACCTGATCCAGTAATTCTTTAGGGAGCGACTTGGAGGTCCGGGCTCCCAATTCGCGAATGCGCTCGGCCCGGCCGACCAGGGTATCGCCGTATTTTCGCGAATCTACTAGTTTATTCATCGCATCGTGGTAGGCCGAGCGGGCACTGTCCAGCCGCTGTCCGACGGACTTGAGGTCATTGATAAAGTTGACAAACTTATCGTAGAGCAGACCACTTTGGCGAGCAATTTCGAGTACGCTAGTCTTTTGTTTTTCTTGCTTCCAAATGTAAGAAACGGTGCGCATGGTGGCCAATAGGGTAGAGGTGGTGACTAGTACGATGTTTTTGTCTAGCGCGTCGATAAAAAGCTGTTGGTCTTTTTGCAGGGCGAGGGCGAAGGCCGGTTCGATAGGGACAAAGAGCAGCAGGTAGTCTGGGGAATTGATTTGGTAGAGCTGCTGGTAGTTTTTGCTGTTCAAATCTCGAATGTGGCTGCGAATGCTGTCGACATGTGCTTTCAGATGAGTAGCTTCAGCCTTTGGATCCTCCGCATTAAAATAGCGTTCGTAGGCGACCAGCGACACCTTAGAGTCAATGATCAGATGCTTGTTGTCTGGAAGGTTGATGATAAAATCCGGTCGTTTATCTTTCCCCTCGTTATCCTTAAAATTAGCTTGCGTCTGATAGTGAATCCCCTTAACCAGTCCTGCCTTTTCCAACAACAACTCCAGCCGGAATTCCCCCCAATCGCCTTGCGTCTTAGATTCGCCCCGAAGCGCACTGACCAGATTATTCGCATCTTGGCTCAATTGGAGGTTAAGATCGCGGAGCTGTTCGATTTCTTTTTTCAAAGAAACCTTATCCTTAGCTTCTTCGATATAGCGTTTTTCAATCCCCGATTCAAATTCGCGTATTTTCTCCCTCAATGGCAGCAGAATATCGTGGAGCTGCTGCTGGTTTTGACGAACAAATTTTTCACTTTTCTCCTCTAGCAGGCGATTCGCAATATTTTCGAATTCCGTAGTCAGTCGCTGCTGCAATTCCGCCAGCTCCTGCTTTTGCGTATTGACCTTCTGCTCCAAATGCTGTACCTCCTGCTCTCGGGCGGACAACAGCCCACCTAAGCGCCTCAATTCCTGCTCCTTATCCAGCAGATCATCGCGGTGCAGGTCTGCCTGCATTTGCAACTGATGATGGACTTCTCGGAGGACGTATCGCTCCTTTATTTCCTCTTCGCTCAATTTCCCCTGCTCCGCCGCAAATCTATATTTGGCAATCAGCCAGGCCGCCAGTGCGCCGATCAGCAATCCTACACCCAGGTAAATCAGGTCCATTGGTATTCTCGTATTTCAGCAATATGATGAAAGTGTTTCATCATAAAGTTACAAAAAATCTGGAAGCAGCGCGCTACTTATTGGCCTTATTCTGCTCATAGATGAGGACAGCAAGTTTGGCAAAACCACTACTTGCCGCTCAGCTGCTTCTTTGCTGACATTTACTTTATGATTCCAGAAGTCCATAGGTTTTTAGGTTTAATTGCAATCAAGAGAAGTACTAACAAATTTTAAAATAAGTAAAAAATCAGACAAACCTCCGAATAAGCCCTAGCTCCTCCTTCCGGTTAATTAGAGGAGACTTATCTTGTAGAACGAATTGTAATATGACCCAAAGATCTCAACTTATTTATTATGAAAAAATTATTATTTGCTTTACTGTTAGGAACCCTGTTTCTGAGCGCCTGCGATAATGATGATGACAACGCCGAACCCACTAATGAGGTATCCGTAATCATCCAGCAGCCTGCGGCCAATGCAGTATTTTCTACGAATGATGCGATGGTGCATGTCCATGTAGATGCCGGAGCAACCGTTGAATTGCACAATGTCAGCATTGAAATTTATGAGGCGGGAGATGAGACGCAGAAAGTCTATGAGGCTTCCGGACACGGTAGTGGAACTGCACCTTATGCCCATCATGCAGATGTGGATATGGCGAATTTCTCATCAGGAGATTACACCATCAGAGTCACTGCTTGTGGAGCACATATGTGTATGGGAGACAATAAAGCTATTGAATCAAATACTTTTACGGTACAATAGTGGAGGGTAGGGTTAAGCTTTATCGGCTTCTGCCTCCTGCTTTTTACCTAATTCTACCGCACGATTGAGCGCGGCCTGGGCTGCCATCATAATGTCTTTGTAGACACTGTTTTTGGCAAATGAAGCCATCGCCGCCTCAGTTGTTCCACCCTTCGAGGAAACCTTCTTAATCCATTGTTCGCAAGAAAGATCCGCCTTATTGTGTAAATCCACTGCTCCTTTAAAGGTCTGACTGACCAGCAACTCCGCCTCTGAATTGCTAAAGCCCATCTGCCGGGCTGCTTGAATCATTGCATCCATGAAATAATAAACATAAGCTGGGCCACTGCCGGAGATGGCAGTCGCCGCATCGATAGAAGATTCATCCTCTACGTAGATGGTCTTGCCGGTGGTGTTGAGGAGATTTTGGACCATAACCAGCTCGATGCGCGTTACTTCGTCTGAGGAGGTAAAAGCAGTCATCCCCATGCCGATCTGAGCGGGCAAATTAGGCATGGCGCGAATAACTTTACTAACCCTCAGGGCTTCGGTGATGGTTTTGATTTTGACGCCCGCCATGATGGAGAGAAAAACCTGCTGGGCATCAACTTGTCCTTTCAAATGCTCAAACAAGGCCATCGCATCCTGAGGCTTCACCGCAAAGATGATCAAGTCCGCATTGGTAATACACTCCTCGGGGCGGCCATAGACCGTACCGATGTCCTTTTTCGCTAGTTCTGCTGCCTTTTCGGGCGAGCGCTCTAGCAGCATCATATCTGCCTTGTTGGTGATGTGAGAACGCAGAAAGCTCTGTGCATAGGTGAGGCCCATATTCCCACCGCCAATGATGAGGATTTTCATGAATCTGATTTTGAGGTACTATTACCTGATTATAAGAACGGTTAACGAAGCAAAGGATGGTTAGGTTTCAGCAATGCAAAGGTATACGATAATTATAATATTTTCCTAAATTCGTAAGAAAACAATCCCCTATGAAAATTCCTGTTGTTTTCCTGATGCTCAGCTCCGTTGTATTGGCCCTCTCTTCCTGTAGCCCCAATCCAGAGGCTACTAACAAAAAGGTTGCTGAACCCGCTCCTGTCGAAAAGCCGGATTATGCGCTGGTGATCCACGGTGGAGCCGGTACGATTCTTAAGAAGAATATGACGCCTGAGAAGGAAACGGCCATCCTCGAAGTCTTAAATAAGGCCCTGGATACGGGGGAGGCTATTTTGAAAAATGGGGGAAGCAGTGCCGACGCGGTAGAAAAAACCATTATGTTGCTGGAAAATAGCCCTTACTTTAATGCTGGAAAAGGGGCAGTATTTACCAATGCTGGAAAAAATGAGCTGGATGCTTCCTTTATGGACGGTCGAACCCGGAATGCGGGGGCAGTAGGTGGAGTGACTAATGTCAAAAATCCCATCCGCGCTGCACGAGCCGTGATGGACAAATCCGAACACGTCCTCCTCACCGGCCTCGGCGCTGAACAATTCGCCAAAGAAGTCGGCCTCGAACTCGTCGATCCTGATTACTTCTACACCGAAAGTCGCTGGAACAGCCTGCAAAGAGCTAAGGAAAAAGAAGGTCCAACCGGCATGATCGACCCCCTCGATCAATCCACAAAGTTCGGTACCGTAGGGGCGGCCGCCCTCGACAAAGCCGGCAATCTGGCCGCTGGTACCTCCACCGGCGGCATGACCAACAAACGCTACAACCGCCTCGGTGACTCGCCCATCATCGGCGCTGGAACCTACGCCAATAATAACACCTGCGCAGTCTCCTGCACCGGACACGGCGAGTACTTCATCCGCTACGCCGTAGCCTACGACGTTTCCGCGATGATGGAATATGGCGGTACGGACTTCCAAACAGCCTCCGATAAGGTGATCAATGAAAAGCTGAAGACGGCCGGAGGCTCTGGAGGCTTTATTGGAGTTGATCATCTGGGAAATGTGGCCATGCCCTTCAATACCGCCGGGATGTATCGAGGCTATACCAAGCCCGGTGAACGTGTTGTGAAAATCTACGAAGATTAGCGTTCCTCTTCCGCAAGCTGAAACGAAACCGTACCGATTTGATCTAGGCAATCCAGCGCAGGAAGCTGTTGGGGCTGATTGAAAAACTGATGGGCCGCTTCCATCCCGCAAGGATTGTCCCAATAAGTCGTTGGCGTATGCTGCCAACCCGTAAAAATCAGCTGATGGCTATTGCTCAACCGCTCCTGCATCTGCCTAGCCCAAATCGGCGGCGTCACAGGATCGTACTCCCCACTGATCAACAGCGTCGGAATCGCACTGCGAACGGCCTGATTCTCCCTCGGAGGCTCTGCCCGAACGCCCCATATGGAGCAAACAGTGGAATCAAACTCCACCATCGACCAATCGCCGAGAGCTGGAAGGTCCCGATTAACTGTCTGCTTGTAATCGACAAAGGGAGCCTCCTCTGCGCACCAAACCGACATTCGCATGCCTTTCCCTTGGCCATCGCCAAGCCGGGACGCCCTGTTTTCCAGTAGCTGCCGCAGGTAGGTATAGTCGCCCTTTACCAATTGATCAATCCGCATGGGGGCCTTATGGATCGCTCCGCTAGTTCCGGGGTAGAAGAGATCAAGGAGGTCTTGGCCCCGGAGGCGAAAGTTGATGGATTGCGCTATTTGAGGCGGATTCAGCTCCAGATCAAGTGGGGTTTGGGTGGCCAGAAAGTCAAAGAACCGCTCCTTGAGCTTCGGAAAAGCCCCCCGACAAGGCTCCACCTCCTCACAATCTTTGAAAAGCTGTTCATAAGCGGCCAATAGATTGCGCGGGCTCTCCTCCTCCCAGCTGACTTCCAGCGGAAGAGGGGAGTCCATGACGACACTGCGGAGGCCCTGCGGATGATCGCGCATCAATACTTGTGCGATTTTGGTGCCGTAGGAAGTGCTGAGGATATTGTAGGAGGACAGCTGTAGGGCCTGCGCGAGGTCGGCGACATCGGCGGCAATTTCTCGGGTGGTGTAGCCATTGAGGTCAATGCCCTCGGAGCGCAGGCGGTCGCGACAGTCCTTGGCAGCAGCATAGTAAAGGCTATCGATGGCCACCATACTGCGGTTGGTCAGCAGAGATTGATGAGTAGCCTGAGCCCACTCGGGACAAGCCAGATGAGGCTGGGCATATGCTGTTCCTCGTTGCTCAAATAAAATAAAATCTCGATCATCCAGATAGCGGTAATAGTTCATGTAGGGCACTGCACGCATTACACTGGAGCCGGGGCCGCCTACCAGATAGATGATGGGATCTTGCTGAGGCTGGGGGCTTCGGCTTTTGAAAATGTAGACGGGCAGTTGGATAGAGCGACTGTCTTTGACGGATCGATTTTCGGGTACTTGGAGATAGCCAAATTGATATTGCTGGCCGGCTTTGACGGGGATGGGGACCTCCGAAGAGGGAATAAACTGAGGAGGATCGTTTTGCGGAGTGGGCGACTGGCAAGCGACCAAAAGGAGTAAGAGCAAAAAGGTAAGGAGTTGATTAGACATTGGAGACTTGGATTTATTTTAGACTCCAAGAAAATCAAAATCGTCCAACGGTGCATTCACATTTGTTAAGAATACACTTAGCAGTAACTATTTAGGGGGTAAAACCTGAATTTTTTGCTTGAAACTTGACTCTACTCAGACTTTGGGGGGCAACGCCCAGGTAGGAAGCAATGTGCCGTTGGGGCACTTGCTGGAACAGCTCGGGTGTTTTGTGGATCAATCGCCAGTAGCGTTCCTTGAGGTCCTGGGTTTGTAAATTTTTGCAACGCTCGACCATATGGAGATAGGCCCGCTCGGCAATTTGTTGGAGGATTTGAGCAATGGGGGAGTGTTCTTTGGCCATTTGATCCATTTGCGCTTTTTCCCATTTATAAACCTCGACTTCGGTTAGGGCCTGTAGATAAAGCTCGCCGGGCTGGCCCGTCAGGTAGCTTTGATAGTCGGTGGCAAACCAATGGAGTTCAAAAAAATGATGGGTTATATCTACTCCATCGATCAGGCGATAGCCTCTGAGCAATCCTTTTTCAACAAATAAAAGCTGACTGACTGGGGCGCTGGCATTAAACAACAGATCGTTTTTATCGTAGGTTTTGTGTACTGCCTTGGCAAGCAGCAGATCGAGAAGGGCATCAGAAAGCCCCAATTGCGTTTTTAGTAAAGTATGTATCATCATGGAAGGCATTATTCTAGGCGCTTTACGCCCTCAATTGTTGCAGCGATGGTCCCGAGGGGGGGAGCGATCAGGAAGCCAATTCCCGTCATCAGCAGCAATAGGAAAATAGAGCCATTACCAACGGCCAGTCCTCGATAGTCGCGTACAAATCGTACGCTTCCACGTACCGAGTAATGGCGCTCTAGCAAATAATCCATATTGCCCGCTCCGGCGTAGTAAGCTTGAACGATGAAGATGAGCGCAGTGGTGAAGGGGGTGAGAATGGGAATCCAGCTTAGCAAGAAGAGGATACCGACCAGGAATAGCTCGCGAATGATATTGCGCAGGGCAATGCGTAGCCCCCGAATAAGGTCGCCAATGGCACCACTCAAGGTTAATCCATTCCCCGCTAAGGGCTCCCCCATCAAATAGTTTTCTACCTTCTCCGACAAAGGACTCATAAACGGTGAGACAATGACCATCACCAGATGCTTATAAACAATCAATCCCCCAGTAACGATGAGCAATAAACCGATGAAATTGGCTGCACCGGCCAGCAGCTCGCTGCCCCACTCAAAAGGATACCAGGCCATCAGCCAGCTGCCGATGCTTCCCGAAAACGACCAGGCGCTGACGCCGATGGCAGCGGCCAAGAGCAAACTGAACAGCCCGGGCAATAAGACATAGCCCCAGAGGCCTAATTTTGAGATGAGTTGTAGGGCTTTTCCGTAGGATTGGACGCCCGCAAAAAGGTCTTTGATCATTCACTAGGCATTTGATTCGCCCCTAAAATAGGCAATCAGCTTTACTTCCGCCCAAAATATCTATCAATACCGGGACTTTATCTATCAATAACTTGCTCGCCCAGGGTGCCGAGCAGCGACCGTACATTCTCCACACCGATCAGGTGGTAGCGGGCGGCCGTCTGACCCAGGCCCACCTTGATGGTCCACGCCGAAGGCGGTACGGCGCGGAAGGTATCCTCGTCGGTTGAATCGTCGCCGATAGCTAGGATGAAGTCCCAGTTGGCCTCTCCCAACCAGCGCAGGGAGGCCTTCCCCTTGTTGATCCCCGAGTTTTTGATTTCAACAACTTTATTGCCTTCCAGCACTTGCAAATCGAGGTTGGCGGTTAGGTATTGCAGGACATCGCGGTACTCACGAATCCGTTTGGCCCCCAGGTCCTTATCGATGCGGCGGTAGTGCCAGGCCAGCGAGAATTCCTTTTCTTCGATAAAGGAGCCGGGGGTCCGTTGCACCATATTTTCCAATACAGGGCGAACATCTTCCTTCCAATTGCTAGAGAGGCCGGTGCTGGTTTGCCAGAGTTGATTGAGGTAAAACCAGGCGCCGTGCTCGGCGGACATCTCGATGTTAAGAGGCCCTAGCCATTTGCCAAGGGTATGGCGATCGCGCCCACTGATGACGACCATTTTGTTGCCCGGCGTTTCTACCAGGCGCTGAAGGCAGTTGAGGAGGGCCTCGTCGGGGGCGGTGCGGGTAGGATCGTTCTGAAAGCTCATCAAGGTACCGTCGTAGTCCAGCAGGAGAAGGCGGCGTTTCGCTTGCCGATAGGCCTGTAGGAGTTCGCTGAGGTCTTGATTGCTCAACAGCTTACTTTTACTCAGTTTCTTTTGTTCGCTCATTTTACTCTGTTCTTTGATAAAAGTCTGTGCCCAATGCTTGACGGTGTAGCGTTTCAGCTTTTTGGCCATTAAATCCAGGCGTTCGGCCTGCTCCTCCACCGGCATTTCCAGTGCTTTGAGCAAGGCATTGAGCATCCCCTTGCTGTCCTGCGGATTGATGATCAGGGCATCACTTAGCTCACTAGCTGCACCCGCCATCTCACTGAGGATCAGCACTCCCTTCTTGTTCGTTTCCTTACTCGCAATGAATTCTTTAGCTACCAGATTCATCCCATCGCGCAGCGGAGTGATCATCGCAATATCTGCAGCCCGGTAGAGGGCGGTAAGGTCGGCGAAGTTAAAAGAGCGGTAAAAATACTGGATGGGTGACCAGCCGAAGGTGCGGAACTCGCCATCGATCCGGCCCACCAGCGTATCTACTTCATCTTTCAACTCCTGATACTGATCAACATTGGAGCGAGAAGGAACGACAATCAGCATCAGCGTTACCTTACCCCGGTAAGCCTTGTAGTTGCGAATCAGTTGTTCAAAGACCCGAATGCGGTTGGGAATCCCCTTGGTGTAGTCGAGCCGATCGATGCTGATGATGAGCTTGCGCCCTTTCGATAAGAGCCGTTCGATAATTCTGCTGCTCTCGCTGATGTCGGCGATGCGCTCTGGGAAGGCGTATTTATCGTAGTCGATTCCCATTGGAAAAACATCCACATTGACGATGCGCTTGCCGACCGCCAGCTTACCGAAGTTGTGTTCATAGCCGCTGATGCGATAGGCGGCACTGAGAAAGTGCCGCATGTAGCCGTAGGTGTGGAAGCCGACTTGATCAGCGCCGAGGACGCCTTCCAGAAGGGCGGCCCGCCAGGGGAGAATCCGGAAGATTTCGTAGGAGGGGAAGGGGATGTGGAGAAAAAAACCGATGGAGACGTCCGGAAAGGCCGCTCGGATCATTGCTGGAAGTAGTAAGAGCTGGTAGTCGTGAATCCAGACCAGATCGTCCTTTTTGACGTTGGCGATGACCACTTCGGCGAACTTGTGGTTAACGGCCTGGTAGGCCTCCCAGTATTCGTCGTTATAGGTCGTGTATTGGGTGAAATAGTGGAAATGAGGCCAGATGGTTTTATTGCTGAATCCTTCGTAGTAGAGTTCGATTTCTTCATCGCTCAGAAAAACGGGGATCAGGTGGCTGCTAGCTAGGGTGGCTGCCACGCTTTGTTGCTCTTTGGTTTCGGCGATGGCTTGGCCAGGCCAGCCGATCCAGATTTTCTCATAAGTTTGGTCCAATGAGCTGAGTCCCGTGGCCAAGCCACCGGCACTAGGGTAGAAGTGCAGTTCTCCCTTGGATTTATTAATCGTAATTGGAAGACGATTAGAGACAATAACAAGTCTAGGCATAGTCCTGGGGATAATGGAGGAATTAAACAGCTTGGGTTAGGGCAGGACTAAAAATCAGTCAGGGAACGAGTTGCCTTGGCTCCCTGACTGATGGTGCGGCTAGGATACCGGTTTCTTTTTCTTTCTACGGGTTTTGAACAATTCGACGATCTCCTTTTGCTTCAAAAAGCCAAGATCGAGAAAGTTGGTTGACACAAATTTCTTAATGTCCTGATAATCTTTACCGCGCTTATCGGTATAGCGTTTCAAGAGTTTTCGGATATAAGCCATGCAGAGTTCCTTCAAATTCTGATTGAACTGCTGGTTGGAGAAAATACCTAGGTAGACCGGAAAGATTTTCGACAGCTCGAAATACTCCGGATATTCACTGATACCAATATTTTTCAGGAACTGGGCAAAATAATTGAAAATCGTTTTGCGCAAGCACTCATTGACCGTCGACAGCCCTTCGTGAGCATTGTAGAAGACCTTAGTCGCTTCGATGGTATCATCGTGCAGATAGCCTTTACTATGGATAATATCGGTTAGATCATAGTAGTTGCTCAGCTCATCTTTAACACCGTGGTGTAGTAGCGCAGATACCCGTTTATCGGCCGTTCCGTCGAGGTTAAGATCGCTGCTGTTGTGGATAGCCAGGATATTTTCCAACCACTTTTCGCTAAATGTTTCGTCTTTTCTAGCCGTGTGAAGAATATCCGTTAAGTGCTTATGATCGGCTTCGTTCACATCGAAGAAATTGGCGTAAAGGCAGAGAAACTCGATGTATTCTGGGCTGCCTTTGAAGTCCTCGTTATCCAAGAAAGCGCGGATTTCCTTCAGGATACTGCTGTTGTCTTTCCCTACCGTGACCCGATGGCGCATAAACTGGCGTACAGAAGGGTAGAGTACCTTTAACTCAGATTTGGTAGTGGGAAATACCGTTGTGTAAAAATCGTCTTGCTTGAACTGATTTTTATAGCGCGCATAGCCGATTCTTCTTTCTTTCAGATCGCGGTATTTAGGCAGTTTTTGACCTTGAAGAAAATAGCGAATTCTTTTATTTTCGATAACATTGATCAGGTTGGTAATCCAGATGTCGCTACTCAGGGCAAATCCCATTTGTATGGTTTGGCCAATGCGCTTGCGAATAAAATCGAAGTTGGAGGAATTGCAGATGGCCATCAGAATATCCTTGAAGTGCTGCTGAGGCCGCATATATTTATAATTATCATCAGTAACACCGCGCAATACAGCGTAGCCCAGGATTCGAGGTAGGAAAAGACCTTCCAGATTGGGGTCGAGCATCGCTTTTTCGAAAGCCAATAATTGCAGTGGATTATTATTGGTTACTTCCTCGTACAACTCTGCGATGCGAGGCTCAAAGGTTTCGCGAATCGTCTGGTAGTCTTCCTCTTCTTCTTCATCGAGGAAGCGCTGAAACTCTTCGGTTGCCTGGATGTCCTGAATCATTTGATCCAGTTGTTGTTGGTATTCAGGATTAAGTTCTTTCATGCCAGTTTAGTTTTATCATTCAAGTTGAGGTAAACGTCTAATACAACCTGAATTTTATAAATGTAAACCTAGTAGAACATTTAAGCCCTACTAGGTTTATATAATATCGAGTAATAATGTTATTCGTGAATTACTTACTCCGCTAAGTTAATAAAAAAATACTAATATTAAAAGCGGGAAACGGGGATAAGCTTAGTCTTGCTTTGCTTTGCCACCGTCTAATTCATCCTGCCAAGCCTTCAGCTTATCCCACTCGCCTGCGGCAGCCATCTTAGCTTGCTCTGGCCAGGTCGTTGGATCGTGAGAAGCAAAGTTACCTCCGGCTTCTGTGAGAATTTCCTTAATGCGATCTGCCGTTGCCTCAGAGAGCTGAGCGAATGTCTTGATCCCCGCAGCTTCGATCAGCTCTGCAATCTTAGGACCAATACCTTCGATCTTCTTCAGATCATCGGCAGCAGCAGGTTCTTCGGCTGGCTTTTCTTCCGCGGCTGGAGCCTCCGCAGCAGGTTCTTCTGCTGGCTTTTCTTCCGCAACTGGAGCCTCCGCAGCAGGTTCTGCGGCTGGCTGCTCTTCTGCGGCTGGAGCTTCAGCAGCAGGTTCTTCTGCTGGCTTTTCTTCAACAGCTGGAGCTTCTGCAACGGGCTTTTCGGCTGGCTTTTCCTCAGCCGCTGGAGCTGGAGCTTCACCAGAGAGCGATTCTACCGTAGTCTGTTCAACAGATTCGGCGAAAGTGCGGGTATCTGGGGCATCAGGCGCACCACTTGAACCACCAGTAGCTGATGCTTCCGCTGGTTTCTCTACCCTAGGCGCATTACCAGAGACTGCAGCATGGAAAGCAGCTCTCTCCTCAGCAGTCTGCTGACGGCGAGCAGCGATCTTCGCTTCTTTCTCACTGATCCAGGCTTCGTACTTAGCTTGAGCTTCTTCCGCAGTCAGCGCTCCTTTCTTCACGCCGCGCATGAGGTGCTTGCGATATAATACTCCTTTGAAACGGAGGATGGCACGGGCAGTATCGGTGGGCTGAGCGCCTTTCATGAGCCATTCGAAGGCTAGGTCGCGGTTCAGATCGATAGTTGCCGGTTTGGTCATCGGGTTATAGGTCCCGATCTTTTCGATAAAGCGGCCGTCACGCGGCGCTCTAGCGTCGGCTACCACAATGTGGTAGAAAGGCTGCTTTCTGCGGCCTCTTCTTTGCAATCTTATTTTAACAGGCATATGTTAAAATTTATTTGGTTTAACCATACCCCTTTAACTTGAGAACAAGCGTCGGGCTTTTAACGGCTGCAAAGGTAACACTTTTTTGCTATTAAATCAGAATTTATTAAAATATTGATTAATTTAGAGTCTTGCCATTGAGTACACCCCGGAATGGTAATTTTTCCAACTAAAGTTTAAGACGGACCAACTGCACTGTCGGAGCACGCTGATGGCTCTGCCAAGCTGTTAAATTAATCGACTATGAAAATTATTTTCTACACTGCTTTATTATCCTTACTTTCTGTTAATCAATCGTTTAGCCAAGTTCCAATCGAAGGGGTGATTAATCAATACAGCACTGTGAGCGGCATCGATCAGGACTGCAAAAGCCTAATTATGGTCGCCGATACAACGGGCTTTCGCGTCGGACAATCGCTGCTGATTATTCAAATGCAAGGCGCCCTCATTTCTTCGGATGACAACAGTAATTTTGGCGTCATTACGGATATTCGCAATGCCGGGCGGCACGAGCGTGCAGTCATTGATTCTGTTGCGGCAGGGGAGCTGTATTTGCAAAATCTTCTGCTTAATGACTATGATATAGATGGAAGTGTACAGGTGGTTAATATCCCGACTTTTCAAATAGCTCGGGTGGTTGATACCTTAAAGGCCAAACCTTGGGATGGAACGACTGGTGGGGTTTTGATCCTAGAAGCAGAACGCCTTATTTTGGAGGAAGATATATCTTTGAGTGGGGCGGGCTTCCGCGGGGGGCAGGCAGTATCTAATCTGCCCAATAACTGTCAGTGGTTTTTGACGCAAAATGATCACTATTATGCTTTGGATAATTGGCGAGGCTCTGCGAAAGGGGAAGGGATTGCTAAATTCATTCCTGGACGCGAGGCCGGTAAGGGGCCGCAGGCTAACGGTGGTGGTGGCGGTAATGATCACAATTCAGGCGGTGGTGGCGGTGCCAACCTTGCTGCTGGCGGTCAGGGAGGAGAGAATAATGAGCCTTCGACTTTTGGCTGCCGGGGGCGGCATCCGGGGATCGGCGGTCGGGCCTTACCGTCGGGATCGGACCGGCTGTTTATGGGCGGTGGCGGCGGTGCCGGGCACGGGAATAATGACAATGCCTCGGACGGTGGAGCCGGCGGGGGGATTGCGATCATTGTAGCAAAAATACTGGAAAGCCCTCAAACTAAGGCCATTTCATTGCAAGGACAAGACAGTGAGGGAATCGTTGGTGATGGCGGTGGTGGTGGTGGTGCTGGGGGAACATTGGTGTTGCAGATTGAGGAGATTATGGGCTTGGTGCGATTACAGGTAGCGGGTGGCGATGGGTCCAGTGTGAGTAGTAACCAGGATCGCTGTTTTGGGCCCGGCGGCGGCGGCGGCGGCGGCGTAACTTATGTAAACCAGACCCTGAGCTTGTCTAATTATACCTTATTGCAGTTGGGCGGTGAAGCGGGCTGGTCGAATAGCCCGGTCTGCACCAATGCTTTCAATGGAGCGGCTGTCGGTAGCGACATCGGTTTCTTGCCAGTGATGTTTGACAGCATTCCCCAGGGAGTCGAGCCCATCAGCGATTTTAGTCTTTCTCAACAACCTCAAAATCAGCGCATTTGCTCGGGTGATGGCCTCAGCTTTGGCCTTCAAGCTAGCGGCAACAGCCTGAGTTACCAATGGCAACTGAATACAGGCAGTGGCTTTCAAAATCTGAGTAACGATGCGACCTATAGCGGCGTACAAAGCCCCATGCTGGGCGTTAACGGAGCCAATAGCACCTTTGCCAGCAATCGCTACCGCTGCCTGATCAGCAGCGATTGCATTACGGACCTTCCAACTGATGAAGTCACCATCGACATTATCCCCGAACCTCAACTGCTTCTCCCTCCCCAGGATATTGTGATTTGTGAAGGACAAGATACCTTCTTTCAACTCTTGGCGCAGGGGATCAACCTGAACTACCAATGGCAGCAGGATTTGGGAATGGGATACATGGATTTGACGAATAATAGCAATTTTTCGGGCACCCAATCTGCTATTTTGCAACTGACGATGCCCGCCGTCTCTGCGACCTACCGCTGCGTGGTCACCGACTCCTGCGGCATTGAATTTAATACCAGCCCCGCCTTCCTTCAATTGCAAAGTGGCCCCACGGCCGATTTTAGCTTCCTACAAAGCGGCGCGACCCTCACTTTTAACAACCAATCCAGCAATGCCAACAACTTTCAATGGGATTTTGGAGACGGCAACAACTCGAGCATGCGCGACCCAACGTACACCTATACCCAAGAAGGCACTTTTCTCATTACCCTGACGGTCACTAACGACTGCGGTACCGACGTCTTTATCGAGCAAGTGCAGATCAGCCTACAAGGCCCCCCCGACCCGGCCTTCAGCGTCGACAACGGCTCCGGCTGCGCCCCCCTCACCGTCCAGTTCACCGATGACTCCGGTACCGGCATCACTGACCGCCTCTGGACCTTCGAGGGCGGCAACCCCGCCACCTCCACCGAAGCCAACCCCATCGTCACCTACAATAACGCTGGCCTCTTCGACGTACGGCTCGAAGTCAGTAATACCGTAGGCAGCAACACCCTCCTAGAAGCCTCCTATATCCGCATCGAACCCCAACCCCAAGCCGACTTCACCTTCGACCAAAACGAGTTCACCGTCACCTTCACCAACCTATCCACCGACGCCGCGAACTACCAATGGAACTTCGACGACGGCTCCCCCCTCTCGACCGAGGAAAACCCCGTCCATACCTTCCCCGGCAACGGCGTCTACGACGTCACCCTCTTTACCACCAATTCGCTCTGCGGCTCTGCCGTCACCATCCCTGTTGTCATCAGCATCGTCTCCACCACCGAGGCCCCCAAAGCCCCCTTCCAAATCTACCCCAATCCCTTTGATCAATTCGTCTTCCTCGAAGCGGAAAAACGTCTTGAATATGAGTTGTATGATTCGCAGGGACGTCAATTGTTGGAGGGGGAGACCGTGGGAAGTAGTCGTACGAGAATTGAAATGGGAAGCTTGCCGAATGGACTCTATATTTTGAAAGTTAGCGGCGATGGGGGGCATTGGGAGAAGAAGTTGTTACGGATGGGGGAGCGGTAAAGGTATGGGTAAAGAAAGGAGAAAGTAGAGGAAAAGTTATGTTTGAGAGAGGAGTTAGAAGTAGTGTAAGGTGTTGTTAATGAGTTAAGTATGCAGTGATTGGGCATTTTGGGAGGGACCCGCCCACTTCGCCACCACCGCCGCTCTCCCCTGCTCTAAGTTCGGTACTGACCATAAGACAGTCAGTCCTTGCAGGTAGAGATCACAAGAACTCCTTTTCTAAGGAATCGGCATCCTCACACCGTCTAGGCCTTTGAAAGTGCAAGGAGGTATGTCAACTGGAATCGCCAAAGTAATCGGAGAGGGAGGAATTTCGTACAAGAAACTTTGGCAATGATCGAATTATTTTGCAATGTAATACAAAATGTTTTAACTAGCAAGTGTTTATTGTTACAAAAATAGAACTCATGAGTAAAGCTTTAAACTTCAGGCAATGCCTTTTGATCTTCGGCACGCCTTTGTTCATTATCCTCTCTATGATCCTCCTTAGCCGCAGTGCTATTTTCCTCAACGATCCCTCGGGCCTTTCCACGGCTATTACTTTTGATCTTTTATTGACCAGTCCTCTACTTTACCTCTTTTTGATCCGCAATACGACCATCTCTAAGTTGACCGCACTGCCTTTTTTTGTGGTGGGTTTATTAGTGGCCAGTTTCATTCTCCCTGCGGATCAGCAGTGGGCTTTGAGTCAGTTCAAGACCTACGTTTTTCCGGTCATTGAATTGGCGGTGTTGGGGACGGTCATCTACAAGGTTCGGCAAACGATAAAAGCTTATCAGAGGCAAAAGGCGGTGACCCCCGACTTTTTTACTGCACTTCGCTCCGCGGCGACGTCCTTATTGCCTCGACGCCTTACTGGCCCGGTGATTACCGAGATTGCGATCATTTACTATGGGTTTATCCATTGGAAAGAGCGGCCTTTGGCGGCCCACGAATTTTCTTACCACAAGCGCAGTGGCATGGTCTCCATACTGGGCGTTTTCATCTTTCTGATTATCGTCGAAGCGGGTGTAGTGCACTTACTGCTCGAACGTTGGAGCCCCTTAGCCGCCTGGATATTGACCTTCTTAAGTATCTATACCTGCCTACAGGTGTTCGGTATTATCCGCTCTCTGCCCAAGCGGCCCATTGCCATCCGTGAGGATCGACTAGAACTTCGCTTCGGCATACTCTCGGAGACCGATATTCCGTTAGAATTTATTGAGCGCGTTGAGAATAGTCGTAAGCGTATTGACCTTAAAAAAGGGGGGGTCAAGTCCTCAACTTTGGATGATTTGGAAAGCCATAATACCATCATTTACCTCAAGGAAGAACACAAACTGTCTGGTTTTTACAACATCAAAAAACGATTTCATACCATCGCTCTACATGTTGATGAACCGCAACGATTCAAGATACAGTTAGAAACAGCTGTAGAAAAAATTGTACAATAAAATTAAAACGCTGATGAAAAAACTACTCCTACTGGCCCTAATGGGGCTGTTGACTTCAAATAGCTTTTCCCAAACGGCAGCAGGGCTTGCTCAAGAGGTATGCCATTGTTTGGACGAGCAGCCCGAGGAGAAAAACAATAAGATTGAGCATTGTGTGAGAGAGGAGTTGGGCAATTCCTGCTACCAGGAGGTCAGCGACACGCTTTTGCACGAGATTATGTCCTCGGCCCATCTTCAATTGAATCGGTACTGCTCAACTTTTATAGCAGCTGCGATGAAGGAGTGGCCGGATGAAGCTTTGGACAGCTGGAAATGGCTGAAAAGTATGCCAGCATCTAGTATTAGTGAAGAAGATTTTGCTGCACTCTTTGAGTATGAGCTGATGTACTACTTTGAAGCTGACGGTAAATTAGCGGTCATTAAGCTGGATCGTGAATACTGGGAGGAATGGGCGGAAGGGGGCAAATACTTTCTTAAGTACAACGTGGAGAAGATCAAGGATAAGGAATTTGGATTGACTGTTGGTGTGAAAAATTGGGGGTGGACGCAGTACGGGAGGAATAGGTCGAGGGATCGCTTTCGCTATCGGGTGTTGAGCAAGGAGGGACATTATTACCGCGTAGCTGCCGCTGTTGAGGAAGGGAGGATTGCGGAATTCAAGTTGTACTATCATCACAGGTATGAAGCGCCAACGGTACCTTTGAAAGCAGAAGAACTATTGGGAGAATGGTTGGTGCAACAGGTCGGATTTGTAGGGAAAATGAGCGAAGAAAGTTGGAGCCAGGAGATGAGTGTCCATTCATTTTCTGAGAAGATGAAACAATTCCGCTTTAAGTTGGAGCCTGATGGGCGATGTAGCATTGAACATAAAGAAAAGAGGATGCTGAATATTCCGGAAGGCTCTTGGGAGTTTGACCCTACTAGAAATAGACTTAACTTTTTCGAACAAATTGATCTGAAAGACAGCAATTCCTTCGCTTGGAGGGTCATTCCCCTAAGAGTAGAGAAAGACCAACTCATTTTCCTATCTAGAGACAGCTGGCTGACCCTATTCGTCTTGGAGCATCCCCAGCCTCAGTCGATTAGCTCTAGCTTATTCTACAAATTTATACCCGACTCCTCGGATCGATAAGAAGTAGCGGGGGTTGCGAGGGTCCTCCTCGAAGTATTTGCGGAAAGAAAGGATGAAATTATCGATGGTACGGGTAGAGGGATAGACATCGTAGCCCCAGACGGATTGGAGAATCTGCTGGCGGGAGAGCACCTCGTTTTTGCGATCAACCAGCAGCTTGAGCAGCATTGCTTCTTTTTTGGTGAGGGAAAAGGTTTCGCCGTTTTGACTTTGGGCCTCATAGGTCAGAAAGTTGACCTTATTGCCCCCAAAATCATACAGTTCTGGCGTATTGGCCGGCGATTTACTGCTGCGTTTGATGAGATTTTGTACGCGTAGTAACAGCTCTTCTAGGCTAAACGGCTTAGTCAGGTAGTCATCAGCCCCCTTTTTCAGTCCTGTAATCCGATCCGTCGTGGTATCCTTGGCCGTCAGGAAAATAATAGGTACCTCCATATTGGTGAGCCGCACCTGCTCACAAATCTGGTAGCCATCGACTTCTGGCAACATCACATCCAGTACCAACAAATCAAAATGCTGTTCGTTAAAGTATTTCAAGGCCAAAAGGCCATCAGCTGCACTGACCACTTCGTAGCCTTCTAATTCAAGGTTCATTTTGACGACATCGCGGATGTTTTCTTCATCCTCTGCAAATAAAATTCTCATGAAGGGTTACTACTTTATGGTTGATCGTTTTGTTTGTGTGGCAATTTAATTTTAAAGATACTGCCCTTGGGTTGATTATCAACGATTTGAATACTGCCCTGGTGTGCTTTGATGATTTCATTGACAATATATAAACCCAAACCTGTTCCTTTGGTTTTCCGGGTATCTTCATTTCCCACCCGATAAAATCGCTTGAAAATCCGCTTTTTTTCCTGATCAGAAACGCCAATGCCCTGATCGGCTATTGCCCAGTTGATGTGCCCATTCTGCTGAACCAGGTGTAGATCAATTTGAGCAGGTTTATTGGAATACTTAATAGCATTTTCAATCAAATTCTGGGCGACTGAAGTCATCCCCGATTTGTCCGCAAAAATATAAGGATTTTCCAATTGGGCATCTACATTAATCTGTGCTTCGGGATTGCTTTTTCTGGACTTTTCAACAATCTCTTCCACCAAAGCCTGAATATCCAGCATCTCGGGGTTAGGTTGATAAGCGGTTTC
>JBCDGZ010000132.1:0-21384 GCA_038750655.1 Bacteroidota bacterium | reverse complement strand
GTATATAATTTAATAACAGTGATTTAATAAAAATTGTTCTTATATAAAGAATGAAATATGTGAAAATTATATTGTATAGGTGTGTAAAAAAACAATATTTTTTTTCTTACAAAAGCTGCTTTTAAGTAAAAAGCTGAACACAAATGTAGAAAAAGGGCGTGGGTTTTCTATAAACCATAAACCGTTCCAAGTTTAATGCTGGTCCTTCTCTCGAATATCGTTCCTCCTTTTTACTTCACTGATTTTCGCCTTCCTTTTTTGATTGCGCTCCGATATTCTTAGTAATTTTGGCAACACCCAAATCGGGAGGTGGTCATTTCAAGCCTCCTCTAATTGTGTACTGCTTGGGTGGTGTACTCAACCAAAAGTGTAGGTTCAGCAATGAAGAACAACAGGATTTCACGTGTAAGTATCCCCATCAGCGTCAATATCAATGATGTCGAAAAGATCATCAACAAGCAGATGCAAGGCATGCTGTATGAGGATAATGATATGAGCGACAACAACGATGATGGTTTAATGCTCAAAGTGGAGAAAAACGGCGCGATCCGGCTGCAACTCGATGGTCAACACCTCAACTACCAGGTTCCCCTTTCGATATGGGTGAAAAAACGCCTGGCCCTAGCCGATGTAGAGGCCGAAGGTGCACTAACCCTCGACATCCGTACCCATTATGAAATCAAACCCGATTGGACATTAGTCACCCAAACCCGTATTCTTAAACACGAGTGGCAGCAAAAACCGGCTCTCCGCCTGGGATTTCTGGATTTACCAGGCACCTTCGTTGCCGATCGTATCCTCGACCGTAGCCAGCACCACATTACCCGCGCCATCGATAAGCAGATGAAGGATAAGCTGGATTTGAAAAAATACGTTGGAGAAGCCTGGCTGAAATTGCAGGATGCCATCTTGTTATCTGAAGAATACCGACTTTGGTTGATCCTCAACCTGCGCAGCATGAGCATGACGCCGATCAAAACCGTCGATAATTTTATCAAAAGCACCGTCTCCGCCGAGGCCAGCGCCGAAGCCGTTATGGGCCAGCGCCCGCCAACCGAAATTGACGCCATCCTTCCGGGATTTCGCATGGTAGAGGAAGCCGGGCGGGATTTTGTCGTCCACCTCGTCGCTGCCATCCCCTTTGCCGAGGCCGAGAAAGTAGCGCGGCAGTTTGTCATTGGCGAGACCTTCAGCAGTGGGAATCAGAAAGTGACCATCGAGGATATTCAACTCTCTGGCCGAGATGAGCAACTGCTCATCAACACGACCGTTTCGGGCAGCTACGATGGCAGCATCTTCCTCAAGGGCAAACCCGTTTATAATCCTACCCTGAATGCCATAGAAATGGAAGGTTTGGATTTTGAATTGAATACCCGCAATATCATCTTCAAAAGCATCGGTTGGCTCTTCAAAAAGGGACTGATTAAAAAGATGCAGAAAAGTCTTCGCTTTCCACTGGACGAAAACATCAATGAGGTGAAGGGGATGGTGAAGGAAAAACTAGCCGACTTTGAGGTGGCGCCCAATATTCGTATCAAGGGGCAGCTGGACGACTTGACGATTGAAGAAACTTCTTTGAGCAATACCGCTATTCATGTACGAATTGCCTCCGAAGGAGCATTGGATGTATTGGTAGATGGTTTGGAAATGTAAACCCTTCTTTGATAAATACTGTGTTTTAAGATAAACGATACCTATGATAAATGCTGCCATTGCCGCCGGGCACGAGGCCACCGCCGCTACCGCCGCCGAGATTCTAAAGGCCGGTGGCAACGCCTTCGACGCCGCTATTGCTGCTCTCATGACCACCTTTATTGCCGAACCCTGCATGTCCTCCGCCGGCGCCGGCGCCTTCGCCAACGTCTTCACCGCCAATGGAGAGGCCCTGCTGTTCGACTTTTTCTGCCAGACCCCGTCCCGCAAGCGCCCCGTCTCCGAAGTCGATTTTTACCCCATCGAAGTCGACTTCGGCGATACCCGCGAGGTGTTCCACATCGGCCGAGGCTCCTCCGCCGTACCCGGCATGATCGCCGGGATCTTTGCCTTACACAAACGCTTTGCCACCCTGCCGCTCTCCGTACTCGCCCAACCCGCCATCCAGCAAGCCAAGGAGGGGGTTCCCGTGAATGCCTTTCAGTACTTCGATCTTAGCTTGCTGGAAAGCATCCTGCGCGTTGCGCCGGAGGCCACCCCGATCTTTTTTGCCAAGGGGCCGCTGGCCGCCGTTGGCGAGCCCATCCGTATGCCCGGCCTGGCCGACTTTCTGGACCACCTGGCCCGCGAAGGCCGCGCCGCTTTCTACCAAGGCGAAATCGCTCAGAAAATTGTCCGCAACTACCGAGAAAATGGGGGCTACCTCACGATGGACGATTTCCGTAACTACGAAGTCATCGTTCGCCAGCCCCTGCATTTCCGCCACGGCACCTCTCATATACTGACCAACCCCTTGCCCAGCACCGGCGGCAGCCTCCTAGCCCTGGCCTGCGCCTTTTCGCCCTCCCCCGAAAAAGGCCAATCCCCCTACGGCCTGCGCCACCTCCAACAGCTCCAGCAAGTCTTCGAGCAGGTCGACCACCTCGGCAAGCGCCCCCGCGAGCTAGCGCAGCACCTTCGCCGTTTCTACCAGCACAGCCCCAAGGGCCTACAGCTGCTGCCCGAGCACAACAAAAAGTGGGGCAGTACCTCGCATTTCAACATCGTTGACCGCCACGGTAATGCCATCAGCCTCAGCATGACCATCGGTGAAGGCTGTGGCTACTTTATTGAGGGTACCGATATGCAGATGAATAATATGCTCGGTGAGGCCGCGCTGTTGCCCGATGGCTTCCATTCCTGGACACTCAATACCCGCCTTTCTTCCATGATGACGCCTACGATTATTCTCGATGCGGAGGAGCAAGTCGATATGGTGATGGGCAGTGGAGGGGCGAGCCGCATCCCCTCGGCTATTTTTCAGGTCCTGCATTACCTTCGGAGCTACGGCCTGTCGGTAGAGGAGGCGGTGGAGGCCGCTCGCGTCCATTTAGAGCACGGTGTTTTCAATGTCGAGCAGGGCTTCGAGGCTAGCATGGCCGAAACCCCGATTGGGCAGGAATTGCGGGAGTGGTCAGGCCGCTCGATGTTCTTCGGCGGCGTCCACACGATTGCCAAGGAAAGGGGCCGCTATCGCGCAGCTGGCGATAGTCGGCGAGATGGGGTAGGGGTAGAGGGCGAGCCTTAGGCCGTCCCTAAGTCCTTGAGATTAATGATCTCGAAATTTCTGGCATCGAAGTAATCATCCAGTCCGTATTCGGTGTTGATGATAATGCCTCCTAGCAGCGTTACCCTATCAACGGGGAATTCGTCTTTACAAGCCTCCAGATGCTCGTAGAGCTTTTTATTGATGATTTCGTAGGTGACTTCGGTAATTTCTTTCTGTGGGTTTTCGCTATTAAGAATTTGTTCACGATAAGGCAACAGACTTTCTTCCAGCTTCATTTGTTGGTAGTCATCGTCATTCATAACGGGGCGATAATCGCCATCTTCAAACCGACTTAAGGCCAGCATCAGGGCTCCGCAGGAATTTCCCGCTTGCTCTTGGCGAGGCCGGTACATTTTACCCAAATTTCCTTCAAGCGTTACGCCGATATGTGGGCCGTAAAAGATAAAGGCACTGCCTTCATCCGGGATGTGATGGGCAAAAGCGGTCATTCCTGTACGTCCTGCAAAAGGGAGGCCTCCCAATCCGCCCATGATAAATGGACCGAACAGCACATTGAAGAAGGTCGTAGAAGGAACATTGATGTCATCCGAACACACGGAGGTGGCCATCAGTACTTTAGAAATATCAATATCGTTTCTTAGTTGCATCTTCCCCAGGTAGTGGATGGAGGTATCCTTGGCGTCCATAGCATTTGGGAAATGCGATTTAACTATTTCATCAAATTTTCTTTGTAGCATAACAGTAGGTGATTTTAATATTTTTATTGAAAAAAATTAAAGTGCATAAGCTCTATGAACTGGCCATTCATCTTCATAGCCCTTTTCCCACTTTTTGGTCGCCAGTTCCTCCTCTGTTGATAAGCAAGCATTGAGTTGGGCTGTGATCAGCGCTTCATCCATATTTTGCCCAATCAACACAAGTTCAACTTTTCGGTCGCCAAATGTCGCATGCCAGTCCTCTTCAATAGTTGCTTGATTCTCTACATAAGCCATGTATCGCGCTCGTCTTTCGTAGGGCATACTACTCCACCAGACCCCAGCGCTATCCGTCTTTAAAGACCCCCCGGCCTGGCCCCAAATTAAAGCTTGTTCTGGTCGGGAGGCCAGCCAAAATAGTCCCTTGCTGCGGATAACAGTAGCGGGAAAATTTTGCTCTACGTACTGCCAGAAGCGTTCGGGATCGAAAGGCTTTTGGCTGCGGTAGACAAAGGAGCTAATGCCGTACTCTTCTGTTTCCGGGATATGCTCCCCTTTTTCGAGTTCTTCTATCCAGCCAGCACTCTGCTCTGCTTCCTCAAAATCGAAGAGTCCAGTGTTCAAGATTTCACTTGGAAGGACTTTACTGAAGCTGGATTCTATAATTCGGGCAGAAGGATTGAGTTTATTAATCGCCGCTTTTAGAGTGCCGAGCTGATCCTTTGATACCAAATCCGTTTTATTCAGGATGATAACATTGGCAAACTCAATCTGATCCGTTAATAGATCGACAATAGTACGGTCATCGCCTTCAATGTCCGTAAGTCTTCTGTCCATCAGCGTTTCAAAACTACCAAAATCTTTGAAGAAATTAAAGGAATCGACAACTGTTACCATAGTATCGATGTAGCTGAAACGAGAAAGGTCAATGTCGTTATCGTCATCCACAAAAGAAAAGGTTTGTGCTACAGGAACCGGTTCGCTGATCCCTGTACTTTCGATGAGCAGATAATCGAAGCGATTTTCTTTGGCCAGGCGCTCTACTTCGATCATCAGATCTTCTCGAAGTGTGCAACAGATACAGCCATTACTCATCTCGACCAGTTTCTCTTCGGTTCGAGAAAGTACGTTTTCACTTTTTACCAGTTCGGCATCTACATTTACTTCGCTCATATCGTTGACGATAACGGCTACTTTTAATCCTTCTTTATTGTGTAAAACATGATTGAGCAGGGTTGTTTTTCCTGCGCCAAGGAAACCGCTTAATACGGTTACTGGGAGCTTTTTGGTCGCGTCCATATTTATTGATGAAGATTGAGAGAGATTTATAGATTGATTACTGCTTTTTGAGAGAAATAGAGACTCAGCTCAGAAAGCTCAAAAATTCGTTGGTGTCGATTCTTAACAAAAGTCGTTTTTCTCCACTTTGCTCGATGGTAGGACTTCGGTGCAGGATAGCCTTTGATTCTGGGTACAGTGCTCCTTTTAAGATAACGACATCTCCGGTGTTGACCTGCTGTATCAGCTGCTTATCTAAGACAATATTTTGATCATTTTTTGTTGTGCGTAGCGCTTTTTCGTCAATAGCTTCGTCCGGAAGCCAGAGGGTACCTGGCCCCATGTAGGTGCACAACAGTCGCAAGTCATTAACGTCTGTATGGAATTTACGGCACATGTTAGTACTAACGGTGGTTAGTAGGAGCCGAAAGGAGGAGGCTTGGGCGGTTCCTTCGAATAGCCTTAGGATTTTAGAAATATCATCAAACAAGGAAGTACACTTTGGAAGATGGTTGTTGAAATAATCTTCGAGGGCAGATAAAACTTCTTCCGAAGTCCCGATGGCGCGGCATTCAATGGGTTGCTCCGCAATTTGGGATAGTTCCTTGTTCAAAGGGGTAATATCGCGTTGGTAGATCGCAATATTTTTGGAAGGGAGGTGAATGTCCTGTAAGACTTCTCCATCGCTACCGATGGCAGCATTTGCGTAAGGATATTTTACTTGAAGCATATCAGATTGATTTCGTAAGTAGAATTTTAGAAGATAGATTATATGTTTAGGGTCAATTTTGCATTAGCCAGGATTGAGCGTTTTGTGGTATTCTGTATATTTTGGTTTATCTACTTTCACCTCTTGCCAGGTGTCTAGCACCATCGTGCGGATTTGTGTATCGATTAACTGTTGAATTTCATCGCGATAGAGTTGATAGTCATCATAGTGGCTTTGAGCAATCTTATTAAAGCGATTCTGAAAAAAGGTAAGCGGACTAAATAAATAACTATTGCGAACCAAGCTATTTTTGGCTTTATTATCCTTTTCAATAATTACAATACTTTTTTTCGTCAATTCATTGACCAATGCTGATGCAGAACGACTATAGGCCGGTTTACTTTTGGTGCTGTCTTTCGCCAACGGACTCTCCAGAATTTCGGGAAACAGGGTATGCAACTTATCTGCGAATATGCTATCGGGCAGATCGTACAATGCTTGTGTTTGATCTCTTTTTGCATCGATCAAATCAGTCATTAAATTAGCCGGTTTTTTTATGCTGATCCACTGATGTACTGCCGCAGGGATAATAAATGCCAAGACCAGCCATACGGCCACCATTCTGAGGGTATTGCCCATAATGCTGGTACCACTGCGGAGTATAAAATAATAGATAACTGACCAAAAAATGAGGTATAAAGTGCTGTACAAGAGCATCTGACCGAAGGCGGCCCCGGCCTGAGGAAATAGCTTCGTAAGCATTGCTCCATACAAAAGTAAACCAATTAGAACGACCCAAAGTAAACCCACGTAGAAGGCTACTCTACTTAGCAGCCAGGTGTTCTTTGCGGCGACTTGCACCTCGATTAGCGGTAGAAAGCCTTGTTCGGCCTCCATGCTTTTGAGGTTGTAGAGGAAAATCATGAGCAGTAGTGGCAGTAGAAAGAGTAGGGCAAAACTAAAATCCAATGTGCCCGTTTGCAGCCGTTCGGGGTTACTGATTTCTTTGGTCATATCCGCATCGTAAGGACTGGCCAAAAACGTCACCCGTTTGTAGAAGCCGTACTGCTCGGCTTGCCCCATGCTGTAAACCAAGGCGGGGGTAGGGAGCTTGAAATGGTAAATATTACTGAACCAGATCGCCCAGAAAGGAGCCGTTATATCTATCCAAGGGCCCTTTTCGGGGCCGGATTTTCCCTCGTCGTAATAAGCAAAATATTCTTGTCTTTCTTCTTGGACCTTTTTGTTGATTTTTTCGATTTGCATCATTTGCTCATGGTAGAGACTTGCTCCATTGTGCAAGCCGTAGCCGCCGGCCAATAGGAAAAGCAGTAGCGCAACGATTTTGAAGGGGCTGCGGATAAAGTGGGTCCACTCGTAGAGAAATATGCCTAGGGTTTTCATACGATCTGCATTTTTTTCGTTCCAAACGCCAAAAGCAGGCTTACAAGAATCGTCCAAGCAGCCAGGAGAAGCAGGTCCGTAAGGTAGCTTGGAAAAACCGAGGTGAGTGGGATGGGCTGATAATTATAATCCGGAACCGATCTAAAAAAGTCATTCTTGGCCGTCCAGCCCCAATCTCCGGTTGCAGAGCCTCCAAAAGCGTGTTCGTCGTTCAGGGCCTTAATAAATCCTCGGCGATAATGTTCTACTTGAACCAAAAATTCCTGGTGGTGCAAGTTATCGCTAGCCGTAAAGCCCATGCTAGAATTCTGTAGGGCAATAAACGGGTTAACAATACCCGCCAGCTGATAACGCTCTTTCTGTTGGGTCATGACCTCGCGCAGATGACCAAAATGCTTATCCCAGACCTGATTGCCGTATTCTTCATCAGCTTGCATAACCAGACCATCGAAGTTGATGGGGAGTTGGGCAATGCTATCCACACTGTATTCTTCTAAGGTTTGTTGTTCCAATTCCTTGCTCCGTTCGTCGGCCGGATTATGCCCATCGATACCTTTCGAACGGTCTTCCTTCATCGCGGTTTTAAAGGCATCGCGGCTGGGTAGATCATACCATTTTTCTACCGAACTCATTAGCATATTGGGCAAGAAAATCGTCCATAAAATCCAGATGCCCAGCATAGAAGTGAGCGCCACAGTAGCGTTCTGCCAGCGAGCAGAAAACAATACCGTCAGGCCACTTATGATGAAATAATAAAGGGAATAGGAGAGGTAGAAAAGGAGGGTACGCTTGATGACTTCACCATCGATATTGTTCAGATTGAACAAGGCATAGATCAGTATTGTCAAGGTCAAAAGTAACATTCCGTAAAGCCATACGGATAGTGTTTTGCCCCATACTAGCGCAGAAGGTTGAGCCCCTTGCAGTACCAATAACTGGAGCCGACCGCTTTGTTTTTCGCTGCTCATGCTGTGAAAAGCCAAAAATAGCAGCAATAGGGGAAGGACATACTGTAAGAGCAGCGAACTCTTAAGCTTACCAAATTTTGATACTGCCTGCATCTGAGAAGCTTCCGAGTGGACAATTTCATTCTGTACATGGCCTTCCACCCGCAGGACATTGCCCGTAACACTGCTCACCCCATCGTCTAGGCTGCCTAGGAGATTAACGGGCTTGAAGACATAGGTGCCGTAGTGGGCTGCACCGTGCGGATTCATCGAATCAATATTTTCCCACTGCTGCCGAAGCTCATTCTTGGCCGATTCGTATCGTTGCGCCTGCTCATTGGTTTGTTGAGTTCCCAAGACTACAGAGAGTAGAAGGACCAGCAGAAAACCCAGGCTGACCCCCAGCAAAGCCCTATTTCGACGTAAGGCGGACCACTCGTTTTTGATGATTTGCCACATAGTCTGTGCTAATTTTTCATGTATTCCAAATACAGATTTTCCAACTCATTGGCACTTACCTCCTCACTGCGAAGCTCCTTGACCAGGCTTCCTTTTTTGAGAATACCGATGCGATGGCAAACCTCCCTGACCCGGAAAATATCGTGTGAAGCCATGAGGATTGTGGCCCCTTCTGCCGCCAATTTTCTCAACAATGCGGACAGCTCATTACTGGCCAGCGGGTCTAGCCCACTCGCCGGTTCATCCAAAAGGTAGACCTTCGCTTTTTTTGCGTACGCAATGGCAATACCTACCTTTTGCCGCATTCCCTTGGAATAGCCCGCTACTTTTTGATAATGGGCCTCACTTTGCAGTCCACAGGTGTTCAAAAAACCCTCTAATTCGCTTTTCGTGTACTTCAACCCCGCCAAGCGGCACAAATAGTCCAGATTCTCCACACCTGAGAGGTAGCCATACAAATTGACATTTTCGGGAATATAGCCAATCAGCTTCCGCACTTCCCTCGCTTTTTGGGTCACATCCATTTGCTGGATGGTCACCGTACCAGAATCCGGGCCAATAAAGCCCAACAGCATATTGATGGTCGTTGATTTTCCTGCACCATTTGCGCCCAGGAGCCCCAGAATTTCCCCTTCGCCGACATAAAGGCTGAGGTTTTCAACAGCGACTGTTCCCTTGAATGATTTGGAGGCATTGCGTATTTTGATCATAGAAATGGCGTTTTGGTGCGGTACACCTTGCAAAAATAAGCGATCTATTTGTAAATGCAACTCAGTTGCAATAAAATAATTCAATACAGCTTTATTAAAATGCAAAACAGCAATAGCCCTGGTCAGACTATTGCTGTTCGTTGTTCTCCCTGCCAGCTGGCAGGCTGTATTCATTAAAATGCCAAAGACCCGTAGGAATGGCTAGGCTACTTATCCAACTATCCCTTAATCACCGTACGCGTAACCACCTGCAAACCATCCGTTAAACTCAACAAGTACATTCCCGTACCTAGCTGGCTCATATCCAGCTCATACTGCAACAAATTGGCACTTTTGTGCAGGTATTCCTGGCGGAGCAACTTGCCCGAAGCGTCTCGCAATTGAACACTGAGGGGGCCTCGCCAACCGTTGTCCAGTCGCAGCTGGGCCAGCCTATCGACGGGATTGGGAAAGACTTGTAGGACGCTGTTGTCGATCACTTCGGTGGTGCTGGTGATGGTGAAGAGCGATTCGTAGGCGCCGATGTCTACGGAGTCCACCCTAGGCTTCCCTTCGATGTCGAAGAGGGGCGCGCCCGCCGAGATGCCGGCATTGACGCAGGGGCTGCTCTCGGTAAGCTTCAAATCGCCATCGATGAAATTGACCAACAGCGGATCGGTGTTGATGAGGTCCTTAGAGTGGGTCAGGTCGTCTTCCATAGAATCGTCGCTACAGAGGTTAGCGCCTTTGGACGTGACGGTCGGCGTTCCTGCTTCTATGGCGTAGTTGAGGCCGTCGGGGTTGTAGAAAATGCTGTTTTGCAGGTTCAGGTTGGCTACTCCGCCATTGTCGGTCCATTGGGCAATGCCGGCGGCCAGTACGCCGATGTTGCTGACAAAGGAGGAGTTGACAACATCGACGGCGGTGCTGACGCTATCACCGACATTGTTGGAGATGGCGCCTCCTGTTCCGGTGCCGGAGGCCAGGTTGGAGAAGAAGACGCAGCTGTTGATCTGGCAGTCGGTGTTCGAGAGGTTGATCGCGCCGCCCTGGGTCTGGGCGATATTGAGGGAGAAGTCGATGTTGTTGACCTCTAGGTTGGCCATATCGAGGGTATCGTCAATCATGTTGATGGCGCCGCCTACATCGGCGGTATTGCCCTGGAAGAAGGAGTTGTTTAGGGTAATATCGGGGCTTTCGATGCCGTAGAGCCCGCCGCCCGTTGATTCTGCTTGGTTGTCGGTGAAAACGCAGGAGTCTATGGTAATCGTTGTGAAGTCGTTCTGGCTAAATACCGCACCACCGTAGCCCGCTTCGTTCTTCGTGTAGGTACAATTGGTGACCGAAATATTAGCCGCAAACCCACAGGACATCCCTCCACCACCGTTCTCACAGATATTGGCTTCGAACAAGCAATCATTAATGTCAACATCACTGGAGTAGTTGATCAGGCCACCGCCCCAGCCGAATTCGGCCTGATTACCGATGAATTGGCAGTTATTATAACTGGCCGTACCACCCTCACCACCGTTATAAATCCCACCGGCCGTCAAAGTCGCTGTGTTGTCTTTTATGATACAATCTTTGTAGTCAAAGGTAGACCTCCCATTGTAAATAGCTCCTCCCCATTCGGTAGTGGTATTGCCCTCAAAGCGGCAGTTATCCATCGAAAAGGAACGGCCACCGAGCCGCCCGTCGTTGTAGATGGCTCCGGCATTGGTTGCACGATTGTCAAAAAACTGGCAGTTGCTCATCCGATAGTTCTCGTTCCAGCTGTAAAAAGCGCCGCCGCCGAAGGCCGAGGCGGAATTTTCGCGAAATTCACAAAACTCAATCATCACCATCGTCCCCAAAGAGTCCGTCCCATCGATGTAGATGGCTCCGGCATTGGTCGCACTATTGTTGATGAAACGAGAACGATAGATTTCCACATTCGAATTGGCAAAATACAAGCCGGTTCCCCAATTGGATACATTAGTCAAAAACTCACAGCTATCGACTACCGTACCATTGGCATAGAGACCGAGTATGCCCGCATTCGAACTTTCCGCAAAATTATTAGTAAAACGGCAACGGATCACCTGTAAGCCGGTAGTATTAATCGCATAGATCGAACTACCAAATCTAGAGTAGTGATCACTAAAAGTACAGTTGCGAATCAGCGGGCCACCGCGCGTATGTAATCCGGCTCCTCGCCAGTGATCAAAACTGGTGGTATTAACCGTATCCGTATAACCGTGGCTCACGATAAAACCATCAACGATCGCAGTATTATCCACTTCGCCATCCGCAAAAAGAACGTGCAGGACATTATCAGATTTGTTGGTATACCATTCTCCAAGAATGTCATCCTCATTGATGTCACCGCTCAGTCGGGTAGGGTTGGAGAGGAAATCCCGCTCCCCGCGCATACTCTCCGTTCCCATAAAACCACCGTAAATCGCTACACCAGATTTGAGGAAAAAAGAGGAAGTGTCTACCGGGCTACCGCTACCGGGATGATAGGTGCCCGCAGCTACCCAAATCTCGCTGCCACTGTTCGCATTATCAATGGCAACGCTCAGATCAGTATAGGCATTAGCCCAACTGCTGCCATCATTACTGCCTGCGGCATCGTGCTTAACGTAAATCGTCTGCGCCACTGCACTCAGCGACAAACCCAGACAAAAAAATAGAATAAAAGAATGTTTTAGACGTGTAAATGTTTTCATATTAGACGTAATTGTGTGTGAAAGATATAAATTCAAAATAATAATCTTTGATCAACTTAGGGCGCTAAAGCCCTACAAAAGTAAGGCAGTATACAAAGATTAAGCAGTAAATAAAACCACCCATTCCCCTACATTTCTGCGTATATTTCCTAATTTTGACTATTCATCCAAAAACCGTATCGACATGAACTGCTGTCGCCAAACCCGCGCAGTCCTTCTAGTGGCCTGCCTTTTCATCACCCACCCACTATTCAGCAGCACCCTCTATGTCAATGCCAATGTCAGCGGCGGAGCCCAGAACGGCTCTAGCTGGAGCAACGCCTATGCCGACCTGCAAGCGGCCCTCAACGCCGCCCGCGCCAACGCTGCGGTCGACGAAATCTGGGTGGCCGCAGCGACGTATTTCCCGACGGCTACCACCAACCGCAGCCTCTCCTTCGAACTGGTCGGCGGCGTGAAAATCTACGGCGGCTTCGCCGGCGGTGAAGCCCTGCTCAGCGAACGGGACCCCCAGGCCCATCCTACCCTCCTCAGCGGCGACATCGGCCTGCCCAGCGATCCCTCCGATAACAGCTACCACGTGGTCCGCCTCAATAGCCTCATCGACCGTGACTTGCTCCTCGATGGCTTCACCATCACCGGCGGGCAAGCCGACGGCAGCACCTTGGATGCCTACGGCGGCGGCCTGCTCCTCGACCTACAAAATACCAACGATACCACATTTATAATAATCGCCAATTGCCATTTTCAGCAAAATGAGGCAGCATACGGCGGTGCCGTAGCCCAGTATACCCTGTCGGCCGATCTCCTCAGTCGCTTTCGCCGCTGTACCTTCCAAGGCAATAGCTCCAGCATCCGAGGAGGCGCATTGCACCACTTCAAAGGCAGCGGCAGCGGCCTCGAAGCCGACTATCTCTCCTGCACCTTCTACCAAAACCAAAGCGTGCGCGGCGGCGTGCTCTTTGTCGATGGTAATGAAGGCAAGGTGGTTGACCCTACGCTGGGCTGGAATGCTGGATTTTTCAACTGCTTGCTCTATGACAACAGCGCCAACTTCGGCGGCGCTTTCTACGTTCAGGACATTGTTTCCACCAGTCACCTGCTCGCTCGCAATCTGACCTGCTACAACAACCAGGGGGTGAACAACTCCGATGTGCTGCTGCTCAACAACGGCGGCAGCGGCGAGCTGGGCAATTGCATCATCCTACAGTCTACCGATCCTTTTGACGACTTTAACCTGCTGCCCGATCAATTCCGCGCCATCAATTGTATTGTCGAAGGCGGCTTTACGGGCACTGGGGCCAGCGATATTATGGACATACCGCCGGGGTTGGTGGATACGACGGCCCGCGATTTTCGCCTGGAGGCCTGCTCGCCGGCCATCGATATAGGGGTGAATTACGGGACGCCGGCGGATTTTGACCCATTGGGTAACCCTCGGCAGTATGGTACTCGGGTGGATTTGGGGGCTTATGAGTTTGTAGGGACTTCGATAAGTTTGCCGCTGGCCGGAGGCCCTTCGGAGGTCTTGGTAGCGGATGAGGCTTTTATGGCCTTTGATGGTTGGACGCATTATTACAACTGCAGTAGTGATCAATTGCTGTTGTCCATTTTTACGGCTGGGCAAAATATCGGAGAGTTGGGAACGGGCAGTTTTACTGTACAAATTAATACGACGGCTAGCTACGGCACTACGGCGACTGATCTCAGCTCGGCGGATTACCTCACCGAGGCTGGCGATTGGCTGGTGATGAACCGCTACTGGGAGGTGCTCAATGCTGCGAATTTTGTTGATCCGGTTAAAGTCCGCTTCTATTACGCTGATCAGGATATTGCGGATTTGGAGCATGGCTTAACGACGCTTGGGGGCACTTATGGGGGCTTTGATGACCTGCGTGTGTTTAAAGTGGCGGGAGCGCCGGTGCTTTCGGAGGAGGTTTTGTCGAGTGGAGGCACTTATATGGAGTATATGCACACGGATACTTCGACCTTGAGCACCTGGACGTCGGGGACGTTTAATGGGCGGACGTACGCAGAGTTTGAGGTGAATAGTTTTTCGGGAGGAGGAGCCGGGGTGCTGAATCCGGTCGCTTTGCCGGTGGAGTTATTGACTTTTGAGGGGGAGCGCGTGGGCAAGACCATTGAACTGGACTGGGCGACGGCCTCGGAAGAAAATAGCGATTATTTTAGATTGGAGAAATCGACAGATGCGATAAATTTTCACCCTATTTACCAACAACAAGCTCAAGGCTTTAGCAGCCAATACCAGGATTATGGCTATACCGATGAGCAGCCCGTTCGCGGGGCCAATTATTATCGTTTGCAACAGGTCGACCTGGATGGCAGTATTCATTATTCTGGCGTAATAGTTGTGTTCGTAGAGCAAAAAGAAGAAGGGTTGTACGTATTCCCTAATCCCAGCTTTGGCCAGCTGACTTTGCAGCTACCCGCAGAGGTCGAAGGCGAGCTGACGATACAGGTGTACGACGGCCTCAGACGCATCGTATGGGAAAACCAATTACAACAAGCTGGAGGAAGTTTGATTCCTCTCCATCTCAATCATTTGCCGGGCGGGCTTTACGTGATCAAAGTAAGGGCCTTCCGCTATCGGTCTTATCAGCCCATTATTTTACAAAAGAACTAATCACCACTACAATCGCTGGTAAGACGTAAATTTTTATCTTTACTGAGCCTAAGTGCTTAGCCCATTCCTATTTTATAGAGTACCCAACCTGATTATACCATAACCCATTGCAACACTTGCCAGTATTGGCAACTAAATGTGTAATTCCATGTACAAATATTCTACACTACTTTTGGGGGCTATATGCTTCTTTTTCGCTTCAAAATCCGCTGCACAAAACCGTTTACTGACCAATGTCAATCCCGGTATTGGCTGGGCCAATTATGAGCCGATCTTTGAAATTGGGGAACAAATCTACTTCCTCGGTACCAGTGGCAGTGGCCGCGAAATCTGGCGCACCGATGGTACGTCGATGGGAACAGAGGAGCTGATTGACCTCAACCCTGGCTTTCCATCCTCTGAGGCCCAGCACTTCACTCCCTACGGCAATCGCTGGTTCTTCTCGGCTACCGAGGGCCTGACCGGCATCGAACTTTGGATCACCGACGGCACGGCCTCCGGCACCGTTCAGGTCCGCGACATCCACCCCAGCGCCAGCTCCGATCCCTCGAATCTGGTGGTGTGGAACGGCCTGCTGTATTTTACGGCCAATGACGGTGAAAATGGCTTTGAGCTGTGGAAATCCGATGGTACGGAAGCCGGGACGGAGCGGGTTAGCAATATCAATCCCGGAGCGGGCAGCGCCTCGCCGCAGGGGCTCACCCTCTTCAACGGCCGCCTCTACTTCCAAGCCAACGATGGCCAGTCCGGCCCCGAACTCTGGACCTCCGATGGCACCGCAATGGGCACCAGCCAAGTCGCCGATCTCTTTCCCGATTCCACCGGGTCCTTCCCTGCCAACTTCACCGTCGTTAACGAGGTCCTCTACTTCACCGCCGACGACGGCACCAACGGCCAAGAACTCTGGGCCAGCGACGGCAGCAGCAATGGCACTACCATCGTACAAGACATCAATCCCGGCATCGGAGGGTCCAACCCCGCCGACTTCAATGCGCTGGGCAATCGACTTTACTTCACCGCTACCGATGCCGATCACGGCTTGGAAGTTTGGTCCGTCACGGGCACCATAAACAACCTGCAAGCTACGCTCTATGACCTAGTTCCCGGCCCCGATGACTCCGACCCCGTCAATTTTCATATTGCCAATGATAATAGCCTGTATTTCAGTGCTAAAGGACCAACCGAAGGCTTTGAGCCCTGGCGCAGTGTAGCGAGTACTGGGGAGACCTATTTGGTCAGAGACATCAACCAAGGCTTCGACAGCTCTTCGCCCTTTTTTCTGGGCAATTTGGGCAATCAGGTCGTTTTTCGGGCCAACAACGGCCTCAGTGGTGAAGAACTCTGGATCAGCGATGGTACGCGTGAAGCGACACAGTTGCTCGCCGACATCAATCCTAATAGTAATCCAGCTTCTTCGAGTTCTACGCCCTCTTTTCCATTACTTATCGACAATCAACTCTATTTCACTGCTTTTTCCGACAAAGGCTGGCACATTTGGCGTACCGACGGTACCCGCGAGGGGACACAGATGCGCGTCTTTGTGGAGCAGGATACCATTTTCAATAACTTCTATATTCCTTCGGCCGTCAATCAAATCGGCGAAACGCTGCTGTTTCTCGACTATGCGCCTTCGTCGGGAGTAGAGCTTTGGACGTCCAGATTCAATCCCCTTTTTGTACAAGAAAGTTCAACCAGTCCCAACTGCCAGGGAGATTCTACCGGAAGTATTGAGCTTTTGGTTTTAGGAGGATTGGGGCCCGCTGATTCCATTACCTACGAGTGGGACAGCCCGCTGGCTAGTGGGTCCAACCCCACTGGACTGCCGGCTGATATTTACCGCTTTACTATCACTGACTGTGGTGGCTATCAGCTCACTGGGTCCTACTTTGTTGCACCGGCCGATTCCCTGAAAGTCAATTTCGAGACCGTAGAAATGATCGCTTGTATTGGTGAAAGTGGGGGCGCCGTAGAAGCCTTCGGCAGCGGCGGAATGGAGCCTTACCGCTACCAATGGAATACCGGCGATACCACTAAATCTATAAGTAATCTATCAGCAGGCATCGTCACCGTCACGATCGTTGATGCCAACGGCTGCGAGCAAGTCGAAGCCTTCGAAGTGACGGAACCAACGACACTTGAAGTCGAGGCGAGTATCTTGCGCCCCATCAGTTGCCCCGGCGAGACCGATGGCCAAATAGTGGTCGAAAACAGCGGGGGGACCCCCCTTTATACCTGGTTGTGGAGCAACGGTGCCAGCACCCAACCGGCACAAGTTGGCGCAGGAAGCTACACCGTTACCACCACCGACGCTAATGGCTGTACTGCCGTCGACTCGCTGACCATCACCGATCCAATGGGCATTACTAACACTTTTACTATTGACCAAAATGTGAGCTGCACGGGCGGTATGGATGGACAGGTGACGGCCTTGGCCAGCGGCAGCTCACCAGGCTACACCTACGTTTGGGCCGACGGCAATCAAAGCGCCACCAACGAGGGGCTGGCCGCCGGTTTTCACCTGCTGACCATCACCGATGCGCAGGGCTGCGAGCTGGTCGACTCCGTTGTAATCGAGGAGCCGGAGGCTTTGGAGCTGACCATCATTCGGGTCAATGCCCCCAGCTGTTTGGGTGCTGCTGATGGTACGGCAACTGTGCAGGCCAGCGGCGGTACTGGTCCCTACAACTACAGCTGGGTAAGCGGAGCTACTGATAGTGTAGCAACCAATCTGACTGTAGGTCTGCAACAGATCAATATTATTGATGCTAACGGTTGTGAGTTGGTGGACAATATTGCAGTGCCGGGTACCGCAGTACAGTTAAGCTCAACCGGTACCAGCTGTAATGGGGTTATTGATGGAGCGGCTATGGTGATGATCAATGATCCAGGAATGTCTTCCTACAGTTATAATTGGAGCACCGGGGATACTTCCGCGTCTATCTTACAGCTACCTGCGGGAACTTATATCGTGACGATCACCGATGCGATCAACTGTACGGTAGTTGATTCTGTTGCTGTCGAGGAGCCACCAGCTATTGTGATCAATAGTGCCTTCAGTGCTCCGCCGATTTGTCCGGGGGAGGCGAATGGCTCGCTGACGGTGATGGCCGAGGGCGGTACCCAGCCTTATACCTATAGCTGGTCGACCGGGGAGACGACGGCGACGGGCTTTTTGCCGGGCTTGATTGGTGACAGCACCTATTGTGTCTCTTTCGTAGACGCCAACGGCTGCCCGGGTTTGGACAGCTGTTTTGTGGTCGTTAATCCTACTCCGATCAGTGCTGATTTTACAGAGGTCTTCGACGCCAGCTGCGCTGGCGATACCTTTTGCAATGGAACGGCTACGGTACAGGTTGTGGGAGGAACAGCGGGTACGGGTATTTACAACTTTAGTTGGAGCAATGGCGAGGAAGATGAGGGGCCGAATGGTCAGGCTTTGGAGCTTTGCGCGGGTTGGAATACGGTGATTGTCGATGATGGTATTTGTTCGATTACGGACTCGGTGCTGATTGGCAGTCCGCCACCATTGATGTTGGTGGTAGAAAGTGAGGCGACGACGGGGAGCGACGGTACGGTAAGTGCGATGGGATCTGGTGGGCAGCCGGGGTATAGTTACAGCTGGAATACGGTGCCGGTGCAGACGGATAGTATGTTAACGGGGCTGCTTCCGGGGACTTATGTGGTGACGTTGACGGATGCCAACGGCTGTACGCTGGTGGACTCTGTGTTGGTTGACCTGATTGAATCGCTGGAAGCTATTGAGGGCTTGGAGCAGTTATCGCTCAGCCCGAATCCGAGTCCGGGGGAGCTGCGCTTGCGCGCTACATTTGATCGCCCTACGCTGGCGACGATGCGGATTTTTGATGGCTTGGGCCGCTTGATTTACGAGTCGGCTGCACTGCGAGGGCGGGAGCACCGCTTTGAATTGGACTTCGCCGGGAAGGCCTCGGGGCTTTACTTTATCCAGCTGGATACCGATCGGGGAAGCCTACTTCGACCCTGGGTCCTGGAGTAGTCAGCGTTCCTTCTTTTTCTTTGCTGGAAAATAAGCTAACGCTAGAGTAGCGCGTCTTTCGGGCTTTGACCTCTTTTAGAGCAGTCCGAATGACTGCCTCCAAATACCTGCTAATAAGCAGCGGAATGAGACTCGATCAGAATTCGAAGCTTGGTAGTGTGGGTGGAGTAGGGGCGTTTAGGAGTAGATATGGTCGTAGACCGATTGCAGGTCAAAATTCTGATTCCCCTGGTGAATTAGGCAGATGCAACCATCGATCATATTTCCTTCGATGCGCGAGAATTGTAATTTATAGTGAGTCTCGATGTTGAAAAAGAGCTTCAAGACCTCTTGAGGAAAGGCAAATTGTACATGTTTTCCTAATACGAAAGCGATGTATTCCGACTGAATACTGGTGGCACTGATGCAAAAATTCCCCACGTCTTGTAGCTGATCGTAGGCATTTTTATTATCCGTATAACCGGGGATTTTACTGAGTTGGCGGCTAATGTCGTTGAATAAATCGATCAGCTCTACAGAGGGCGGATCGGACATAACAGATTTGACTTGTTCGTAGGTGATCATAACCTTTCGGGATTGTATATCCTCGGTATTACAATCACTTTGCCAAAAGCTAGGTTGGCGATGATCCAGGCTTAACGAGCTAATTTCAGCAATTGAGGCGTTCCGGCAGCGTTCATTTCAAAAAACAAAGAGTCCGCAGTAAATCTGATAATCCGTACGGCCTTTTCCTTAGGGGCCGTCATCGTAGTATCTGTAGAGTATAAGACTTTACCAAGGATATAATAGCGGCCCGCTTCTCGGTGGTTGAGCGTTCCAGTGTAGCTGTAAGTGCCGTCCTTCTTAAATTCAAAGCGCACTCCAGAGACATCTAGATCGGCTACCTCCGTATTTTCGAGCAGCTCCACGCCCTTCCATTGGCCCCAGAGTAGTTCTTTGTTGAGGGCTTCCTCGCAAGATAATAAGCTGAGTAAGCTGATGAGGAGTAGGGAAAGTAAGCTGATGCGCATTTTTTGGGTTTTTTTAAAATGTTTTACCAAAGGTGTCAGTGTCCTCTACGAGAGGCACTGCCTTGACGAATGGAGCTGAAACGAAGATTCCAAGGGTCTATTTCAATAAATCTGCGTTGTGTGTACACGGTAGCCTCTACGAGAGACACGGCGGTTTTACATCAACCACCCGCTTGCAACCACTCCATCAGAATAAACACCCCCGCCCCCGCCAGGAAGCCCAGCATGGCCAGCCAGCTCACTTTTTTAAGATACCAAATGAAGTCAATCCGCTCCATCCCCATTGCGGCTACACCCGCCGCAGAACCAATAATCAGCATACTTCCACCCGTACCCGCAGAGTAGGCGATGAAGTGCCACAGGCTGTCATCCACCGGAAAGGTTTCCATTGGATACATCCCCATCGAGGCCGCTACCAGCGGAACATTATCAATAATGGCAGAAAGATAGCCCAGAATGATGATCACCACATTTTGATTCGGTATGGCCGATTGCAAGCTCTCAGCGAGCGACATAAGCAGTCCGACCTTGTGTCCGTCGTGTCCTTCAACAGCTGCCGACTCTAGAGCAGCTACCGCCGCCAAAATACCTAGAAAGAAAAGGATACTGGCCAGCTCAATCCGCGAAAGTGCCGTGTGGGCCGAGTAAAGGTGCTTGCGCTCCTCGGTGAAGTCCTCCTCGGGATGAATATATTCAGAAACCAACCAGACAATACCTAAGGAAAGCATCATCCCCACATAGGGCGGAAGGTGCGTCACGGATTTAAAAATCGGCACAAAAACCAAGGCACCAACCCCGACAAAGAGCATCGTACGGCTACTCAGCAGCTTTTCTTCTTCAATCCGTTTATCAAAGTCCAAGTCCGATGGTTTGGTAATATTTCCCTTGAATGCCTTGGTCATAGACGCCACCACCACGGGAACAATCAGACAGGCTACAGAGGGCAACACTACCTTGCCAATCAGCCCCATCGTTGTCACCTTCTTTCCAATCCAGAGCATCGTTGTCGTCACATCTCCAATCGGCGACCAGGCGCCTCCGGCATTGGCGGCAATGACCGCCATACTGATAAACCAAAGGCGTTCTTGTCGTTCCGGCACCAGGCGGCGTAGCAAGGATACCAATACGATCGTCGAAGCCAAATTATCCAGCGTAGCCGATAAAAAGAAGCCTAGAATACTGATGAGCCACAGCATCTTGACCTTATTGGTGGTCTGAATACGATTGGTAATCACGGAGAACCCGCGATGCAGATCGATCAGCTCGACAATAGTCATTGCACCAATCAAAAAGAAGAGGATTTCGGCAATCTTACCCACGTGGTGCAACAAAACGCTATCGAGTTCCCCTACCTGATGATTATGGTCAACAACATCCAGATGGCCCAGAGAAACCATTGCCCAGCAAACGGCACCCATAATTAAAGCAGGAACGGTTTTATCTAGTTTCAAAGGATGTTCGAATACGATGGCAATGTATCCTAGAACGAAGCAGATGATGAGTCCGGTAAGCATGGTGTGTAGAGGATTTTAGTGGCAGTGTTCGATTAAACGTTGAGAAGCAAAAATATAATTTTCTGGCGGCCTATTTCAATATACAGTGCGCAAAATTTAAATTTTTT
>JBCDGZ010000131.1:0-21560 GCA_038750655.1 Bacteroidota bacterium | reverse complement strand
GCTGCAAAAAGCATCGCGCTCCTCGACGGGCCTGCCCCAATTGCTGGCGGAAGAAGCGCAGCTGGCATTAGAGGCGAAGCAGATGGAACGGCGGCTGGCCGCAGGCCTCTCTGGAGCCGCAAAACGCCGCCTCAAAAAAGACCTAAAACGACACCAGCGGGCTTTAAAGCAGCATCGAGAAGACATCCAAAATCGCCGAGCCATCCAAGGCCTCCTCGACCGGCTGCGCCAATTGCTGCCTGAAGCACAGGCCCTAACCGGCCTCCTCACTCAATTAGAAAAGCAGAAAAAGGCCCGGCAGCAACTGAATCGCCAGCTAGCTCAACTGCGCCGCGCTCACAAAAAATTCGACAACCAACGAGCAAAGGCTCAAGCTCAGCGCGAACAGGAACAGTCCACCCGACAAAAGCGCCTAAAAAGCTTGCAGGAGCGCCTGCAGCGCATTCGCCGTCGGCTCAACGGATTGACCTTTCGCTTCAAAGCCCAGTTGAAAAGGTCCCTGAATGAAGACTATTATGCCGATATTCGCCATAACCTCTTTGAACAACACAAGCCCCAAGAACTGCAACAGATCGCCGATGCTCCCATTAATCGCTTTTTACTGCGTATCCTACAGCTTCACCAATGGAGTAACGGCTATTACAATGGTCGACTAGATAGTAAATTTGGTTCCTGGACCTTTGGAGCCCTCAGCCAATTTGTAGAAGATATTCCAGGACTGAAATTGAAGTATATCCTCTGTAAACTTGGTGGTCCATCGCAGGGCTACTGGTTGCTGAATGCGGCCTATCTCTTCGAAAAGATGGTACAAATCTATCGGAAGGACCGCAAAAAGGAGGCTGATGTACAATTGATCCAGCACTATCAATCGGCTTTTGCTGATCAGCCGCCGGCGCTGCAATCGGAGTTGATGAATAAGGCTTTTGAGGAGTTGAACGAGGAGACAGCGGCAGGACAGCGAGGAGTGGGTATTGGGCGGCGGATTTACCGAGGGGCCACAGGCTTGGCGCGCTCGCTGCTTCGAGGCATCGGCAAATTGATCAATTTGATTCGCTATCAGGTCAAAAAGCTGCTGAACCTATTCAAAAACTTCGTCCACTTTCTCTATCAGGAAATCCGCGAAGGTGTAGTAAAATACGGTGTGGGACTAACCTTGCTACTAGCTGGCGGTAAGCTCCTGCCTCTCGATGCCAACACTGGACAGCGCCTTCTCGATGGCCTCAACATTGATCCCGGCCAGATGATGAATAAATTTATACTGCGCATGGCCAAAGGAAATCCCAAGCGGGCCAAGCACCTGCGCTTTTGCGTGCGACTGGTTGGCAGGGTCCTCAAATGGGGCTTAGCCTTGGCCACCGGCGGCCTGACCTGGCCCAAACTCGCCGTACAGATCGCCTTGTATTTCCGAGAACAGGCTAAAGGGTGGTTGCGCAAGCGCCTGGAGGGCCTGCGCACCTCAATTGCTATGAGCTAATCGATGGTCAGAAAATTCACGACTCGGCTGACTACATCGGGATTTTTCATCAACTTATAGTGCCCGTAGCCTTCCGTCACCAAGAGCTGGGCTTTCTCCCAATGCTGAATATTGTTTTCTGCCTCTGTAAAAGGGACAATGTTGTCCATTTTGTCGTGAATAATCAAGGTTTGTCCGACCTTAGCCCGCTCACTGATCTTACCCACGTGGGCCTCATCCAAGGGGCCATTGATCTTTCGCTCCACAATTCGGGCTACTTGATTGCTGATACTTTGCGGGATATGGAGATAACCAGAAAACTGACTTAAGACATTCTTCAAACTGCCGGGCACCCCAATCATCACCATTTTCTCTACTGTAATGGAGTTATCGAGATTGGCTAGGGTAAACATCGTTGAGGCGCCACCGAAGGAATGGGCGATAATACCAGAAACACCGCCGATGCGATTGATGAGCGCGCGGATGGCGCCGCCGAAATGGGGCAAATTGGTGCGCTTACCGCCGGAGTTGCCGTGTGCCGGACCATCGAAGGCGACGACGCGATAGCCGCGACGCAGGAGCGGAGGAACGAAAGAGCGCAGGGCCGTCCCCCGGCTTTCCCATCCATGAACCAGCAAGATCACTCGATCTCCTTGCCCCCATTCATATGCCTTGAGCAGATGACCGCCATAAAGGAATTCAAAAATACGGGCTTGTTCCAACAACATATCGGAGCTTCTGTGTTTGGCCCGCTTATTAGGTGTGGTGAATAGTTTGTAGGCCAAATGCCCCGACAACCGAGGGGACAAACGCCCTAGCGTCTGGAAATACCAGCGCAGGGCAATGACACTAAAAGGTACACGAGGCCTTGGAGCAAGAGCTGCTTTGGGGTAAAACGAATCCAAGAATTCGATTCTATTGATGGCTTCCATAGGTAAAAGTTATATTTAAAAACCAGTTAGTTTATTCAACCGTTCGGTTTTAAAGTTTCGATCAGAGACAACAGCTGTTCGGCCATTAGGTTGAACGGAAGGGCACTTTTCCGAATTCTAGCCAGTAAAATCCCGCCCTCTAAGGTACCGATGAACACTGTAGCGAAGTGGGCTTCATTAATGTCCTGTCTTACTAATCCCTTGTCTTTTCCTTTCTGCAAAACTCGAGCGATGACGTGCTCCCAAATATCGAGGGCTTTATTCACTTCCTCCTGAAGGGCTTCTTGGTTATCATCTGCCTCGATAGAGGTATTCATGATTGGACAACCTCCTTCGACCGGTGGCATAAGCACTCTTTCTTTGTAGAAATACACCACTGCCTTCAATTTGTCTACGGGATTGTCGATCACCATCGTTCTCCTCCGGATTTCTTCGGTCACCACTTCGACGGCGTGGCGGAAGGCGGCTACAGCTATTTCCTCTTTCACTCCTTTTTTGTCTTGAGAGTTTTTACCAAAATTGCCGTAAATCCCTCCTTTTGATAGCCCCGTGGCCCTCATAATATCATCCATGGAGGTTCCCCAATAGCCCTTTTGGTTGAAGAGCACAGCTGATTTTTCGATAATCAACTGACGGGTTTTTTCTGATTTTTTCATATTGATCAAGTGGATAGGTTAAAACAAAAATAAACTGATTGGTCTTTTTTTGCAAATTTTTAGATGATTATTTTTAACCCTACGAAAGCTCATTTTTAGCTCGGTGCTTAATACCTTTGCCGGCCATGGAGCAACTGCATCAAGTCTATCTACATCTAGGGAGCAATCAAGGAGATCGTCAGCAACAGCTGGAAGGCGCGCAGGCGCTCATTGAGGCGAGCATCGGGCGCATTGGCCAATGTTCTGCCATTTATGAGACAGCGGCGTGGGGCATTACGGATCAAGAGGATTTTTTGAATATGGCCTTGGTAGTGGAAAGCGCCTTGCCGCCGGAGGCGGTGATGCAAGCGATTTTAGCCATCGAGGAGCAGATGGGGAGAAAACGGGTGGAAAAATGGGGCCCTCGGGTGATTGACATCGATATTTTATTTTACGACCAATTGCTGATTAATCAGCCCAATTTGACCATCCCCCACCCGCATTTACAAGACCGCGCCTTTGTGCTGGTTCCGCTTCTCGAAATCGCCGCCGATTTTTACCATCCTATTTTACAAAAAACGATAGAAGAATTATATATTGAGTGCCGAGACTCGCTTGATGTGCTACTCTTTGAATTCAGCGATTAATGAATATAAACATACCGCATAACTACATTGCCATAGAAGGGAACATTGGCGCCGGGAAAACAACATTGTGTAATATGCTGGCCAAGGACTTTAATTGCAACCTGGTCCTCGAACAGTTCGCCGATAATCCTTTTTTACCCTATTTCTACGAAAATCAGGAACGCTATGCCTTTTCTGTAGAGCTGTTTTTTATGACGGAACGCCACAAGCAATTGCAGGAAAACCTCAGTCAGCAGAATCTCTTCAACGACTTCATTGTCGCTGATTACTATTTTATCAAAACCCTCCTCTTCGCCCGCAATAACCTACCGGATGAGGAATTTCGCCTCTTCCAAAGACTTTTTCACATTCTAAATGCCACTTTTCCGCGTCCAGATTTGCTGGTCTATCTTCACCGTTCGGTTGAAGGATTGCTCCAAAACATCCAAAAGCGCGGTCGCAGCTACGAACAAGATATTTCGGAGGAATACCTTTTGAGCATCCAAAATACCTACTTCGACTATTTCAGAACCATCAATAACATTCCGGTATTGATCATCGATGTGGAAGAAATTGACTTCTTACGAAGCGAAGAATACTACACCATGATCACCGAATCGCTAAGCAAGACTTATCAACCGGGGATTCACCATTTGAGTTTTGTAAAATAGCCTACTCACCTCCCATCAGACGATCTAAAAACTCCCGGATCATTTCATCCAGGTTATTGGTGTCCTGCAACTCCCCCATCATACCGTACATCGCCGCCGAGCGCTTGCCACCAATCGAGGAATGCTTGGCAGCCAGCACCTGAAAGCGTTCCATCAACTGCTCCGGTAAAATCTTTTTCAGCCCTTTCACCGTCCCTAGCTGCAGACTCTTCGAGAGCTTGCCGAGCGTCATTTTCCTGGCCTTCGCCGCTGCTGCCGACAGATCGCCCAAAAACTCCTCCACCAGATTCACATGCGCCGGCGTAATGGTTAGATGCAAGGACGGCGGCAGCTGCTGCCGATCAATCGACCAGCCCATCAGCCCCATTTCATCTCCCACCTCATAGACGTCCAATTGATCCGAACTTACCGCCAATATCGTCATATCCGGCTGCCCCAGCACCTTGAGTCCCGGAATCCCCTCAATACCCTTGCGAATGCGCTGAGCGCACTGCATGGCCGCCTCCGCCTTCTGCAAATAGCCCTCCATACCAATGAAGCGCAGGGCCGCCCAAGCCGCAGCAATGGCGCCTCCCGGCCGCGTCCCGGTCATCGTCGGCGACCCGTAGATGCCGCCGGCCCATTGGGTATAAACGTAGAATTGCAGCTTGCGCAGGGCGGCACTGCGATAGAGCACGACCGAGGCGCCCTTGGCCGCATAGCCGTACTTATGGATGTCTGCCGAGATGGAGGTGACCCCCGGCACAGCGAAGTCAAAGGGAGGGATAGGATAGCCTAGCCGCTGCAAAAAGGGCAGCATAAAGCCCCCCACACAGGCATCGACATGGCAGAGCAAACCTCGGCGCTGGGCCAGCCCCGCAATCGCTTCTATTGGATCAATGACGCCCTGCGGATAGGATGGCGCAGAGCCGACCAGCATAACTGTTCGCTCCGTAATCGCTGCCTCCATCAGCTCCGGGCGAGCCCTAAAGTCCTCTCCTGCGGGAACAATCACTGCTTTTACCCCAAAATAATGGCAAGCCTTATTGAAAGCAGGATGAGCCGAGTCAGTCATTACCAATTCCGGCTCTGTCATCTCGGGTTTGTTCCTCTTGCCCCATTCGCGCGCCGTCTTTACCGCCATTAAAATCGATTCCGTTCCACCTGAAGTCATACTTCCCCGAATGTCGGCATCGCCGTGCAGCAAATCCGCACACATTCCAATCACCTCCGTCTCCATTCGCCGCAAACTTTGAAAAGCAGTAGGGTTGAGCGCATTCTCGGAGAAAAAGGCATTGTAAGCAGCTTTCACGGCATTGAGCACTTCATCACCAGCAAAGTAGACGTAGCTGAAGACTTTCCCGCTTCTCCACTTGGCATCTCCCGTTTTCATTTCTTGCATTTCGGCCAACAGATCGGATTGACTACGGCCTTGTTGAGGAAAGGATGTTTTCATTATAGGTCAAATTAAAGGTTTATAATTCAGGTCGCCAATAGGTATTTCAGGCCCCAGGCGACGGCCAGGCCCAGATAATTACCGATGGCGATACCGACTAGCCCCGTTGCCATACCGGCAAAGATCAGCTGACGATTCCGGATAGCACTAGCGATTTGGCCGATGAACACCGGCCCGTAGACTGCTGCGGTCGATATGATCATCGTGGTATCTCGGTCGATTCGAAAAAAGGCAGAGAAGGCCAAATGCAGCAGCACGGTGATCAATAGCACCGCCCCAGTGTAGCCAATGACTTCCAGGCCATCGGAGAGCAGATTGCTAAAGTTGGCTTGCAGGCCGACGGCTACACAGAACATCAGCAGAAGATAATCTCCGGCTTCGTAGGCGCCTTCGAGCTGTCGAACCTGGGGGATAAAGGAAGCTGCAATGCTCAGGCTGGTCAGCAGCAGTAATAAAATCCCGCCGTTTTCCAGCCCTCCTGGCAGCAGGACGGTTGTACCAATCGCCACTGCGCAAATCGCCAATGTCAGTAGAACAATACTAGCGAGTGATTTGATCTTAATTTTATGAGTTTGGGTGACCAACTCGTTCTCCTCTTGCCCTTTGGCCAACTGATAATTGGGCAAAAAGTACCCCAACAGTCGATGCATGATCGAGGTCAACAGAATCAGGTAAAGTCCTCCACAAAAAATATCGGCGGCGTTCATCAATACATACACCTCGTTTCCGGCATCCAGCGCAATCCCGATCGCTTGCATATTGGGCGTCCCGCCTGTATACACCCCCACCAACATCCCTGACAGTATCCAGCTGTCCGAAACGGTCGGTTCAAAGCTAAAAGCAACAATGGTGGAGGCGATGATTCCGGCGAGAATACAGAGGCCGAAAGAAAGCAGCACCTTGGGAGCCTGGCCTAGCCATTGCCGCAGATCGGTGGCATAGAGAAGCATGGGAATCGCCAAAAGGATGGTCGCCTGACTAAAAATCGTACTGACGTGCTCATCTATAGGCAGGAAGCTCAAATTGGCAACAATGATCCCTAAGCCATAGGAAAGCACCACTGGACTCAGCCACTGGTCAATCTCTGTTTTCCGTACCACCTGAATCATCAGCCAGGGTCCGAAAACGATCAGCAAAATCTGAAAAACGGTAAACCCCATGCAATCAGGCGTGTTTAGGCTGAGAAGAAATCAATAATTTTCCGTCGAAATCGAGCTTCAACCGACGATTCTCCAAGTGTGGATGCTCCAACAACCAGTTGGCCATCGGATTGATGATGGTCTGCTCGACGGCGCGTTGTAGCGGGCGAGCCCCGTAGCGTTCATCAAAGCCAATCCGGGAGAGGTGATCGATGACTTTTTCTGTGAACTGTAGCTCTAGGTTTTTCTTTTTAAATCCTTCTCTATCATTGAGTTCTGCTAATTCTTTTAAAGTAATTTTACGGATATTTTCCTGGTTCAAAGAATTGAACATGACGATGTTGTCAATCCGATTGACAAACTCTGGGCGGAAAAAGCTATTGACCGCAGATAGGTAGGCCGTCTCGTCCGCCAAGGTATCACCAAAGCCAATGGAGCGTTGGTTGGAAGCCCCGAGGTTGGAGGTCATAATAATGATGCAATTGGTAAAATTGGTCACCCGGCCGAAGGCGTCAACGAGGATGCCCTCGTCCAGTACGGTCAGCAGCGCATCAAAGATACTAGAGGCGGCTTTTTCCACCTCATCCAACAGCAAAACCGCAAAAGGACGCTCTCGAATATCCTGCACCAGTCGCCCGACCTCGCGCCCCGCCCCGATAAATCGGCTGATCTGCCAGGGGTGCTGGAATTCACTCATATCGATGCGGATCAGCGGAAAGCGCTTTTGTCCTTTACCAAAGAAATACTCCGCCAAAGCCTTAGCGCAGGCGGTCTTCCCCACCCCAGTCGGCCCGGCAAAGAGCAAAGTAGCCACTGGCTTGTACGGATTATTCAATCCAGCCTTAAACACCTTCACAATTCCCGAAAGCATCTCCACCGCCCGGGGCTGCCCAATGATGCGAGAGTTAAAATGATGCTCTAATTCCTCAATATCCAAGAGTATCTCGTCACGCAGAAAAAGCTCCGGCATACCCGTTTGGGTGATAAAATTGCTGATGACTTCTCTTTGACCAATGTGATCCGAGTTATTCAGCTGTGCTTCATTAACACATTGCCCCAAAAACTTGACCGCCTTACCCGGAAATTTCTCGTAGGGATAATAACGCAACAGCAAGCGATAGGTACTCGACAAGGCCGAAGCACTGATTTTAATATTCAGGTTTTGATCCGCGTACTCCGCAAAACGGTCCAGGATATTTTTGATCTTGTTTTCCGGTAGCTCATCAATGGTTATGACCTGGAAGTTCTCGACAAATCCCGGTAAGAGTCGCCGCATACTTTCCAGCTCCTGCTCGGTCACTTCTCCCAGCATTTGCAGTTGCCCCTCTTGCAGGAAAGCCAACATGAAGGCTGCTACGCTGTCTTCGGCCCCACCGCCGCCCGTTTGCAGCAGTCGGATGATGTCCACCACCCACAGGATGCCATTGGCCGAGCGCAGTTCCTCCACCATCTCCTCGCAGGTCTCCTGCCACTCCCCCAGATACTTGGCACTTGCCGTCAGTCGTTGCGACATCAGTTGCCAGAAGGTATATTGAAAATTAGCCGTCTTACTCTTACTGCTCAGCTTCCGAATGGCCTGCCGCAGCACCGAGCTTTTGCCGACACCGTGACCACCGACCACCAGCAGATTGGCCCGTAGATTAGCGATGGACTCCACCACTTCGGCGACCTTCTTTTCCAACTCCCAGGCAGCCTCCGGAAAAGAAGAAATATTCTTCCGCATAGACTTGGAATAGGGATATTGTACACAAAGGCGCTCCAGGACCTCATACTTGCGCTGGTAGTTGTCGTAGCTGCTCTTTTGAAAGCGATTGTCGTTGACTTTGAGAATGATGCTGTCCAACTGTGGCTTGGTATAAAGAAGCTGTCGGTGCAGCTGCTCAGGATCGAGGCGATTGAGCAGATCAGAGGCCACATAGTTGACCAGCGATTTGAACTGTCGGGTGTCGTAGTAATAGAAGCTTTCCTCCAACAGGGGCAAATAACATTCGTAATAGCCTTGGTCGGTCGCCCCGTAAATCACCGGAACGGGCACCTTGACCACCTGAGTCGTCGGATAAGAGCCCGTCCGCTCCCGGTAGGTCGGCCGAATTTTCACCTCAAACACCTTTAGCCGTGGCTCAATGATGTCCATATACCAATAATCATCGTGCTTTTTGTATTGCTTTTGCACGTAGGTCGTCAGGGCATTCTTCAAGCTACGCAGGTCTTTTTCTACCAACTGCAGATCTGTTCCCACCAGGATTCCCAGCAGAGCGTCTTGCTGAATTTGATAATAAACCAGGGGATATTTGATTTGCCTCATACCACCAAAGATAGGATTTGATTCAAGAATCGGAAAATTTAAGTTTAATAAAACAAGGGAGAATTGAGGCCCAGATTGGCAAAAAAGGAGGCGGGGCGCAGCTGCTGGTCGGGGCGAAAAACATAGGGTTGGCCCTCTGTATCCAGCATGGGCAGGTGTGGGTTCTTGTTTCCAGTCCAGTGCTCGGGCAGATGGTCGTGGATCATTCTATTTTGCAGCCAATGTCGAATGCGCTCATCGTCCAGGCCCAGCCGGGCGTCGAGCCATTGCTCGTAGGGCAGCTGGCCTTGAAGTTGGAGGCTGAAAATCCCCCGAGAAGTCTTGCCCAGCGGGGCAGCCGAGAGGTCTTTGTAGCCGTAGCGACAGGGATAGTCGCCCGGTTCCTTGATCCAGCGGACTTCGGGGTGGTGTTGGTCGCCGGTCCACAGGCTGGTGTTGAGGTTGAGGCGCAGGTCATCGGAGAATTGGTAGGCCAGTTGGAGGGCGCCGGTGCGAAAGCGGTCTTTGCCGCCGAAGGCCAGGGCGTCGTTCTCGGTGATCAAGGCGAAGCGACCCAGCTGGATGCTCAAGCTTCCGGTTTGCTGAGGGCTGGGGCCACTGCGATAGCTGTTGAAGCTATAGCCGAGGCTGTGTTTGTAGGGGGTGGCGTTGGCGAGGGGGTGGAAAAAGGGCTTGGGGAGGTTATCTTGGGGGCCGAAGGCCAGGATGCCACCACCGCTGAGCTGCCATTCGATTCCGGAAGTTTCGCTGCCGAAGGCCCTAAAGTTGTACAATAAGCGACTTTGTATATTAAGCTGAAAATGATCATAATAGTAATATCCACCCACAAGTATTCCTATACGATCTACTTTACTCCCTACATTACAACTCAGCCCAAGCTGCATTCCCAACTGCCCCTCTAACCATTGAGCGGAAACGGAACTACTTTTCAAGAAAAAGCATAATATAAATAAGCCGATGCTTCTGCGGATCAGGACTTGACTCATGCGATAAAAAATAGTACTTTATAGTGGCTCTGATATTAACTGGATTTGAGCCCAGAAAGTATTCTAACAAAACGTTAAAACCTGCGTTGAAGGCACCAAAAGCCTTTGTTTACTCATCTTTTATTTGAACACTGTTGTGTACTTTGAATGAATCGCCGTGTCCCTTTGCAGGAGACAAGGTTCGGACTAATAGAGAAACAATTGTCAAGGCAGTGTCTCTCGACAGAGGACACTGACAATTTATTTATTACTTAAACAACCCTTAAATCCTCATCATGTCGAAACAAGCAGCTTACATTATTGGCGCTCTGCTCCTCACCATTTTCTATTTCACGGGTTTTAACTTTGATAATCTGTTCGGTGGCGCAGAAGACGACCCCGCTGTCGAAGCTCCCGCAGCGGTTACTCCCAACGACAGCCGTAACATCCAGCTGGCCCTCATTCTCGATACCAGTAATAGCATGGACGGCCTGATCGAGCAAGCCAAGTCTCAACTTTGGAAAATGGCCAATCGCCTGGCCTCCGCTCGTAAGAATGGTGAGGCCCCCTTTATAGAAATCGCCCTGTATGAATACGGCAATAGTAATCTATCTGTTGAATCGGCCTATATCCGACAACTTTCTCCTTTTACGGATGATATGGATAAAATTTCTGAGCAGCTGTTTAGCCTGACGACTGAGGGCGGCGAAGAATACTGCGGGAAGGCCATGCAAAAAGCGATGATTGATCTACCTTGGAGCAGGGATCGCCAAGATTTAAAAATTATGGTCATTGCCGGTAATGAGCCGTTCAGCCAGGGTCCTGTGCCTTATCAAGGCATCTGCAAGGTCCTCTATCGCAAAGGCATTTTACTCAATACCATTCACTGTGGCAGCTATGAAAAAGGCCAATATACTGGCTGGGAAGACGCTGCTCAAATGACTTCAGGCCAATACCTCAACATCAATATGGATAAGCAAGTAGCACATGTTTCTACCCCCTATGACAAGGAAGTGCTGCGTTTGAATCAACAATTGAATACGACTTACATCGGTTACGGTGCTAAGGCTAAAGTGTACCGGAATCGACAGCTTGTACAGGACAGCGCGGCGGCTGGTTATGGAACTGCCAACCTGCGGGAGCGGGCGCTTTTCAAATCTAAAGCGGCCTACAGTAATACCGCGTGGGATTTAGTGGATGCCAGTAATGAAAACGGTCATTTCATAGAACAAATTGAGTTGTCCGAACTGCCTGAGCAGATGCAAAGTATGTCAATTGCCGAAAGAAATGACTACATCGCCGAGCAAGCGCAAAAGCGCCAACAAATCCAGGAGCAAATCCAGGAACTCAATGGTAAGGTCGATCAATACATCCAAAAGCAGGCACTTTCTGCGGATGGAGAGACGATCGATCAGGTGCTCATCAATGCAGTAAGCCAGCAAGCTAAGGCTAAGGGCTTTGTATTTGAGTAAAAAATAGGCCGATTAATAATATTTTCAAAGGGCAAAGGGCTTTATAGCTGCTTTGCCCTTTGTCTTACCAGCTTCGAGAAATCGTCAGCTTGCGCCAGGCCTTCGGCAAGCGCCCCTCCCCTTTCTTTACCCCCTCATCCGTAAACCGATAGCCCCCAAAACCAAACAGCACAGCCTGCAAGGCTCCACCCGCCCCCGTCGTAAAATAAGGGCTTACCCCTCTCCCGTCTGCACACTCCGCCAAGACCCCAAAGGGCGGCACCCCGTTCGACCGATAACTCCGAATAAAAATTGCGTACGCCTGCTCTACCTCGCCCAACTGCGCCCGCAGGGTGGCCAAGGTGGCAAAGCCCATCGCCGGCCCATCGGGCGACATCCGAGGTTCATAGAAATCAAGGTCCTTACGAATCTGCTCCTCATCGCTAATCACCTCCAATGGATGAGCTAACAAATTGACATCGGCCTGCTTGATGATCGCCCCCTCGTAGGTTCGATTCTCTCGGGTCGTCCCATCTTCGAATTGCAGAATCGGAATGTTATCGGCGACGTGCAGCCAGTCGGGATCAGGGGTTTCCTTGAGCAGCGTAGCCGCTTGGGCGGCATTGCGCAGGACGGTTTTCACGATCCCATTGGTAAAGGCATTATTGTCAATATTTTCTTCAAACTCATTGGCCCCAATGACATTGTTGATCTCGTAGCGGCCGGGGCCTTTGCGCTCTACGCGGCTGCACCAAAAGGCAGCCACTTCCTTCAATACCGGATAGCCCCGCTCGTGCAGCCAAGTTCGATCCTGAGTCGCTTGATAATATTTCCAGAAGGCCCAGCCGACGCAGGCGGTGATGTGCTGCTGGAAGGGTCCGGTGAGCGCCCATACGGGCGTCTGCTCGCTGCCATCATCGGCGCTTTCCCAGGGGAACATGGCTCCTTTGTAGCCGTGGGTGAAAGCATTTTGTCGGGCGGCTTCGAGGCGATCAAAGCGGTAGTCGAGCAGGCTTCGAGCGATGTCGGGTTGGAGGAGCAGCAATGGGGGGAACATCCACAGCTCGGTGTCCCAGAAGACGTGACCGTTGTAGCCCAGGCCGGAGAGCCCGCAGGGCGAGAGGCTGAGGGCGCTGCCTGCTCTGGCGGAGGCGTAGAGGTAATAAAGCATCAGGCGGACCTCGCGCTGGGTTTGTGGGTCACCTTCAATTTTGATGTCGCTCTTCCAGAGCTCTTCCCAGGCTGCGGAGTGCCGTTCCATCAGGCGCTCCCATCCTTCCAGCTTGGCAAAAATACTCAAGCGTTCGACTTCATTTTGTGGATCAGAAAAGTGTACGGTTGAGCCCATCGAACTGACCAAGCTAATCCGATAGGTCTGCCCCTTTTCCAGTTTTTTGTAAAATTTGACCAGGTGCCGATTGAAGTCCCAGTCTTCGTGGATGAGTTGGGGCTCTTCGCCGTGGGGTTCTTCGAATAGGTAGCTGTTGGCGACGGCTAGGGTTAGGGCGCCCGAAGGGCTTTGAGCAACGGAGGTCAAGAGTGGAATTTTCACATGTGGTCGATCGATTTCACTGTAAAAGTTCTGTACATCACTCAGGTGGCTGGGCGCTTTGATGTGGTTAAAAAAGGTCATCTCCACATCTGCTTTTGCCTCTAATTCAACCGTCACGAGGGCAGAAAAGGGCAGATTGCGCAAGGCACAGAGGTCGTGCTTGACCCTTACTTTTTCCGTCTCAAAGGACGACGCAAAAGTCGCTTGCTGCATATCCAGACATTGGGTATAATGGGTGCAGTTCTCCAAATTCAAGGTCTGCTGATCCACTGCGATCTCTATATCGAAGGGGTTGAAGCCTTGCAAGATATTGCTTACTCGTCCCCGCTTGTAACGATCAAAAACACCATTCAAAATGACTTCTTTTACAAACATGGGATAGGCATCATCCATCCCCACTGTAATTTGTTGATTCGATTGATACTGAAGGGCCGAATCGCTCCGAAAACAAAAGGTTTTGTCCTCCTGCCCTTCGAAATGAAAGTAATTATAGGCTTCACTGCCTACCGGCTCCACCACATCGATGATGAGCGATAAGTCTACACTGAGTTGCTTGTGCTTTTCGTGGTTTTTATCGTACATGTATTCAGGCCGGAAGCCAAATATGATATTTTTCCCGATATAGGGATTCAATTTATCGTGCAATTGCAATTCATCCGGGATGCCGAAGCGGACCTTCCCCGATGCAAACTCCAACTCCGCTCCTTTTTCAATTTTCCCCTCTAAAAAATTCATAGAAGGACTGCCAATAAAGCCTGCTACAAACTTGTTGGCCGGATCATTAAAGAGATTCATGGGCGAATCGACCTGCTGCACGATACCATCTTTGAGTACTACAATTTTATCCCCCATCGTCATCGCCTCAATCTGGTCGTGCGTCACATAGATCATCGTAGCCTGCAACTGCTGGTGCAGCCTTTTGATCTCAATACGCATTTGCACCCGCAGCTTGGCATCGAGGTTGGACAGGGGCTCATCGAAGAGAAAAACCTTGGGTTGTCGCACCAGCGCCCGACCAATTGCTACCCGCTGCCGCTGCCCGCCCGACATCTCCTTCGGTCGCCGCTTCAAATAGTCCGTCAGCCCTAGAATACTCGCCGCGTGCTCCACCCGCTGCTTAATCTCTGCCTTGGGATACTTGCGCAGCTTCAATCCAAAAGCCATATTATCAAACACGGTCATATGCGGATAAAGGGCATAATTCTGAAAGACCATCGCAATGTCCCGATCTTTGGGCGACAGGTCATTGACCCTTTTTTCGTCAATATACAGATCGCCCTCCGAGATTTCTTCTAAGCCAGCAATCATGCGCAGCAAGGTGGACTTCCCACAGCCCGAAGGGCCTACCAGCACGACAAATTCCTTGTCCTTGATGGACACATCCGCGCCTTTGATGGCCAGCACATCCTTATCATATACTTTTTTGACTTTTTTTAATTCTACGTTTGCCATGGCTATTGATTCCTGCAAATTGCTTCCCTGCAACTTGGATTTAGAGGAGGTTAGGAAATAAAGGTTTACTCTTTGAGGCCCGCCGAGGCAACGCCCTGAACAAAGTATTTCTGAAAAATTAAAAATATCCCAATCGTCGGTAATGAAATCAGTATGGTACCCGCCATCAACAGGGGCCACTGCACCGAAAATTCACTCTTCAAAAAGGCCATCCCCACCGGCAGGGTGAACATCTCGCGCGTGGTGGTAACAATAACGGGCCACATAAACTCATTCCAAGAGCCTTGGAAGGTGTAGATCGCTACTGCGGCCAAGGCCGGCTTGGAAACGGGCAGAAAAATCTGCCAAAATATTCTGAAATAGGAGCAGCCATCAATGAGGGCTGCCTCTTCGAGGTCCTTGGGAATGGTTTCAAAAAACTGCTTCATCAAAAAGATATTAACCACTGTGACCAGCCCGGGGAGCATCAAGCCCGCGTAGGTATTGATGAGCCGAAATTCGTTGAGGAGGATGAACTTGGGGACCAGCAGGATAATGCCGGGAATCATCAAGCTGCCAAGCAAGATGGCAAAGAGGATGTTTTTGCCGGGAAAATTAAGGCGAGCGAAGGCGAAGCCGGCTAGAGAGGCAAAAAATACATTAGTAATGGTCTGCACTAAAGTGATGGAAACACTATTGAACAGCCACTGCCCGAAGGGCAAGTCCCGCCAGACCCGCTGGTAATTACCCAGAGTCCACTCCTCCGGCAACAATTTGATGGGCCAGCTAAAGACGTCCTGCTCCGCATTAAACGAGATAGACAAGGAAAAAAGAAAGGGCCCCATGTAGATCAGCGTCATGAAGAGCAGCAGCAGGTAGAAGAGTAATTTCTGAATCTTGATCTGTTTCATAACTTAATAGGCCTGTGGTGGATTTTCCGCAAATCAACCGGCCAGTCCTGCCTGGAATACGTCAACGACCTACGCATCGGCAAGGCCTGCAACTTACTCCTCAGCGGCCAGGGCATGAACATCTCCGAAATCGCCTACCGCTCCGGCTTCAACAGCCAAACGCTATTCAATCGTTGTTTTTTAAAAAAGAAAAAAATGCGTCCTAAAGAATTCCGACAATTGAAAGGCCGCCACTAAGATTCACCGTATGTAACGAAGAAGGGGATTTTTTAGTAAATTCCCCCTTTGAAACTCGCTCAACTATGAAAATTCTTCAATTCTTGGGCTGGAGCCTTGCATTCATTGTCTTTACCTATGTACTGATTTGCCTGCTGCTCTACCTTATTCAGGAACGCTTTATCTTCTATCCGACTCAAATCCCGGAAGACTATCCCTTCAATCAATTTGATAATTTTGAAGAAAAATGGTTTACTGCCGAGGATGGAGCCCGCATTCACGCCCTTCATTTCCTCTGCCCAGAGCCTAGAGGGATCATATTGTACCTGCACGGCAACTCACGGGGCCTGGACGATTGGGGCCACAATGCGCAAGACTTTGTGAGCCGCAATTTTGAAGTATTGATGATGGATTATCGAGGGTACGGTAAGAGCCGAGGCCGACTGAGCGAAAAGGCCATCAACGGTGATGTTCAAATGCTTTATGAGTGGATACAACAAAAATGGCCGGAGTCAAAGATCGTCGTTTACGGCCGCTCACTGGGCACTGGCCCTGCCACCACCCTCACTTTACACCACCAACCGGGCCTCCTCATCCTGGAAACGCCCTACACCAGCCTCACCGATATGGCTCGCCTCGTACTCCCCTATTTTCCCATCAACGGCCTCCTCAAATACCGCTTCAACAACCTCAAGAAAATCGCTAAGCTCTCTTCTCCCGTGCACCTCTTCCACGGCACCGACGACGAGCTGATTCCCTACCGGCAAGCCCAGCGGCTGGTCAAAAAAAGCGGCCGCCCCGATGTTCTCACCACAATCGACAATGGCATGCACAACAATTTACCGGACTACGAAGCCTATCAGCATAAATTGACGGCACTACTAGACGGGATCAAATAGAAACAGAACAGGCCACAAGGTCAGTATCTAACCTTGTGGCCCGTTGCAGCGCGACTACAATTCGCTCTGCTTACTGAATCTCCAACATGAAAGGCAGCTTAGCTTGAATACCTTTCATGTCTTGCAGATCGCGGAGCTGGTGGTAGAAGGGGTAGAGTTCGCCGAGTTCTTCGCGAATAAGGGTCTGCGCCCGATCGGTCCCCGTGTTGGTCAGCTCTTCGATGAGCTGCTCAATAGGCTCTTTGATGCGGGGGTACTCCTTGGTGCGGTACTTCGTGAGGCCCGCCATGCGAGCAGCCGTAGCTACCGCCTCGTCCAGGCCACCGTAGTGATCGACCAGGCCAATCTGCTTAGCCTTTTCGCCCGTCCAGACGCGCCCCTGCGCCACCTTATGGACATCGTCGCGGCTCATCTTGCGGCCGTCGGCCACCCGCTTGAGGAAAATCTCATAAAAGTCTTCAACACCCGACTGGATGATCTTCCCCTCCTCGGGATCAATGTCCAAAAAGGTATTCAGTCCAACCGAAAATTTACCGGTCTTCACCGTATCCATCGTTACCCCAAGCTTTTCATCCATCATCTTTTGCAGGCTAGGGATCATCCCAAAGACGCCGATGGAGCCGGTGATGGTGCTGGGTTCTGCGTAGATAGAATCCGCCACACAGGCCAGGTAGTAGCCGCCGGAGGCCGCGAGGTCTCCCATAGAGGCAATCACAGGCTTGCCCGCCTCTTTGGCCAGCGAGAGTTCTCGCCACATAATATCTGAGGCCAGGGCGCTTCCACCGGGAGAGTTGATCCGCATGACGATGGCTTTAATATTATCATCTCGGCGAATCTTGCGCAAGATGCTGGCGTACTTATCACCGCCGACGGAGCCCAGATCCCCATCGCCATCGACGATATTTCCCTCGGCATATACCACGGCAATTTTATCTTTCGCAGAATAGTCATATTCCTTGTTGGCCTGCCCCTCGTATTCATTGATGGACACAAATTTGAGCTTATCATCTTCTTCAAAACCCAATTTTTCACGCAGGTAGCTGTAGACCTCATCGCGGTAGCCTTTGGCATCTGCCATATTGTACTTCACGGCATCATCGGCATCGCGCAGCAGCAGTTCATTGGCAATTTTCTTCAACTCCGGAACGGCGATCCCTCGGGAGTCTGAAATATCTTGCAGGTAAATTTCGTACATCCCATCGAGGTATTCCCTGACTTGCAGGCGATTTTGTTCGCTCATCTTGCGAAGACGGAACGGCTCGGTAGCACTTTTAAATTGCCCGGCGTAATAAATCTGCATATTCACACCAAGGCGATCCAGCATATCTTTGAAGAAGAGAATTTGAGCAGAAAACCCTCGGAAGTCTACCCCACCGATGGGATTAACGTACACCTTATCAGCAGCCGAAGCCAGGTAGTAGGTAGATTGGCTGTAATATTGGCCGTAGGAAACGACGAACTTACCGCTTTCCTTGAACTTTAGGATGGCATCGCGGACTGCACCAGCTTTGGCACGACCAAGCGATAGGCTGCTGAGGTCCATGAAGATACCTTTGATGTTATTGTCTTTGCTAGCCGCTTCCAGGGTTTGTTTGATGTCTTGCAACCCTAGCGTTTTCTTGGTCTTAAATTCAGCAAAGTCTATTGGAATATTATTGGCCTTTTCGGGAACGGGTTCCTCAAAAGAGAGTTTGAGAACGGTATTGGGGCCGATAGTATCTTTTTTGTTGGATTCTGCCATAAGGCTGGAAGCCATAGCCATAGCGATCCCGACAACGACTACACTGGCCAGGATAACACCTAAGCAGGAGGCAAAAACAAACTTGAAGAACTGACTCATATGTCAAACGATTTTATTTTATTGAACTTTAGTTGGTAACTTTAAAACGAAAATAACGCGATAAAGTTAAAGCTATTCGGGGGCTAAATACGTCTAAAATCGATGAATAGCCCGAAATGATGGATATTTACGACGAAAAGCCGTAAAATGATCGATGAGTGACCCACTTTACGGCTTTTCTTAATGCATGCTGATCTACACCTTTGCTATTGAATTAGGAGTTTACCATAATAGGTGGCCTCGGCCTGCTGCAACTGTAGCCAGTACATGCCCGCGGGCAGGCTTTGGAGATCAAGACTGCGCTCGTGCAGGCGCTTGCGCTCCGCAATTCTTTCTTCCCACACCACTCTACCCTGGGTATCCATGATCCGGAGGTGCATCGCTTCGGGACGTTCATTTTCTACATCCAAATAGAAGATGCCGTTACCGGGGTTGGGATAGAGCCGTACCGCATTGCTGCCTTCAATAGATTGAGTGCCTACCGTACCAATGGTCACTTCGACAGTAGTTTGTTCACTGGCACAGACCCTGGAGGGCGCTTGCACTTCCCAATCATAAAAGTAATAATAGCGTTCCATACCAAAGGGCGAGCCCTCCATCTGGCCCAAATCTCCGATGCGAATGGGATAGGTAATTCCTCCCCCAGTACGTTGCAGGCGAGGGCTATTAAAGCCGTAGTTTAGGTTATTTTGATCTTCGTTGGTCGTCAGAAGATAGGTTCCTGGTTCGATTTCAAAACCAATATCGATGCGGTTAATGCCGATCGGAATATCGATGGTTACGCTCTGCAAAACAGTTTCTCCATCCGCAGCGCGCAGTTCAATAATCCTTTCTCCCGGTGCATCGGTATAGACCTTGGCCGAATTGAGGGTAAAGGTTTCGAAGCATTGGAAGATGATTCCTCCATTGAATTGATCGCCAGAGTAGAGGCTGTTGCCAGCGTGATCTACCTCCCCGGCATTAGCAGTTTCGCCGGCAAATACATTTCGATCATCCACCAAAAAGCTGGTATCTACGCTCACCAGGGCCAGGTCGAGCGTATTGCCGGTGCCAATCAAGGTGTTGCCGGTCGCATCGTACCAGCGCAGGCTATCTCCGGTGGCCGTTAGGGTAACTGGACCGGGGTCGGGGATATTGACATCGTCAGCCTGTGGAGCATCGGGAGCATCAAATACGGTGATGTCGATGGGCTCGGAAGTATAGGAATCACAAAGTCCTTCGATGGTTACGTTGTATGTTCCACTGAGGCCGATCTCGATACTTTGAGATTGCTCGCCGTTTGACCACATATAACTGGTGGCATCAGAAGAGCTGAGCAGCACCGTTTGGCCTTCACAAAACTCCGTCGCCCCGTCAACGGTAATCATTGGCGTCTCGACAGGATCGACGACAACTTCTACCCCCTCAGAGCGCTGAAAACAATTGCCATCTTCTCCCACAAATACCGTGTATACTCCCGGTTCAGTTACAGTAATGCTTTGGCTAGTAGCCCCAGTTGACCAAAGGAATTGCTGCCCTCCAGCGGCCTCCAAGACAACGCTTTCTCCGGAGCAAATAGCGGTCGGACCTTGTGCAGTAATACTAGGTGTGGTACTAAGGCTGCACTCATTTTCAGTAATGACCAACTGCTGGTTGATGTTTGGATTTCTGATGATATTCAAATTGCCCGAAGGCCACAACACCTGGATAAATTCAATCTCCGTAGCCTGCCCCAAGCCAAAGTGCTGCACCAGCGAGTTGGTAATTCCATAACTCTCCCCCGCTCTCACTTCCCGTATCTGGCGACCAAAGGCCCCAAATATCTCAATCTGAGCACCGACGCCTTGCAGGTTGCTGGCCGTACCGAGCAGCTGCACTTTGAGGTAATTATTGTTGTTTCCATCATTCACCCAAAGCGCATCATCAATATTGGAAGGACTATTGAACACCTGAGCGTATCCCGTGTAGATGTCCAAAAAGCCATCGTTATTGACATCGCCAACGGCGCAAGACTCATAATCTATGGTCCCCAGAGCATCCTCTACTAACGTAAAGGTCTTATCCCCATTATTATGGTACAAATAACTCAAAGTACCACTGACCAAAATATCTACGAATCCATCATTATCAAAGTCTTTCATCAACCCTTGAATCGCCAGGCCGTCAATATCGATACCACTCTGTGCGGTAATATCTGTAAAGTATCCTTCTCCATCATTTTCCAGCAGCTGGGATTCCGTATCGTGATTGGTAATAAAACAATCGAAGTCGCCATCATTATCGATGTCTTGAAATTCCGCCGTCCAGGATTGAGCGCCGATCTTCAAGCCATACTCTGCGGCCATTTCCGTGTAATTATTATTCCCATCATTGACATAAAGGGCATTGATGCGACGAGGGTCACGGGGATCAGAGACGCCTTGGCGGCACTTCGCTATATAGAGATCAATATCGCCATCGTGGTCAAAATCGGCCCAAACGCTGCCGTAATTTCCAGAATTATCAGAAACTGGAACGGTAGCCATGTCAATCCATTGGTCAGACTCGCTAAACGTACCGTTGCCGTTGTTGCCCCAGATGCGGCTGGCACCGTCGTCGTGACAAACAAAGGCATCGAGAAAACCATCATTATTAATATCAGCAAAGTTAGACCCTTGGGCAAAGATGGTATTTCCCGGCAGGCTGGTCGTGACGTAGCTATCCTGCACAGCATCGTATTTCAAGACCTTAATTTCGTCGTACACGCCTCCAGTCATAATCTCACAAACGCCATCATTATCGACATCGCCGATCGTCAGCGTCCATTGGTTACTATCAGCGATGCGGCCGTAGCTGACCGATCGCATGGAGTCGGCCCCTGCCACTTGATAATCGATCCAGAGGCTCTGCGCCTGGTCAAGCCGAATGATGTCATCGAGGCCATCGCCATCCATATCTGCGATGCCCATGGCCACGCCGCTTTTTAGGTCAGTTTTTTGCAAAAGCTCGGCAGATTGGTTGGTGAAGCTGAATTGGGCTTGCACGGCATCGGAGCAGCAGAGCATCGCCAAAATAAGAATAAAGGAATAGGTTTTAAATGGGTAGAAAGGCTTCATATAAGTTGATTTAGGTTCATTTGAG
>JBCDGZ010000130.1:0-21673 GCA_038750655.1 Bacteroidota bacterium | reverse complement strand
TATGGTAGCGGTTGATAGTAACGTCACCTGTAATGGCTTCCTCGATGGTGGCCTGACGGCCTCGGCGATGGGCGGCACGACGCCCTACACTTATAATTGGAGCAATAGCGCAACGACGGCGAGCATCACTGGCGTTGGAGCAGGTACCTATACCGTGACGATCACAGATATGAACGGCTGTACGGCTACTTCAAGCGGTACGATTACCGAGCCGACCTTACTGACCGCCTCTGTGGCTGTCGATAGCAATGTCACCTGTAACGGCTTCCTCGACGGCGGCCTGACGGCCTCTGCGATGGGCGGCACGGGAGCTTACACTTATTCTTGGAGCAATAGCGCGACGACGGCAAGTATCACTGGCGTTGGAGCCGGCACCTACACGGTCACCATTTCGGACGCCAATGGCTGTACGGCTACTAATAGTGGCACGGTCACCGAGCCAGTGCTGCTCGCTACGATGGTCGCAGTAGACAGCAATGTCACCTGTAACGGCTTTATGGATGGTGGTCTGACGGCCTCCGGTATGGGCGGCACCACCCCTTATACCTTCAATTGGAGCAATAGCGCGACCACGGCCAGCATCACTGGCGTAGCCGCGGGTACTTACACAGTCACCATTTCGGATGCGAACGGCTGTACGGCTACCAATAGTGGCACGGTCACCGAGCCAGCGCTGCTTACTGCATCGGTAGCAGTGGACAGCAACGTAACCTGTAATACCTTCAGCGATGGTGGCCTCACCGCCTCCGGTATGGGTGGTACGCCAACTTATACCTATCTATGGAGCAATAGTGCGACTACCGCGAGTATCACTGGTGTTACGGCTGGTACCTATACCGTGACGATCACCGATATGAATGGTTGTACGGCTATCTCTAGTGGTACGGTCACGGAGCCGTCCCTATTGTTTGCAGCAACCGTTGTGGATAGTGTGGTAAGCTGTAATGGTTTTGCAGATGGTGGTCTGACGGCTAATGCAATTGGCGGCACACCTGGATACACTTATCTATGGAGTAATGCCGCTACCACGGCTAGTATCACCGGCATAACGGCTGGTACCTACACCGTTACCATTACGGATGCGAATGGGTGTACGGCGACTAGCAGCAACGTAATTACTGAGCCTACATTAGTAGTAGCGACTACAGTTGTGGATAGTAATGCGACTTGTAATGGCTTTGCTGATGGTGGCTTGACGACCAGCGCGACTGGAGGGGCAGGGGCTTATACCTACTTGTGGAGTAATGCCGCAATCACGGCCAGCATTACAGGCTTAACGGCTGGAACCTACACAGTGACCATCACTGATGGAGATGGCTGTACAGTAACCAGCAGTGGTACGATTACTGAGCCTGCGCTTTTGACCGCCAATGCAGTGGTGGATAGCAATATTCGTTGTAATGGCTTTAATGACGGTGGTCTCACCGCAGTTGCAGGTGGTGGTACTCCTGGCTATACCTACCTATGGAGTAATGCCGCTACAACGGCGAGTATTACCGGACTTTCTCCAGGAACCTTTACCGTAACCATTACCGACGCAAATAGCTGTACCGCAGTTTCAAGTGCTACCATTACGGAACCCACTCTATTATTTGCCGCTACAGTCGTAGACAGTAATGCAACTTGTAATGGCTTTGCAGATGGTGGCTTAACGGCTAGTGCAGTAGGCGGTACCCCTGGATATACCTACCTATGGAGTAATGCCGCTACAACGGCTAGCATTACTGGAATTACCGCTGGAACGTATACGGTAACCATCACGGATGCGAATGGCTGTACGGCGACTAGCAGCAATACGATTACAGAGCCAGTTCTACTCATAGCTGCTACGGTTGTGGATAGTAATGTGACTTGTAATGGCTTTAGCGACGGCGGCTTGACAGCTAGTGCGACCGGAGGGACGGGCGCTTATACTTACTTATGGAGCAATAGTGCAACCACGGCCAGCATTACTGGGGTAGTTGCTGGAACATATACTGTAACAGTTACCGACGCCAATGGCTGTACGGCGACTAGCAGCAATCCGATTACTGAACCTGCGCTGTTGTCGACAACAGCAGTCGTGGACAGTAATGTAAGCTGTAATGGCTTTAGTGATGGTGGTTTGACGGCCAGCACAATGGGAGGTACGCCAATTTACACTTATCTGTGGAGTAATGCCGCCACGACAGCTAGCATCACGGGACTTGCACCAGGTACTTATACCGTGACGGTCTCAGATAATAATGGTTGTACAACAACATCAAGTGGTACCATTACTGAGCCGAGCTTATTGACGGTAGTTAGTGTAGTTGATAGTAATGTAACTTGTAATGGCTTTAGCGACGGTGGCCTAACGGCCTCCGCCAGCGGCGGCACCAGTGCTTACACCTACCTCTGGAGTAACAGCGCTACCACCGCCAGCATCACCAGTATTCCCGCTGGTACCTACAGCGTCACCGTCACTGATGCCAATGGCTGTACCGCAACCACCAGCAGTACCATAACGGAACCTGCACTGCTGGTAGCGACCACTGTTGTTGATAGCAATGTAAGCTGTAATGGCTTCAGCGATGGCGGCCTAACGGCCTCCGGCAGCGGCGGTACCGGCACCTACACCTACCTCTGGAGCAATAGTGCCACCACTGCCAGCATTACCGGCGTTACTGCCGCCACCTATACCGTAACGATTACTGACGCCAACGGCTGTACCGCTACCAGTAGCGGTACCATCACCGAGCCAGCCCTATTGGTCGCCACTGTCGTCGTCGACAGCAACGTGACCTGTAACGGCTTTAGCGACGGCGGCCTAACGGCCTCCGGCACCGGCGGCACCGGTACCTACACCTACCTCTGGAGTAATGCGGCCACTACTGCTAGCATCACCGGCGTCACCGCCGGCACCTATACCGTAACCATTTCTGATGCCAACGGCTGTACGGCGACCAATAGTGAAACGATCACCGAACCTGCGCTGCTAGTCCCCAATGTTGTTGTGGACAGCAATGTGACCTGCAATGGCTTTAGCGATGGTGGTCTGACGGCCTCCGCCAGCGGCGGTACCGCAGCCTATACTTTCCTCTGGAGTAATGCGGCCACTACTGCTAGCATCACCGGCGTTACCGCCGGCACCTACACCGTAACAATTACCGACGCCAACGGCTGTACCGCAGCTGCCAGCTCGACGGTAACGGAGCCGAGCTTACTGATGGCTGCTACCGTTGTGGACAGCAATGTGACTTGTAATGGCTTTAGCGATGGTGGCCTGACGGCCTCCGGCAGCGGTGGTACGGGCGCTTACACCTATCTGTGGAGCAATGCGGCGACGACGGCGAGCATCACTGGGGTCACGGCGGGTACCTACACCGTAACGATTTCGGATGCCAACGGCTGTACGGCGACCAGCAGCAGTACGGTTACTGAGCCTACGCTGCTCATTGCCAGCACTGTTGTCGATAGCAACGTAACTTGTAATGGCTTTAGCGACGGTGGCTTGACGGCCTCCGGCAGCGGCGGTACAGGGGCTTATACCTACTCGTGGAGCAATGCGGCGACGACTGCTAGCATCACCGGAGTTATGGCGGGTACTTATACGGTGACCATCACGGATGCGAATGGCTGTACGGCGACAGATAGCAATACCATCACTGAACCGGCAGAACTTGTTACTACGGTATCTGTAGATAGTGCTTCTATCTGTGGAGCGGCCAGCGGTGGCTTGACGGCCAGCGCCAATGGCGGCACGGCTACTTACGCTTACTTGTGGAGTAATGGAGCAACGACAGCGGCTGTCGGCGGCTTGATTGGAGGAACGTATACGGTGACCGTTACGGATGCCAATGGCTGTACGGATGTAGAAAGTGGGGTAGTACCGGTGACGGATTGCGAGCAAGAATACACCATCGCTTGTGCGTGTCTTGATAATGCCAGACTCTTTGATATTGATCTGGGAATCGGAGGAGATAATGGACAGTTTTCTGAATTGATCAAAGTCAAAGCCGCAGGGGGCATACAACTGCCCAACGGGCAAACCTGGACCGTAGTAGCGGCGACAGGAGCCTTTGACGCCTACGATATACCAACGATTGGCTTGCAAAGCCCTGGTGTTCCTATTCCATTAGGAACGACGACGATGACCTACGATAACACCGATGGCTCTTATACATTGCCATTTGTACATGTTGATTCCTTTGGTTATACCTTGACGATCGAAGGGCCTTATGCAGCTGGTAATCCAGCGAATATCCAACTGGTTTATTCCAACAAGTGTCAATACCCCGATCCGGTATTTGTGCCGGTCTTGGAGGATGAGTACTGCCAGAATAGTATGCCAGTTTCCCTTGGTGGTACAGATACCAATGGGGTTGGCGCAGATGATATTTTGATTACCGTAGATGGTATGATTTCTACAACGCTCGATCCCTCTACTCTTACATTGGGTATGCACACCATTTTGATGACCTTCGACGGTGCTGATGATGGCAATATGGGACTTTCTCCCGATGGAGGAATTACCCCAGCTTCACCAGGCTGTACGCAAGTTGTTCGCAAGACCATACGGATTATTGGAGGAGGACTGCCGACCATTATTTGTCCAGAAGATGACTTTGGTTTGGCCGACGGATGTAACCCCGCCCTGCCTCCGGCAGCGACGACCTTCAATACCCGAGGTAGCACCCTCGATCCCTTCTTACCTACGGTAACCGGTGGTTGTGGAATGCTGACCCTGACGTCTAGCCAGGATACTGTCGATGTGGGCTGTAGAAGAACCATCAGCCGTACTTATCGGATCACTGATGCCTCTGGCGCTTTCGCCGAGTGTACACAGGAATTCAGCTTCATCTACGATGTCGAGGGGCCTGTCTGGAACCAGCCGATGCCGGCCGATGCCGTTGTGGACTGCGATAGCCTTCCGGTACTTCCAGTAATCGGAATCGACATTACTGCCTCCGATAATTGTGGAACGCCAGGTATTGGGTACAATGAAATGACTACGCAGTCATTCAACCCGGCCTTCTGCAATAATTACACTTACGAACTGACGCGCTCCTGGATCGCTACGGATGCCTGTGGCAATACGACGGTACACAATCAGGTGCTCTCCGTTGTTGATGATGAGGCGCCGGTATTTAACATCGCTAATGGATTGACCTTGTCCACTAATCCAAATGATTGTGTGGCCAATCTGTCCTTCGAGCTGACGGCGGACTCGCTGTTCGATAACTGCGCTGATTTTGCCTTCCTGGATATTTCTTACAGCCTGGACGGCGGTGCGCCAGTGAACCGAAGAAGCCTCAACGAAGACCTGAACCTAGGAGGGCATACCATTTCCTGGACAGCAATCGATCCTTGTGGTAATACCGAGACGTTCCTCATTGTCATCTTGGTAGAAGACAATACACCACCAATCGCCTCTTGCTTAGGCTCTTCTCCGGTGATTGGCTTGCCGCCAAGTGATACCTTGATCTTGCCACCTAGTCTGGTCAATAATGGAAGTTTTGACTTCTGTAGCAATGTGACCCTGAGCGTTTCGCCAGATACCTTTACTTGCGAGAATGCAGATGGCGTTACTCCTTGGCCAGTAACCTTGACGGTAACGGATGCTGCGGGCAATACCGCCACTTGTATGACTTCAGTGATTATTGAGGATAACATGCTGCCTAATGCCGTTTGTAAGCCCAATATCACAGTGTTGTTGGACGAGACTGGAGCTGGGTCCATCACGGTAGCCGATGTCGATGATGGCAGTACAGACAACTGTACGGGCAATTCCAACCTTACCTTCAATCTGTCACAAACAGATTTCGGGGTGATGGATTTGATGGTGAGCCCTGTTCCGGTGACCCTGACGGTGACCGATAATAATGGCATGTCGGATGCTTGTACCTCTTCTGTTTCTGTGGAGATTCCGAGAACCTGCTTCGATGTAGTAGACAATGCGACCAACACGGTAGTGGGGGCAGCGGGTACGCGAGTGAATGTGCCAGTAGTCGTGGAAAACTTCATTAATGTAGAATCCTTCCAGTTCTTGGCCGTCATTGATCAGGATACGGTTGCAGAATTTGTCGATCTGCTGCCTTCGGGCCTAGCGGCGGCAGGTTTTGTTTTCAATATCCTTTCCTCTGATACCATGGCGATCACTTGGGTCAATGCACCGGGTAATCCAGCACAAACGCTGGCGGACGGTACGGCGATCTTCGATCTCGAGGTCTTGTTGACAGGGGATATTACCGAACAAAGTGCGATTAATCTGATCGGCAATCTGGCCTTCCCTTCCATCATTACCCGCTCTTACGCTGGTGTTGGTATTCAGCAGCAGGTTTGTGCAGAGGATGGAAATGTACTGGTCCGCGATCCAGCGCAGTTGGAGATCGGCGGATCTATCCGTACCGAAGACGGCGATCCCGTGGCCTTGACGGATGTTGAATTGTTCAATACGACTCAAAACAACAGCCTTGGCGTACAGACAACCGACGGAACAGGCGTCTTCCTCTACGGCCCGGTTAATGGTGGCGAGGATTACTTGATCGAACCTTCTAAAGACATCAACTGGACCAACGGCGTCTCTGCGCTCGATTTATCCTTGATTCTGCGCCATATTGTTGGTTTGGAAGAATTGGATTCGGAGTATAAGAAGATTGCCGCAGATGCCTTCCGCGATGATATTATCACCGTATTTGACGTGGTGGTACTCAATATCTTACTGTCTAGCAGTATTACGGGTACTCCAATACCGCCGAGTAACAATACTTCTTGGAGATTTGTGGATGCAGATCATGTGTTCCCGTCGGTTGGAAGAAATATCATTTCGCCATTCCCGGATACCATTACTCACTTTGGCCTGATGATGAATCAGCTGAATTCTGACTTCATTGGGGTGAAAATAGGGGATGTGGATGGAAATGCGAATCCATTGAGCTACACAGGTGATGAAACTGGTGATCGCGCCACGAATCGCCTGCTCTTGGAAGTCCAAGACCGTATGTTGCGGGCAGGGGAGGAGTTCACCCTCCAGTTCACTACCCAGGGGTACGAGCAACTGTTGGCTCACCAGTGGGCGCTGTCCTTCGACCGCAACGCAGTAGAGCTAGTGACGGCTAAGGCCGGAGCGCAAAGTCCGATGGAAGACCAGCACCTCTACCTTGGTGCCAAGGATCGCGGTAAGATCGGTATGGTCTGGTACAGCGATCAGCCTGTTGATCTTGATCAAGAGCAAGCGCTGTTTGAATTGACCTTCCGGGCTAAGCAAGCGGGTAGTCTGCTGAGCGAAGTCTTGGAGATCGATCAGACGCATCAGGACGCTGCGGCCTTCAAGGCTAACCGGGAAGTATTGGCTGTAGAGTTGGCGTTTACTCAACCCGCCACGCTTACTAGCTATCGCTTCGAACTCTTCCAGAACCAGCCGAATCCATTCATGGACGAGACGGTCATCAGTTTTAGCCTGCCGAAGGCCACTGCGGCGACCCTGACCATCTACGATGTCTCTGGTCGAGTGATCAAGCAGATCAAGGGCGACTACGAAGCAGGCTACAATGAAGTACAGCTCAATCGCAGCGAATTGTCTAGCTCCGGCGTCTTGTACTACAAGCTAGAAACGGAAGCGGATCAGGCGACCAGAAGAATGATTTTGCTGGAATAGGCGATCAATACTGGCTAAAGTGCCGTTGAACTTTACTGGAGAACGGGCAGTTCCTATTACAAGGAGTTGCCCGTTTCCTATTTTAGGACTGCTTAGTGTGTTTAAAACCCTTACTTATGCCCTACTTAATCAATGATTTTGATATGGTATTTTTTCTTAATGTCACTTTTTTGCTAACTTTGTTGTCAGATAGGAGAGGCAAATATTATCTGACTATTACAAATTAACTACATGATCAATGCCGTAATCGTTGAGGACGAGCTGAAAGGCATCAACAATCTTAAGAATCTGCTGTCCAAATACTGTGAAGAAGTAAGCGTCATCGGAGAAGCCAAAAGCGTCGAAGAAGGGGTACAATTGTTACGAGAGGGAACTGTACGCCCCGATGTCGCTTTCTTGGATATTAATTTGCCGGACGGTCTAGTCTTCCAACTGCTCAACCAACTGCCGAATATCAACTTCGATATTATCTTCGTGACTGCCTACGAGAAATTCGCGGTCAAAGCCTGTCAATACAGCTCTATTGGCTTCATCATCAAACCCATTGATCCCGATGAGTTGCAGGAGGCAGTCGCCCGTATTCGCAGCGATAAGGGCAATAAAATCAACCAAAGACTAGAGGTTTTTAGTCAACACTACAACAATCCGAATGCCTTCGAGAAAATGAGCATTTCTGCTTTGGATGGTATTTATTTTATTAACATCAAGGACATCATTCGTTGTGAGGCAGAGGATAATTATACCCATATTCACCTCAAAAGTGGAGAGAAAATCACGGCTTCCAAGACCATCAAGGCTTACGAGGAATTGCTCTCTGGGGTCAATTTTTACCGGGTACATAAAAGTCACTTGATCAATTTGAATTATATGCGCAAATTCGTCAAAGGAGATGGAGGGTATCTCGTGATGGATGATGGCATCAAGATCGAAGTGTCGAGAAGAAGACGCCCTGCTTTTATGGAGCAAATGCGCCGCTTGCAAGAAGGGATTTAGTGGGGAAGTTAAAGTGACGTTAAATAATATAGGAGATTCAAAAATGTTTAATCGACTGGAAGCGTTTTTGATACCTATCTAGCTGATAATCATACTACATTTACATATTAGGATATAATTTAAACTATTAACTTATGAGGCTAAATTTGCAGTCCGAAATTGAAATTTAGCTTTTGAAAGTCAGTAATTATTTTGTACCTTTAGAAAGTATTACGAAGGTTACGTCCCAAATTCTTGAACACTAAATAGCAAACGCTATGGGAAAAAAAGTAAGAAAGAGTCTCACAGACTTAAAGAATGATCTACAGATCATCAAGAAAGATGACATGAACCACTTGATCGGAGGTAAAGCCAAAGGCAAGATCAGGTGGAAAGGAAGCTGCGGCGGCATCGTCCCGCAGTAGATAATATCGAATCGTATTTACTCTAAAATACCAGGGCTGCATTTTTACAAAAATGTAGCCTTTTTGCGTTAGCTACTAGAAATGATTGGCACCATCACTAAAGAGGCAACCCTCAAACGGCTTGAGGCGCAGCTGGATCGGCAAAAGGACGATAAACAGCGCCTGATTCTTCTGGATCAGATGGCGAGCCACTATGCTTTTACGGATGTACGCAAAGCCCAGCGCCTGCTGGCCCAGCAGTTGGAAATTCTCAAAAAAGATCCTCAACCCGATTTTCAGCTCAATTACCACATCAATACGGCCCTCATAGAGAACCAGCTCTATAATTATTATCTCTCCGAAATGCACTTCAAAGAGGCCATCGATATTGTGGAGGATAGGGGGGATGTGAAGCAGCAGGCGGAGTTGTATATCGACTACGCTGGCACCTGCATGAATCTCGATGAGATGGATTTGGCCATGACTTATCTCGATAAGGCCTCCAAGCAGTTGGAAGTCTTTCCTGATCGGCAGCTAGCAGCCCGTATAACGGCACGAGAGGGCTTTTTGAACCTGCACTATGCCAACTATGCTAAAGCGATTGAACTGCTCTTAGAGGCCGAAAAACAGATTGATTTATTGTCCCATGAACTCTCCCTCAAGGACTACTATTTCCAGACCCTCATCGTGAGTGGATTGGGAAGGGTTTATCAGATGAATGATGATATTGAGAAAAGCGTACGGGCTTACCTCAAGGTGGTCAATATGTGCGAGTCGATTGGCATGCGAACGCGCCTCTCCTGGCACTACCTCAATATCGGCAATGCCTACATGGCCCTGCAAGACGACGAGAGCGCCGAAGGCTTTTTCCAAAAAGCCATTGGCATCACGGATGACATCAGCCAGAACGCCCGCGCTGCGGCCTACGCCAACCTGGGTTACCTCTATTTCAACAAAAAGAAATACCAGGATGCCCTAAAACTCTATCACCGCGCCGAACACCTCTACAAAGAGAAATCGGAGGAGGATTACAGCAATTTTTCTGTAATCGAAAACTGGAAGGCCCGCCTCTATGCTGCCCTAGGTCGCAAAAAGCGGGCGATGAAGCATTTTGTCAATGCCTTTGAATACGCCAAGATTAAAAACGACTATAAGCAGCTGTCCAGCGTTTGCAAAGATATTGCTGCCTTCTACGCTGAATTAGAGGATTATAAGAATGCCTATGAATACCAGTTGCTCCACGATGAGATGGGCGAACGCTATGTCGAGGAGGTCAATCGTCGGATGCTTTTGGAGTTGGAAGTCAAGTACGAGGCCGAGAAAAAGAAGCAAGAAGCGGAGCTGCTGCGTCTCCAAGCCACCGAATTGCAGCTCAAGGCCCTGCGGGCCCAGATGAACCCGCATTTTATGTACAATGCCCTGAATTCTATCCAAAACTACATCACCTCCAACGAAGTGGCCTCTGCCGCCAAATACCTGGCTAAATTTGCCAAGCTGATGCGCCAAAGCCTCGACTACTCGGATATGGAGATCATCTCGCTAGAAAAGGAAGTAGAATTTCTCGAAGATTACCTTTTTATCAATCAAAAACTGCGCTTCGAAGCCATTCTGAATTACGAGATTTCGGTAGATGATGAGATCGAGGAGGACATCATGGGCGTCCCTACTATGATCGTCCAGCCCTACGTGGAAAACGCCATTGAGCACGGTCTGCGGCAAAAGAAAAACGGATTGATCAAGCTCTCCTTTTTCCTCCAAGACGAATACACCATCCTCTGCATCGTCGAAGACAACGGCATTGGCCGCAAGCGCGCCGAAGAACTGCGTCGTCAGGACCCCCGGGGGCTGAATCACCGCTCCAAAGGCACCTTGATCACCGAAAAGCGACTGGAAATTCTGAATAAGACCAAAAGAAAAGGGGTTTTTGTGAAGACAGTCGATCTATTAGAGGATAAAACGGACGTCGGCATTGGCACCCGAGTCGAGATACAAATCCCTATCGAAATCATCCAAAAGAAGCAAAACTTGGATTAATTCTGCCGTTCACTAGCTCAAACCTGCCAGTCAAAGCTGATTCTTCCCCACTACCTAAACGAGGTTTTCATATAGAAAAAATATTGCATATATTGAGAATAGTTTTCTCATAGTATGTTTGTTTAATCTTCCTGCATCTTGCTCCCTCCTGAGATGCAGGGACTTTTTTTCCCGATTGCTCTCAGACCGTTTCCTGCCCGAAATGTACCATTCCCTCCGAAATGACCCGACCGCTTCCTAAAGAATAGGCACCAGTAGCCATAGCAGCCGACCCACTCCCTAAATGTAGGTTTATAAAACAGCTATTTGACCGTATCTTAGTAAAAGTTTTCTCATAGTATGTTTAATTTTCCTACATCTTTTTCCCTTCTGAGATGTAGGAATTTTTTTTTGCGCCTTTCACGTCTGAGGACCTCCGGTGGCACCTGCGGTGCTTACGGTTGACGGTCGGGCACCCTGCGGTGCCTTGGTTGACGGTTGACGGCCGGCCGGTTTAGCGCCTTCGGCGCAATAGGGTTACGGTCAGAGAGGATAAGGTGAACGAAGTGAGACTTAAAAAGTGCGGAGCTCGCAACCTAATACATATTGCTACGTTCGCCGTCTACCGTCTACCGTCTACCCTGCCGACCGGCAGGCGGGCGTCCACCAAAATGCCAAAGGCATCAACCTCCCAACAAGCCCTCAAATGTATTTCCTGAAATGGTTACGAAGAGTAAAACAAATATTATATTTTCATCATATAACAAATTTGCTGCCAAGAATAGTATAAACCCAACGTCGAATTAGAAAGCGGAGGGGTTTTGCTGGGGAGCGGTTGAATAAGGGGAAAAATGTATAATAGAAGTTTTTAATGCGAGGGAGAAAACCACTTTCTAAGGCAGAGCAACCAGTAGGGGGGAATAGGTCTCCATTACATAAAAGGGGATTTCATATTATAATAAATCCTTCTATATTGCAGTTGTGTAGTTTTCTCATAGTATGTTTAGTCTCTCCTACATTCAACAGCCTCCGAATGTAGGAGATTTTTGTTATTGCCGATCAATAATTTCAAATCGCTGCTTAATTTCGTAGCCCTTATCATCAACTAAGGTTAGCCAATGTTGGCCTTCGGGTGGGTCCAGCTCGAGGTGATGGAAATGCTGGGTACTGCCGACATATTCTTCGTCCAAGTGCCAGTGGACCTTGGTTGCTGGATCGCGGTGAGCGATTTTGAAGACCGTCTTGCTGCGTTGGCCGTTGAGGTCGACCGGGACCATGATCTTGGTGGATTGGGTGGGGTAGATAAACTGCATGGGTTGGCGGTCCTCCCCAGCGAGGAGGCTGCCCCGGCAATCCGGGCGAAAGGGCGGAAGCGGCTCGTAATTAGGGTCTTGGCTCTTATAATAATGCTCCTCTACTGCGGGCAGTACAAACCAGGGGCGGTGTACCATCGTCGAAGGGGCCTCACAATCGCTATTAACCTGCCACTGCTCCGTCGCATCCAGGTGCACCAGCTTGTGGAAGGGGCAGGCCCCGACTTTCAGGCCCGCCTCGGCGACCCAGAGGCTGTCCGCTTCGCAAAGCGCCAGGGCACGATAGCCACTCTGCTTACACACCGGAATACGCCGCATCTCATCGAAGGGCTGCTCAAACCAATCGCCCGAAGGCAGTTGGGCAAAAACATCAAACAGCACCGGAGCGGCGGCCTGTACCCCCACCAAGCCCGGTCGGCCTTCACCATCGGCGTTCCCCACCCAGACTCCTACGGCATAATCCGCCGTCAGCCCCACCGCCCAGGCATCCCGAAAGCCAAAGCTGGTGCCGGTCTTCCAAGCTATACGCTGGCTAGAGCGGAAATACTGCCACTCCCCTTGCGAGTTGGGGCGCTCGACCTTCTGCATAGCCCGGAAGGCCAGCCAGCTGGCAGCGGCAGAGAGTTGAAGCGGCTGCGGGTCGAGGGCCTGCCGGTCGACCTTCGGAGGGGCCGCCTGATAGCTGTAGTCAGCCATCCGAAAATCGTTTTTATCGTAGCGGCCATCGTAGGGATAAAAATGTCGCAGGCTGCGGCCCATGCTGGCGTAGGCGCTGGTGATTTCCCACAAACTGGCCTCCCCACCCCCCAAGATAATCGAAAGGCCGTAGTGCTCGGGCGGTTTGTTGAAGCTGGTGAAGCCAAGACGTCGGAGTCGGGAGTGAAATTTCTCTAGACCATACTGTTGCAGCATATGCACCATTGGTACATTCAGCGAGCGAATCAGTGCGCGCTGAGCGGGGACTCGGCCGTCGTAGCTTTGGTGGAAATTTTCGGGGCGGTAGCCGTTGAGGTAGGTTGGAATATCGGGGACGAGGCTGTTGGGCAACAGCTCGCCTTCTTCCTGCATCATAGCGTACAGAAAGGGTTTGAGAATGCTGCCAGTACTGCGGGGGGCTTTGATGATGTCTACGGCTTCGCCGTGCGCTGCTCCGGTACCTGGGGCATTACCTACGTAGGCCAGCACCTGCCCACTTTCGACTTCCATGACCAGAATGGCCAGGTTATGAATGCCATTGCCGGCCAGCTGCCGGTGGTGACGCGCCGCGATGTTTTGGCTTTGCTCCTGCAAGTCGCGGGAGAGGCTACTGCGCAGCCGGGTGGCTTTGTTTTGCTGGCCGCGGAATTGCTCGGTGTAGGCCCGATCCAGGAGGTGCGGAGCGAGGCGGGGGAGAGGCAGCGGTTGATCGGGTAGGGGTTCTTCGAGGGCCAGCTCGTAGCTGAGCTGATCGAGTTGCCCCTGCTGGTGTAGCCGCAGGAGGAGACGGTTGCGTTTGTTGAGCAGGGCGCTGCGGTTGCGGCCGGGATGGATGAGCGAGGGGCTGTTGGGTAGGACGGCCAGGGTAGCGGCTTCGGCCCAGGAGAGCAGTGCTGGCTTTTTGCCGTAGTAGCGCCAGGCCGCCGCGTCGAGGCCGACGACATTGCCGCCGAAGGGAGCGTGGGAGGCGTAGAAGGCCAGGATGTCGGCTTTGCTGTAGCGCAATTCCAGCCGAGTGGCTTGTATCGCCTCAATGACTTTTTCGTAGAGGGTGCGCCCTTGCCCCTTGCGAGCTAGCCGGATGACTTGCATGCTCAGGGTGCTGCCTCCACTAACAATGCGTCCCTGGCTGAGGTTTTGGCGGACAGCCCGTAGAATGGCCCATAAGTCAACACCGATGTGTCGGTAAAAGCGTTTGTCTTCGAAGGCAATGATGGCTTGGGCAAATTTATCAGGTATCTCGGTCTGGTGGGGGAAGCGCCATTGGCCGTCGGCGGCGATGCGCGCACCGAGCAGCTGGCCTTCGCGGTCTTCAATCACCATGCAGGTAGGGTCTTTGAATAGGGGATTGGGTAGGCAGAGCCAGTAGGCGATCAGCAGCACCAAAAGTAGGGTACCGCTGAGGCGAGGATATTTTTTGACGAAAAATCGATAGATCCTTTTCATAGTCCATGCTTGAATCCCTAAGATCGGGCAAATCCCCGAGGGAGGAAAGCACTATCGAGTAAGTGCCTGCACTGGCCCATTAAACGCCGGGGCAGCACGGGGAATTGCGGCTAGCTTTGGATCGTGGTTTTGATTTGGGCCAGCAGCTTACGCCCCTCCTCCGAGAATTTATCGATGTAGCCGGGTTGGCGGATGTCGAGGAGGAGGTAGATGAAATTATCGGCCAGCACCTCATCGGGATGAATGATATAGCCAGTATTATCCCTGATCTGGCGGTGAAAATCGGGATGGCGGGACAGCGGTTTGAGGCTATCGCCATTACTTTTGGAAAGGACTTTGACCAGGCGGCTGTAGGGCGGTTTGATTTGGTAGAGTTCAAAGGCCAAGTAGGAGAAAAAGCTGGCTTTTTCGGGGCGGTAGTCGAATTCATTGGCTAGGATGATGGGAATGGCCATCATGGTGCCATTGGTTTTATCTTGTAGGGTAATGGATTGGGCGAAATTGACGCCGTCGGGGTTGAGCAGTACGCGTTGGCGCAGCGAGTCGACCATCTTGAGGTCGGCCAGGCCACCTACGGAGGTGAAGCCAATGAGCTGGTAAAGGGCTGCCCGTTTTTGTGGGTTAAGGCGCGAGTAGATATGGAACAGCTCGTGGATCATTACGTTAAGGAAGGCCTCGGGATTGGGGCTTTCCAGCTCATTTTTAGGTATAACGATACAATTCTCGCGGGTGTAGTAAACGGAGTTGCCGTAGTGGGTGCCGTGGGTCTTGATCAGCTTGATTTCTTGAGGAAAAATATTGGTGTTGAGTTTATTGGACAGCTCGTAAATTTCTTTAAACGTCTTATTAATCAGCTCAATATCTTGGGGAGTAAAATTGGTCACATCCTTTTGCAGATAAGCCTTATAATCTGATAGTATTTGCGCTCGATTGGATTTCTCCGCCTCCGAGTAGCTGGCCTTCATCTGTATGGACATATCCAGGATATTGATATGCTCAAAAAAGCCTTCCATATTATCGACAATAATGGCCTGGCTGGCCGCAGTGCTGTCGAGGATAGTCACCTTTTGACCAGTACCAAAATCAACGCTGGGCAGCTCTTGCTGGACCTTTTGTTGGGTTTTACAAGAGAAAATCAGGAGTAAACTAAGCAGTCCGAATACGATGCGCATGAGTTGGGGCATTTAGCATTTTTAAAATAGCCACAAAGATAGGGAAATTGGGCCATTGTTGCGCACGTTTACTGCCGGATCATCTTTTTCATATAGTGTTGTTCGACCCCGTGATGCGTTCTACTGAGTTGTAAGAAATAAACTCCCGATTCCAAATATCCTAGTTCTAATTCGGTGTGGAGCGCAGCACTGGTTTGTTTCAACACCTGTTGGCCATTCGTCGTATAGAGCGTTATGGTAAAATCCTCCAGTTCCTTTAATTTGATAGTCAAGTTGTTGTTAAAAGGATTGGGATATACATCGGCGACTTGTGCCACGTCGAGAGTGTTGACGGAACCCCTGAGACAGCCCACTCCATTGGCCAGGTCAAACTGGAAAAAGGTGCTGGGTTCCCAATAGCAGAGCAGGGGGCCTTCCCAGGAAGCATCGCAGAGCGAGCCGGTCAGGTTGCTCATTTCCGGGTAGATCATATCTGTAAAGCCCACCTTCTCCAAAATCACCTTCGGCTCGCAGAAGGTCAAGCTATCGAGACCATCCGTGTAGCAAAGATTGACGTACCAGGCTTTGAGGCTGTTATTATCTAGCGCACTGACTACTGTGCCTACAGAATCTACCGTAGCATCGATGGTACCTATGTGGCTTATGGTTTGCGACACCAAATTAGAGCCGATTTGCCAGTGGTCACCAACCTCGGCATTGTAGTCAATGAGCAAAAAGAATTCTTCGGTCATTTCATCGTATAAGTACAACCGGTTACTGTCAAAATGGGCGATAAAGTGTTCTTTTCCGTACCTATTACAACTCCCGTATTCTTCTTTTTCAATAAAAGCACAGTTGCGATTATCAATCAAGGTATCCTTAGTATAGGTCATACTGTATTCGCGAGCATAGGCAAGGTTTCTCCAAAGGGCCCGCCATTCCGTTCCCAGTGGTGCCCATTCTTGAGCTGGAAGAGCTAGAGCAAAAAGAAGAAAAAGGAGTGGGGTAAAAGTTTTCATGGCTTTATGATTTAACAAGTAAATAATTTCCTATCTAAAATAAGGATTCGTATTGGGATACCAATAACCTTCATGTACCATATTCTGTCGGCCAGTTTACTTACGATCTTCTGTGCTGTGCAGGCCTTCTTGTAGTTTTAGGAGAAAAACATGAGGATCGTAGGCTTTTGCGGAGAGTTCATCTTCGCGCATCAATACTTTGCCCTGATCATTGAGTAGAAAAAAAGAGGGGACCGTATTGGACTGGAAAGTATAGTACTGAATCATAGTATTCAGTTGACCTCTGGTAGTCGGTTTTTTCAGCTGAATGATCGAAGGTTTGATGGTGCGTATATCCAGCGAATCGGCCGAATTGAGCGGTGTTTCTTTATCAACATTGAGATAAATGACGATGTAGTGTTCTTCGAGCATGGTGCGGATGGCAGAAGATTGCAGGAGTTGAGATTCAAAAGGATACTGCTTACTCAGTTCTGGGGTTGCCGAAAAAACCAGTAGAACAGGTTTGTGTTGTTCCTGGGCGCATTGCAAGCCTTGCTGAAAGTAGGGGGTAAATTTGAAGTCGTATTTTTTTTGCTGAGAGAATTGATAGGGGAACGTTTCACCACAATATTCGTATTGGGCATTCCGCGCACAGCTTAGGCACAGCAATAGCACGATGGCTATAGAGAGTGTACAGCAAATTTTCATACTAATCCTGCTGTAATATAAAGGGAGTTTAGGATTAAAAGAAAAAACCGTTGAAGTAATGAGGAGAGTGTCGGGGGGAAGGGGTAGAAAGAAGGGGGACTTGAGTTGTTGAATTGTCTGTGTTGTTCGTTGTGTCGGCTGTATTATTTGTATCAGTGTATCGTCTGTGTCTTTGTATTTTCTGTACCGTGATCGTACTGGAAAGAGTTGCCCCATTGAGGGAGGACCCCTACCTCCGGCAGGCAGGCACCCAGTCACCGCCACCGCCAATCCTCCCTCCTTTGTCTTGAATATTGGCCACGGAGAACCAGCTCTTGCAAGAGGTGGGAGGATTGCAAAAATTCCACTTTTGAAAATGGCACCCTTTCCCTCTCTAGGCCTGGTGAGAAAGAAAGAGGTATGTCGAACTTGAGAGTATAGAAATACTCTATCTAACTGTCAATCAGGAATTGCCAAGGTGGTCGAAGAAATGTTGTTCTAGCTAAAGCAATGGCAATAATCGAAATGCTCGATAAATATAATACAAAATGTTTTAATTTGCAAGCAAAGATGCATAATAATTCCCAAACGATTGAATATTGAAACACATGGAAATGACAAATGCCCAGACCTCCGCAAGTCCAGGCATTCACCAAAGGAGCGTATTATTTTTTATAAGACAATCAAGCGTTCAGTAGCACTTTGCCCATCGACATCGATTTGCAGTAGATAGGTGCCAGCAGCCAAGTTATTGACCTCTAACTGCTGTGGGCCAGCGGCCTGCCGGGCCTGCACTAAAGTACGGAGTGGCTGTCCTAGCATATTGAACAGCTGTACCCGCACCTGCGCCGATTCTTTCAATTGATAATTCACCAGCGTCGTTCCGGTCGAAGGATTTGGGGCAACCTGCCATTGCAGCTGCTGGGCCAGTATCTCCTGAGTACTGGTCACAAAATCCAAATAACCACCGGGAGGCTCCGGTAAGCGGTTGGACGTATAAATGCGGTATTCGCCAGCCTCCAAGGTGATGGGGGCATTGACATCCGTTACTTCCAAGCTGTCGCCGCTGAAGTAATCGTACCAGGTTCCTGTTGATTGAAACTCAGGGTCCATACTTTGTATTGTTACGGCAAAATTACCCAATACGGCTACGTCCATAGTGGAGTGATTGATATGGATAGATTTTGTTTCTCCCGTACTTTGATTGGCATCGTTGATAGCTAAATCAACATCCGTACTGCGGAAAGCCTCGTAGTTGAGCTTCAATTGGATGAGCCCTCTGGTAACATCGTAGAGGCGGCGGCGATCAGGGTCATCGTAGTAGTCCCAGCGCACGGGCTTAGGCACCAATCGGCAATCATTGTTAATAGTACCGTCGGTACACCAGTTGATGGAAAAATCATAGCCCACTTCCCCAAACTCCCAAAGCATTTTTGCGCCAGGGACGGTGTAGAAGAAAGCCGAAGCCAGCTCGGTCCGGAGCAGGGCAGTTTGCATATTTCTGACATTGTAATCGCCAGCAGAGTTACCAAATTCTAAGTTCTTATACACCATTCTCTCCTCATCATGGCTTTCCATATAAGTGATCAAGTGCGGATCGTTCCAGCCTCGCGTCGCGTAATAACCGAAGCTGAGACGGCTATCGTAGCCCATCGCTCCCTCCTGATATTCATGCGTCATATTTCCCCAAAGCATCATGCCGTAATCAGCCAATTCTTTTTCTTCAGAATTGGTGGCAAAATGCTCTAGAATCACATAGGCATCGGGCGAAGTATCCCAGACCACATCCGCGTAACGCTTCAAGATCGCTACGCGCGAGCCATCATAATTCCCCCATTGCCCAACATTATTGCCCGAGTTGACCTGGGTAAAGCCTTTTGACAAATCAAAACGGAAACCATCGACGCGGTAATCTGTCAGCCAATGCTTCATCACTCGATCCACAAAGTCGCGAGTAGCCTGGGTAGAGTGGTCAAAATCATAGCCGACATTGAAGGGGTGTCTAGCCTCTACATTCAGCCAAGGATTATCGGCCGCAGGGCGGAAGTTTTCGGAATCCCAGTACAGCTGCGCCAGCGGACTTTGACTAAAAGCGTGATTGTATACTACATCCACGATGACGGCGATGCCTCGGCGGTGGGCCTCATCAATAAAGGTCTTAAAATCTTCTTCTGTACCGTAGTACTTGTCTAGTGCCATATGGTAGCTAGGGTTGTAGCCCCAACTGTCGTTCCCCTCAAATTCATTAATCGGCATCAGCTCGATGGCGTTGACGCCCAGGCGCTCTAGATAATCCAGGGTATCCAATAGGTCGTTGTAGCTGCGGCTTTCCAGAAAATCGCGTATCAGCAGCTCATAGACCACCAAATCACCATTTTCGGGCCGCTCAAAGTTGTCCACCTGCCAATCAAACTCCGCTTTACCCGGCTCGATTACCGAGCAAATTCCAGTTGTCTTACCAATCGGATAAGGAGGCATATCAGGGTAGACCATCGGAGAAATGAAAGGATCATTGGAAGGATCGAGCACCAGCGTACTGTAAGGATCGGCGATGCGCAGCTCTCCGTCCACGAGGTATTGGAAGCAATAGCGCTCGCCCGGCGTCAGCCCGTCGATTCTCAACCAAAATGTATTGCGATCTTCGCTTTGGATCATCTGAAAACGGTCTTGCAAAATCCAATCATTAAAATCACCGACGACAAAGACATTGGATTTATTGGGCGCGTAAAGCCGCAGTAGTACGGTGGTATCTGCGAGGTAGTTGATGCCCAGCTCACTCGGTGGCGGATCTTGATTGGGTAGATCGATGGGAACGATGTAGGTAAAAGTAGAACGGCTTTCTTCGCCACCGTCCGTCGCGACAAATTCGATGTTGTGTACGCCGGGGCCAGCAATCAAGGTATGGCGCAGCTGGTTACTGTCAGCGCTGGCCACTAAGTTACCGTTGTCGTACAGCTCCAAACTTGCCGAGCGAGAGGCGACGGCAAAGACATTGATGAATTGCCCAATGCTCACGATCTGGTCGCTGGTGGGGGCCAGCAAGCGGGTTTGCAGTTCATTGGTAGAAGGGTAGACGGGGGTGAAAATATCTGAGCCATCTGCCGAGCGTCCAACGACGCTTCCGTTGGCATTTCGGAAAACGAAGGCCAGCTGCAGTACTTCCTCGCCCATAGGGACGCCGTAGTAGTCGCGGATATTGTACTGTAGGGTGTAGAGGTCGGTATCTACGCGGGTCATCAGTACTTTGGCGTCGGTGACGGCCCAGGGGGTTACGACGAACTTCCAGTCGGCTGGACTAGAGGAGGTGCTGGTGATGAGGCCGGCGTGGGCGTAAACGTCGCCGGTGAAGCCTTTGAGGGCTTCATTGCCTTCGGCCGCATTAAAGTAGAGGGTAATATCATCGTCAACAGTGGGGAAGAACGGATCGGTCCAGACGAGTTGCGCTTGTCCTTGCACACCGCAGACTATCCATAGCAATACGAAAAAGGTACAACGTAAGCTCATGCTTTAGCTTTTAGAGATGAAATAATATGATTTACGAAACTAGGGCGAGGAGAATGTTTAATACCGCTTAATCTACATAAAGATAGGGTAATTGAGGGGGAATTTGGTTAAAGTAGGGTGGGATATTACGGGGTTAATCACGAAATCGTTTTCGTTGGGGTGGTGTTGGGTGATCTATGGCGGTAAGGGGACAGCTAGCATTGATTTTGTTATTGGGAAGGTGCTGATTGCTCAACCAAAAAAGAGCGTTCGCTTATTTAGACCTAGGAGGAAGGAGGCATGGAAAAAGGTTTTTTGGGAGGGCCCACCCAACTTACCACCGCCGCCAACCCCACTGCCTTTAACTGAGCACTGACCATTAGCAGTCAGCCCTTGCAGTGATTAGGTTGCAAGAATGTAGCCTTGAATGTGGCACCCTTTCTCTTCCTAGGCCTATGAAAAAAGAAGAAGAAAGGAGTATGTCTGTGCAGAAGGGGCTTGGGCCTCCTGAATTCTGATGAAAGGGATTGCCAAAGTCATCGGTCGGAGTAGGATCATTGTAGGGGACTATGGCAATATCGATTTGTTTGTAATTTAAAACAAAAAGTTTGTAAAGTCAAGGTTGATTAGATATTATGTGTTTTTTGAAAACAGAGATTGGCTATTGTAAGCTAAATCCTCTTATCTTTGACTTGATCTTTCAACTCAACAATAAAGCATATGAGGGCTTTTTATACGATACTTTTTCTAGTGGTACTGTGCGCTGGTGAACTGTTTGGGCAGAGTTGTCTGCCGAATGGGATTGTGTTCAGCCGCCAGGGGCAGATTGATAGTTTTGCGATTAATTATCCGGGGTGTACGGAGATATTGGGGGAGGTAAAAGTTGAAGGGG
>JBCDGZ010000129.1:0-22195 GCA_038750655.1 Bacteroidota bacterium | reverse complement strand
TAAGCGGTCTAGATACGGTAGTTAAGTATTATCCCTCAAAATCACTACGGCCAATAAGGCGGGAAGGGCAGTACCTCCAATGGGTACTAGAAGGAGGATCAAATACGTGGGATACATCCAAGCCATCAAAACCAGCAGTACAGAGACTACCAATATGAGGACTAATTTTTGGGTTAATGTTGTTGAAATCATAAGACTACTAGGGTTCTAAATAATACATTTGGTAACATCCTTTTATGGGATATTGTTTAGAACTTTTCGGAAGGACTACATTGGCGAGGCTCCCTAATTTCCCAGGAATTCTTTGAGTTGTTCGAACCCCATGACTTCCCCCTGGCGCAAACGCACATATTCTGGGTGGGTATGGATCAGTTTTTTGTAGAGCCGTCGCAGTTTCTTTTGGACCGCCCCTATCCTATCCGCAGATTTGGCAGTGGCAGACGAATGATCAAAGCCTTGGTATTGCATCTGTCGTAACTGAGCAACTAGGCGCTGCTCTTCTGCTATTTGTTGGGCCGCCTTAGGCGTGGTGGGATCAGTTCGTACGAGGAGGGTCGACTTACTGAGCATGCTAATGAGGGTCTTCGATTTGCTCAATTCGAGCCAGTACAGCGCCCGGGTATCTTTGTACAATGCCAGGGCGAGCATAATGATGACATCAAATGCGGAGCGATGGACAGCGGCCAAACTGAGGCGCACATGTTCTTCTTGAAATTGAGTATCTATAAATTGGTTGATCTTAATGGCTTTTTTCAACACTCGATAAGCTGCTTCGAAGTCCTTGACAGCAATGTAAGCAACGCCCATAAAATACCAATTACTGGCCTTGGTAACCACATCTTGGGTTTTACGATACGCCTTAGCGGCTTTCTTGTAGGTCTCTATAGATAGGTAAAAGTTGTCTTTCTTGAACTGGTAAATGGCTGTATTGTGTAGACAAATCGCCACCCCAAGGGTATCCCCATTTTTTTTATTTAACGCCAGCGCATGGTTGATGTAGGTAATGGCCTTATCAAGCTCGGACTGATTGACGTAGATCGCGCCAATACTAGTATAACAATTGGCTAAATTAACCAGGTCTTCACTTCGCTTGGCATGAGGAATGGCCAGAAAATAGTAGCACAGTGCTTTATAATCTTCTCCAGTGCGGTGGTGAACGGCGGCCAGTCCGATTAGATTATGGATAATTCCTGAACTTTCGCCTAGCTGAGAAGCGATCTCGTAGGCTTTGACATAAAATTGCCGGGCCTGCTCGTGATCGCCGAAGGTGTTGTAAAAGTACGCCAGATTTCTATAACAGGTGGCAATCCCAAGCGGGCGGTTGATGGATTGATAGATTTGTAATGCATCATTATAGTAATCCACCCCCTTCCGAAATTCGCCTAGGGTAAAATAATAACTACCGGCACCAGCGTAAGCCTTGGCCATTGTTACGGGGGCATTCGACGCTCGGGCCAGTCGAACGGCGGCCTGCATAGCCGCTTTGGCTTTTCGAGGCTCTCCTGTATCTAGATAGAGGTTATTGAGATTGATGTAGACGTGCGATTCGTTAATCAAAGATTTTTTGAGCTGTGCGTGGATCACCAAGGCTTGGTAGTAGTACTTCTCTGCTTTTTTGTACTCGGTCAGCTTTTTGTAGACTGTTCCGAGGCTATTCATACAGCTGGCCAATTCCCGCATCTCCTTGTTACGGCTAAAAATAGCCTTAGCTTTTTGATAATGCTGAAGAGCCTCACGGACCGCTCCTTTGTCGTGCAATACAATACCCAGATTCTTATGGGCGGTAGAAATAGTGGACTCATCACGTTCTTGCTGACCAATTTCCAACACTTTTTCAAATAAGATTTGAGCCAGGTCCAGCTTTCCCAAGCTGTGCCAACAATTTCCCATACCCGAATAACAGTTAGCAACTCTAACCCAATCCTTTCTACGCTCCCAGGCCACAAAGGCCCGCTCAAAACACTCCAATGCCTTTTCGTATGCTCCCTGACCGCGCCACACATAGCCTAAGTTGATCAATAGAATATCCAGGCCGTTCTGATCATTAATCGCTTTTTTGATCTTCTCGGCACGTTGGTAGTAGTCGAGCGCCTTAGCCTTATCATCAATTGTATTGTATTGATTACCAATGTTAATGTAGCAATCTGCTATTCCTTTTTGGTCGTTTACTTTTTCAAAAAAATGAATCGCTTGTTCGTATTGCTGTATAGCTTCATCGGTCAGGCTTAGGTAGCCCAGGTTGATCCCCATGTTCAAGTGACTACGAGCCACCTGTTTCCAGTTGGCACTTTGCGAGGCCTGCTGCTGGGCTGCACTGAAGGCGTCGAAGCTTTTGCGGTGCTGATCGGAATGTCGATAGGCTACGCCCAGATTGGTGTGGCACTTAAAGAGGGAAGAATGATCTTTGGTTTGAAGGAAAAAAGGAAGGGCCAAGTGCCAAAAACGGATGGCCAACTCCTTTTTATCTGCTCGAAAGGCTTCCCTCCCCACATCCAACAACTGTTCGCCCTTTTCCTGTTCAGACACTCCCTCTAGCTGGACACGGATAACATCCGCTATCTCAGCATCTGTAACCACAGGCTGGCTAATGAGTTGGAGTAAATAAGGGTTATTTTCTGCCATCAGGAGCGTAGTAATTGTTGGAGTTGTGCAAAAGATAGGCGCTTCTTCGTGCGAATATTTACATAATCTTCATCATGCTTTCCAATCTCCTCATAGAGCTGAGCAAGCTGGTCGCGAATGGTAGCCATTTCATCTGGGGTAACCGTATGCTGCCCAGGATTTATATAACGCATTTGCAATTGCTGAAGTTGGGTCAATAATTCTATGGCCAAAACCTGTTCGTACAGTTCAAATGCCGACTGTAGTTCCCCCAAATGCCGGCGTGCAATGCCAATACAGTCCAGACAAGCTGACATTTCCCTTTTGTCGTTACGCTGTTCGAAAAAGGGAAAGACGTGTTGAATGGTCGCGGCGGCCAGGGTAAATCGCTCTGTTTGCAGCAGCAATTTGCCGATGGACAGCATAGTGGGATACCGCTGCTCCTCGGCTTGGGCTTGGAACTCCGTTTCCAGTTGGTGGATAAACCGAGAAGGAAAGGAGCCAAATTGCTCAACCAAAGCCTCTATTTTTTGCCTTTCCATAATGCGAATAAAAGATGTCGTGATTTAGACAAAATGTATTTTAAATCAAAATATAACACAAAAAATTCGATCTCACCGAGAATTCCTTTCTAATTTGTATGAACCGATTATTTCTATTTTCCATTTACTTAATACCCCTCCAACTCAAACAGGTACGCACCCGAACAAGTATCAATAGTCCCAGCTTCCTTTGCTGTTAAGAGCCGAGTGCGTAAGCGACTCCACAAATTTACGAATGATTTTCTGCATGCTCAATGGGATAGCGGCACCCAATAACAGCACAGCTGGCAACTGGTCGAAGCGGAATTGGAACGCTACGACCAACAAACGGATCAACTTTACGAATTTTTCACCAAAACATCCCAACTGTGTTACCTCAAGATCAAAAGCTTATTCGGAAAATCAATAAGGAAAAAGCGCGCCGATTAGCCATCGAACTCCAAGGACGCAGAAACCGCGATCCTAACCTCTTGGCGATCTCCAAAGCAATCGACGAGTACATTTGCCTCGACAAATTAAAACTCTACTGTGCCTACCTAAGCTACACGAAGTACACCAACACTGAATTTATAGATTATGATAGGAACAGCTTTGTCTTCCTCGATGAGGTCATTGCGCAGGTGGCCGCCGGGCAATTCGAAAATCCGCTGATCAAGATTTACCACTGGATACAGCAGCTCTACGAGGGGATGGACCAGGAGGGGGTGGACGATGAGCATTTGTACCATCAGTTTTATCCCCAGCTCTCCGCACTCCTCCAAAAAGTCTCCAAAGACGAGCGAGTCGAGGTCTATTCTTATCTCACCAATTATTGTACGTATAAAATCAACCAACGGATTACTACTTTTTTGAAGCCATTTATTCAATTCAGCGTACTGATCCTGGATATTAAGCTCACTACTTCGGGCAAAAAAGATCGCTTTCTCCCTCCGGCAACCTTCAGTAATATCGTAAAAGCAACGCTGCGCCTTCACGATGATCAGCAGTTTTTTACCGATATTATTCAACAGCTGCGCTATTCCCAGTCTACCTACAAGGAGGTAAACAGCGGTATGGAATGGGTTGAAAAATTTGTAGAACAATACAAGAACCGCCTGAGCATGCCCGATGCTGATTATTACTACATCTACAGCCGGGCCCTACTCTATTTTTGGCAGCAACAATACGGGAAGGCCTACCGACTGCTCAACAATCCTAAGCGTCCACAAGGGATGTTCATCAATTTGGAAACCCGCTCGCTCTATCTGGTCATTTTATACGAACTTTTCAATAAAAGGCCCGCTATCCTGGATAGCGACGATGTGGAGATCGGCAAAGTATTGGAGAGTTTTAGAGGTTTGATTAGGGACGACTACCACCGAAAAAAGCAATTGGCGGAGCACTATTTGAACATCTACAAAAACTTCGGCTTGCTGTACAAGCGCTTATATAAACTTAACCTGCGCTACGATGGCGTACTCAAGCGCCCCAAACGTTTTTATAAATTGATTCAAACACTGGAACAGGACACCCATCGCGTGAACATTCCTTTTAAAGATTGGATGCTGAGCAAGATCGGGGCCTTAAAAGCCAACGAGGAATAAAAAAACCCAGGGCAAATGGCCCCAGGTTAAATCATACAGTGAACTTAGAAATTGCTAACTTATTTGGAAACGGCCCACCGGCTTGCCATCGAGGCGCCGAAGGAGTCGCTGACCTGGCAGTGGTACATCAATCCAGGAGTAGTGGTGTAAACCCGGAAGGTTCGAGAAGAATTTCCCGCTACTTCCCCCCTCAAAATGATCGTGTCTTGCAGGATGATGGTATCAACGGTGTCAGATTTATCGTTAGTAACGGTAAAATCTATATACCCATTAAAGACCTGCGACTCGATCGTTACCCCGCTGGATTCGACGAATTGGATACTGTACGACAGGTTAATGATAAGGGGGACATCATCCTGAGCAGCTACTTCGAACGGATTAGAAATAAGGGGGATCAGGAACATCAGCGCCGTATAAACAAATTTCAAAACATGATTTTTCAAATACATAATTTTTTAGTTTTCACCGACTCGCCTACTAGCGAGCCGGATCGATGAAGAAAAAAAGATGCATTTGTGAATGCCTGACGAGACTAAGGTGAGCATAGAAGTTCCACCTCACGAGAGGCTGACTTTTCAGCCTTCGCAAATACCGAATGGTTGATACTTGTGGTATTACAGAACTCGTTTATACAATAGTTCTCTTAGTCTTTGTCGGTAGAAGTGCGCACTCAACTATCACAAACAACTGTCGCAAATATGCACTGCAAACACCCTACAAATCAATGAAAATCAAGGATTTATAATTATTTACGAAACTTTTGTAAATCCATATAAATTTCCATAAATCCACAAGCGATTGATAAAATATCCCTATCTTTAATTTGCTTTTAATCTATAATATTAGTGTCCATGAAAAATCACCGATTAATTGTTAGAGCAGCCATTGATTTGCTCAAAAAAGAATACCACCAAAAAGCCATATTGAACCTGATGAGGCAATATGACATCTCACCATTCTCTGAGGCAACCTTCTCTAATCTCCACCTCGCCCCCGATCATGAAAGATCGCCCAACAACCAGACCTGGCGAGTGATCTGTGAAAAGTTCGAATTGCTGCTCCGAAGGATGAAGGGGATGAAATTTGATGAACAGCAGCAGCAGTTTGTTAGAGATGAGGAGCTTGTGCCGGAGGAACCCAAAGCTATTGGGGAGGAGCAACAACAGGGAGAAGAAGAGCAAGGCAAGGAGGAAGAGCAGGATTCATCCAACAATGATGAATCTAAGCAAGGAGCGGGTAAAGGCCGACCAACTGTTTTTATTAGTGATACCAACTACATTCAAATCAACCAATACAATTAATCAGCAACCGTTTGCTGCCCATCGACCTGAGCGGATATGGCTAAACTACAAAAAGCCTTATTGGAGTTTTTTATCACGGAAAAAGAGGTGTTTACTTTTATCGTACGCCCCAAAGTACCAGAACTCAATATTGATGATTCGACGCCCATTGTATTGAAGCATCCCATAGCTTCGGCCGAAATTGAGGCCGTCGTCAATGAACTCAAGCAGCACTACCAGCAGATCAACGAGTATTCCGAGGGTTCTTCCTCACTGCAAGCCCTAGCAAATTTTATCGATCAGGAACTGGACCTCTCTGCTTTTTACGAATTGGGGGAAAAGCTCTTCACAAAGGATTTGATGGAGGCCCTATCGGACTTCGATGCGATTTACATCGTTCCCTTTGGCTCTTTGCACTATCTGCCTTTACACGCTATGAAGTACCAGGGAAAATACCTCATCGATTGGTTCAAGATTGCCTATCTCCCTAGCGCATCCGTCTTGCAGTACATCCAGCAGGACCGCCCTCCGAAATTCACCAAAAGGGTATTACTCTGCGGTGTGGACAGTACCGGGGATATGCGTCATTTTGGGTGGGAAACCGATCAGATTGCTCAATTAGAGGTTTGGAAGGACTACCAGATTTCGTATTTAAAAAATGAGGAAAGCACCAAAACGAAGTTTTTGGAGCATTGTGCAGACTGTGCGGTGATCCATATTTCCTCACACGGACATTTTGCCCAACATGATCCCTTGGACTCTGGTGCAGTCCTGTACGGCAACTACAGTCTTCGCTATCGCAAGGGAGAAGGGTTTGAGAAAGAGGATTATGATTTCTTGCTGACGGTCAAGGATATTTTTGAAAAAATTAAGCTGCACACTGATCTCTTCGTGATGAGTGGCTGCGTAACTGGCGACAGTGAGTACAAGTCGGGCGATGAACTGATCGGATTGACCCGGGCCATTATGTACGCAGGCGCTAAATCAATGATCGTCACTCTTTTTCCAACTATAAAAAACGTTACCTCTCTACCTTCGCAACCCGCCCTACAATTCGCCAGGTTCTATGATTTCTGGATGGGGCAAAAGGAGTACAAAGTCACGGCAATGCAAAAATTCATTCAGTCGATCAAAAGTCAGTCGCCCTTTCACGCTCCGCATTTTTGGATGCCTTACCTGTTGGTAGGGAATATGGAATAAACAAAATACCACCGCAATGGACCCCAACATCAAAAATTTAAGCAATACCCAAATCCTATACATCTACAATGCCCTAGCGACCCAAAACTTTGCGCAGACCAAGGTCAACCTCAAAGTGGATCGCTTCAATGTCCGGTACGATGCTGCTCGGCAAAACCTCTGGAAATTGTCGCAGCATTCAGCCGAGGCCCAAGCTAACATCAACCAGCTCATTATCGAAAGCGAAGAGGCGGAGGAGAAAAACCTCGCCATTGCAATGGATCCCAAAACAAAAATGGTTTTCATCAATGGAATGATTCTGGGTGCTACGATGACCAATGCAATGAGAAATCTGCAGATAAAAGAGGCGATTGAGGGGGAGTTTCTGAAATTATTAGAAAATCCAACCCCAGCTATAAAGACACAAATCGGCCAGCTGATCCTAGAAACGGAAGTCAAACGAGGTCCGAATAGTCTGCCTTTTGCTCAAGAAGTCATCGAAAAGTTACAGGAGGTTATTAAGGCCAATAACTTATTTCTCAGTCATCGTAATAACGTTACTGTTAAAATTAACATCACTCCTTCCTCAGAAGAGTCTGACTAGAAGATAAGAGCGTAATTGCTCTGTTGGGCCAGAAAAAAGCAGTGCTCATTAGATTCCAATCAATGATGCTGCAACCATTCCTTAAAAAGTCGCTCTCTTAGAATAAAGAACGACAATGAACCAACTTTACCTAAGCTGCACTTTCCTACTGCTAGCTATTTTCCCCTCCTCTGCTCAAGACAATCAAGCACAGGCACCAAGCATTAATATCGATTCGATGGCCCGCGTCATTCAAGCGACCTACGAGGTTCCGGGCTTGGCGATGGTTATTCTTCGCAATGAGCACATCTATTATTCGGGCGCTTTGGGCTTGCAAAGTATTGATACCCAATCGCCGCTGACTCCTTCTTCCCTGTTTCATATGGCTTCGGTCTCCAAGCCCTTTGTCGCCACGGCCATTTTGCAACTAGTGGAAGCGGGCAAGCTGAAGCTAGACGACAAACTGGTGGACCATCTCCCCTACTTTAAAATGAAGGATGACCGCTTCCGCAAGATTACGATTAAACAGATGCTGAATCACAGCTCCGGCATTCCGGATGTTGAAGACTACGAATGGGATAAGCCGCAGTACGACGATGGTGCTGCAGAGCGGTACAGCAAGAGCTTTACGCAGGATTCTTTGGACTTTTCACCAGGTGAGGAGTTCAGCTACAGCAATGCGGCCTTTGATATTCTGGCGGATGTGATTGCCAAGGTATCGGGTATGACCTTCGAGACCTACATGACCAAGCATATTTTTCAGCCCACAGGAATGCAGCATTCTACCTTTTTCAAGCCCGATGTTCCTAAAGAGATCGCCACCCAGCCCCACGGGGTCGATGACAATGTGCAAATGACCGTACTGGATGTTTATCCCTATAATCGCAAACACGCTCCTAGTTCTACCTTGCATTCCAATATGGAAGGGATGACCCAATGGGCCAGACTCTATTTCAACAAGGGGACTATTCATGGCAACCGCGTTTTTTCTGAGGCCACCTATGATTTGCTCACTTCGCCAACGATGAGTGTCAACGAGAAAAGAGAGATATGTCTGGGTTGGTTTACGGTAGAGCTGGACAATAAAAGATTTTACTATCACAGTGGAGGAGACGACGGCTACCGGACCTTCTTTGGCTTTATCCCTGATGAAAAAGCGGCTATTATTCTGATGGCCAATAGTGAGCAATTCAGCACTGGAGATGTAGCAACGTATCTGGCTAGTCAATTGTTTGGTAATCAGAAGATTACTTGGAAAAAACCGATCCATTTCCCCCTCAAAAAGCTCATCCTCAGTCAGGGCATCGATAGCTGTAAGGCCTTTTATTATCACGTGCAAAAACATCAGGAAGATCAGTACAGTTTAAACGGTGGGCATTTGGATGATCTGGGGTATTGGCTGCTCGACCGGGGTAAGCACCAGCAAGCTTTGGATATTTTTCTGTTCAATGTAGAACTCAACCCCGAAGATGCTGGCTGGCACGACAGTGTAGGAGATGCTTATGCGGCCATGAAGAATACGCCCAAGGCTATAGAATGGTACGAAAAGGCACTGGCGATCAATCCAGAGCAGGACTTTACGATCAAAAAATTGAAGAAGCTGAAAAAGTAAATTCTCCCAAATAAAGCAGGGCAGATATTCCTCTATTCTGCGAGGAAAATCCTAAATTTAACCACAGGGCTTAGCGGTCCTTTAGGGCGAAAAATTTAGGACATATGAATTATCAGCACGCTTTTCAACAAAGCATTCAACAACAAGAACAATTCTGGAAGGAACAAGCCCAAAAAATTGACTGGTTGACCTTTCCTTCTACTATTTTATCCAAAGATGAAGAGGACCTGTTTCGGTGGTATGAAGATGGTCAGCTGAATACCTGCTACCTGGCCCTTGACTACCACGTCAATAATGGCCGAGGCGAACAGCTGGCGCTGATTTATGACTCTCCGGTAACGAATCAAAAGAAGACCTACACGTACAATCAACTCCTGGAGGAGGTGTCCACCTTTGCCGGAGTGCTGAAATCTCTGGGCGTAGCAAAAGGGGATCGGGTCATCATCTATATGCCGATGATCCCCGAATCGGTAGTCGCCATGCTGGCCTGCGCTCGCTTAGGCGCTATTCATTCGGTAGTTTTTGGAGGATTTGCTGCCCACGAGCTGGCCATCAGGATTGACGATGCCCGGCCGAAAGTCCTCCTCACCGCCTCCGGCGGCAAAGAAATCAACCGCCTCATCCCCTACATGCCCATCATCAATGCAGCCATCGAAGAAGCACAGCACAAAGTGAGCACCTGCATCGTCTACCAGCGCCCCATCATCGAGGCCCCTCTCAAGGAAGGCCGCGACCACGACTGGGCGCAGCTCGTCGCCCAGGCCTCCCCAACGACCTATGTCCCCGTGCAAGGCACCGACCCCCTGTACATCCTCTACACCTCCGGCACCACCGGACAGCCTAAAGGCATCATCAGAGAGAACGGCGGGCACGCCGTAGCGATGAAAAACAGCCTCGAATGGGTCTACGACACCCAAGCCGGCGATGTCTACTGGGCCGCCTCCGACATCGGCTGGGTGGTCGGCCACTCCTATATCGTTTACGCCCCCCTCATCCAAGGCTGCACCACCATCCTGTTTGAAGGCAAACCCATCAAAACGCCGGATGCGGGCACCTTTTGGCGCATCATCGAAGAGTATCAGGTGAAGGTCTTGTTCACCGCCCCCACCGCCTTTCGGGCCATCAAAAAGGAAGACCCCAACGGGCAGTTGCATCAGCAGTACGATACCTCTAGTCTGAAATACTTGTTCCTCGCGGGCGAGCGGACCGATGTGGCGACCTATGACTGGCTGAACGATCTGCTGAAGGTCCCCGTCATCGACCACTGGTGGCAAACCGAGTCGGGCTACCCCATGCTGGCCAATATGGCGGGGGTGGGCCTGCAAACGATCAAACCGGGCTCGGCGGCCTTGCCGGTCTTCGGCTTCGATATGCAGGTGCTGAACAGCGATGGTCAGCCCGCTCCGCCGAACGAAGAGGGCGCCGTAGCTATCCGCCTGCCTCTGCCTCCCGGCTGTCTGCCCAATCTCTGGCAGGATACCCCGCGCTTCAAAAGCTCCTACCTCTCCCAATTCGACGGCTACTACTTCTCGGGCGACGGCGGCTACACCGATGAAGATGGCTATTTCTTCATCACCGGCCGCATCGACGACATCATCAACGTCGCCGGTCACCGCCTCTCCACTGCGGAGATGGAGGAGGTCCTGGCTTCCCACGCGGCCGTGGCCGAATGCGCCGTCGTCGGCGTTTACAATGAGCTAAAGGGACAAATTCCGGTTGGCTTCGTTGTCCTCAAATCCGGTGAGCAGATTGCCGAAGCGGCCCTCGAAAAAGAGCTGATCCAGATGGTTAGGCATAAGATTGGTCCAGTAGCCAGCTTCAAAAGAGCCCTCATCGCTCAGCGCCTCCCCAAAACCCGCTCGGGGAAAATACTGCGGAAAATCATGCGCTACATCGCTGATGGCAAGGCTTTCAACCCGCCCTCGACTATCGAGGACATCACGGTATTGGATGAAATGAAGGTGCTGATGGCTCGAATTTGATTTGCTTTGTCTGTTTAAGAAACAAGAGGCGAGGAATCTGCGTTAGTACATAGTACAATAATTAATGATTGCTATGACAAGGAGATTACTATGCCAATGCCTGCTCTGCTTACTCTGCGCTACGATCTTTCTAGCTTGTGATGACGATGAGCAGATGGTCCCTAAGGTGCCCAGTATCAGTGAAGTCAGTATCACAAAAGATACGCTGATACAATCAGCAGCTTCGCACGAAGACTTTTTTATCTTCAGCTTTACCTTTCGGAATCAATTCGGAGAACTTGGTTTCGCCTCCGATACAGACACGATTTTCCTGAAGTTCAACGACCTAAGGACTGACCCTGCCTTTACCCTGCCCTATCATATCCTCAAAACGCCCTACGCTCCGCTTATCCAAATCACGGACGGTAAGGTTGACGTTCAGGTCTCCACGACCTGTTGTCTTTTTGCCAATAATCTGCCCTGTACCCCTGCTGATGTCTTTGAAAGAATTACCTACGAAGTCGTCTACGATAATAATTTTGGCGTTGAGTACCCAAAAGATACGATTAGTGTGGTGATAGATTGTAGTTTTTAAAAAATCTGCTCCCCTCCTTTAGCCTGACATTAATCACCCCACCCATTGACTTTTGTTCAAGATTCCGCAGCAAAAGCCCAAGTACATTTGTAGCGAGATTATTACTATTTTTTATCACCTTAACCCTCTCCATTTTATGAACTTTGATCTCAAGCAATATGGAATCGATGCGAAAGAAATTCTAAGAAATTCCAGTGTCCCGGTGCTGTACGAAATTGGGCTGCGGACAGAGCAAGGCACGGCCATGTCTGATACGGGCGCGCTGCTGGTTTACTCTGGCGAAAAGACGGGCCGGAGTCCTAAAGACAAGCGCATTGTGCGTCACCCTGACTCGGAAAATAACATCGATTGGGGAGACATCAATATTGAACTCGACGAGCATACCTTTAGTATTAACCACGAAAGGGCCATAGACTATCTCAATACCCGTGAGCGACTGTTTGTGGTCGACGCCTTTGCGGGGTGGGATGAGCAATATCGCATTAAGGTCCGGGTCATCTGTACCAGAGCTTACCATGCTTTATTTATGCAAAATATGCTCATCATGCCTACGGCAACCGAACTGGACAACTTCGGCGACCCCGACTACGTCATCTTCAACGGCGGCGGCTTCCCCGCCAACCGCTACACCTCCAAGATGACCTCCAAGACCAGTATCGACGTCAATCTAGAGAAAAAGCAAATCGTTATCCTGGGTACGGAATACGCCGGAGAAATGAAAAAAGGCATCTTCTCGGTCATGAACTACCTGATGCCATTGGAGGAGGTCCTACCCATGCACTGCTCCTGTAATGTGGGCGAGGCGGGCGATGTGTCCATTCTCTTCGGCCTTTCCGGCACGGGCAAAACCACCCTCAGTGCCGACCCCAAACGCCAATTGATCGGTGATGATGAGCATTGCTGGACCGACAAGGGGGTATTCAATATCGAAGGCGGCTGCTACGCCAAGGCCATCGATCTCTCCGCCGAAAATGAACCTGATATTTATAACGCCATTCGCTACGGCACGGTGCTCGAGAATGTGGTCTATGATCCACAAACCAGAACGGTCGATTTTAGCGATACTTCTATTACCCAAAATACTCGCGCCTCCTACCCCATCCACTATATCGACAATGTGCAAATTCCATGTGTGGCAGGCAATGCGAGTAATGTGATTTTCCTGACTTGCGATGCCTTCGGCGTCTTGCCTCCCGTTTGCCGCCTTAGCCCCGAGCAGGCCAGCTACCACTTCATCTCCGGCTACACCGCCAAGGTGGCGGGTACTGAGATGGGCGTAACCGAGCCGCAGGCGACCTTCTCCGCCTGCTTCGGCGCCGCCTTCATGATGTGGCATCCCAACCAGTACGCCGAGCTGTTGGCCCAGAAGATTACCAAGCACAATACCAAAGCCTGGCTGGTCAACACCGGCTGGACCGGAGGCGCTTACGGTACAGGATCAAGGATCAAGCTCAAGTACACCCGAGCCATCATCGATGCCATCCACAACAATGCTTTTGATACTGTGGATACGGTCATCGATTCCGAGTTTGGCTTCGAAATTCCGCTGAGCTGCCCCGGCGTGCCTTCGGAGTTGCTGGTTCCCAAAAATACCTGGGAAGACCAAGCAGGCTACGATCGAGTGAAGGAAAAATTAATCCAGCTGTTTCAAAACAACTTCCAACAGTTTGAAGCAGATGTGAACAAGGAAATTGTTGCTGCAGGACCTAAAATGCAAAACCTTGTTGGTTAGGTCTTAATCGTTGGGGGGAGTTTAATTATTCCCCCCGACGAACTGGTATCAACTGCTCAATTTCCTCCTCCGCATAAAGGCGGGATTTGATCACAAAGCGGATACCCAGTGGAATTTCCAACGAGAAGCTGGCTCCACGTCCTGGAACAACATCCACTGTCAGCTGGGTGTGCTTCCAGTACTCAAATTGATCCTGGGACATATAGAATTCGCAGCCATTGATGTCGCCCAGCCAAATATCCATTTCATTAATCATCAGTTCCCCCTTAGGAAAACACATGGGCGAGGAGCCATCACAGCAGCCCCCACTTTGGTGAAACATCAATTCGCCGTGCTCCTTTCGCAGCTGGTCAATAATCTTTGTTGCTTCTTCGGTTACCAATACGCGTTCAACCATAATGATGTATTTAAATGGGAAAGGTATCGGATACCGCAGGGGGCATCCGATACCTAAAATTTAGTTAATTTAAAAGTCGCCTAGAAAAATCCTAAGGCATTCTTGTCATAGGAAATCAACATGTTCTTGGTCTGGCGATAATGGTTGAGCATCATCTTGTGGGTTTCCCGACCAATTCCTGATTTCTTGTAGCCACCAAATGGAGCATGGGCAGGATAAGCGTGGTAGCAATTGACCCAAACGCGACCGGCCTTCACCGCTCTGGAGATTTGGTAAGCCTGGTGCGTATCTCTGGTCCAAACCCCAGCGCCTAAGCCATAGAGGGTATCGTTGGCGATTTCGATAGCTTCGGCCTCATCTTTAAAGGTAGTGACACAAACGACAGGTCCGAAGATTTCTTCCTGGAAGACCCGCATCTTGTTGTTGCCTTTGAGGATGGTAGGCTGAATGTAGTAACCACCTTCCAGACCTTCATTATGGGCAGCGGCACCACCAGTTAAGACCTCACAGCCTTCTTCCTTACCGATGTTGATGTAATTCAAAATCTTTTCGTACTGATCGTTAGAAGCTTGTGCGCCCATCATGGTGCTAGGATCCATCGGGTGGCCCAGCTTCACGGCTTTTGTTCTTTCCACTACGCGCTCGATAAAGGCATCGTAAATGCTCTCTTGTACGAGGATACGCGAGGGGCAGGTGCAAACCTCCCCTTGGTTGAGGGCAAACATAACGGCTCCTTCCAAGCACTTGTCGAAGAAAGCATCATCGGCATCCATTACACTTTCGAAGAAGATGTTAGGAGATTTTCCACCCAGCTCTAAAGTTACGGGGATGATGTTCTTAGAGGCGTATTGCATGATCAATTGTCCAGTAGTAGTTTCACCGGTGAAGGCGATCTTGTTGATGCGAGGATTAGAGGCCAGCGGCTTTCCAGCTTCCAGACCAAAGCCATTGACGATGTTCAGGACACCGGGAGGCAGGATACCTTCGATCATTTCGGCGAGAATCATAACGCCAACGGGCGTCTGCTCGGCGGGCTTGAGGACCACACAGTTGCCAGCGGCCAGGGCGGGCGCTATTTTCCAGGTAGCCATCAGGATGGGGAAGTTCCAGGGAATAATCTGACCAACTACACCGAGTGGTTCGAGTACGTTCATAGATACGGTAGAAGCATCTAGCTCACTTACGGTTCCTTCTTCGGCCCGAATCACACCCGCAAAGTAGCGGAAGTGGTCGATGGCCAACGGCATATCAGCGGCACGGGTTTCGCGAAGGGCCTTTCCGTTGTCCCAAGTCTCGGCACGAGCCAAGGCTTCCAGATTAGCTTCCATCACGTCTGCAATCTTAAGCAGCATGTTGCTTCTTTCGGTAGCTGAGGAGTTGTTCCATTGAGGCGCAGCAGCCCAGGCGGCATCTATCGCTAAGTCAATATCCTCGGCCGTTGAACGGGCAACTTTTGTAAATGCTTGACCATCCACTGGCGAAATATTGTCAAAATATTGCCCTTTTACAGGAGGGGTCCATTTTCCACCAATATAGTTGTCGTACTGGTTTTTGAAGGTCGGTTTTTCAACCACATTGCTGGCAGTTGTTGCTACATTGCTCATTTTTTCAACATTTTGGTTAGATAATATTATTAACAGTTTTTGATTCAGAATAAAGTTGGAATATTCGAACAAATGTAAAATTATTATTTTATATACAATTAAAATTGCCGAATACTATTAAAAATATGAACAATCCTTGCAAAGTCGCATTTTTATGCTCACCAGGCGCTCTTCTCGTTTTGATCTCCCCACGGTTTTCCCTACCTTTAGAGAGACCTAACTGATAGATTATTCATCAATGCCATTGAGCCAGTCCATATTAAAAAATCGCCGCCTGGAAACCCTGGTGGAGAACCAGACCACCTACACCCTGAACAGTGCAGAGCTGCATATTTTTGAAACGCATCAAGAGGCGGAAAAGATCTTACTCCGGTTCGACAATCCGATTTTGGCCAGTATGCTGGAAGGAAAAAAGGTGATGCACCTCAATGATATGACGCCGTTTGACTTTCTGCCCGGTGAGTCGCTGATCCTTCCTTCTGACGAATTGATGTGTATTGATTTTCCGGAAGCTCAAATGGATAATCCGACGCGCTGCCTGGCCATGGCCATCTCTGAGGATAAGATCAAAGAGACGGTCGACTTTCTCAATGAGAGCCGAGCCAAGGTGGATGATGAATGGAAATTCACGGACTACAATTTTCACTTCACCAACGATGCCGTCATTCAGCAGATCATTCACCGCTTGCTGTTTCTGTTTACCGAAAATCACCCGTCCAAAGACATCTTCGCCGACTTCATGCTGCGGGAGCTAATCATCCGCATTTTACAAACGGAAACCCAAAAAATCTATACCGAGAAATCGCTACAGCTGAGCAGCAGTCACCGCCTAGCCTTCATCATCGATTACATCCGAAAAAACCTGCACAATAATTTAACCATCAAAGAACTCAGCGACAAAGTTTGCATGAGCGAGTCGAATTTCCATCGCGTTTTCAAAAATGAACTCAACATCTCCCCTATTGAATTCATCAACAACGAACGCATCAAGTTGGCCACTAGCCTACTGCAAAATCCACGGAAGAAAATCAAGGAAATCTACACCGAATGTGGTTTCAATAGCTTGTCCTACTTCATCCGCATTTTTAAGAGAAAAAAACAAGTCTCTCCCAAGGAATACCAATCGCAGCTCAAAAGCCAGCTGAGAAATGTTTAAGGGCCTTTCCGTTGCTTGCGCAAGCCGCGAAACAATGTAAACGCCCAAGTTGTTTATAGCATAACTTGGCCAGTACCGCCATGCTCAAAGGAAATCAAGAATTAGATCACTTAACAATAGCGCGACTCCACCCTTAGACGCCCTGGTTTTCGGGTACATTATCGACCCTTGATTTTCGGGCCTTGCGAAGTGATCATTAATGATGCATCATGGCTAAAAAAACAGATAAGACGGTAGAGCAAAATACCACTAAGCCAAAGTCGGCCTCCTCGATTACCGTGCGCAAGATCGAAAGGATCACCCCAAAAATGCAGCGCATCCATTTCTTCTGTGAAAAGATCGAGCAATATATCAACGAAGACAAAATCCACGTCAAGCTGATTCTTCCCCCCGAAGGCTTCCCCCCACAGGATTGGTTGGTGCGCCCGAACGATGAGCCGCTCCACATCGATCAAACAGGGTACGAGGGCAGAAAATACACCATCCGAAAATTACTCCCCGAGCAAAAAATTGTGGTCATCGACTTTGCGCTGCACGAATACGAGGAATTCTGCCCTGGCGCCGACTGGGCCGCCCATGCCCGCGAAGGGTGGCAGCTGGGGATGCTCGGGCCGGGCGGGCGCGGCATCGCACCGGCCGATTGGTATTTGATGGGCGGCGATGAGTCGGCGCTCCCGGCCATCGCCCGCATACTGGAACAGTTGCCGGGGGCCGCCGCCGGCGAGGTATTCCTAGAAGTACAGAATGAACAGGAAAGACAAGAGCTGCAGCACCCCGAGCAGATGCAGATTCACTGGCTGTACAGAAAGGAGGTGCACGCCAAAGAGAGTACCCTGCTGTACGATGCGCTGGTTGGTGCGGAGTTGCAGGACCCCGAGCGGTCTTTTGTCTGGGCGGCGGGGGAAGTCCGCTCGATGGTGAAGCTTCGGGAGTATGTTAAAGCAAAATATGAGCTGCCGAAGGCGCAGCAGTTGATCTCGGGGTATTGGCGGGCGTAGGGGGAAGTCCTATCTAATCCGAGCCGTGTCTCCCATTTTGTGCGAAAAGCGTTAGATGACAAAAAGGAATAACTGAATACCTTAAAGATAGTTGCTTTGTTGTCATGAGCTTATAATTTGGAGGTAGATAAGACAATGCGGCCATTCATTGCTTAAGGAGTTTCCCTGTACTTAAGCGCCTATCTTTTTGGCTGATCTGATAGAAGTAGATTCCCTTTCCCCAATGGTTTGTATTGATCAACAACTGCTCTCTGCGCAACTGTCGTTCATATACTACTCTGCCAAAGACATCGGTGATTTGTAGTTGCGTTTCAGATGGATAATCCGACCAGTCAAGTAGGAGTTGATTAGAAAAAGGATTGGGAAATATTTTTGGTTTTATAGTTGATAATTCTTGTATAGCCGTTATTTGTCCTATCTCAATAGTCTGACAAGTGCGGTCACTGCCAAAGGTATTGGAGACTTCCAGGCAAACCTCATAGCGTCCACCCTCGGCATAATGATACTCATTATTTTTATCAAAAGAACTGCCTATATCATCTCCAAAATCCCACCGCCATTGCTCAGGTTTAAAGGCGGATAAGTCGGTAAAGACTATGTGGAGGCTATCAGTAGTATCGCGGTCGAAGCGGAAGCGTGCCAAGGGTAGATTATCAAGGCCAAGAGTGTCGCAAGCGGAGCCATCTTCAGGGCCGAGACGATAGTTTGGAAAGTTAGGCAGTGTGAACGTATTGAAGGCTGGCAGCAGTATACTGTGTTGCTGCACTTCACAAGCCATTCCCCGGCGGTCAGGATATTGGATCGTATGCAAATACTGGGCATTAACATTAGGGATATTGATGATGATACGACCATCCGGCGTATTTTGCATCATAAAGAAGCGTGTAGGATATTCTAAAGTTTGGTTGAGACCTAGAAAACCATCATATTCAGCGACTTTGATGCCGGAATCAAAAATGTCTGGCGCTGTCATATCATATTGCCAAATTTCATCCCACAGAGAGACATATAAATACTGAGAGTTTGGAGAGAAGCAGACACCTCCTGGTACACGCCGATCAATTTCGTATTGGCGATGGTTACTTAACAAACCATTACAGCGATCAAAGTCATATAGGTCAATGTAGACCTTATTGGTATCATAGGCATAACTGTTATAACGGACATAATGGCGGCCATCCGGCGAAAAGATAGCACTTCCCAGATCGTCGAATACTTGAGTTCCAACATCTTGATGCCCCATTTCTTGTATTCCTTGAAGAGTAAGTAGATAGCGATGATAACGATTAGAGTGGTACTTAGGACAAATTAGCCACCAATCACGGCCATTACCGTGACGTGTAGCGACGAATTGCCCACCAGCCAAGGTATCGGTATTTAGGACATGGTCTCTACTCGTCACCTCGCCACTACCCCCATTGAGACTCATATCAAAATAAGCATAATAGAGGGGACTAATGGCTGCTATAGTCCTAAAATTAAGTTCAAAAATAAAGATGTCAGAAGTAAGGAAAAAGTACTTATTATCATCCTCAGGTAATGGTAGGATGATTGTACCTTGTGGTGCTGTTAAACCTCCGCTGAAAAATAATGAGTCTGTGAGACTATTTCCGTTATCTATAACTCCATGATCACTTCCTTTGATATCTACACCATTAGAGTAACAGAGGAGCTGTCCAGTCATATCTGTTATAGATGTTGAGACAACATTAAATCTAAAATTTTGCAAAACACCTTCCATTTTGGGAGGATAGGAATTAAAATCTATATAAAAACTTGTAAACTGAGGAAAGTTCCCCCTACCTCCTCCCATCATCCAGACATAATCTTCCTTTTGTGCGAAAAGCGTTAGATAGAAAAAAGAAAAAAAGATAATGACTGAGCATCTTAAAGATAGTTGCTTTGTTGTCATAAGCTTATAATTTGGGGATAGATTAAGACAATGTGACCGAATTTCAGGCCACATTGCCTATATATCAATTTATCTCAAGATAGTGATTTTTTGAAAATGTGGTGTTGTCATATTCTCTGTCCATACCCTGATTAAGTATAATCCTGCATTCAAATTACGAATATTAACCGTGTTCAGGTTGTCTCGTAATATTATTGTTTGTCGTTTGACACCATTTAGGTCAAATATCTCTAAATACCCTTCTTGATTATTCAATTGTACTTGCAAAAGATTAGAGGCTGGGTTGGGGTATATTAAGACTGATTGGCCTTGTTCATCATCGCTCAGTCCTTGTCGCGGAGTACTTGATTGGCAACTATCATTATAAACGTCTTCATTATACGCATAATTATGCCGCAGACTACGTGCCAGCAAAACAGTTTTTCCACCCGCTATCGGACACTGCTGACTTATAGGGGCAAGTTGAGCGATTTGGTTTTCGCTGTATTCATAATTGCCTATGGCAGCCGTTTCTAAATAGATAGCAGTAATCATTTTTTCGTTATCGTGGTAAATATCTGTACCTCCTAGATTGGCAACTTGTGATAAGAGCGTACTGGCTTTTGCTTCTCGCTCGGTCTGATCAGTTTGTATTAGCAGACTCATTTGCTGTGCAATAGCAGTTAAACTATCAATCAACTGATCTCTTTGTGCTACGAGAGCGGTTTGCCCTTCTTGGACTGGAAGGTCGATACTGGTATTCAAGAGAATAATATCTGAGATCAGGCCAGCGGCTTGGGCTTGAAAATCTGAGTAATTCTCTTCATCAGTAAGAGATAAAAAGGCTTTTAACTCCTCTCTAAAGCTGGAATAGTCACTCACTAAATCCGCAGAAACTGTATAAAAAGCGGTAGCTCTTTCGTGCCCTTCCATTAAATGCGGATAACACTCCAGTTTTGCATACAATAGTAACTTGGACTCCCACATCAAGCCGGCCTCTATATCGTTCAGAGAGCCACTGTGATTAATGATAATCAAATCATCTTCTGTCAATTTAGCTTTGATATAATTGCAAGGAGAGATTTTAGGAGGAACTGGTGGAAAGGGGTTTTCTCCGCAATAGTAGGAACAGCTAGGCTCAATATCTAGTTGAAATAGAAACCATTCTTGAGGTGTTCCACTACCTGATACAACAATTTTATCGTGACCATTAGGCAGATAAGAGAGGTTAGTAATAAATCTAGAAGAGAAAACTCCAAATTCATCTCCATAAAACCCTGCATCTATATTGGTTATTGCGCTAGTCCAATCATTTCCATGAAATGCTTGCCTCCCAATAATTGCATTATTCATACTTAATCCCACGATATGTTGACCAAATACAGTACTCTTTAATCTTGAATTTGCATTATTCCCCAAAAACAGCACTCCTATCGTCGCGTTATTCACCGTATTACAGCAATACAGAATATTATTAGATAAGGCCCCTACGATACCTTCCCGCTGGGCGATCCCCCCTGTGATGCTGTTATTGTACACCTGTACATTTTGCGAACTCTGTATCGTAATTCCTCTCGTCGTGTGCGTTCCTGGCACCCAGACTGGGCCGGTATAATTAAGATCATGATTTTCAATGGTGGTCTCACCAATGCAGCTGAACACGAAGATCCCCTGAGAGTTAAAATTGATCGGATTATTCTTGGCTACAACTTTGGAGGCAATGCGGTTGAGGTCAATGCCTCGCCCGCCATCTTGCAAAGTGGTCAGTGCATTATTCTGGATGTCAATCCTATTCCCTGCCGTGTAATCATTGATCCAGATGCAGTTGAGGTCAGTGCGGATAATGGCATTCTGGATAAAAGCATCTTTACCTCGACCATTTTGCAAATAGATACCCCAAATACATTCTGAAATAGCCGCTCGGTTACAGATAATGTGGGTATCATCCCCCCGTATCCCGCCGCGCGCATCATTGACGGATAGGTCATTGATTACGATTTGTACCGAGGCTGATGTTTGAAGGCCATAGCCGGACTCAAAGCCGTTATGATCAAACCTGAGCAGGCCGGACATCCGCTGATCTTGAATAGTGATGCCCGTGCAATTATGCAGCAAAATGCCATATTCCAATCCCGTATAACGATTAGGCACTGGTGCGCCCCAAAAGCCGCCAATGACCATCGTCAGTATGCTATTCAGGTTTACTCCTGCGCGGCTGCGCGGGCCAATGTGGGGGCGAGCCAGATAGTCTGGCAACATATCCTCGGAACAACTAAAGGTATTATTAGTGATCCTCGCATTGATAAATACCTGACTTAAGCCCCCCGATGCTTGTACACTAATATGATTTTTATCAAAAGTGTTATTTTGTAAAATAATCCCCGCTCCCTCATTGGCACGAACGGCATGAACGCCGTCTTGAATGAGACAGTTCTGTAGGGTTAGATTGGCGAAGGAGGATGCGGAGATATGCTGCCAAAG
>JBCDGZ010000128.1:0-22200 GCA_038750655.1 Bacteroidota bacterium | reverse complement strand
GCCTTTAGAGGATGTAGAAAACTTTGGTGAATATCCACATTTTTGCTATGTTATGGATTATTATTTAATATTACTTTTTACTATTATTAGTGACTGTGGACAAGTGTGCTACTTTTGAACAGGTTTATCCACATTTTTTGTGGATAATTGTGAAAGAAAAAAGAATACGCATGAGAGTTGTCATCCAGAGAGTGAGTCAAGCCTCGGTCACTATTGAGGGGGTAGTTAACGCTCAAATAGGTCAAGGACTCTTGATACTACTGGGTATTGAGTCAGAGGACAGCAGGGCTGAAGCAGATTGGCTCTGCCAAAAGATCGCCAAGCTCCGAATATTTGGTGATGAGCAGGGGCACATGAATCTAAGCGTTCAGGATGTGATGGGAGAGATGATCGTGGTTAGCCAATTCACCCTATTTGCCAGTACTAAAAAAGGGAATCGTCCTTCCTTTATTCGCGCTGCTCGCCCTGATACGGCTATTCCCTTGTACGAATATTTTGTAGAGCGATTGCAGCAAGCTTCCGGTCGGCCGGTTGGCACCGGAGAATTTGGCGCTGACATGAAAGTCCAATTGCTCAACGACGGCCCCGTTACCATTATCATTGACAGCAAACTTAAAGAATAGACTATGACCATTAAAGAGGCACAGCAGCTCGTCGACCAGTGGATACAAACCATCGGTGTTCGCTATTTTAATGAATTGACTAATATGGCCATGCTCACCGAAGAGGTGGGCGAAGTAGCTCGATTGATTGCTCGTCTTTATGGAGAACAATCTTTCAAGAATCCCGATCAGGCCCTCAGCGCCAAAGAAAACCTAGGGGATGAAATGGCCGATGTACTTTTCGTACTCATCTGTCTGGCCAACCAAACGGGCATCGATCTTGAAGCGGCGCTCAAAAAAAATCTGGATAAAAAAACGAAGCGCGACGCTGAGCGTCATGCGAATAATGAAAAGCTCAAAAAATAGCTTACTTACTCCTCTTCATCCGATAGCTCGTCAAGTACGGCCCTCATAATTTCGTTTTCCACATTATTTTCCACAGCTGTGGAAAACGATTCTGGAAGCTCCTCTTTTTCCGGAATATTTATAGGAGATTCGGGGGGAACTGCCCGATTTTTGAAAGGAGAATTGTGTAAATGCAGGCGAATCATTCTGATGGAAAAATACAGACTGATGCAAAGGGTCAAGGTCGCCAGGATCATCAGCCACTCATAATATTCCTGTAAAATAAAGAAGTCGTAAGTGCCGTGTAGGAAGATGGCCAGTAGGACGCCAATGGCCAGCAGCTGATAACGGCGCTTCTGATCGAATTTGGCCAAACCTGCATAATAGCCCATGATGACGGCGAAGGCCCCGTGAGCCGGAACCGCAGTGAAAGCACGGAAGAGGATGGTTTGCATCCCGAAGTGGTTGGCGTAGAGGATATTTTCCAGGGTGGCGAAGCCCATACCGATCATGACGGAGTAGACGATGCCGTCAAGAGGTTCGTCAAAGGCTTTGTGACGGTATGGATAGAGATAAAGGCTGATGAACTTGACAATTTCTTCTGTGAAACCCACCACGATGTAAGAGAGTACGATCAGCATCCAAAAATTTTCGCCCGTATCCCAGCCATAATGATTGGCCAGCTTTTGCATCTGCATGGCCGGGACAGTGATGAGCATGCCTAGACCAAAACAGATCAGTAGTACCAGACGCGGTTCTCGATCGTAGCGATCTTGTTGATAAATGAGGTAGCTGATGATCAGCCCTGGCAAAATGGCCAGCAGCAGGAGTAGGATATTCATCAGCGATTTGTTTTAGCATCCTGTGAGAGAGCGAATTGTTGACAAAAGACTAGAAAATTGTTGATTAAACGGTGAAAGTGCGCTGGATTTTCGAACATCAGCATATGACCAATGCCTTCGAGGATTTGAATATCTGCCACAGCCGGTAGAGCAGTCTGGGCCTTGCTGGAAGCAGCCGGAACCACCATATCTTCCTCTCCAACAATAAACAAAACAGGTACGGAAAGCTGGGATAGAACCGAAGAACGATCGGCCCGATCGCGCATGGCCTGAAGGCCCCCAATGATCCCCTCAACACTATAGCCGCTGGCCCGCTCACTGAGCAGGTCAATAATCGCTGGCTGCCGCTGCGCAAAATCCGCCGGAAAAAGCTTAAGCATCAACTGACGAACATAAACGGAATGTCCATTATCTCGGATAAACTGTATGCTGCGGTCGCGAGCCACCTTGGTCTCCTCCGTGTCGGCATAGGGATGCGAATGCACCAAAGCCAGACCTTCTAGTTGTGCACCGTGGCGCTCAGCGAAAGCCAGGCTAACGTAACCTCCCATGGAATGGCCAATGAGCAAAAAGCGATCAATATCCAGCTCCTCCAACAAGCCTCTCAGGACTTCCGCCATACCCTCCACCGAAGGCTCGGCCAGAGCTTCCGACCGGCCAAAGCCCGGCAAGTCAATACTAACAATGCGATACCCTTCGACGGCCTGGCTCACCTGTTCCCAAATTCGGTAATCTTCACAAAAGCCGTGTACAAAAACCAGCACAGGGCCACTCCCCTGGTCAGAATAATGGATGTCGAAGTTGTTGATTGTCCGTTGTTTCATTGGAGCATTTGCATTAAAGTCGCATCATAATGTGCAGCTAAAATACTCCAATCGTAGCGAGCCACAAAATCCTGAGTAGAATTCGCTTGACGGATGTTGGAAACTTGTTGAATTGTGGACTTCAACTTGGTGTACAGCTCATCAAGATCGGTGTAGAGGTGATTTTGTTGCTGTTCTTCCGGAATATGTTCAGGATAGGCGAGGCGATCGGGCAAGAGTGGATAGGTATTGCAATATATAGCCTCCACGACACTGGCGCCGAAGAAGTCCTGATTGCTGGTGACGGGTAAAATATCGGCCTGCCAGAGCCAGCGGGCGTAATCAGCGAAGTGCTTGGTGTAGCCAAAATGGAGGATTTTTGCTTTTAATTGTTGTTGGGCTTCGGCAAAGCAAGCAGGAGCTTTGGCGTAGGATTCGCCCAATACGACCAGTTTGAAGGATAAGCCTTCTGACTGTAATTGACAGAGTAGCCGGAAGAAATCATCAGGGTTTTTGTCATATTCCCAGCGGTGGTTCCAGAGGAGTAAGGGATGTTCGTTGGGTTGGGTGGTGGTGTGGGTTTGGAAGCGTTGGAGCCGGAGGCCCAGCGGGAGGACTTCGCTTCGTTGCTTCAACAGCTCGACATTTTCGGGGGAGCGCCGGTCGGGAAATTGGCGTAGAAAGCTGGGCAGGGCATCGAGGAAGGAGCGCCGGTGGTAGCTGGAGTTAAAAAAGAGGCGGTCGGCCGCCAGGGCGCTGCTGTAATTGATAAAAGCGTAGTGGTTATCGCGGGCGAGTTGGACATCTTGATCTTCTGGCGACCAGGGATAGGTCAGCTGGTTTTCGTGAAAGTAGAGAGCGACGGGCAATTGAGCAGTTTGTTGACGGGTGAGCGCCAGGAAACTGGTCAGGTCTAACATATCGGTGGCCAGGAGCAAGTCTGGCTGAAAATTGTCATCGAGAAACTGCTTCGCCAGGCTAATCGCCCCACCGTGCATCCGCCATTTCCAGTGCCTTCCTGCGAGGGTGTAGAGACGGATTTGGTGTTGAGAATACTGTTGGTAACCTTCCGCCCAATCTCGGTGGCTACCGGCAAAAAAAGGCTCTAGCAATGCTATTTTCATAGATATTAAAAATAATTAAAATATTTAGGTACCCATCAAAGGGCAAGTTATTCTTTTTTATATCTTTACAAAAAGGCTTAGATGAATGAGAAAACAGGTGAGGGCAAGTTGCTGTCTCCCAATCAAAGGGCCTGGCGGCGGCTTTTCAATAACAGACCGGCATTATTCGGAATGTTGCTGATTGTCTTTGCGATGATTGTTGCTGTGCTGGGCTATCTGATTGCTCCTGATTCGACCCCCAATGCTAATCAACAGATTACGGAAGTGCAGCTCAAAGACCCGGGCTTCGAAGTTCAGGTTTTAAAGCAGCGAAAGAATCGGCCTGTTGAAAAAGTAGGAATTGTGCAGAAAATGCTATTCGGTCAGCCCGATCCTTTCCGCAGAATTCCCATCAACGCTTTTGAATTTATTGGTGATTCGATATTGGTGGAAAAATACGCTGGTGAAAACCAGGAAATCGGAACGCTGAATCGAGGAAAAACCCTGACCTTTCATATTGCAGATATTATCTACCCCCTCGGGGCAGAACAAAACATAAGAAGGCAACAAGACACCCTAGTATTCAACGAGTTGTCGGGAAATACAATCCGGACAACTGCCGACGCATTAAAACAGAGCATACAAGACAAGTATCTTTATCAAAAAACGTACTATCTAGGAACTGATATATTTGGTCGCTCCATGTTGAGTCGTCTTATCTTGGGAGTAAGAATCTCCTTGGTGGTAGGACTCATCGCGGTCATCATCTCATTAACCATCGGCATATTGCTAGGGGCCATTTCTGGCTACTTTGGCGGTCGAGTTGATGATCTGGTGATGTTGTTGATTAATACTGTTTGGTCAATTCCGACATTGCTGTTGGTATTCGCCATTGTATTGGCGCTGGGGCGTGGAATTGGTATTATTTTTCTGGCTGTAGGTCTGACGATGTGGGTAGAAGTAGCTCGTATTGTGAGAGGTCAAGTCATGGCATTGAAAGAAGTGCAGTTTGTAGAGGCTGCACAGGGAATGGGCTTTACGACCATTCGAATCATTGTTCGACACATCTTGCCTAATATTCTCGGCCCCGTTATGGTTATTGCGGCGGCTAATTTTGCTACAGCTATATTAATAGAAGCAGGTCTCAGCTATCTGGGCTTTGGTATTCAACCACCAATGCCCTCCTGGGGGACCATGTTGAATGAAAATTATGGCTACGCGATAAGTGGTCGGCCACTGTTGGCATTGGTGCCAGCTATGGCTATTATGCTTATGGTGTTGGCCTTCAACTTGTTGGGTAATGGCTTCCGCGATGCATTAGATGTCAAAGCTAATAATTAAAACAAGACGCCCAGAACCGAAACGAGACACTAATTAAACTGAAATGTCCAAATTTTCAGACATACGAAAAGGCCTGTCCAGCCACGAGATGCTGGAACGCGAACTTCACCTTAAGCAATTACAAATCAATCGGCTGCTGACCATTACGCAGGCCATCAATGATAATGTATCTGCCTCTGGATTGTATGCCATGTACAATTCTTTTTTGAGTTGGGAAATGGGAGTTAAGAAAATGGCGCTGTATGTGAAAAACGAAGACCAGTGGGATTGTGCTTCTCACATTGGCCTAGGAGAAGACTTGGTTGGACTGGACATCAGCGATAAATTGCCCAAGTACCAACGCCTGAAAAATATCGATGAAGACAGCGATCATCCATTGATCCGCGAGTTCGATATTGTCATCCCAGTTTTACACAAACAAATGCCTATCGCCTACACTTTCATCGGTGGCTTTGATGCCGATGATGATATGTATAGTAAGGTGCAGTTCATCACCACCATCACCAATGTTATTGCAGTGGCGATAGAAAATAAAAGGCTCTTCAAGCGGCAGTTGGAGCAGGAGCGACTAAAGCGGGAGATGGAACTGGCCAGCGAGATGCAGCGGATGCTCATCCCCTCCCAACTGCCTCAAGGCAGCGGCTATGAGTTGGCCAGCATCTACAAGCCTCATCTGGGCGTCGGTGGAGATTATTTCGACTTTTTGGAATTGGACGATGAGCGCATCGCCTTTTGCATCGCCGATATTTCGGGCAAAGGCGTAGCGGCAGCCCTGCTGATGGCCAACTTCCAAGCTAACTTTCACGGAATGATCCATCAGGGGATCGAACTGGACGAGTTTGTTAAAGAACTCAACCATTCGCTCTTTCGGATTACCAATGGCGAAAAATTTCTCACCTTTTTTGTTGCAGAATACAATAAAAAGTCGGCAGAATTGCGCTATGTTAATGCAGGACATAATCCGCCAGTTTTGGCAATGGCCGAGCAATTGTATACCTTAGATATAGGGAGTACCATCCTGGGATCATTCAAAGAATTGCCGGAAGTAGAGATTGGCCGTATGAATATTTCGGAAGAGGCCATTATCTTGAATTTTACGGATGGGTTGACCGATGTACAGAACGGGCAGGGGCAATATTTTGATGAGCAGTTGCTGCACCAATTCATTCGAGAACATTCGACGCTATCTGCGACGCTTTTTAATGAGCGATTATTGGAAAAAATCGAGGCCTTCAAAGGCGAGCAAACTTATCCGGATGATTTTACAGTACTAACCTGTCGAATTTTCAGACCCTGACTACAAATAGCACAGAACAAGGCTGATCGAATTATTGTTTCATTTGAACAAACCAACTGAGAACAAGTACCGTACACTAGAATAACACCAATCAGTAGGGATGAAAGATAAAAACGTAGCTGCAATATTAGCGATATTTTTGGGATGGGCAGGGATACATCGATTCTACCTGGGCCAAGTAGGGCTCGGTATTTTTTACTGCATACTGATGTTTACTGGCATCTCTTTTCTATTGATGTTCATCGATTTCATCTCATTCTTGGTGATGGATCGGGACATTTTTGATCGGAAGTACAACAAGGAATTTTTGGATGCAGACTTTCGCCGCTATGATACGGATTTCGATCGTCGTCACTCGGACCGCCGTCGCCGCACCAGCCGCGAGGAGCGACGAGAGGCCCGGATGGCTCGCGAGGAGCGCCGTCGGGAAGCTCGCCGGGAGCGCGAAGCGCGTCGCGAAAGAGAACAATATCGCCGCGAAAAGCGCGAAACAGAAGCCCGAAAGCCTTCCCGCTCCGCTCGCCCCGCACGGCCCAAAGCGCCTAATCCCTACAAGCTGAGTGGCATACAGAAATACAAGGACTTTGATTACGAAGAAGCCATCGAAGATTTCCTCAAAGCCCTCACCGTCGATGCCAAGGACGTGGCCGTACACTTTAACCTATCCTGTGCCTACTCCCTCACAGAGCAGCACGAAAGAGCCCTCCACCACCTGGATAAGGCCGTAGAATATGGATTCAACGATTTTGATCGAATTAATACACATGATGCCTTGGCCTTCCTCCGAATCCAGGATGAATTTGATACCTTTGTAGAAAATGGGTATCGGCTAAAAACAGCAAGTGAACCTGCGCCTCCTCCTCAACAACAAAAGATTGATACCAATAACACCTTGTTGGAACAATTGAAGCAACTCGGTGAACTACGAGAAAAAGGATTGTTGACCGAAGAGGAATTTCAGATGCAAAAAAAGAAACTGTTGGGTTGATTAGGCCGATTTTATGCGCCATAATCAAACGAAAGCCGTAATTTGCACATCAATATGAACAAAAATTTTGATCCGACTATCATCTTCGTCATTATCGCACTGGCTGTAATGGCTGGTGCGCTGAAAACACCTATATTCTTCTGGGGGATTATTGGCTATGTGATTTACCGGGTGATGAACAAAAATAAGAAGCGTGACCGAAGTTCCAGATACGAACGTCGAGATCGTACGCGCGACCGTCAGAGCACCCGCAGAAGCCAGCAAGAGGAGTATCGGGAGCGCCGCGAGCGTATGGAAGCTGACTATCGCCGTCGCCGTCAGGAGAATCAAAAGCCTCGCTCCGCTCCGGCCCGCCGACCTCGGCCCCCCAAAAATAATCCTTACAAAAGCAGCGGCATTAAAAAATACAAAGAGTACGAATACGAAGCGGCTATCGAAGATTTTAAAAAAGCCCTCGAAATCGATGATCGTGACATTGCCGTTCACTTCAATATCGCCTGTGCCTATTCTCTGACCGAACAAAAAGAGAAGTCGTTCTTCCACCTTTCGCAAGCTGTAGAACTCGGATTCAAAGATTTTGAGCGCATCAAGACCCACGATGCCCTGGCTTTCCTGCGTATTCAGGATGAATTTGAAGCCTTTCAGGCCAATGGCTACCAAATGACCACCAATATGAAGGCCTCTACTGATGAGGTGCTGGAGGAGAATAGTGCCCTGCTCGAACAGCTCAAGCAATTGGCCGCCTTACGTGACAAAGGTCTATTGACGGAAGACGAATTTTTATTGCAGAAGAAGAAATTATTGGGCTAGTTTGGTACAGCCCTTGTACTTACAACAGAGCAACTTATTGCTCCGGAGGGTGAACTGCTAGGGTCCTTTCGGAGTTTAATTGCTAATTGCTTGTCTTATAGCAGACTATTTCTGTCATATAAAACAAGTCCTATATATCATCTGCTGCGCTACCTACGTTTTATAGCTAATAGCTAGAGCAGAGAAAATTACACTGATATGATTGCGAGTAACCTGCTGTCACAGACGATCGTCCCACTGAGGACATCAGATACCGGAGAAGAAGCCTTGAGCATCATGAATGACTTTTACGTCAAGCAGTTGCCGATTGTCAACAATGAACAATTACTGGGGCTCATTTCTGAAGATGACATCCTCAACCACGACATCGAAGAACCCGTTGGCTCTTTCCAACTGTCCATGTCCCGCCCCTATGTTAAAGAAAATGACCACATCTACGAAGTCCTGCGACTACTGAGTGAGTATCAACTGACCGTCATTCCGGTTGTCGACACGGAGGATAACTATTTGGGATTGGTTACCCAAGAGGATTTGATTCGCTTTTTTGCCAACATTGGCTCCTTCACCGAACCCGGCAGTATTATCGTACTAGAAGTGAGCAAGCGAGATTACTCGATGTCCGAAATTTCTCGCATTGTGGAGTCGGAGAACGCGGCTATTCTGAGCAGTTTTATCACCTCTAATCTTGATTCCACCAAGATCGACGTCACCATTAAGATCAATCGCCAGGATATTCAGAGCATCATCGCCACTTTCGAACGTTTCGAATACAGCATCAAGGCTTCGTTCTTTGAGACTGACTATTTCGATTCTCTGAAGGAGCGTTACGATTCGTTGATGAGTTATTTAAATGTATAAAGAATTAAGGTTCTCTGTTTTAAATTCTTAACTTGCGGGTCTGATCAATAGACTTATGTGGAAGATCGCCTGCTTTCTCCTTCTTTTCATCTCATTTACTTCATCTGCCCAGACCAATAAGTTACTCATAGAGGCAGTTACGGTGGAAGGCAATAAGAAGACCAAAACCCAAATCATTCTTCGCGAATTGGACTTCAGAGTGGGCGATACCCTAAGGCTCTCTGAAATTGGGCCCGCCTTGGAGCGCAATCGCCGACTCATCCTCAATACTGGACTTTTTACCATAGTACAGATGAACGTCATTCGCTGGGATGAGGCCACTAAGCGGATCAGTATCCATATCAAAGTACAGGAGACTTGGTATATTTTTCCGATCCCGATCTTCGAGTTGGCTGACCGAAACTTCAATGTCTGGTGGTCGGAGATGAATCGCGATTTGGAACGAGTAAATTTTGGAGTACGAGCCTATCATCTCAACATCACCGGGCGGCAGGATTTGCTGAAATTGGCTGCTCAATACGGATACACGCAGAAGTATGAGTTAGAATACAGCTTGCCTTCCATTAATCGTTCGCAAACCCTGGGAATTTGGACCAATCTTTTTTACTCCCGCAATCGAGAAATATTTGTCAATACCATTGATAACAAGCTGATTTTTGAGCGCAGTGATCGGGACTTTTTGCTGCGTCGCCGTAGGCTGGGCGGAGGACTGCGCTATCGGCCTGGACTGTATTTTTACCATCAAATCAGTCTTCGCTACTTTCACAACAGCGTCAAGGAGACCTTTGCGCCAGAGTTGAACCCAGACTACTTTCTCAATGACCGTAGTGAGCAGCATTTTTTCACCCTCAAGTACGATTTTTCAATCGACAAGCGGGACATCAGGCCTTATCCTCTCCAGGGCTATTACCTGCTGGCAGAGCTGCAAAAGATCGGCCTGGGCTTCTTTGATGATCGGGATGCGCTGATTTTCACGGGCACCCTGGCCCAATATCTACCGGTCAGTAAAAAATTCAACCTAGAATTGATTGCAAAGGGGCAATTGCTGCTCAGCCGCAACCAACAACCCTACTACAACAGCCGGGCTTTGGGCTTTGAGCCGGACTTCCTTCGGGGCTACGAACTTTACGTCATCGATGGACAAGATTTTGGCTTTCTAAAGAGCAGTCTGCGCTATGAACTCCTTAATAAAATTCTCAACTTTGAGGAGGCGATGCCCATCAAACAGCTCAAGCTAATGCCGCTGAGAATCTATTTGAGCTGGAATGTCGACCTGGGATATGTGAGAGATGGCTATTATCAAAAAAATAATCCACTGAGCAATCGGCTGTTGTACAGCACCGGTCTTGGCTTGGATATTATTTCTTATTACAACCGGGTCTTTCAAATTCAATTTACCTTTAATCACTTGAAAGAAAAAGGATTATATTTACACCACAAGTTTATTTTTTAGATGCAGATAGTAGTTTACGGCCGGCAGTTTAAGCAAAAGGATATGCCCCATATCCAAGAACTCTTCGATGTCCTGTACGAGGAGGACATTACCGTCTATGTTTTTAAAGATTACCTGGAGCAGTTGGGGGGTAACATTAATTTCCAAAGAGACGTAGGCGTTTTTGAAGGCTATCTGGATCTTAAGACGCGAAAGATCGACTTCTTTATTACCCTGGGTGGTGACGGAACGATCTTAAATGCTACGACGCTGGTGCGAGACAGCAATGTTCCGATTGTGGGCATCAATATGGGGCGTTTGGGCTTTTTGGCTAGTATTGAGAAAAAAATGATTCGGGAGGCGGTCAGCCTGCTCAAGAAAAATATGTTCAATCTCGATCATCGCAGCTTGCTGTATCTCGAAGCCAATGAGGAGCTGTTTGGCGACATCCGTTTTGCCCTCAACGACTGCACGCTGCTCAAGCGGGATACCTCCTCGATGATTACCATTCATACCTACATCAACGGCGCCTATCTGACCTCCTACTGGGCCGATGGCATCATCATTTCCACCCCCACCGGCTCCACCGGCTACTCGCTCAGCTGCGGCGGCCCCATCATCTTCCCCAACTCCGGCAACTTCGTCATCACCCCCGTTGCGCCACACAACCTCAACGTGCGGCCCATCGTCATCTCCGATACTTCTGTCATCTCCTTCGAAGTCGAAGGCCGCACCGACAATTTCCTCTGTACCCTCGACTCCCGCTTCGAGATGATCACCTCCAAGCACCAGCTGGCCGTCCGCAAAGCCGACTTCCAAATTCGCCTGGTCGAACTCCCCGAGATGACCTTCCTACGAACCATCCGGGAGAAATTGACTTGGGGGATTGATTCAAGGAACTAAAGGGAAGCAACTAGCTAACGCAGGTCACGTAATTCAACCGCCCCAATTTTTCGTAACTTCCCTTCAATCAAACCGTAGACACCCTATGCTCATCACCCTAAACCACAATAACCAATCCTACCAATCCAACCTCGCCCATCCCCTTAACCTGGCCATCCCCCTCCGCGAAGGTCCCAACACCGTCAATTGCTTCTATGCCCCCCTGATGGAAACCACCCCTGTCGTTGCCGGCGACTTCATCGGCTCCACCCAGGCCGGCGGCCCCGTCAACTTCCTCAACGTCAAACTTAATCCCCACGGCAACGGCACCCACACCGAATGTGTCGGACACATCGCCAAGGAGCCCCACAGTATCAACCAGCGCCTGCGCAGCTACCACCACATTGCTAAGCTCGTCAGCGTCTATCCGACCCGACAGGACAGTGGCGACCGGGTTATTCTGCGCACCCAAATCGAAGAGCTGCTGCAGCCTGGCGAGGTCCAGGCACTGATCCTCCGCACCCTTCCCAATGATGAGCAAAAGCTCACTCGGCACTACTCGGGTACCAATCCACCCTACCTCCATCACGAGGCTACCCAGTACCTCGTCAGCTGCGGAATAGAGCACCTGCTGATCGACCTCCCTTCGGTCGATCGCGAGGAGGACAGCGGACAATTACTATCTCATAAAGCTTTCTGGCAATATCCCGACAAAACTCGGAACAATTCCACAATAACGGAGTTAATTTATGTAGCTGAAAGTATCGAAGATGGCTTGTATTTATTAAATTTGCAGATAGCAGCTTTCGAGATAGACGTTAGCCCATCTAAACCCGTTATATATGCACTAACTTTATCGTAATGGCCTTTGCACAGTCGACATATCATTCGAAAATTTATAAGGATTTCATGGAAATCCAACATGAAGAATACCGTACCATCATTCGTTTCTACGAGGAGTATCGACAGGAAATTACTCAACTGGATTTTGAAGAGTATTTTGAGTTGCTGCTGGCCTACACCAAAGCACTTTTTGAAATCGGTGCGTACGGAAGTTTCGTCGAAGTTGTAGACAATGCGATAGGCATTACCATCGAGCATAACATACATTTCTATCAGGGAGAAGACATCTATCAGGAACTGCTCTTTCGCAAAGCAGCGGCCTACTACAATCTCCACGAATTTGATAAATCCAAATATATTCTCCGCGAACTTATTAAGATCGACCCCTGGAATCAGCTGACCATTCGTTTTTTGAAAAAATGCCTACGGGGAGAGAAATCACCTTACTTGCGCTCTGCGCGCGCCATCAGCGTTGTGCTCTTCTTTATCGCTGCAGTGATCATCGCTGTTGAAATCCTCTTCGTTAGCCCGGTTTATCCAGAGTATGTAATGGAAGTTCGCTTAGCCCGCAATTTATTCTTCCTTTCAGGTGTGGGTACTTTATTGATTGGTGAGGCTATTAACTACTGGCGCATTTATTCACAGACAGAGGCTTTTGCTCGTCAGGCTCGTTCGAAAAAGCATAAAAACAGCGACTCTTAGCGTTGCTTTAGGTTTTCGGCAAACTTTTTCTCTAATTCTTCCATCTTATAACGTCCCTTGAGCTGATACTCTAGTACCAGATTGCTATCTATTGCTTTGCGATAATAAACAAGACCAATTCCCTTGGCGTAGATTTCCTCTCCATCGTATTGCAATTCCTGATACCCCTCCTCATTGGTTTCAATCAAATCTCGGGTAGAGAAAGCAATGGCCTCGTGTTGCTCACCATTGAACTCGTACGGTCGCTTGCCCAAGTAGCGACGATTGCGGATGAGCCGGGTTCTCCGCTCAGGTTGGCTGGGCGAGGTCCATTTGATTTTGTATAAAAATACACCGCCGGAATCCCGAACTTCGAAGGGAAAAACATTGGGGACTTCAATCTCTACCGAGAAGCGCAGCTGTTGCCCGTTGCTATCTGCGGGCTCATACATAAAGAGTTGATGCAGCAAGGTGCCATTGCCCACAACTTCCTCACTCACAAACTGCCCGATCTCAAAATCGTAGTTATAATATTGCCCCGTGAAGTAGAGGCCGCTGTCTTGTTCAAAAGTCTTGTAATACCAATATTCTGGAGCTAGGCTGTCTTTCCCAACAGAATTGTACTCGTATACTAGTCCTTCTTTCAACTCCTCTACTGGAAAATAGTACGCTTTAATTTGGATTTTATCCTCCATCTGACAACTCCACAAGCACAAGAGGAACAGAAAAACAAAGCCAAGCACTAGACGTTTTAACAGGGTAACACTCATTTTAACTGCTATTTTTTCAGGTCTGATGAAGAATAAATGTCATTTTGGCGCAAAATGTTCTATCGTCCGGCTTGGAATAGAATGTGATGATCCAAAAAGGTGTCGCACAAGAGCCTGCTAGAACGTGGCGAACACCACAAATATATCTTATCTTTGCCATTCAAATTAGATAAACAATCATGCTGGACTTCATTACTAAATCTCTAGGAAAATTATTCGGTACAAAGTACGATCGCGATATTGCTGCTTACAGCCCTGTTGTAGAGCAAATCAATGAAGAATTTGCTAAACTCAAAGGACTGAGCAATGACGATCTGCGGGGTAAAACCCTGGAATTTCGCAGGCGGATTGCGGATCACTTGGCCGGCATTGATGAAGACATCAGCGTTGCCCGCAAAGGAGCGGCCGATGAGCAGGACCTCGAACTAAAGGAGGAGCGCTTTAAGGATATTGATAGTTTGCTGGAAGAACGTGACAAGCACCTCGAAGACATCCTCAAAGCGATTCTACCGGAGGCCTTTGCAGTAGTAAAAGAAACGGCCAGGCGCTTTACGGAAAATGAAAACCTGACCGTCACTGCTACTGATCACGATCGGGAAATGGCGGCCTCTCCTAGCAAGGGATACGTCAGCATCGAAGGAAATAATGCGACTTGGAGCAACAGCTGGACGGCTGCCGGTGGAGAGATCACCTGGAATATGGTACACTACGATGTGCAGCTGATTGGTGGAATGGTACTACACGATGGTAAGATTGCGGAGATGGCAACGGGGGAAGGTAAGACCCTCGTGGCAACTCTACCTGCCTACCTCAACGGCCTCTCTGGCCTGGGCGTCCATGTGGTGACTGTCAATGACTACCTGGCTCGACGGGACTGCGAATGGATCGGCCCCATCATGGAATTCCTCTACCTGACCATCGATTGTATTGATAAATACCGCCCGCATTCGCAGCAGCGCCGCAAGGCCTACAACAACGACATCACCTACGGAACGAACAACGAATTCGGCTTTGATTACCTTCGCGATAACATGGTTGGCTCACTGGCTGAGCAGGTGCAAGGCAAGCACCACTTCTGTATGATTGATGAGGTGGATTCTGTACTGATCGATGATGCTCGGACCCCGCTGATTATTTCTGGCCCGGTACCTAAAGGCACAGAAGATCAAGAATACATCGCTCTAAAGCCTGGCGTAGAACGGCTGATCAATGCCCAGAAGAAACTGGCTTCCCAGTACCTAGCAGAGGCCAAAAACCTATTTAAGGAAGGCGTCTTTGGTCACGAGGAAGGTCAGATGGGATTGGCCCTACTGCGGGCCCACCGCGCATTGCCTAAGTCCAGACCCTTGATTAAATTCCTCAGCCAGGAAGGGGTAAAAGTGATGTTCCAAAAGGCAGAAAATTACTACATGCAGGAGCAATCCAAGCATATGCACATCGCGGATGAGCCCCTGCTGTTTACCATCGAGGAGAAAACCCGTCAAGTAGAGCTGACGGAGAAAGGAGCAGAATTCCTGGCCCGTGGTGGTGAAGATGCTAACTTCTTTATTATGCCCGACGTCGCTACAGAAATGGTGGCCATTGAGGAGAATGAGGAGTGGGATATGAACCAGAAAGCGGATGCTAAAGAGCAATTGGTACAGGATTTTGCCATCAAATCTCGCCGCCTACACTCTATTCACCAGTTACTGAAGGCTTACACGCTCTTCGAGCGCGATGAGGAATATGTGGTGATCAATGAGGAAGTGAAAATCGTGGATGAGCAAACGGGGCGCATGATGGAAGGCCGTCGCTACTCCGATGGTTTGCACCAGGCCCTGGAGGCCAAAGAAAATGTCAAAGTCGGTGACATCACCCAAACCTACGCCACCGTAACCTTACAGAACTACTTCCGAATGTACCACAAGCTGTCCGGAATGACCGGTACGGCCGAGACGGAAGCCGGTGAACTCTGGGAAATCTATAAACTCGACGTAGTAGTAATTCCCACTAACCGCCCCATTGCCCGGGATGACCGCGAAGACAAAGTTTACAAGACCACCAAGGAGAAATTCCGGGCGGTCATCGAAGATATTGTGGCGATGAGTAAGGCGGGGCGGCCAGTATTGGTGGGTACTACTTCTGTTGACATCTCGGAGAAATTGAGTCGGATGCTCAAGCTGCAAGGGATTGATCACAACGTCCTCAACGCCAAGCAGCACCAGCGAGAGGCCGATATTGTAGCGGAAGCCGGTCGGCCAGGTAAGGTCACCATCGCTACGAATATGGCGGGACGTGGTACGGATATTAAGCTGGGTGAGGGGGTGAAAAATGCCGGAGGTTTGGCCATTATTGGTACAGAGCGGCACGACTCTCGACGGGTAGACCGCCAGCTGCGTGGTCGGGCCGGTCGTCAGGGAGATCCTGGTAGCTCGCAGTTCTACATCTCCTTGGAGGACAACCTGATGCGTTTGTTCCAATCAGAACGGATTGCCAAGGTGATGGACCGCATGGGCCATAAAGAGGGCGATGTAATTCAACACTCTATGATTACCAAGTCCATCGAACGGGCACAGAAAAAAGTGGAGGAGAATAACTTTGGTATTCGTAAGCGACTGCTGGAATACGATGATGTGATGAACATTCAGCGGGAGGCGGTTTACAAAAAGCGTAAAAATGCCCTAAGCGGAGAGCGTCTTTCGGTCGATTTGAACAATATGTTTATGGGCTTGACCGAAAACATGGTGAGTGCCCACAAGGCGGAGGGGACTTTCAAAACATTTCGAGAAGATTCGCTCAGAGTTGTTGGACTTGATCCCAAAATCAGTGAAGCGAATTTCAGCGAGGGGGATGTCAGTGACTTGATTCAAGACTACCAGCGGGAGTTTTTGGAGTTCTACAACCGTAAGAACGTCCGCATTGCCGAAGGGCTACTGCCCCAGATCAAGCATGTCTACGAAACAGAGGGCCATCAATATAAGCGCATCGCCATTCCATTCTCTGATGGTCGCTCGGCGCCGCTGCCAATCTCCGCTGACCTTAAGGATGCAGTAGAGTCTAGCGGTACGTCGATCATGAAGGATATTGAGAAGGCCATTGCTTTGTCGATTATTGATGACGAGTGGAAGGAGCACCTTCGTTCTATGGATGAGCTTAAGGAATCGGTGCAAGCGGCGTCATTTGAGCAGAAAGATCCATTGGTGGTATATAAAATGGAGGCCTACGAACTCTTTGAGCAATTGATTTACCGCATAAATGAGCGAGTAACGTCTTATTTGGCGAAGGGCAAGGTCTTCTTTTCGGATGGAAGTACGCTGGAAGAAGCTCGGGAGCGTCGTACCGACATGAGCAAGACGAGTACCAATCGTTCAGAAGATAGTGCTCGCGCCAGCGCCCGCGCAGCGGCGGAAGGCGTCAGCCGCCGCCCCAAGCCGCAGACCTTCAAGCGAGACGTACCGAAGGTAGGACGCAACAGCCCCTGTCCCTGCGGCAGCGGAAAGAAATTCAAGCATTGCCACGGCAAATAACGACTATAATGAAGAACTATCGTACAAGCCGTGCCTCCTGAATGGGGGCGCGGTATTGTATTTGAACTGCATTTCGTAACAGGATGTTCCTAAAAGTTTTTTGTTATTCCCTGATTTATGATATATTGCGGCATAGGCTACCACATACTCTAGTGATGTAAGTGAATCACATAGAAAACAATGTACACATATGGATTTGGCAAGTTATATTGAGCATACGCTCCTGAGTGCTGATTGTACGAGTGCAGATATTGAGCGCATATGCAAGGAGGCGAGAGAATTTGGGTTTTCAGCGGTTTGCATTCCGCCCTATTACGTGAAGCATGCTGCCAATTTCCTGGCAGATAGCCCCACGAGAGTGTGTACAGTGATTGGCTTTCCTCTTGGCTATTCCACGATCGCGGCTAAAGTAGAAGAAATTAAACGGGCCCTCAACGATGAGGCAGATGAGTTAGATGTGGTCGTCAACGTTACTGCGGTCAAGAATGGAGATTGGAGCTACGTCAAAAGCGAAATAGATAGCGTAACGCGAGCAGTGCACCTCAAAGGCAAAGTCATTAAGTTGATTTTTGAAACCGCACTGCTTACTGACGAAGAGATTAAACGGCTCTGTCAAATCTGCGAAGAGGTCGATTTGGATTATGTAAAGACCTCAACGGGTTATCATAACCCTGGTGCGACAACCCAATCGGTGGATTTACTCAAAAAGAATCTACCGGATAAAATTAGAATAAAAGCCTCTGGAGGTATTAGAACCCGAGCGGCAGCAGAAGACCTGATTCAGGCTGGTGCTAGCCGTCTGGGTAGCTCTGCTGGCATTATGATTGTCGGCGAAAAAGAGCAGTAGATTTAACACAAAACAGCTCGACATGAAAAGTATGCTATTATTCTCCACCCTCCTCCTTGCTACCAGCTTTGGCACACTACAAGCACAAAGCGGTATCACGGTAGAAGAAGAGTCTACTATCACCAGTATGATGAATAAAATGGTAGAGATCAATCGCTACAAGGAGACTATCGAAGGCTGGCGCATACAGATTCTGGCAACAACCGACCGCCGTAAAATGGAGGACGCCAGACAGAAATTTCAAAGCCGCTACCCCAACATCAGCATCGACTGGACCCATACCAAACCTTATTACAAGCTGAGAGCCGGTGCGTTTACTTCAAAACTCGAAGCTACGCGCCTATTGTATCAGCTCAAAAGAGATTATCCCAGCGCCTATCCGGCCAAAGATACCAACATTCGCCCCAGTGAATTAGTGGGCTTATAAGACTTTTGTGGAATGAGTAGACGCGATCCTTCTGGACTGCGGAATATCGATTGGATGACCTTCTCGGTATTCTTAGGGCTGGTAGCCGTTGGCTGGCTGATGATTTATGCCGTTAGTTATAATGAGGAGACAGCAACCTCGATCTTCGATCTGAACAGCAACATTGGCAAACAGACCCTGTGGATCGGCGTCTCCATAATGGTTATGGTTTTTACCTTGATCATCGATTATAAATTCTGGCGAACCTTTGCCTACTTTATCTACGCCTCGTCCATTCTCCTGCTGATCGGTGTACTGTTTTTTGGCATTACCGTCAAAGGGGCCAACTCCTGGTACTCCATCTTCGGCTTCACCATGCAACCCTCCGAATTTGCCAAATTCGGCACTGCCCTGGCCGTTGCTGCCTATCTGAGCACCTACAGCACCAATCTCAAAGACCTCAAGGCCCAGCTTATTTCCTTCAGTCTCTTTCTGTTTCCTCCTATCTTGATCCTGCTGCAACCCGACGCTGGCTCCGCTCTGGTCTTCGCCGCCTTCCTGCTGGTGCTCTACCGAGAAGGCTTCTCCGTCAACTTCTATATCTTCGGCTTTAGCTTCGCTGCCCTACTAGTGCTCGGTCTGGTCTTCAATCCCCTGCACATCATTTTTGGTATGCTGCTGCTGATTACCTTCATTTTGATTCTAAATATCAAAGAAAAAATGTATTGGCTCATCGGCTTTCTTGTGCTGATGGCCGCCTCCATCTTCGGAATCATGCAAGGCTTTTTACTACCCGTGCTGGCCGTCAACGGGGTAGGCTTTCTGGCCTTCGCCTTCTACCAGTACCAACAGCGCAAAGGAAAACTGGTTGCCCGCCTTTCCACCGTACTAGTGATCGGCGCAATGATCGCCTTTTCCGCTAATTATACCTTCAATAACTTTCTGGAAAACCACCAGCGCGATCGCATCAATGTTTGGCTGCGCCCCTCGCTGTGCGACCCCCAAGGCGCCCTCTATAATGTCCTACAGTCCAAAATGACCATCGGCTCCGGAGGCCTGCAAGGCAAGGGCTTCCTACAAGGAACTATGACTAAGCTGAACTATGTACCTGAGCAAGTTACTGATTTCATCTTCTGCACCATCGGTGAAGAGCAGGGTTTCATCGGCAGCTTGGGTATTATCGGTCTTTTTCTCCTCCTGCTCGTTCGAATCGTCGTCATCGCAGAGCGCCAGCGCTCCGACTTCTCCCGACACTACGCCTACGGCATCGCTGGCATCCTCTTTATTCACGTCTTTGTCAACATTGGAATGACGATGGGACTGGTGCCGATCATTGGGATTCCACTGCCATTTATCAGCTATGGTGGCTCCTCCATCATTGGTTTCTCCCTGATGATGGGCGTTCTATTGAAACTGGACAGTCATCGCTTATCGAACTGACCGGAAATTGTATCTTTGCTCTTCATGAAATTCCGCATCGAACATCAGGACCCGCAGTCCTCCGCCCGGAGTGGACGAATCGAGACGGACCACGGCGCTATAGAGACCCCGATCTTTATGCCCGTAGGGACCGCCGCAACGGTCAAGGGCATTCACCAGCATGAGCTGCGCGATGACATCAAAGCCCAGATCATCCTGGGCAATACTTATCATCTGTATCTGCGGCCCGGAACTCCGATTATCAAAGCTGCCGGAGGCCTACACCGCTTTAATGGCTGGGAGCGGCCTATGCTGACTGATAGTGGGGGCTATCAGGTCTATTCGCTCAGTGGGCGGCGTAAGATCAATGAGGAAGGGGTGACTTTTCAGTCGCATATCGATGGCTCTCGTCACACCTTTACGCCCGAGGGGGTGATGGATATTCAGCGCATTATCGGAGCAGATATTATCATGGCTTTCGATGAATGTACGCCTTATCCCTGCGATTACCAGTATGCGCGGGAGTCGATGGAGTTGACCCACCGCTGGTTGAAGCGCTGCTGTGATCACTTTGATAATACCGATCCGCTCTACGGCTACGAGCAGACGCTTTTACCCATCGTACAGGGCAGTACCTACCCGGATTTACGTAAGGCCTCCGCCGAGGCCATCGCCAGCTTTGATCGGCCGGCTAACGCCATTGGTGGCTTATCGGTAGGAGAGCCAGCAGAGGAGATGTACGAGATGACGGAGCTGGTCTGCGGGATTTTGCCCAAGGAGAAACCTCGCTACTTGATGGGCGTCGGTACGCCAGCGAATATTTTGGAGAGCATTGCCCTTGGGATTGATATGTTCGATTGTGTGCTGCCCAGCCGCAATGCTCGCCACGGCATGTTGTATACGGCCAATGGGATTATGAATATGAAAAATGCCAAATGGAAGGATGATTTTAGTCCTGTTGATGCCGAAGGCCCTTGTGCGACGAGTCGATTTTATACCAAAGCCTATTTACGACACTTGTTTCAGTGCGGGGAGCTGCTGGCGGCGCAGATTGCTACCTTGCACAACCTCAGCTTTTACCTGTGGTTGGTGGGAGAAGCCCGGGCGCACATCGCTGCTGGAGATTTTGCCGGTTGGAAAACACAGATGGTACAGCGAGTACAACAGCGGCTATAGTTAAAGCCCAGACGCTAGAACACCTTTTGGCAGGTTTTGCCGTTAGAGGTATAGGTCAAATCGCATTATGCTCAAAAAAATAGATAGATACATTGTAGGAAAATACTTGAAGACCTTTCTCTTCACAGTCATGATCTTTACGCAGATTTCTATTATTATCGACTTCAGCGATAAGGTCGAAGATTTTATTGAGGAGCCCTGCACGATCACCCAGATTATATTTGACTACTATCTTAATTTCGTCCTCTATATCAATGGCCTGCTGATTCCTTTGTATGCCTTGATTTCGGTCATCTTTTTCACCTCGCGAATGGCCTACAATTCAGAGATTATTTCCATCCTCAATGCCGGCGTAAGCTTCCGGCGCATCATGCGACCCTACTTAATCGCAGCGGGGATAATTACCATTTTCCACCTGGTCAGCAACCACTACCTCATTCCTATAGGCAACAAGACCCGCCTGGACTTTGAACACACCTACATTTGGAAGTACAGCGACAAGGGCAAAACCAATGATGTCCATCTTTTTATCGCCCCCGACACTAAAATTTACATTAAATACTACCGCAAACGAGACACGACCGGAACGGACTTTCGGATAGAAAAATTTGAGGACAACAAAATGGTTTATATGCTCAATGCCAAGCGGGCGGAGTGGATCGGAGAACCCAACAAATGGCGCTTGCGCAACTTCGAAATTCGAACCTTTGATGACCTCAAAGAATCTATTATCATAGGCGAAGGACAGCAGATGGATACGACGCTTAATCTGCGACCGGAGGATTTTGTGCGTTACCAAAACCAGAAGGAAATGATGTCGACCCCGGCGATGGATCGATTTATTCAGCGCGAGCGCGAGCGCGGGGTAGGCAATACCAAGGTCTACGAAATTGAAAAGCATCGCCGCACTTCTGAACCCTTCACTATAGTTATCCTCACCTTGATCGGTATGGCCGTTGCCTCGCGAAAAGTAAGAGGCGGCATTGGGTTACACCTGGCCATTGGCGTGGCCATCGGAGCGGCCTATGTTTTTCTCTCCCGTTTCTCCACCGTCTTTGCCACCAATGATAACTTTTCCCCCCTACTCGGCGTCTGGCTCCCCAACATCGTCTTCTTGGTTGTAGCGATTGTTTTGATACAGAAGGCTCAAAAGTAAAATCTTTACGTTCCTTTTTTTCAGAATATTTGATTGCCAAGCGTAATTTGTAGGGAATAAAATTGAGATTTTATACCTTAGTGTAAGTTTATC
>JBCDGZ010000127.1:0-22354 GCA_038750655.1 Bacteroidota bacterium | reverse complement strand
GTGTACTTTTAAGCTATCGAACTTCTCTAGGCACACCCCCGACATCTTGTATTTTCGAGTACTCAAAACATGTTCTGAATTTACAACACTAATACCTAATGCAACTGAGAATTATGAAAAATATTTTACCTATTCTCTTTTTATTTCTTTTGATAAATACTAGTAGTGCCCAGCGAACGGTCGGCATTTTTCAAAACGAATCGGATGCTTTTGACGGTTATACCCTAATTGCTCCTTCGGGGACCCGGATGGTTTGGCTGATCAATAATTGTGGAGAAGTCGTCAATGAGTGGCTCACGACGGAACGCCCCGGCGAGGTGACCTACCTGCTCCCCGACGGCCGCCTGCTGCGTACCATCCGCGTTGTTGGCGATTTCAACGGTGGAGGGCTCGGCGGCCAGCTAGAGCTTTACAGCTGGGAAGGCGATCTGATTTGGAGCTATAAATACGCCAACTCGGCCCGCCATCAACACCACGACCTAGAGCTGCTGCCCAATGGCAATATCCTGGTGTTGGCTTGGGAAAGTCGTACTCGTACCGAGGCGGTCAACGCCGGTCGCGTGCCCGGTATGACGGGTAGCCGAGGCGTCTGGCCAGAGCAAGTTGTAGAAATTCAACCTGTCGGTAGCGATGCTATTAATATTGTGTGGGAATGGCACCTATGGGATCATCTAGTGCAAGATTACGATGATACCAAGGCCAACTATGGCGTCGTGGCTGATCATCCGGAGCTGGTGGACGTCAACTACAATACGGCCGGTGGCGGCGCAGATTGGATACACGCCAATTCAGTAGATTACAATCCCGAATTGGATCAGATCATTATCAACTCGCGTAATTTTGGGGAGTTTTGGGTGATTGACCACAGCACGACTACGGAGGAGGCCGCAGGCCACAGCGGGGGCAACTCTGGTAAAGGCGGCGATATTCTCTATCGCTGGGGCAATCCCCAGGTCTACGGTCGAGGGGCTGTTTTTGATCAAAAGCTCTTCGGCCAGCACGATGCGCACTGGATTGAAAAGGGCTTGCCGAGCGAAGGGCAGATTATGATTTTCAACAATGGATTGGGCCGCCCGGAGGGTGCCTTTTCGACTATCGAGGTCATTCAACCGCCAATGGATGGGCAAGGCAATTATATTATCGAAGCGGGTCAAGCCTTTGGGCCAGATACGGTCAGTTGGAATTACACAGACCCACAATTCGTGCCCTTCAACGCTCCTAGAGTGTCGGGAGCGCAGCGCCAGCCCAATGGCAATACCCTGATTTGCGAAGGGACCAAGGGGCATGTTTTTGAAATCAATACAGAAAAAGAGATCGTTTGGGATTTTATCGTTCCCGTCTTCAATGGCAATGTCGTCGCACAGGGCAGCAGTATTACTCCGTCCAGTCTGTTCCGCGCTTACCGCTACGCCCCCGACTATCCGGCTTTTCGCGGTCGTGACCTAACGGCGGGGCCAGTTATCGAGCTAGACCCTTTACCCTCCGAATGCATGCTTTTCACCAGTGTGACAACCGCTCAGCGCCTAAATGACGTATATATTATTGAGAATCCGGTTCGAGATTACCTAAAAGTGCGTAATGCTACTGGACGTCAATTGGAATGGCAGCTCTACGATCTCAGCGGCCGTTTACTTAAGAGCCAGCGCAGTGCCGATCAGCAGTTAGAGTGGTCCTTAGGAAACTGGCCGGCGGGGCTTTATGTGCTTCGTGCTTCTACTTTAGATCAACAACAATTTTCTATTCATAAATTTGTAAAGCAATGATCAGAATTTTACTTACCTCCCTTTTTATATTTTCTATGGTCGCCGCAGGGCTAGCCCAAAAAACGGTTGGCTTGCTCAGCTACGATCCTTCTCGCTCCTACGATGGATACAATGTCATCTATCCGCACAATCAGCCCAATGTTTACTTGTTGGATAATTGTGGGGAAATTGTACACATCTGGACTGATGAGGCCAACTTCCGTCCCGGCAATATGGCCTACATTCAGCCCGACGGTCGCCTGATTAAAACCAAGCGAGATGCCGTCATCATCAACGATCCCATCTGGGCGGGCGGTGGCGGTGCCATCGTCGAAATCCGCGACTGGGACAACAACCTGGAATGGCAGTACGAGCTCAATGATAGCCTGGCTCGCCTCCACCACGACATCGCGGTGAAGCCCAACGGTAACATCCTGATGATCGCCTGGGAATTTAAAAGCCGCGAGGAGTCCATTGCTGCCGGCAGGGATTCGACCAACCTACCGGAAGATGAACTCTGGCCGGACTATATCCTGGAGATTAATCCTGACAACGACGAAGTGGTCTGGGAGTGGCACGCCTGGGATCACCTCATCCAGGATTTTGACAGCACTAAAGCCAACTACGGCGTCGTTGCTGATCATCCCGAAAAAATTGACATCAATTGGGATACCTCCGATGGCGACCCAGATTGGATGCACAGTAATGCGCTCAACTATAATCCAGAATTGGAGCAAATTATCTTATGTGTACCCACCTTCCACGAGATGTGGATCATCGACAACAGCACAACTACAGAGCAGGCCGCTGGCTCTGTGGGCGGGCGTAGTGGCATCGGTGGCGATCTGATGTTCCGCTGGGGCAACCCCGCCGCCTACGACAAAGGCACGGTCGAAGACCAAAAGCTCTTCTACCCCCACGATGCCCACTGGGCCCTCGACTTCCTCGATTTCGGCGATCCCAACCGCGGTAAGCTGGTCATCTACAACAACCGCTTCACCAGCACAGTTTCTACGGCCAACATCTTCACCCCTCAGTGGGATATGTACTCCTGGGGCTACAACCAGGATGCTAACGGCGTTTTCTTCCCCAATGACTTTGACGAGGTCATCGTTCACCCCGTCGATTCTACCCTGATGCACTCCACGGGCCTATCCAGCATCCAACTGCTGCCCAACGGCAACAAGCTGATCTGCGTCGGCCGCTTCGGCTACAGTTTCGAACTGACTCCCGACAACGAGATCGTCTGGGAATACAAAACTCCCATCCGAATGGGCCAGCCCGCCACCCAGGGCGACACCCTACTGATCAACAACAACTTGACTTTCCGGATGGACCGCTACCCCACGAACTTCAGCGCCTTCGACAACCGCGATCTGAGCCCCCTGGGCTGGATAGAACAGAACCCCGATACCGCTTTCTGTGACCTCATCCTCTCCACGGAGGTCATCCCACAACGTAAGCGCCTCACCATGCGCCCCAACCCTGCTAATACGATGGTCGCGCTGGAATGGGAGGGCCAAAAGCAGTCGGTTATCCGGGTCTTTGACCTCCACGGGCGATTGCTGGAAAGCTTCCAAGCCTCTGGCGGCATGAAGTACCTGGATACTTCTAGCTGGAATCCGGGAATGTATTTATTACAAGTGGATGATGGAGTAATGGAGAAGTTAGTTGTACTTCACAACTAGGCTTTGTACCTAAAAACCGTACATCGCAAACCGAGGGCCATGCAGAAGCATAGCCCTCGGCTTTTAATATCAATTCAAGATAAAATTCCGGTATTCCTGAATGCTTTTCTTCTTCAGAAATTTCCGATAGTTCGTTTGTGAGATGACCAGGGCCTCATAGTCATCAATAGATGCGTCGCCCTTAATGGTTGCTATAAAAACAGTAGCCTGCTTTTCCGTATTGAATCTTCTAATAATAATGTAGGGCAAAGGCCCCAGATTAACATCGGGTATTTCAAATTTCTTAGTACTTAGGCTATTGGACACGTACTGCGCCATTAGCTGATCAAGATGCGTTGTTTTTTCCTCAATGGTTGTTTTTTCACTCAGTAGGAGGATGTAATACACTTGATCAGGGTCATTGGAATAATTGCTCAATGCCTCTAATCTCTTCTCAATGCTGTCATTTTCTTGTTGCGCATACCCCATATTGCATTGAATGATCAGAAGCAGGACAGTTCCTAATAGCTTAATTTTCATATTACCTTTATTAAAATGATTTACAACTATTTAATGCCTAAGAACAGGTTCTATTATGGGCGTCAATGCCTTCATCCACAGGCAACCTTATTGAATGACAACTTCTCGGGTATGATTTGAGTCTTCGGTTGCTAAGCGAAGAAAGTAGATGCCTTTAGGAATCGAGTCCATATCAATTCTGTTTGATCCCAAAGATAGGTTACTTGAAAGCAGTACTTTGCCAGTCTGGTCTATTAATTCAACCTCAATAGCTTTAGTATCGCCGGACTGAATGATGAGATAGTCGGACGCTGGATTGGGGAATATTTTCAATGATTGCAACTCAAGATCAGTCGTTGAGGTAGTCGTAGTCGTTTCGACACATCCATCATTTGACCAAATGGGATCTTCGCTACCGACGTTGTTATCGCTTCCTAGCGTACCATCAAAATTACCCGCTTTATCCCTTAAAGTTTGGCCATTTCCTTCACTCATTTCCCAATAAGCAAGCAGCCCCTCTTCATTGCCTTGTAAGGTAATATCTTTGTTGTCAAATATTTCAGCTTGTGTTCTGGCAACATCCCAAATACGACACTGAGAGATTAATCCATTGAAGGTATTGTTGGTCGGTTGATCTTTTCCAATCAATAGAGGTGCATTCAGGCTAGCCGATGCTGGGTCCATGTTAATATTTCCAAATAGAATACCATCTGCATAGAAAGACAAACTATTTCCACTCCTGCTAATAGCGACGTGGTGACATTCATTATCTAGCAGACTCCCATTGTAGGAACCGTTATTGACAAATTTGTAGTTGTCACCCCCAATCTGTAAACTAAGGATTTTATACATAGAGCCGCCCCATTGGTTGTGAAAGAAAAATAATATCCCACCGCCGGAGGAACTACTTCCTCTGTTGGAAAGAATCATAGGATGTGATGTTTGTTCAGATTCGTCGCCTTTTATCCATGCTTCCAAAGTAAAATCACCATTACCAATCAAGTTCAGGGGGCTGTCTTTAATTTCAACATAATTGTCAATACCATTGAATTGTAAGCTACTTAGTTGTTGAGCATTGAGTAAGGATACGTACAGAAGAGTGATAAGTACGCCGATAAGGCGTTGAGTTAGTTTAAGCTTCATTTTTAGGCGTTTTTGATAAAAAAATAATATAGATCATATTTTCCTAATCAAATTGGAGGAAAATAAAATTAAAATAAAAAAACCGACAATCAATCAATTTAAATAATAAAACTTCAATACACGAGCATAACCTCCCCTGAATAGGTTCTCAGGGCCTTCCCCATTTTTAGAAGGAATACTCAAAATATCTTTTCTCTTGAGACGTCCCCCTTTCGGCATCTTCATAGGTGATGTCCAAATAGGTGGGCAAATTATTTTCGTGATTTACTTTGACTAGATAGGTCGATTTAATTTTTTGATCTTCTGAAGAGAAGCGCCTGATCGTTATGTATTGTAATTGATCCTCTTCATCGTATCGATAATCCCAGGTCTCTCTCACCTTGTTGAATAAGGAATATACGGCATCAATATTATCCATATACTCTACGATTGATTGGTCATAATCGTAAACCGTCTTTTTAATCAGTTGTCCTTTCCAATTTCTCTTCATTTCTTCTAGGGAGTAGGCGGCTGGAAACCTCTTGCTAATCTTTTTGCCCTGGATGTTGAGGTCATTTATTTTATGCGTCAAATGATGGTTACGGTCGTAGATGAAGTAGGTTGAGGTAGGCCCCATTTCCAGGGATTCTAACCTTTTCAAATCTGAACTTAGAGAAGAAACGATCAAGAATTGTCCTCTGGCTTGCGTTTGTTTGATTCGCCTGCCATTATCTTCGACGATTACATCTTTGGACTTTCCTCCAATCGCCACTCCATTATTGATAGTATAGGTACTCCCTCCAGAGGTAAGTGATTTGATCTTTAAGTCTTGGCACCACTCAAGGTCGTAAACGTCTTTCAGGTAAAGATTGGGGTGTTGGCTAAAGGATAAAGGAGCGGTAAAAGCAAGGAATAGGAAGGCAAACAGTATTCTAGTCGTAATTTTCATAGTTTAAGTTTTGATCAATTGATGAACTCAAAGTAGCTTATTCCATTTGTAAAGTACTACTTATGGAGTATTTTAATAAAGGTTTAACAGGCGTATAACTGTTATGCTTATGCGATGCTTTTGTGATACTTTCCCCGTAGCTTTGTAGTAACATTAACCTTTTTCAAAAACCAATCCCTCATCATTATGACTGGATTCTTGCTAGTATTTACCCACTTGATGCTGATGACTGGCTTGCCCGCTTTTAATTCTCCTGAGAAAAACGATCCTCCGGTAGAACTGGGCAAGGTCAATTGGCTACGCGATATAGATGCAGCTGTGCAAAGAGCAGAGCGCGAAGATAAACCCATTTTCATCCTCTTTCAGGAGGTCCCCGGCTGTGCGACTTGCCGAAATTATGGCAAAGGCGTGCTGAGCCATCCCCTGATTGTTGAGGCCATAGAGAGCCTTTTTGTGCCCCTGGCCATTTACAACAATCGGGAGGGCGAAGATGCTAAGGTGCTGCGCTCTTTTCGGGAGCCCGCCTGGAATAATCCAGTGGTGCGCATCGTAGATTTCAGCCGCAATAACCTCATTCCTCGGATCAGCGGTGATTACAGCCCCAAGCGGCTGGTGCAGGCGATGACCCTGGCCCTGAAGTCCCGCCAGCTAGCCGTTCCGAACTACTTAACACTATTGGAAATGGAGCTGATGGCCGAAGATCGTGGAACAGAAACTGCCACCTTTTCAATGTATTGCTTTTGGACGGGAGAGAAGCACCTGGGAGCTATTGATGGGGTGGTGGAAACAGCCCCTGGATTTATGGGAGGACGCGAAGTGGTGAAGGTAGAGTATGATCCTTTTGTGGTATCGTATGAAGAACTGCTCTCGCAGGCCAAAGACTACTCTTGCGCTTCTCATGTCTACAGTTTGGATGACAGCCAGAAGGAGATTGCAGCAAAGAAGATTGGGAAAAAGTCGGTCTCTGATGCCGAATCATTCCGTTTGGATCGAGAGCCGAAGTATTATTTGTCCAAAACCCATTATCAGTACGTTCCAATGACACCCTTGCAGGCCAGTAGGGTAAACAGCCTGATCGGTGAGCGAAAATCGCCGCTAGCGTTTTTGTCTCCTCGCCAGCAAGAAATGGCCAAATATATCCGCGCACACAGCCAACAGCAATGGCGCAGCCAGATTGGTCAGGACTTTTATAAAGCCTGGACGGAGGTAAGCCGACGGGTTTGGCGGCCCTAATGCAGGTTAAAATTTCTTGAGGATATTGGCTTTGAGCTTTTTCTTATAGTCCTCCCGTACCCAATCGCGATAGTTGCGAGTGCTTTTGCAAATACAGTAGCAATAGCGGCGAATACGGTCCGCGATGTCCGACTCTAGCAGTCGGTAAAGCTCCAGGGCTTACCCAAAATCGTCACTATTTTCGAGCACCATCTGGGTATGCTGCTCAATGGATTTTTCGAGAATAGTAGAGGTGCGTAGCCCCTTAGAGATCACTATTTGATTTTCTTTATTGACGTCGAACTCTATAGATTCGGATTTGCTAAAACGCTCCCGAACCTCCGGCGGCATGGTGTACTTAAAGTTGCGCTCAATGTCTTCATCTGTGATAAGATTATCAAGAAAATAATCAGGAGAACGGAAGATTTTCCCCCAATCCACTGCGTCCGACCACAGTCCAAAACGCGCCACATTATTACCCAAATCAATCACATCGAAGGTCTGCTTGCCCGGGATCACCCGAGAACCTCGACCAATCATCTGGAAATACAAACTCAGCGAGCGGGTAGCGCGGTTGAGGATGATGGTCTCAATGGTCGGCTCATCAAAACCTGTAGTCAGGATACCAACAGAGGTCAGAATGGCATCGGGTTTATGCTTGAACCAGTGGAGTATTTCCTTGCGCTGCTGTTTGGTATGGGAATTATCGAGATGGCGAACGTCGTAGCCAGCATCGTAAAAAGTCGCGTAGACCTGTCGAGAGGTGTTAATACCATTGTTAAAAATCAGGGTTTTCTTGCCCTTGGCCCGCTGCTCGTAGGCATAGAGCAGTTTGCCCTGCATGATGGCATTGGAATACAGAATCTCTGATGATTTGACGGTATAGTCTCCGTTAATACCGGTTTTCAGAGAACCCAGCCCCACATCGTAGGTGTAGGTCGTCGCCTTAGCCAGAAAACCTTTTTCTACCAACGCAGAAATCGGACAACCAACAATCACCTCGCTGTAGCTGTCCTTCATGGGCAGACTGCGATTAGAACTCAGAGGTGTAGCCGTCACGCCCAAAATAAAGCTGCGCTCAAAAAACTTAAAGAGCTTGCGGAAGGAGTTGTAATGGGCCTCATCGATAATCAATAGCCCCACATCATCCATACTGAACTTTTCGTCGTTGAGTCGATTATTCAGGGTCTCCACCATGGCCACAAAACACATGTAGTCTTGCTTGTCATGCAGCTCCTTCACCTGGCTGTCAATCACCTTGTTAACAACGCCAAATTCCTGCAACATACGAGAGGTTTGCCCACACAATTCAATACGGTGGGTAAGAATCAAGACCCGTTTGCGGGTATTCTCGATATATCGTCGGGCAATTTCGGAGAAAATCACCGTCTTTCCACCACCCGTCGGCAGCTGGTACAGCAAGTTATAATCGCCCGGGCAATTGTTGATCCGTTCAAAGATTCTATTGATGTCATCAACCTGATAATCATACAGTTGTTTGCCCGTTTCTGTTTTCTGCATCGTTGTATTCTAGTAAAAAGTAAGGCAATCCAGCCACAAGCAGCTGGATATGCTCCTGGGGATTTGCAAAAAAAAATCCCACAAAAATAACATCATTTTGATCTTGTTAAAAATGTTTGGGAAGAAATTAAATAAAAATTAATCTTAGGGGGCACCTGTGGTGTTGGGGGTGGACGGTGGACGGTCGACGATGGACGGCCGGCCGATAGGAAGTGAGACGCAGACAGTGCGGAGCTGCGTACCACTACAAACCACTACTTCTGGCCGTCAACCGTCAACCAAAATGCCAAAGGCATCAACCCGGCCGGCCGGCAGGCGGGCGTCCACCCAAAGCGCCAAAGGCGCTACAACCTTCCCCCAAAAAACCGTCCACCGTCCACCAAAATGCCAAAGGCATTCCACCCTGCCGGCCGGCAGGCGGGCGTCCATCCCAAACGCCAAAGGCGCTAAACCCGAACAATCGTCATCGACATCCGCATAATCACCCCACTCTTACTACTCAATTGCAACATCAACACCCCTTTGGGCAGCTGATCCTGTTGCAAGCGCAGGCGCTCATTGAGTTGATCCAGGGTGCCGGAGGTATGGAGCAGCTGACGGCCTTGCAGGTCGATCAGGTTAAGCTGCAGCACTTCCTCCGGGTCTAGCTCGTTGACGAAGAGTTGGAATTCACCGGAAGAGGGGTTCGGGATGACCTGTACATCAGGCATTTGGGCTCCTCCCTCTACGTAGCGGATGATGCTGTAATCAAAATCGCCGTTGTTATCCATCTGCTTGAGGCGGTAGTAGGCGGCCTGCGGTTCTGGGAGCTGATGGGTGTAGCTGCTGAATTGGGTCGAGTGGCCTTGGCCTTTTATGAATACTGCCTTTTCGAAAGTACGACCATCGTAGCTGTATTGGATTTCAAAGCCGGCATTGTCGATTTCGGTAGCGGTAGCCCAAGCCAGCTGCACCGTACGGCTGTTGAGGCGCAGGGCATCAAAACTGACCCATTCGACCGGCAGGGCCACCCCTCGACCTACCACCACCTGACTAAAGCTGTTGAAGCCCGTCAAGCCATCAAAGACCACCTCGCCGCTGCCGCCGTCCACGGAAGTCGCCGAGCTGGCCATTTCCAGCCAGTCGCCGCTTTCGCCGGAGCCGCGCTTGTGGAGGCTCAGCTCCGAAGTCCCTGCGCTGAGCAGGGCATCACCGGAAGGCAGGGTCAGGGTCATCGATTCAACATCCAAGCTATTTTGATTGCTCCCAAAATTGCGCACCACCCAGTAGCGATCCCCCTGATCATCGTAGGTAGGGCCATTATAAGCACTTTCTTCTAACATATAAATCATCAAATCCCCATTGGGGGCGCTCCCGGCGCTGTTAGCAAAGTCGATTTGTAGATTGTTGGCGTTGACCTCTACTCCGCCGTTGCCATCGCTACCCAGGGTCAGGGTGCTGCAACTACCGCCAGCGACCGCCAGCGAAGAGGCCGTGAAGCTGGCATCGCCGTTTAGGGTGCCGTCGGCTCCACCGACGCCATCCTTAGTCGTACTGCCCGAGGCTTCATTCATTTGATAGTACGCTACCAAGCCCGTTTCTAAGCCATTCAAAGTCAAGTGCATTGTCTCTCGGACTTGGGCTACAGTACGCGCGACATTCCATACCCGTACCTCTTCAATCTCTCCATCAAAATAGCGACTGCTGTGGTCATAGCCGATCCACATTCCCTGGCTACTGGCGGTATTGAGCGTTGTGCTTGTATTGCTAGAACCAGAAATGCTTTCCACCACTCCATCTACATAAAGCGTCGTATTATTGAGCGTAGCGCCACCACTATTGTCCAAAACTACAGCAATGTGATGCCATACTCCGTCGTTGATACTCGTCGTCCCACGCTTGTAGCCTCCGTTGACTTCAATCCTTAGCTGGCCGCCATCGGTCCGAACCACCCATTTTTGTGCAGTAGAATTGGCGCCGTAGCCCATGATAGCATCAGCCTCGGTAGAAGTGGTTTTTACCCAAGCTTCAAAGGTTCTGGATTCCGTACCGCTGATACCAGTGAAGGTAGTCAGCACAAAATCCCCATTATTGTCAAAAGTTAAAGCATTACCGCGCACCTCATCGGTATCGACTACTTTACCCGATAGGTCGATTGTTGCATTAGTCGCATCGGTGCTGCTCAGGGTGATGGTTTCACTGTAGCTGCTGCCACTCATGCCGGTTTTTAGGCGCACATAGACAGTGACGGGCTCTCCATCTAGCTCGTAGCCATCGTGACTCAGGGTTAGGCTAGAAGAGAAGTTGGTATCGTCAGTTGATAATTCGTAGGCAGAGCCGGAGACGTTAAGGCTGACATCGTCTTTGAGCTCATCGCCTGAGACGGTGAAGCTCTGTGAGGAAGAGGCGGCGTCGGTGCTGGTAGTGAAATCATTGAGTTCGGTTATAGAGGCGATAATAGTCGGATCCAATGGATTAATGGTCATTGAAAAATCCTCGACCTGCCCGTAAACCATATCTTGACAGGGGCTAGTGATCTCGAAGTTGACAAAATCAGACAGGATGCGCACCCGAATAGGTGTTCCCGTGACCGTTGGATATTCGGGGATGGTAAAGCTACCGGAGTGAGTGGTGGCATTCGTAGAATAAAATACGGATTCTCCAGCATCTGTCATGACCCCATCATTGTCATAATCGACATAAATTCTTACATTCTCGGGATTACTACTGCCATTGGCCACGCTGATGCTGACGGTTGTATTAGGATCAACGGTGAAGTTGCGGCAGGAGCGATCCAGATAGCCGCCATCTTCGTAGCTATTGCCCGAACTGGTCACGAGGTCTCCGATCGTAATAGCTTCAATTCCAATACCTGCGGTAGAATGTGGCGTTGTTGTCGTTGGTGAACAAGAGGCAGCTACGGGCTGGCTGGTCACCCCACTACAGCCTTGCGAATCCCAAAGGGGAATACGCTGGGTGTTCAGAGCAGCTTGCATCCGAGCCGCCTGCCCGGCGGTAAAGCGCGTTTTACAAGTTTGGGAGGAATAATCCATATAATTATCCACAATGTCAGCATTGCTACTACCAGTACAACTATTGGTACCACTCGGGCAATTACTGGCCGAGCGGATATGTGGATCAGTATCACAAACGCGATCACCATCTGTAGAGCAATCGCTGTTTGAAGGGCAGGTGGTACCATCCGAATCGCCCTCAAAAGTATGATAGATGTCCAGGTAGTGAGCCGCTTCGTGTATGAGCGTAGCATTACTGCGGGTGTAAGACTTAAGCTCATAACCCAGCGAGCCCGTTGGATCATAGCCCATTGCATTGTACAGAATGACCACACCGTCGTAATCATAGGGAGCACCAGCGGGTAGACGGGAATAGCCCTGTGTACCGCTGCCGCCGTTATTGTTATTAATTTCACTAACCACCCAAATATTGAGGTATTCTTCCGGGTTCCAACGGCTCAGGTCCTTAGTCTCGACCTCATCCGAGCCATCAGTAGTCCCCCCCTGAATCCCCATCGTACTGTACCCCGACACGGAGGTAGCATCGACCCGTACAATCCCGGTAGTCGATTGACAGTCTGGTGTAACATCAGCTAGGCAGAATTCAATACCGGTATCATAGCCATCAGATACCCCATCGTTATTTCTGTAGACATCAGTCATCCGATCAATGGCGCTGATAATTTGCGCGTCCGAGATGTTAGTTCCCGTACCAACAGACTCTCCAAGGTGAAGGATATGGACGACAACCGGGATGGTATAAACGGTACCAGAGCGATTATTAGCCGCCGGTGAAGTCAACCAGCTTTGGGTTTTGCGCTCGACTTGCCAAAGGCGTCTAGCGTAGTCTGGGTCTTCGGACAATCGTTTTTGATGGAGTTCATCGAAGGCACATTGGTGTTGTGCCCGTAGTGGTGTTAGTAATGTAAATAATAAGAGGTAAAAGAGAAAAAATCTAGGCTTTAGTTGTCTCATAAATCTACGATTTGATTGTAATAAGCTATGTTTAAAGTTGATAATACACGATTAGACAGCCCTAACGGTGGACTGCAGAAGTGAATGTTGCAAGTGTTTGGAAGGGGGGGGAAGCGAGGTAAGGATATGGAGGGATAGGAAAAATCGTACAATAATTTCGCCAATTCTCTACACAAAAAGACAAACAACGATTGACCCTGAAACCACCAGTCGATGGGATGTTTACCGGCCGCTCAAAACCAACCGCTGCTTCTCCATATACAAACCAATTAAAACGTGATCCGCAGCATTCTTCGTACTGCATTACATGACTACTATGGTTCCTTAAGGCAAGAAGGCCGCCAGGCCACACTTAGATTCCGGACATTATCACTGAAGAATGTGCCCTTCCACCGAAAATTGGGACAGTAGGGCCCTACAAGCACGATAAAACAGCAGAATACAGCCCACCATCACGATATGACTGATGTCGTTGAAGTTGAAATAATGATGGAGGGATAACTTAAAGGCAGAGACCACAAAAATAGGAAGGGAACAGGCAATGGCTAGCAATGCGTAGCGATCAACAGCAGCCGAGGTCTGGCGATAGGCCCGCCAGTGTAGGGGCAAGACGAAGAGAAATAGGGCGGTGACGCTCTGAATACCCACCCAATTCAGATGCTGGGTAGCAATGGTGATGAGCAGCAAAATGGCCAACTTGCCTCGACTGAACCAGCGCATGGCTTCGGCCCGGTCCAACACCTTGACCTCCTCAGCTCGATAAATGCTGGCTTGTTCTAAAAAAAACATACTGACCATACCCACCAGCCAACCGGGTACTTTCTGAAGATGGCCGTACCAATGGAGGATGGCATGGGCAAATATGCCGCCCATAAAAGTGGAGATGCCCATAAGGAGGAAGTAATAGCTCATCAATCGGAGGTAGGCACTGTGATGAACCCAACTGCGGATTTTCCACCAGGCGTAAAAGGCGGTGGCAGAGACGATGAAATCGGTGAGGGCATTGGTTGGCTCACTGATTTGATAGTCCAAAATGAAAATGGGGGCTTGCTCCATAGGATTTATTCGATGGGAACGCCGTTGCTATCCGTGGTCAGTACCTCGCTCATGTAATCAAAATAGGGTCGCATTTTGCGGAAAACCTTAACCATTTCTTTGGCGAATCCGGGCTCCATAGCCTGTTTATTGGTAAAGTCGTGGCGAACGATGAGCTGCTTAAAGCGCAGCAGGTCAATGGATGGATGGTCTCTGGGGTAGCCCTTGGGGGCGGTTTTGACTTGATCGCCGATCAGGGTGCCGAAGGTGTCTTTGAAGGATTTGGAGGCCAGGATCTTACGCAGGGGCTGGTCGTCGGCTGCAATTTCTTGGCGAATGCGCTGTAGATCGGCAGAATTGGGCCCCCAGAAGCCGCCTGCGACAAAGTTATTGCCGGGTTCGAGGTGGAAATAGTAGCCCCCGCGCAGCCATTTGGTATCTCGCTTAAAACCTCCGCTGAAGTGATTCTTGTAGGGCGTTTTGTCTTTCGAAAAGCGGGTATCACGGTAGATGCGGAAGAGCGTCTGCTTGGGCGAGCGAGGCACCAGCTGATCGTATTTATTCATCAAAGTGATCAGCTCTTCGGTAAATTCCAATACATTCTCGTGGGCAGTGGTGTAGCGATCTTTATGTTCGTTGAACCAGGGCCGGTTGTTATTTTTTTTGAGATCGCGCAGAAATTTATAGGTGGTATTGTTTAAGGCAACAGCTTTCATGTATTCGATTTGCCTAAAATTACGGCAAAATATCGGAGGCAGGAAATTTTCAGGATTTCCTTTTGACCGCAGCCAAATCCTGATCAAAGATTTCTTCCAGCATCTCGTAGAGCTGAGGATGTTTCTTCCGCAGCAGTCGAGGGCGTTCGAAAAAATACTCACTCAAAACAGCAAAAAACTCCTCGCGGCCGGTGCTAGCGTAGGGGTTGATGTCGCTTTTTCTAGCTACAATTTCTTCCAACTTGCGCTCAATCATATCAACCCAAGGGATGGTGTATTGATGCTCTAAAAGGGCACGGGGAATGCCATCAACGACCCCATCCGCTTTATCGATGAGGTGGACAAACTCATGGATAGCAGTATTTTTCTTGTCTGTTTCGTTGCGAAAGCCCTTGCGCAAGGCCATTTTAGAAAGGATCATCTTGCGTTCCATATAGCCAGTACCGACCATCCCTAAGATGCGACGCCCCTCCCCTTTAGTCGCAAAATCTTCCCCAAAAGTATTGGGATAGATCAACACCTCATCTAGATTTTTGTACTTCCACTCAGGAAAGGCAAAAATGGGAATCACTGCGCTTGCAGCGACCATCAGCCGATCGACATCATTGATGGTGGTCTCTACCCCGACGATTTTCACGTTGGTCAAAAACTCGTGGACCTTAAACTCGAAGAGTTGGCGATCGTTCTTGCTCAAGCGTTTGTAGTAACTGATTTCCCGCAGTAAAATGTCTTTCCAAACCGGCAGAAAATCCTGCGTAGGCGGCTTCCATTGCTTATCGTAAGCGCGAAAGACCGCATAGATCAACGCCGCTCCCAACAGTAATACTCCTATAATTTTCAATAGCATATTTTAAGTTTTATAACGGCTCCTCCCCTACTGCCCCATCGCATCCGCCAGCTTTTTGAAGCGCTTGGCCTTATGCGGGTCCAAGGGTCGCCAGAGTTCGTACATTTTGCGATAGTTCTGGTTGCGATTGTAGATATGTGCCAGATAAGTAGCTGCATCGACCTGCTCAGAGCGAATAGGGTTGTTGTAATACACCTCATCGAGCAATTGCTGGCACAAATCCTGCCGCTTCGCATCGTAAAGCAAAGTACCAGCCTTGCGCAGCTTCACGTGATTGGTCAGAACACTGGCAGGATAAAATTCGAGGAATTGATCGGCTAGTTTCTCCACATCCTCCGAGGGAGCCATCTTAATGACATCATAGGCTGCGGCGGCGGCAATTTCGCTATCCGTCATTTCCTCAACAGTCACCTTAAAAGGCGATACAGCTATCGATCCCCCGTCCTGATGCAGGTAATCAAAGCGCAGTTCATGATCGCCCAACAACGTCCCCTGTACCCAGAGCTTGTCGCCCGGCCAGTCCATGCTAAAAACCGTATCCTGCTTAGCGGGCAGCAAAAAATACTCTTTTGGGATATTAGGGAAAGCACGCAAATCAATAGCATAACCATCCACTTTGATGTCCCAACCTTTCACCGTTGGAATTTTCAGCCCCATCGTCGAATCCGTAGGATTGTAGAACCTAAAGCTGACGACCAGCGGTTCAATTTCCATCAGGGTGGTCTTCATAGGAGTGGCCTCGACGATCAGGGTATTGCCCTCTTGGGCGGATGTTTTGGCCGAAGAGTCGGCGCCGTTGTTACAAGCGGAAAGTAAAAGTAGAGAGAGGAGGGATGCGATCAGGAATCTCATTCAATTATTGTTTTTCAATTTTTTTAATCAAATCATTAAGGGCGCTCAGCGTCTGGGCATTTTGGAATTTTTCTTTGATGTGGAGCAAGTCGTCCAGCTTGATCTCCGCAGAATCGCCAAATTTACTAAGAATCTCAATCAAGGTCTCGCGGATCAGGCGTTTTTCTGTGCCTTGCAGGTGTTGCAAGAGGCTGGGGATGCCCACCTCGCCGATGGAGAGCAGGGTATTGACGGATGCCTCGCGGGTGGATTGGCTGTCGAGCTGTTCGACCAGGGTGCCGATCATTTGGGCGGTAATGGGATGGTGGAGCCAGTTGGTATCAAGGCGATTGAGGGCAGCCACGCCAGCTTCGCGCACCGATTCGTAGGGACTTTCTAGCGATTTGACCAGAATGGGCAGGACCGCTTCTTTGGCCTCCCGCAGTACCCCCAGCAATTTGAGGCTGCGAATTTTGATCGTCAGGTTGTTGTATTTTTGGTAAATATCCCCCAATGCTTCAACCATTGAGGGCTCCACCTCACCGCGATTGTACAAAACCGCCAACACCGATTCCAGCAGGATTTCCGGCTTAGCCAGCTTTTCTTGCAACTCGCGATTGTACCAGGAGAGATTATCCCGAAAACGGCTGGCATTAAGCTTAAAATCTTCGGCGGCGCTCCTACTGATCCAGAATTTAATTTTCTCAAAAATTGCCTTCAGGTCTTCTTCCAGCAGCTTTCCTCGATTGTCAATCATGCGCGTAAAAAAATCGGCAGCCGTTTTTAAGTGATGTTTGGAAAAAACGTGAATGGCCTCCTCCCTCACCTCCTTTTCCTTATCCGAAAGGCAATTGATCAAGGGTAAAGCCGCAATTTCATCGACCGTCTCCGCATTACCGATCGCCTTAATAGCCTTACTGCGCACCCGCGGGTTTTTATTCTCCAACAACTTCACCAGGCTATCAATGGCCTCGGCGCTCCCATCCGACCGCTCCCCAAGGATGTCCGTGATGGTTTCTAGCAAATAATCCGTTCGGGCATTGGGCAGCAAAGTGTTGATCAGAGGCAAGAGGCCTTTAACCGGCGGCTGTATGTTATGGAGCACGGTCAAGCCTTTAGCCAAAAAGAAATCATCATCGGCTTCCTCAAAGAGGCGCTTTCGCAGCGGCTCTACTACCGGCTCCCCCATCCCACTGAGGATGCGGACGGCCTTGTTGGCTTCGCGATGATCTTTATTGAGCTTTTTAATAAGGTAGCTGCGCTCTTCCAAGGCTTCGGGCCGGGCTGGCCATTGAGGGTCGATGGCTTCGAGGGTAGCCAGGGCCTGCTCGCGCTCCGCTTGCAGCCGACTGAAGTACATACGAATTAAGGCGGGGATAGCAGCGGCGGCGGCATCACCAGCAGTGCTGAGCTGTTGTAGGGCCTTCAATCGGTGTTCCAACTGCCATTCAGCGTTTTGATTCACATAACGCAGGTCTTGTATCCAATCCCGGATGTCCTCTTTGCTCGCCATAGTTGTCGGTATTTTATTGTCCCCAAAAGAGGTTTAGCAAATGTTAAAAGCTAATTTCGGAAATTCTTAGGAAAGATGTGGGGAAAAATAGAGGAACTTAGTCGCCTCTCCCACCCGAAGGCAGGAGAAGCAGAACTAAGCCTTCGCTAATTCTCATAGCTCATTCTTTGCTGTTAATACCGCGATTTAATGCCCGACAGTGCCAGAAGGGCTCGCCTTCTGGTGCATTAAGGTAGACTTTGGGGCCGTAGGCCGGGCGGCAACTGAGTACGATAAAGCACCAGCATGCTGCCAATTGGCCGAAAGACTTGGGTCTACAATGAAAATTTTGGATTCTTAATGGATGCTTTGTAACGTGTTATTCAATTATTGTCTGTGGTTATTCGACTAAATAGGTTAGTCGATCTCATCGTCTGTATATCGGGGAGACTAGGTCTCCGGGTAATTACTAGGTTGTTAGTATGGTCAGTGTCCTCTTGCAGAGAGACAATACCTTGGCTATTACTACAATGTTATAATTCAAAGTATAGTTCAAGTTCTAGCAGTGTCTCCCGACTAGGGGCTACCGTGTACACACATTTCCTTTTCGTATAAAAAGCAGCTCTTTTTTAGTCCGAGCAGTGTCTCCTGCCAAGGGACACGGCGATACTTTACAAAGTCCAAATCCTCAGTAAAAGAGAGGGATTGGCCTTATAAAGTAAGCAATTATAAACACTACATGATCGGGCGGAAATTAAAATATAAATCTGTGATTTGCAACTCCACATAATGTAGGGAAAACCCACTCAAAATGGGCCTTTCATCTACAAAAGTAATCAAAAACTCTACAAAGGGATAGGAAAACGATTTGTTGAAAAATCAAGTTAGATCAGCCAGGTTAATTCTTTGTTGATTGAAGCCCTGCCAGCAAGTCACTATACGAATCTTCCACTAACTCTTCCTCCCGAATACCGAAAAGTGCCAGGTAGTACTCGCATTGTTGTTGCAAGTCTTCCTTACTGCGCGTCCCATCCGAGTCAATGGCCTCAATCTCAATGAACGCCCCGAGGTCCTTAACCCTATCAATATGAAATTTCACATTATCAATAAAGTAAATCTCCCGCTGTTTATCTACGACCACCAAAATGCCGAGCGCTTCGCTGAGCACAGCTTTCAGGCCCGCACCAGGGCTCGTCTGATACAAACTTACTTTGGATAGCTTAGGGCCCGCCTGGTTTTCTCGGTAGTAATGGATCAAACTGTTTTCAATATTCCCCTCTCGGAGCTTGAGGCGGCCCTGATTGACTTTAAAATAGGTATCGATCTGATGGTCGATGCCTTTAAAATTGGCTTGGTGGGCCTTGAGGAGGTCGCGAATGGCCTGCTGATTGCTCGACCGCGCTTTGATCTCGATGTTGTTGTGCATGGGGCGAAAATAGGGCCCGCAGCTAAGTATTCAAAATTGCCTTTGCATAATTCTCCCAACTGAGGTTAACTTTGAAATTACTGACATTTTCTGGTGGCAACGGATGATCGAGGAAGCGGATCATGGTGTCGGCCATAGATTGAATGTCGTTAGCTTCAGCCAGATAGCCATTGTCGCCATCTTCGACAGTCTCGGGAAAATGGCCTACTTTGGTGGCCAAAATAGGCAGATCGAAGTTGTAGCTCAGCGATTCGATGCCCGAGGGGGTAGCGGTGAGGTAGTAAAGCACTACACAATCACTGACTTGAAAGAATTTATTGACTTCTTCGTTGGGAATAAAGCGGTTGAAAACGGCTGTTTGTTCTTCCAGACCTAGCTCCTGGATCAGCTCCAGGGGGCGATAATCTTGCTCGTTGTCACCGTCGCCGAGCAGTAGTTTCTTGGCGACGCCGAAGGTGGCTTTTTTAAACTTGGTGCCCCAACTATTGGAGTCCAGGGTATTCCAAAAGGACTCTCCGCAAATCAGCAGGCTAACATCATCGCGTTGTTGGGCGACCCGCTCGAAGGCGCGGATGGCGTTGTGCAGGCCTTTATACTTGCGAATAAAGCCAAAAAACAGCAGGACCTTATCTCGCAATCCATGCTCTTTCTTGAAGGCTTCGACGTCAAAAGCAGGGTCGGGTTGAAAAAGGTCGTAGATGGGATGGTAAAGCTTGATGACCGTCTGCTCTTGGCTGCTTCGATCGCCTTCCTCGGTGAGATGGAAGGACTTGTTGGGATAGAGTTGTTTCAGCTCGCGATAGGTTTTGAGGGCATGGACGATATAGCTATCGGCATTACCAATCCCCATCTTGGTAAAGATTTTATCGATCGTACTTTTCTCCTTTTGGATAACGAAGTGCAGGTCGATGATGACCTCACAGTCACTGAGGCGCTTAAGGCGATTGATAATTCTACCGACAGGCAGCCCCTGCAAGGCAATCGACCACTGAAAAACCACGGTATCGGGCTTCAAATCAGCGATGTAACGTGCTGTAGCAAACCAGGAGAAAGGATTGTTGTAGTTGGTAATGTATTGGACCTTGATATTGGTCCCTTCCAGCAAATCCGTTTTGCTGACCTTGTCCTTAAATTCTCTAGGAACGATGGAGGGATACTGCTGAGTCCAAGAAACGATGTGCACATCGACCTCCTCAAACCTATCGAGGGCCTTGGCCAGGGAGGTGTTGTAGTTGGACAGCCCTCCTTTGAAAGCCGGGCCCGGGCCAAAGCATACCAGGGTTTTCTTTTTCGACATGGACCTTAGTTGTTCACTGCCTTCTTTTCGACCTCCATAACGGCATCGTAGACCCGTCGCATCCCCTCTTCCAGTGATATTTTGGCTTCCCAGCCCAGTTTTTCTTTCACAAAATCCATATTACAGTAGCGAGAGTGGACCCCCACCGGCTTATCCAGCAACTGCTTGATTGGAGGGTTGTAGCCCGCAAATTTGCAGAACAGCTGAATGATTTCGCGGAAGTTGGTCAGGCGGCCCATACCGATATTGATGGCGGTCCCATCGTGGATATGATCCATAGCCAGGAGGGTACAGTCGAGCACGTCTTCGATATGGACGAAGTCGCGGCCTTGCAATCCAGTTCCCCAGACCTCAAAGGGGTCCTCGCGGTAGACGGCGCGGCGGGCGATGGCAGGAATGGGATAGCTGTAGTCTTGATCTTCGCCGTAGCCAGAAAACGGGCGGATGCAGGTCACCTTCACCCCGTAGTATTCCGCAGCAATCTTGGCCAGGTATTCCCCCGTCAATTTCGTCCAGCCATAGGTCATATCGGGTTGCCCCATATTGTTAAAGTCGATGTCCGACTCGCACAGCTGTATGGTATTTTCTTCACTCTGTTTGTCCACCGGATAGGCGGCACTAGAACTCGGATACAATACCCGTTCGGGCTTTTGTCGAGTCACCCAATAGAAAAATTCGGCATCAATGGAGAGGTCGAGGGCCACCATCATTGGATCGCCATCGATCTTAGCGCGGCCGCCGACGATGGCCGCAAAGTGAAAGACATCAGCAAATTGATCAATATCGAGGGCGTAGCGGGTGCGGAACCAAGAGGCATCGTTGATCAGATTCCTCACGATGTCCCGAAAGTCTCCTTTGAGGAAAATCAGGCGCTCCTCGTCGCCGTAGATTTTCAGGTCACCGTCAGTGCGCACCATCGGCACGTCTAGCCAGTTAGCAGGATCGGTCCCCACAGAGAGGTCGTCAATGAATACGATTCGGTCCTTGGTTGTCCGGTAAAGGCGTTTCACCATATTTCTACCTACGAAGCCACAACCACCGGAAATTAAGTGATTTTTCATTAGAGGGATTTGTATTAGTTCTTATCGTAATGTTTCTTTAATTGACTTAAGCTGTGATTCACTAGTACAAGCGTCACAACTTACATCAAAACAGACGCATAGATAGGGATTTTTCGGCAAATCTCCTACCTGCCGCTTGCTATTCTAACGACCATTTGGGACATCTTGTTTCTTTTAGTTGAGGAAAATATGCTATCCATTTTACGCTTTATTTCAGCACTAAAGCTCTATAACTTTTGGCCCCCTTGACAATTCCAACATTTTGTGTTACATTTACCGTTCACTCCGAATATTGCCATCGTCCTAGACTGCATTTTCTCCGATTGATGACGATGGCAATCCCACAGATCAGATTGCTAGGAGGATCGAAAATCCTTCTGCCTTGGAAAACATACATCCTTTTACTTTCAGTAGGCCTGGAAAGAGAAGGGATACCGTCATTAGATGGGAGTCTTGCGACCTGAGCGGCAAGGCCTGACCAGCTATGGTTAGGTAGTATTGTTTGTGGCTCGGGTTGGCGGCGGTGGTATTGTGGGTGGGTTCCCTCCCAAAGCCCTGTCCTACAGCCTGTTGTGAACTCAGTTGACAATAATCTTTTGACTTCCACCTGTGGTAATCACGAAATAAACACCGGTATCCTTTAGTTGAACGCGATTGATTGATTCGCAATTCATCTTTCTCACAGTCCGACCATAAATATCTGTAATGAGTAGATATTCGCCGTTGGGAATGGGGCGATCGATCTGGATGGTAAAAGTCCCCTTACTGGGATTGGGGAAGATCGTCATGTTTTCTTGGGAAATATTTGGGGTCTCCGTACTAGTTATGGAACTGCAACCACCGAGTTTAGCGTCAATCTGTTCCAGTAAAGCCCACAAATAAATGTGATAGTCTTTGGTATGAAAACCCGAGCCGAGGAAACCAGCCGTGTTTTCTACCTCAAGTAGGT
>JBCDGZ010000126.1:0-22394 GCA_038750655.1 Bacteroidota bacterium | reverse complement strand
ACTATTGGTATTGACATAGTCCGTTGCCCATTCAATCAACACCAAGAAAAAGGATTCCACTAAGCTATTGGTCGCCGTAGTGCCCAGCCGCTTAGGATCCGCAGTACCCAACCAATTCTTCGTCGGATCATGGGGAGGATTAACCATAATATCGTGCGGAGCGACCACCGGCCCCAAGAAATCAGCATCGCTAATTGGCCCTTGGGTACCTTGAGGATTGGATTTGTAATAGGTGAACAAAGCCGACGCCCAGGAACCTCCGGATACGCAGGAAATATAATCCACCTTATCGATCAATTGCAGAGATTGCAGGCCGCGCAGCTGCCCCATCGTTGCCGACAAGGATCGCGTTCCGCCACCAGAGAAACAAACCCCAGTACGCTGCTTCACCCCTAGTTGTTTTTCCGCAAATTCAAAATCCGTCCCCTTATTAATCCACAATCGAGTTTGGTAATCTGGATTGGTCAAATCGGTCGCATTCATAAAGCCATTTTTTAAAAGTCAATCAATACACCTATTAGAGTGCACCATCTACTTTTTCGTAACAGTACCAATGGCTCCTAAATCAGAAAAGGCAACCTCGGGAGGTCCACAATAGCACTATTCCCGATGTTGCCTATCTTATTCTAAAAGACTAACCTACTAGCTGCCCCCGACTATATCGATCACAACTCCGCCTTTCACCTGACGCTGACCAGCTAGTGCAATCTTCTTTGTCTTGGCACCTGTTTGGATTTTTTTCAGACTCTTTTTCATAGTTTATTATTTTTAAATGATATAAATCTCCTTGACGCTAAATGAAATATTCAGTGTATTCTGCGAAAGACACCGCCCTGACGAACAGGGCTAAATTCAAGTCCAAGCCGTGTCTCCTCCAAGGGCTATTGTGTACACACATTTCCTTTTCGTATAAAAAGCAGCTCTTTTTTAGTCCGAGCAATGTCTCCCGGCTAGGGGACACGGCGATTTTTCTTACTAAAATCCCACTTTTATAGTACTGTGAGTGTCCTCTGCGAGAGCTACCGTGTATACACATTTTTTTGGGCCCCTCGCCAATGGTTCGTTTTCCCTCTAACGTCCCTCTACCGTGCATATTTTGACGCTGACCTTCGGTCAGTCAAAATTTAATAGCCATATTATTTGCTCCACTTTCAGCCTCAGAGAGAACCGAATTCGGTTCTCTATTTACTTTTTGCCAGCCATTTTGCGTTGTGTGTACACAGTAGCTCCTCCAAAGGCCACGGCGATACTAACCGGATAATTAAGTTAAGCCTTCGAGGTTAGCCAGTCAACTGCCCTGTAACGGGGAGGCAGTATGGCGTAACGAACCCTACATATGGTGTAATCAACTAAAGTCAATGCATCCTTGGCTTTGAACAGCTCAATTAATATCTTGCCTCACAATCACAATACTAAAGCGTATCCTATGCTGCGAACGACTGTACTCCTCCTATTGCTATCCTTTACCTCCACCTGCATGGTCGCCCAATCTTTTACGGGGGATCAAGTCCGCCAGGGCTACGCCCGCTTCGGAGACAAAGTCACTTTTATCTTCGATGAGGCCAACTACCAACGCACACCGCAGCGCGTCGCGGTCACCGGCTCCTTTCGAAACTGGGACCAAAATATGGACGCCCCCGAGTGGTTGCTCAAAAAAACCGGGCAGCAATGGCTCCTGACGATAGACAACCCCGACTTTAGCATCCTCGCGCCACACGCCGAGTTCAAATACCGCATCGATGAGGGCGAATGGCTCTCCCCGCCCGCCAACGCCCCCAACGAAAACGGCGGCAACCTGGTCTTTCTCAAAGATGTACTCCTCCCCAGCCTGCGGGCAGAGCTGAGAAGCGACCACCTGATCTGGGCAGAGATTACCACCAACCGACCGCTCCGTCCCCGCGACTATGTCCTCACCAATGCCAAGGGCTTCGAGATTCCCATCACCGGCGTACTGCCCAACGATGCTACCTCTACCCTACTCGCCCCGGCCTTCCCGCTGGATAAAAAACGGGTCTACTTCCTCGAAATTCCATCGCTGGGCCTCAAGACGCATTGCTCCTTCGATGGCTGGTTCAGGGAGACTTACTCAACAAAAGAACTGGGGGCCAACGTAGAAGGCCGGCAGACCAGCGTCCGCATCTTCGCTCCACGAGCAGAAAAAGTTCGCCTCTATCTCTACAAGGAAAAAAATGATACCACCGCCTATCGAGAAGAACCCCTGGTAGAAGATGAAAATGGCATCTGGGAAATGATGATCCCCGAAGACCTACACGGTATTTACTACGATTTTACCGTTCACGGCAGCGATGAACCCGGCAATCATTTTTACGAAACCAACCCCGTACACATTTCTGATCCCTATGCGCGCGTCAGCGATGATACTTGGGGCAAGAGCCGAATTTGGCGCAAAACGACACCGGCTACGCCACTGGAAAAGGGGATTCCCAAAATGGAAGACGTCATCGCCTATGAAGTCCATATACAGGATTTCACCGATTTATTGCCCGTCGAGGAGCAGTATAAGGGGACCTTCAAGGCCATGACGACCAGAGGATTGAAAAATAAAAGGGGCGAAAAAATCGGCTTTGATTACCTACTTGACCTCGGCATCAATGTGGTCCATCTGATGCCGGTACAAGAGTATGTGCACTACCCGACCGAGGAGTGGAAAGCGGCCTTTAAAGATGATCCCTACATGATCAGCCAAGGGGTGAGTGAGGAGAATTACCAGTGGGGCTACCGCACCTCCCACGCCTTCGCCATCGAGTCGAGGTACCGCAGCAAGGGGGCCGCCCCCGGCGCTGAACGCGACGAATTCCGCGACCTCGTACAGGCCTTCCACGACCAGGGCATCGCCGTGATTATCGACATCGTTCCCAATCATACGGCCGAAAATATGGACGGCAATTTCTGGTTTTTCCACTTCAATGCCCTCGACAAGCAGTACTACTACCGCACCAAAGACTTCGAACACATTGGGGCCTACGGCAATGAGGTCAAAACCGAAAACCGCCCTATGACCCAGCGCTGGCTCATTGATCAGTGTCAGCACTATATTGATGAATTTGGTATCGATGGCTTTCGCATCGATCTGGCCGGACAGATTGATCAGCAGACGCTCATCGCGCTGAAAGCAGCCATCGGGGAAGATAAAATCGTCTACGGAGAAGCCTGGATCGGCTCCAACGATCCCAACTTCGAGAGCAACCCGGATTGGGATTGGTACAAGGAAGATTCGCCCATCACCTTCTTCCAGGATGACTCTCGCAATGCCTTCAAAGGACCCGTCTTTGAACTCAAGGATTACCAAAAAGACCGGGGCTGGCCGGGCGGCTACTTCGCAGAGCGCAGCAATGTTATGAAGGGCCTGGCCAATCGTTTCCCGGATGATCAAACGCCGCTGAGCGGCATCAGCTATCTGGACATCCACGATAACTTTGCCCTGGCGGATCAGTTTGGCGGCCCTGGCTTTGATGGCCGCATGACGGTTGACCAAGAGGAGTACAAGATTGCATTGACTTTGCTGTACACCACCCTTGGCCCCATCGTCATCCACGGCGGTTCGGAGATTATGCGCAGCAAGGCATCAGCGCCGCTGCGAGAAGAGGTCAAGACCATGCCTTCGGGCTACAAGGTTTATATGCATGGCTATCGCGACACGTACAATCATCGGAGTGCCAACCAGTTTCGCTGGGAAACGGTGGGGCAGCGGCCGGAGGGGATCAACCAGAATGACTACGCTAATATGTACGCTTTTTGGCGGGGGATGAATGCTTTTCGCTTATCGGAATACGGCCAGGTCTTTCGGCAGGCGGAGGCGGTAGCCGACGACTACTACGCCTGGATTACGCCGCCGGAGGAGAGCAAGCTAGGGTACATCGTCGATGGTCAAGTGCTGGTGTTGCTCAACGCCGGAGCAGAGGCGTTTAGGTTTGAGGAAATTGAGTTGCCTTCAGGCAGTTGGAAATTGATTGCCAACACCGAGGCGGTTGATCATCAGAATGGGGTGCAAGACCAGAAGGCACTAATAACTTTGCAGGGAGGCCAAAAAGTAGCGGTTGAAATGGAAGCCACTTCTTTGCGGATTTGGGTGAAGGAGCAATAATACGCCATCACTCCCCACACATCGGCATCCCTCCAAATACCCACTTGGGACCCAGCGTACAAATGCCCGCCACTGGATCGAGGTACAGGATGTTCCAATCGCCCCGGCGTTCCGCCCGCCCTTCGATTTGCAGATAATCGGCAACGTAGGGCAGCAGCTCTTGGTTAATGGACTCGCCGGAGGGGCCGCGCAGAATGTAGTAGCGGTCCTCGGCGGTATTGGCGGCGAAGACCGGCGGAATGCCTCCGGAGAGGCAGCGCACTGCGCAGGAGCGATGGGTCTTGCCCTCTCCAGGTTTCATCAGGCCAAAAAAGCATTTGGAGTCTACAATCTCCCCCTTCAAAGTTCTATCGCCCAAGGGCCGAAAAGCGGCCTGACCAGCATCCATCGGCTGTAGGCGGGCCTTGCCCTTAAAGGCCGACGGCCCGCCCAGTAATTCCAGCGAGACTTTACCATCATAGTAGCTAACGACGCCCTCCAGCTGAATGGGTTGGCCTTCCAGGTTTTGGCCTTGCTCGGCCTCCATCGCAGCGATGGTAGGCTCTGCGCCGAACTTGCCAGCGCCGATCAGCAGAATGTCCTGGGTGATGGCTTGCCCGGTTTGGTCCGGCCCTAGAATGATGCGCAGGATGGGGACGGGCGATTTGTACAAGACACCGCTGAGGGGGGTACTATTTCCAAAATCATAAAAAGAGTTCGTAAAGACCTGCTGCCCGCTGACGAAGAGGAAAAGCACTAGTACAATGGCTGGCAGCAACCAATAGACAAAGCGGCGACTGGCCTGCGCCGAGCCTTCGGGCGTCTGATCGGACCAGCCGATGAAGAAATTATCCTTGGATGAAGTCATGATTGATGGGTTTTGCAATCAGGAAATTAGGGCCGGAGGCCGCTCGCTGCCTTCCGCATAAGGGCTAGGATTAACATAGACCTGGCCGTCGACAATTTTCACATCATAAGTCTGCACTTTTTCGTTGAAAGGCGGTGGAGAGCAGCCGTTGTGGGGCTCGTATTGGTAGCCGTGCCAGGGGCAGGTGATACAGCCATCCACAATTTTCCCCTCCCCCAAAGGTCCATTCTGGTGCTTGCACAGGTTGTGTACAGCAGAGCATTTATTTTCGTAGCGAAAAATAGCGATATTTTGCCCTTCCAGTAAAACCACTTTGGCCCGGTTCTCTTCAATTTCATCAACTGCACAAACCTTATGAAAGCCATCGGGCGCGCCCAGATTACCCAGCACATTGGGCAAATGGCTACGAGAGGCGCTAAGCATATGCAGCCCCGCCACTAGCAGTACCCCGAACAGCAATCCGCCCAACATCAGAAGGCTGCCCTCGCGCTGAAAGGTACCCAGCAAGACATGGGCGATGATGAGAGCGTAGGCAACATAGACACTCATATGCAAGCCTTTCCAAACCCGGGGACTGAGGTTTTTAAGCCAAAAGTCGTGGCTGGTAGCCGCCATGACAAAAAAGATCAGCAAGGCGAAGAAGCCCAGCACTTGAAAGGGAAAATTGCCGATGCTGTTGTAGTGCTCATTGGCTACAAAAATGGAAAGCAGGGCATTGGTATCCCCAGCGGTATGGAACATGATGATGTTGAAAATGCCGTGAATCAGGGCGATGAAAAAGGTGGCTACGCCCAGATGACGCCGATTGTAAAGCAGGGGCAAAAAGCGATGATCCAATCGACACAAAGGCCCAATGACCAGAATAACGTGGATCATCAGCAGGGCCAGCAGGCCGGTGGCCCGAATGATCAGCGTCTCTGCGGAGATTTGCGAAAAAAAGACCAGTTGGAAAGCCACAAACAGGATCAAAAACAAGAGCATCAGGCCGCCCATGATCCAGTCGTAACGCTTTTTTCGGGCACTCCAAAGTACCGGTTTGTATTCAACACTCATAGTTATTGGTCTAGTTGGATTTGAAAAATGGGCTGCTTGTAAATAGGGTCGAAGCCGAACAGGTGTTTCTCTTTGAAAGCAGCCGTCTGTGGATTGAGGGGAAAACGATGGGTTCCTCGCCCTTCGATGCGGCCCAGCAGTTGGGCATTGGCGGGTTGGTCCGTTGGCTTGGAGGCCAAATAGACCAAGGTGGTTGCGGCATTCAGCGGGGCGGTCAGATGGAGTTCGACGGTGGCGGGAGTAGCCCCAGAGGCAGCTTGCAGTTGAGCGGTTATTCCATTGCTCCCACCGATCAGACTAACGGGTTGGGGGATGTAGGAAGTCCCCGGAAAGACCTGTAGCGCAAAGAAGCCCAGGGTGATTAGGATGACAGCCAACAGCGGCCATATCAAGCGATGCCATGTTCTTAGCGTAGGCGTCATGATGATTTCTTTTTGCGTAATTTGTTGAATAAAATCGGCCACAGCGCCATAGCTCCCGGCAGCCACAGGGCCTTCAGCTTCCAATTGGCCGATGCGGCATTTTCATCCAAACGGCTCGCCCCTCGATTGACAAACCAAAGGGCAAAGAGGAACCCCATCAACAGGTACAAACCCAATACGCTGAGAAAAATTTGAGCAATCATTTGATCTTATTGAATTCAAGTTGCGGTTCACTAAAACCTTCTATCTCGTTCATCGCAACTTAGTTTTTTTAAATCAAGGTCACATCGGCCATGACCTCAATCAAACTCGCCCCCCGGTGCCCAAGAGCTGCTTCGTAGGCCCGATCCAAATCCTCCTTCCGCTCTACCCGAAAGCCCAAGGCCCCACAGGAACGCGCGTACTCTGCAAAGCTCGGATTGACCAGCTGCGTTTGCCAGACCTCAAACTCCCCCGCTCGCTGTTCCTTCGAAATCTTACCCAGCTCAGCATTATTCACCACAATCACCGTCACATTCATACCGTACTTCACCAAGGTCGTAAAATCAGCCAAATATTGTCCAAAACCTCCATCCCCCGCCACGGCAATCACCTTGCGCTCATTGCCCACCGCCGCATTGGCCCCAATGGCCGCCGGCAGCGCAAAGCCGATCGAGCCCAAATAACCCGACATCAAAAAGCGGTTGTCAGCCTGACACTCGTAGTAGCGACCAAAGGAATAGGCGTTGTTCCCTACATCTACACACATCACCGCATCCTCCGGAGCCAGCCGGCTCAAAGCATCAAAGATGGCCATTGAGCTGACGCCCTGCCCCCGATCATCCAACAATCGACGCGCCTTCTCGGCCCGCCAAATGGCCCATCGCTCCGCCAACTCCCCCCGCTGATCGACAGTGTCCGTCTGCCCTTTGAGGGCCTCGGCGAAGAGGCGGCTGGTCACCGATATTTCTCCCCAAACCGCACAGGTAACCTTATGAAATTTGCTGAGGGCCAACGGATCAAAATCGACCTGTATAATGGGCTTTTTGGGGGTGATGCCCGTGTGTTTGGAGAATGAGGCACCGAATACCAGCAGCAGATCGCATTCATTCATAAACCAGGAGGCAATCGGTGTACCGCTGCGCCCCAGCACGCCGGCCGCCAACGGATGGCTATCCGGGATTTGGCCCTTCCCCTTGAACGTCGTCATCACGGGCGCATTGAGCTGCTCGGCCAGTTGAATGATTCCCTCCATGTGGAAGCGAGCGCCGTGCCCGGTGATGATGACCGGACGTTTGGCCTGCTTGAGCAAGTCGATGGCCTGGTCAGCCATTTCCTTTGGTGGGCTGATGGTCATCGGTGTAATGCGGCCTTCGGGACTGCCCGCCTTTTCGTCGGGAGCAGAGAGGGTTTGGATTTCATCGGGGAAAGTCAGGTGGGCTACATCGCGCTTGAGCAGGGCCTGCTTCATGGCCAGAGAGGCCAGTTCGGCGTGGCGGCTATCGCGGCCGACTCGATGGTTGAACGCAGCAACGGAGCTGAAGGCCTGCACCAAATCCAGCTCCTGGAAATTGCCCGTTCCCAGCACTTGGGTATCGACCTGGCCAGTGAGGGCCAAGATGGGCGCTCGATCTACCTTAGCATCCCATAGTCCGGTGTAGAGATTGGTCGCGCCCGGGCCGGCGATGGTAAAGCAGGCCGCCGGGCGGCCCGTCAGTTTCCCGTAGGCAGAGGCGGCGAAGGCCGCCGCGCCCTCGTGACGAATCGCGTAGTAGTGGAGCTTTCCTTGCTGTTCTTGACGGCGTAGGGCATCGGCCAGGCCCAGATTGGAGTGCCCGACCATTCCAAAGACCGTATCTAGCCCCCAATTCACCAGCGTCTCTGCCACAACATCACTGATGCTGCGCTCGTGCGCTTTCTCCTGCGGCAGTCCAATGTAAATGCCATCCTCGCGAATGTCTACCGGAAAAGTTTCCACTCCATCATCATAGCCCGGCGCTTTGCCATCCAGGGGATGGTAATCCCAGCCGTGCCAGGGGCAGCGCAGCAAGCCGTTCTCAATGGAGCCCTCCCCCAGCGGGCCACCCTGATGCGGGCATTTATTGTCTAGGCACCCAAACTTGCCCTCGTGATGCGTGAGGCAGAAGGTTTTTTGGGCGGCGGTAACGGTCATTACTCTTCCTTCCGGTAAGGCGTTCGGATTGTCCAGCACTTTGTGCCAAATCAAGTTCTCAGTCATTGTTTTTTGTTCTTTGGAATGCAGTCAAAAATTTATTAGAGGCCGACGCCGGCGTACGCAATGCCGGTCAGTCGGTGCATATCATAATCGAAGGTGCTCAGGTCGCTATGCTTGAAATCTGCGATGTTGGCATGGCCGCAGGCCCGAGCGACGACCTTGATCAGTTCGTTGGTAGCGTGAAAAAAGTTGTGCAATTGTTGAGCGGACCTTTCGATTTCCAATCTGGCCCGCAGATGGTCTTTTTGGGTGGCGATGCCGACGGGGCAGTTGTTGGTATTACAGGCCCGCATGCCCAAACAGCCGATGGCTTGCAGGGCAGCGTTGGAGACGGCGACGGCATCGGCTCCGAGCATGAGGGCTTTAGCAAAGTCTTCGGCGACGCGCAGGCCGCCAGTGATGATGAGGGTCACGTCATTTGCCTTGCGCTTATCGAGGTGTCGCCGGGCGCGCGCCAGCGCGGGGATGGTGGGGACATTGATGTTATCGCGCAGTATGGTTGGGGCAGCGCCGGTACCGCCCCCTCGACCGTCGAGGATGATGTAGTCCGCCCCCGCTTTCAGCGCAAAGTCGATGTCGTCCTCAATCCTCGAAGCGGCAATCTTAAAGCCTACCGGAATGCCTCCCGTAATCTTGCGGACCTTCTTGGCAAATTTTTTAAAATCTTTAACCCCATGAAAATCTGGAAAGGTAGCTGGTGATATGGCCGATTTACCGACTTCCAATTCCCTTACTTTGGCAATTTCACCAACTACCTTCTCTCCCGGCAGATGCCCTCCCGTTCCGGTCTTGGCCCCCTGTCCTCCTTTGAAGTGGAAGGCCTGGACTTTCTCTAGCTTATCCCAGGAAAATCCAAATTTGGCGGAGGCCAGCTCGTAGAAGTAGCGATTATTATTGGACTGCTCATCGGGCAGCATTCCGCCCTCACCGGAGCAGATGCCGGTACCAGATTGTTGAGCCCCCATCGCCAGGGCGATTTTGGCTTCCCGCGACAGGGAACCGAAAGACATATCGGAGACGAAGAGGGGCATGGACAGCTGCAACGGCTTCTTAGCCTTCGGCCCGATGATCACTTGAGTGCTGACGGGCTCCTCATCGAGGAGGGGGCGGCGCGACAGTTGGGCGGGCAGGAACTGGATGTGCTCCCATTTGGGCAGGGTATTGCGATCGACGCCCATAGCTGCCGAAGGGCCGTGGTGGCCGTAGTTTTTCAAGCCATTTTGGGCCAGTTCTTTGATATAGCGGGTGTAAGGCTCGGTAGACTCGGGATGGGTATCCGCATAGTCACCGAGGTACTCTTCCCGATTAAAGGGCTGAGGGTGCAGTTCTTCGAAGGCGACCACATCGCCCTTATCTACGTAGACATAGCCGCGATAGACCAGGGCTTTGAATTTGTGAAGCACCTCTTCATTATTGTATTCGCTGACACCAGTATCGATGCGATAGTCCCAGTTGTGGACGCCACAGATGAGGTTGTCGCTGGTATCGACGTGGCCGTCGGCCAGTAGGGCACCGCGGTGAAGGCAACGGCCGTAGAGTACAGAGACGGCTTTATCGTATCGTATGACAACCAGATCCGTATTTTCGATGAGCGCCGCTGTAGGCCGGCGATCCTCCAATTCGCTGAATTTCATCAATCGAACGGGGTCGATTAAAGACTTGTAGGTGGGTGTAGGCATTAAAAGTTTATTTAGATTGATTTTCCTTTGTTGCAAAAGATAGGAAAAACCTTAGACATTTATAGTACGATTGGCCTTTGGCCGCCACCGCTGTCCTTCCCCAATCGTCAAACCTTTCGTACTTTTACCGCCTAAGAAGAATTCGTTGAATGGTCCACATCGCCCAACATCTGTGTTGTTTTTTCCTACTGCTGCTTCCCTTGCTCTCCTCAGGGCAGGACTATACCTTTCTGGCCAGAGAGATCGGAGCGGACGGTGATTTGAACAACAGCAGAATCACAGCGATTGCCGAAGACCCCGATGGCTTCATTTGGATGACGACGTTGGAAGGGGTGGCTCGCTATGATGGCTATCAGGTGGAGTGGTTTACGCATGCGAATACAGAATTGAGAAATATTCCCAGTCAGGTTACCCTCCCCATAGATGCCGAAGGCTACCTGTGGCTCACCAAAAATGGGCAACTCGATTTGCTGCACTATCGGACTTTCGAAGTCATCAGAGGAGAGGATAAATTTAAATCAACTTTCCCGGAGGGATTCAGGGTCGAGTGGTTGTACGGTGCTAAAGATGGGCGGATTCTCTTTACCGCTAGTACCCAAAAGCAAAAAAACCATTTTCTTTATCATCCCAGTGAGGGGCTGCAAAGAATACCGATTCCAGGAACCCTGTCCAAGCTACTGCCCAAAGAAAATAGCGTCTGGTCAACCAGCAACGGATATGTATTTCAGGAGTACGACTTGAAGACGGGGGAGGTATTGAATCAGGTTACTTTCCCCCCATCAAATTCTTCTCCGCTGACCTGCCTGATTGATGTACCGATGGCAGGAGATTGGTTTGGTACTTTTGATGATACTACTAGAGAAGCACGAGTGATTAGACTCTTGGAGGGCCGCACGGAATTGATGACCAGCGTTGCCGTTGAAGATGATCCGATTGTTTCCCAGAGTCTCTTCTTCTACCACCCTCAAAGCGGTTTGATTGTATTGGATTTTAATAAAAAGAAGGGTGAAGGATTAAGTGTCCTTGACCAAGAGTGGCAGCTGAAACAATTGCAGAACGGGCAGACCGCTGATATTGATGGGCGGATCATTTATTGTGATCGCCAGGGGATTTTGTGGATTATGAAACGAGGCAAATGCACGCTGGGACAAATCAAACGGTCGGCGATGACTCGTTATGGTGATCAGGCAGCCCGTGGGCTATGGACCAATGAGAAGATTCTGTTGGAACAAAACCTGCGATTCAAGCGGTCTGTACCGGATAGTGTTTATTCGATGTCGTACAAGCCCCCCTTGTTTTGTTTTGATCAAAAAAATAAGGACCAGTGCTGGACGGGAAATAGTCGAGGGATTCTTCAGCTTGCTCTGGAAGAAGAAGGCATCGTACAATTTTTTCCCTACACCAAAGAAATAGCAGACCGCAACTATCCCTCGCTGTGGAGTATCCTTAGGGATAAAGAAGGCCAATGGTGGGGAGGATTAATGGGGCATGGCCTGGCGATCAAGCGGCCAGAAAAGGACAGTGTTGAACTCTATGATCAATACCGTGAATTTACGGCGCTGCAATCGAGTGGGATCGTTCATTTATTGGAAGATGGCCCTTATATCTGGGCATCTTCCAATACTGGATTATACCTCATTAATAAAAAAAAGGGGGTGGTGCAAAAATATGCTGCGGATGAGCCTGCGCTCTACAGATTGCCGCACGAGGATGTCTATTTCTTGCATCGTGATCAGGAAGGCAGCTATTGGGCCGGAACGAATACCAATGGCCTGGTAGCGTTTCGACTTGATAGTCATATGCAGGTCCTTGAATTTCGGCAATACGATAAGAACGATGGCCTGCCCTCTTCGGTCATCTATGCCATCATCGAGGACGATAAGGGACGGTTGTGGATGAGTACGAATAATGGGATTTCTTATTTCGACAAGTCGAGCGAAACGTTTTACAATTTCTCGGAGGGCGACGGCTTGAGCCAGTTGGAGTTCAATCGTATTTCTTACACGCAGGCTACAGATGGACAGATTTTCTTTGGTTCTTTGGACGGTGTTTTTGGCTTTTATCCCGATGATATTGCCCAACCTACGCCCTACGACAAAGACATTTTGATCACCAAATTTTTCTTGTATAACGACCAACAGCTTCGGGATTCGACCGAGGAGTTACTGGCCAGCAAAACCATCGTTCTTCAACCGACCAATCAGCTGTTTCGATTGCAAGTCGCGCTGATCGATTATTTTAACGCGCCCAAGATACGCTATGCTTACAAGATCGAAGGCGTGCACGAGCGCTTTCAACGAATCAATGGCAATACCATCGAACTGGGCGGCCTGCCCTACGGGAGCTTTCAACTTCGCGTACAAGGCACCGGTATCGACGGGCGCACCTCCAAACGAGAACTGGTCCTCGACCTCCTCGTCCTCCGCCCCCTCTATCTGCGCTGGTGGTTCCTCCTCCTGGCCAGCGCCCTGATCCTCCTCACCGCCGCCCAAATCTACTACTGGCGCATCCGCCAGCTCAACGAACGGCGGCTAGAGCTGGAACTGATGGTCCAACAGCGCACCGCGCAGATCGAAAAGGACAAAACCCTCATCGAAACCCAAGCCATACAACTCAAAGAACTCGACGAGCTGCGCTCCAAGTTTTTTGCCAATATCTCCCACGAATTGCGCACTCCGCTCACCCTACTCCTCGCACCCATGCAAAGCATCATCAAGAGTAAGGAGCTGTCCAATAAAAACTTCACCTATCTCCAATTGATGCAACAAAACGGCCGAAAGCTCCTCAAACGCATCAATGAATTGCTCGACCTCTCCCGCCTGGACGCCAATCGCCTCGAAGTAAAGGAGTCGCCCACTTTTCTGTACCCCTTCTTCAAAACACTGCTCTCCACCTTCGAAAGCGCCACCAATCTAAAAGGCATTCAACTGCTGCTGCACTACCAATTGGACGAAAATCTACAGGTCAATCTAGATGAGGATAAGGTCGAAAAAATCATCTCTAACTTTTTGAGTAATGCTGTAAAATTCACCCCCAAGGGCGGGACCATTAGCTGCCAAGTTAGTAAACAAGCTGATCAACTGCTCGTCAGCGTAAGCGATACGGGGATCGGGATTCTCCCCGGTGATCTGGTCAAAATCTTCGACCGATTTTACCAATCTCAAAACAACAAACAGCAAGAAGGAACTGGAATTGGTTTATCCCTGTGCCGGGAGCTGGCCAAGGTGCTCAACGGTAAGGTCTGGGCTACCAGTGAAATCGATCAGGGCAGCACCTTCTACCTAGAGCTGCCCATCACCGAGACCTTCGCCCTTAAGCCCGTGGAGCTGCCGGAGGCCCCCGAGGAGGCCCTCCCAGCCAACGATCCTCCTCTGACCTCCACCGCGCAGCAGTACTGCCCTCGGGTGCTAGTCGTAGAGGACAATCCCGATCTGCGGCACTACATTTCTATGATTCTGGAAGAAGATTACAACATCATCACCGCCGAACACGGGCAAGAGGCCCTGGACCAGTTGCAGCAATCAGAAGCCCCCTTTCCGAGCCTGATTATTTCCGATATTATGATGCCGGTGATGGACGGCATTACCTTGCTCAAAACCCTCAAGCACAACCAGCAGTGGCAGCACATCCCGGTAATTATGCTGACTGCTCGCCAAAGCTCCACGGTCAGGCTAGAGGCCCTGAGAATCGGCGTTGATGATTACCTCACCAAGCCCTTTATCGAAGAGGAACTAAAGGCTAGAGTCATGAACCTGATCCAAAACCGGCACAACAGAGAGGCCGCCCCTGCGGAACAACAGCCTGCGACGAAGCCGCTGGCCGCGGCCGATCTCAAGTGGCTGGAAAGCCTGGAGGCCATTATCCTAGAGCATACCGCCGACAAAAACTTCAAGCTGACGGAGGCCGCCCAGGCCATGGCCCTCTCCTACCGCCGTTTGCAACAAAAACTCAAAGCCCTCACCGGCCTTACCCCCAAGCAGTACCAGCGCAGCATCAAGCTGGCCAAAGCCCGGGAGCTGCTCAAAAGTGGGCAGGTCCATACCCTGCAAGAAGTTATGCACGCTGTGGGGATGGACAACTACGCCTATTTCACCAAACTGTACCTGCAGGAGTTTGGCATCAAGCCCGTTGACGAATTGAAATAGCCCCTTCCCGCCCCTATTGCCCATCATCACAAACTGGAAATTTCGCTTTTGTGCTGGTCAAAACCTGCTTTTTTTCGCCTTTGTGACGATTTTCTACGGGTTTGTGCTGGTCCATCCCCTTTATCATTGTGGTATGATCATCAACTGGAAATACGCGATGAAGGAGGTCCACCCCATAAGTGATAATACCATCTACGAATTTGATCTTGTCCTCAACTCCACCCATTTCGCCGCAGAGCAGGCCCTGAATTTTTACGGGATACTGGTACTGCCGGCACTGTTAGGAAGTACGCTACTGTACCACCATCTGGGCTTGAGGGCAGCCTACTTATTGATCGCTTTGGTATTGCTGTTCCTGGTTCTGGTAAATCTCTATTTTTTCAACGAAAGAAAGCTGGCCCGAAACAAGCAGCTTCGCCTGCTGATCGATGGGCAATTCCTCCAAATCCTCAACAGCCAAAAGGTCTATCTCCATCAGCGCATCCACGACCTGGTGATCGTGTATCGCTACGTCGGGCAATACCCTACGCTGGACATCAGCGGAGCGGATTTTCCGAGCCTCTACATCAGTTACTATCGGCCCAGCAAATCGGTCGCGGCCGACAGCCAGCTTCGACAGCCCGATTATTGGATCAAAAAGAAGAGACTTTGGGAGCAGCTTTGTCGGTTGATGAAGGTCCACTGAGGGCGATCAAATTTTACAATCATTTTTTAACTGTTTATAAAAACCGCGAATAATGAAAACGGCAATCCAAATTATTTTCAGCCTCTGTTTAACCTTAGCACTCAGCATGGTGGCCAAAGCCCAGGTAGCCATCAACGACGATGGCGCCGCCCCTGCCCCCTCAGCGATGTTGGATGTGAGCAGTACGGACAAGGGGGTACTGATCCCTCGCATGACCACCAATCAAAGAAACAACATCAGCAATCCGGCAACTGGCCTGATGGTCTACGATAACGACCAGAACAGCTTTTGGTATTTCAACGGAACGGCCTGGACCGCTGTAGATGAGCAGGGGCCATTCGTAGCCGACAATGGGCTCATCAGAGCGAGTAATACTGGGCACGACTTTGTGGTTGGCGATAACAACCTAGAGCATAGTCATGGTTTGGAAAAGAAGCTATTTTTTGACAGAAGCAAAGCGGCCTTTCGGGCCGGAGAGGTGAGTAGCTCTGCCTGGGATGAGTCCTCTCTGGGAAACTACTCCTTTGCCACGGGACGCAATACCACCGCTTCGGGTTCGGGCTCCACTGCTATGGGTTTTCAGAGTATTGCAAGTGGTCACTACAGCTTGGCCACTGGTTATGAATCAGAGTCATCAGGTTATTGCGCCGTAGCGATGGGATATAGAAGTATAGCCTCCGGTGATGGTTCGGTAGCCTTTGGCGGATTTTCGACTGCTTCGGGTAGCTATTCGACAGCATTTGGAAACAAAAACACTGTTGCAGGCTCCTACGCTATAGCTGCTGGTTACAGCAACGATGCCCTTAGCATCAGTTCGATTGCCTTTGGCTATCAAACGGAGGCCATCGAAAAATATTCCTTTGCCTCGGGAAGATATGTTACTTCTCCTTCCTACGGTGAGATCGTAATGGGGCTGTATAATACGGCATATACTCCTATCAACGCTAATGTCTTTCACCCAAGTGACCGGTTGTTTGTTATTGGTAACGGGACGAGCCAAAGCAATCGCTCCGACGCTATGATTGTCTACAAAAGTGGAGATACTAAAATCAATGGAGATCTGGAAGTCGATAAGCTAAAAGTAAACGACGCGCAAATAGCGCTCAATGAACTCACCGTAAGCAATGTCATAAGATTTGGTCCCGCTAATAAATTCCAGCTGGATCAGGGCTCTTGGCAAACGGGTAATATCGCCCTCACTAGTGGCAATGGTACTTTTGGTTTCCACGGTACTGGTGGCAACAAGCTCAGTGTGAGAACGGATGGTAATCTAACCGTAGATGGCGCCCTTAATGTTGGGAATGGAACCAACATCAATAAAATAGTATCGGGAAAATTTAATGCTGGGCACCATGGTGGCTCGGGGGTAAAAACGGTAACCATCAACTTTGGTACTACTTTCAGCTCTGTACCCAAAGTGGTCGTGACTCCAGTAGAAGGGGGGCCCTATAATGATATTTTTGTCACAACCATCAAGTCGGTTAATGGCTCTTCGGTTACTGTGAATATTTATAGAATCGATGCTTTAGGAGCAGGATGGGGGCAGCAATTGAAGTTGGATTGGATGGCCTGGAATTAACCTGCTCGCTCCATCAGCGAAGGTATACATTTTTGAACTACGATAAATCAATATAAATGAAAACCATCATCCCTATTCTTCTCGCATTGTATTTTGCGATCATCGGCCTGCCAGTCGCCCAGGCTCAACTGGCCATCAATAATGATGGCTCCCCGGCTGATCCCTCAGCCATGCTGGACGTCAGCAGTACCGATAAAGGTCTATTGATTCCCAGATTAACAACTACTCAAAGAAACAACATCAGCAACCCCGCCACTGGATTAATGGTCTATGACCTCAATCAAAATAGCTTTTGGTATTACAATGGTACGGGCTGGACTCGCATAAGTGCGGCAGCAGAATTCAGCTCCAACAATGGGGTAAATGCGGCCAATGCAAGCGATCATAATTTTGCAGTAGGGACCAGATCTTTGAATGATGTCTTTGCACGTGGTACCGCACTATTTCTTTATAAAAATAAAGATGCCTTTCGTGCTGGGGAATGGTATCCAGCAATGAGAGACAACTACCCTATAGGAAGATGGTCTTTTGCAGCGAACCGCAATACGACCGCCTCCGGGGATCGCTCTATCGCCTTAAGCCGGTTCAGTGTTGCAAGTGGTCGGCATAGCGTTGCTCTGAGTTATTCTGCAGATGCCAAAAATGACTATTCCATAGCAATTGGACAACTCGTCCAGTCCACTGGCTACGCTGCTACTGCGATAGGCACAAATCATGAAGCCTCCGGTGCACATTCCGTTGCGTTGGGACAAAGGAGTACCGTGGCAGGTCAATATGCTATAGCAGGTGGCAATTATGCCATCGCCAGCGGCCGAGCCGCAACAGCATGGGGCTACAGAGCGACTGCTACGGGCAATTATTCTACCTCAATAGGACACAATAACTACGCTCGTTCTTTTGGAGAGACCGCAATAGGGGTGAATAATACAGATTATACCCCCATCGATTCCGCTGGTTTTGACAGCAACGATAGAATATTCGTCATTGGTAATGGAACGGCACACCACCTGCGTTCCGATGCCATGGTGATCTACAAAAACGGAAATGCCAAAATCAATGGAGAATTGGAGATTGAGGGATTGAAAGATAATTTTAGTACGTATAGTCCGCTTGCTGTAAGCAACCCGATCTCATTCGGTCCCTCCGGTAAATTCAGATTGGATGAGGGTTCCTGGCAAACCGGCAATATCGTATTGACGGATGGCGACGGTACTTTTGGCTTCTACGGTACAGGAGACCATAGACTTCATCTGCGAACCGATGGTGATTTCATTGTCGATGGATCGCTCCAAATCGGCAGCAGTGTACCGATGAATAAAGTGCAACACGGCAGATTCAATGTTGGCACCTATAGTTCTGGTAGTGGTGCAAAAACCGTTATCATCCACTTCAGCACTCCTTTCAGCTCCCCTCCTAAAGTAACGATTACCCCTCAGGAGGCCAACGGAGGGTACAATGATGTCTTTGTCGCTACGATCCGATCCATTACCAATACCTCTGTAACGGTCAATGTCTACCGAGTTGACTCCTTGGGCAGCGGCTGGGGGCAACATTTGCGCCTCAACTGGATCGCCTGGAATTAAATCACTCCATTAAAAATAAGAATAATGAAAACACCATATGTCATTTTACTCTTCGCCGCGCTGGCCAGCGGCCTGTCCGCCCAAACCGTGGTGACCCTCAATGGCCGCCAGGTCGTGCAAAGCGGAGGCTACATCGTCCTGAGTGATGCGGATTGGGTCAACAACGGCCGCTTCGCGGCGCAGGCCGGAGAAGTCGTCCTCGCGGGCGAAGCCCCCTCTGCTATCAAAGGAACCTCCAGCACGACCTTTCACAACTTAACTATCGATAAAAACGATCAGCCAGTGAGGCTGGGCCGAGCGACAACCGTCAACAATGCCCTCCACCTGACGGGCGGCCTGCTAGACATCGGCGACCATGACCTGAGCATCGCCCCCGGCGGCCGCATCGCCGAGGTGGGCGAGCAAGAGTACATCAAAACCTCGGGCACTGGAACGCTCCACCAGACCGTGAGCGATGAGGGTGTCGACTTTCCCGTCGGCGGGGCGAGCTATAAGCCACTGTTTCTTCGGAATACGGGCGAGGTTGATGTGTTCAAGGTCCGTGTGGAGGAAGCGGCTTACTTGGCAGGGGCAGCGGGGGACCGAGTGATGCAGGATGCGGTCGATGCTTCCTGGCACATTGAGGAGGCAGTGGCGGGGGGCTCGGCGGCCCAGCTCTCCTTCCGTTGGTCGGACCGGGATGAGTTGCCGGGCTTTGATCGCCGGCGCTGCACGGTGGGCCAGTACAAGGACGGCGCCCTTGCGCAATCGACTAAAGAAGCGGCCGAAGGCACATTGGCCTACTGGCGTACCGTAGCAGGCATAGCGACCTTCGGCAGCTTTACCATTAGCAGCCAGGGCTTGGTGCAGCACTCCACCGTTCAGCCAAGCATCGGCCGTCCGAGCACCAAGCCCCATTTTACCCTCTATCCCAACCCTGCCACCGACTATGTGATCATCGAGCAGGCGGCAGCGGGCGAGTGGGCACAGCTGCTCAGTATCCAAGGCCAACTGCTAAAGGAATTTCAAATTTCTTCAAGCCAGCACGCTCTATCCCTCAATGACATCCCCAAAGGGTCCTACCTCATCAAAGTAGGCTCCACCGCAGGCCGCATCGTGATCCAATAGACCGGCGGTAGATACCAAGCTCTCCCGGCGGAACCACCGTATTTCGGCTGGTTCCGCCTACTTCCACTCCTCCCTAGTAGTATAGTTTCATTCAACTTATTCCATCAACGAAAGACAGTAGCCAGCAGTCCCTCCCGACTGGGGAGTAGGCGCTGTATTTCACAAAACAACAAGTAATGAAAGAGACTCTAATAAGGTTGGAGAATTCACAGCGAGCCATCAACCTGCTCATTCAAGCCGTTTTAATTATCGTCCTCCTCTTTGGGTACGGGATAGATACCGCCGTACCGTTCAAGTTCATCGTTTGGCAACTCGTCCACTTTTCGCTCATTGCCATCTCCGATTTTTATTTTGATGATTATCCGCACAAAAGGGCTAGCCTCACTGCGGCGCTGTATTTGAGCTTTCCTCTCTTCATCATTTACAGCATTTCGATCGGAGCATTCGATGAGCTTTTTATCCGCATCCACATTATTATCATCATTATCGGCAGCTTACTCGGAAATAAAATTGATCAACCATTTTGGAAAATTTTATCTGTTGCCTATCTGCTGATCGTCGTCCTCTTTGAATTCAAAAACAACGAGATTCAATCGGTCCTTATGATGGTCACGCTGTACACGCTGGGGTCCATTTTCCTAGTAGCCATTACCGAACGACTATCGGAGATCAACAGAAATTTTTGGATCATTAATGTGGCGGCCTTATTTATTTGGATTACCTTTAAAGGACCTTTTTACGAGCAATCCTTTATCTATCTGGTCGCCGGAATTCCTTACGAATCCAGCAAGATTCTATTCAATCATTTATTGAGCGACCAGTCAACAGTAAATAATGATCATCAAGTACCTGCCTCTGGGTAGGTACTGTCTACTTGGTTGTTAGGCCAAGGCTTCAATCACTGTCCCTTCTCTGGGCAGCTTCCCTACCTCCACTGATACTGTCATCCGATCCGTTGTTGAGCAGCGCCGCGCGACGGGAGTGCTCTAATGAAAATAACGCATATGATACATCGACTCCACTTTAGAAAAGCCAGTTCGGTACAAGACTACCGGCAATTTATTGCATACTACTGGACATGTATCCATTTGGGTAAAGATTTACCTATTAATATTTCCACTAAATATTCCAAAAATGATCTCAAATTATAGAATTTACCAGCTACGATTGATTTTCCTTTGTTGCAAAAGATAGGAAAAACCTCAGACATTTACCTCACGGTCCCTCTTTGACAGCTCTTGTTGTTCTTCCCTAGCAATCAAACCCACATCGTCAGGTGTCCTGAGCTCCTTCGCTGCTCTAGCTTCCAGCGTTTTAATTCTTGGACATTTCTATTAAAACATCCAAGAATTAAAGCAGATTATAGTAGCTTTGAGAAGCTAAATCGTTGATTTACAATAATGTTATTACAACTTTTATGAAGTTGACACATTTCAGCTAATATTGTCTATGTGTCAAACACCTACAATTATATTCTATGTTTAAAGCAGAATTTATATCCGCCAAAAATTTACTTGAATGGAACATTGAGTATAACCTGGGATTAAAATCTGTTTCACTAAAAAAGAATCACATTGTACTCGAAGCAGATCAACGCTGCGACTATTTCTATTTCGTTCTGAAAGGTTGTCTACGTCTATATTATCTCGATCTTGAGGGCAATCAAATTACCCATTGGTTCGCTGACGAAAACTCTATTACGACTTCTCCATTTAGTTTCTTTAAAAAAGAAAAAAACATACTTTTTATAGAGACCTTAGAAGAAACAGAACTTTTATTTATTACATCGGATCATTTTAAAACAATAATCAAAGAAGTCAAAAATGCTGGCTATGAGATTAGAAAATTGTATGCTGAATTTGCTATGATTTTTAGTCGACGAATTATGGACATACATACTAAAACGGCTCAAGAACGCTACTCAGAACTACTCAATAATCACCCTTTCTTACTTGAAAAGGCTAAACTTTCTCACATTGCATCCTTTCTGGGTATTACTCAACAAAGCCTTAGTCGAATCAGAAAAAATCTCTAATAATTCATTATTTACCATAGGGTAAATATTTCATCATTCTCTAAGTATAATTTTGTGGTATTAAATCACCAATAAAATTATCATAGAATGATTAAAACAGCATTGATCACCGGAGCAGCAGGAGGTATTGGGCGAGAGTTTGCTCGAATCCATGCTTCAAATGGTGGTAATATCGTTGCTATAGATATTAACACCGAAGGCATTAAATCGCTAAAGGATGAATTGGAATCTGAATATAACATTGAGGTTTATACGATCACCAAGAACCTAACAGACATTAATGCGCCAAAGGAAATTTACGACGAACTGAACCAGCAAGGAATTCAAGTTGATTACTTAATCAATAATGCAGGTTTTGGGGGAGTAGGTAACTTTCACGAACGTCCATGGGAAAAAGATTTGGCGATGATGCAGGTAGATGTAATTGCCCTGACAGGGTTAATTAAGTTTTTCTTGCCGGATTTTGTAAAACGAAATGAAGGAAAAGTTCTAAACGTATCCTCTACGGTTAGTTTAATACCAGGACCTGGGCAGGCCGTCTATTTTGCCAGCAAGGCATTTGTCACATCTTTAACTCGTTCCATTTATGGCGAGCTACATGACACCAATGTAACGATCACAGCATTATTACCAGGACCAACTGAAACGGGATTTGGTGCACATTCTGGCATGGAAAAAACAGCTATTTATGATAAAACAGCAAGCCCCGCAGAAGTAGCTAAAGACGGTTATGAAGCCATGTTGGAAGGGGAGCTTGAAATTATTTCTGGTGTATCAGGACTGCAAAAGCTCGAATTTAAATTAGTGCCATTTGTACCTAAAAAGAAACTTATCGAAAGAATGCGAAAAGGACAGCAAACTAAATAACTATTAAAAGCATAAAATCATGAATACAGATAATTTGAAACAAGAGGCATTTGAAACAAAAATGCAGCAATT
>JBCDGZ010000125.1:0-22738 GCA_038750655.1 Bacteroidota bacterium | reverse complement strand
GTTATATCAACCAGATTACTATTATAATTATCATGACTAGTTTCATTTCTTACATTTTTTATGACATGCAAAAGGCTTTGTTCAATAGGTGGAATCAATCCTTCTCTATAAAGAATTGAAATGGCAGAACTGAGTTTTTCATAGTAAATATCATTTTCATAACATATCTGAGTTACAATGACTTCTACTGACTTCGCAATAGAAATCATTATATATTCAGAATGATTTGCATCAATGAGTTTTATTAGGTTTTTATCAATCCTTTGATTACAACCTTGTATATATTCAAGACATCGTGATATAAGGTATTTTTCATATCTCCATCGCATAGTTTTACATTACAGTTTGACGTAATCAGCAATCTGCACTATAATACAAAAAGTTCTTTTATAACTAGTAAATAGTATGTTGGATTTTCACAAAATACCGCTACATTTTACTAACGAGTCTTTGGTTTTAGGTCTGATTTGGGCTAGGTACTGCATATCCCATATCCGGTATGTAGCAGACTATTTCAAATTATTAAATAAACCTAAAACCACATATAATGGATATAGAAAAACGTTTAATAAAGGTACAAGCTCGATTAGATGCTATTCTCTATAATGAACATGGTGTCAAGCCTCGAATTGAAGACTACTTTATCTATGACATGGATGTAAAAATGTCATATGATGAAGCAGAAAGAGACTGGCCATCTATGGTAGATTATCTTTCATTGCTATTTTCAATAGTAGACGATAATCCTATCAGAAGTAAAATACTGGATTATGTTGACAGGCGACATCTACTAATCCAAGAGAAGTTCTACACCCCTTTCATTTGCTCCAAGGAATATTTAGACCTAAAGATACATTTGCTAATAGCAGAACGAGAGTCAGGCAAAGCAAAAACGGCCGGTATATACTCATCGATGCTGATCGAAAATACTCCGTACAAAGAAGTGGTAGAAAAAATGCTTGGAAGTAAGAAAACTGTAATTATACAATTTGCACAAGAAAGACTCGAAAAGGACTTTGGCGATACATAATGTATCACCGCCATTCCCCGATTGACTACAATGGTCAATCGGGGATTCAAACTACTTAAAAACCGTAGTCATCGTAGATCGATCTACACACAGAATTAGAGTAATCATGTTGCACATGAGGGAATAATCAGCACCAATAAATAGAAGGTATTAGCTTTATATAAGCCTACATAACGCTAAAAGGAGAGTCAATTTGTTGTACCTATGTTGTACCCAAAGAAAAAGGAGCTAGAACTTTTCATCCTAACTCCTTGATTTCCAGTGTAGCGAGAGAGAGACTTGAACTCTCGACCTCAGGATTATGAATCCTGCGCTCTAACCAGCTGAGCTACCTCGCCATTTTCGCATTTAGCGGCTGCAAATATAGAACTTTTTGAAGAATTTGTAAACTGTTCCGTGGAGATATTTGCTACGGTGGGACAGAATCAGCCGCTAGAGGCGACTTTTTGTATAATTATTCCGTAAAGTTATAGCTCATATGCCCTTTTGTTGCTAACAACTCGTATTTTTGCGCCTCACTAAATCAATCAACTATGCGCAAATTACACCTTCTATTTGCACTGTGTACCGCCCTGGCTTGTACCCTACTCTTGAGCTGTGGTGGCGGTAGCGGTAGTGGCGGTGCTGCTAGCGGCGGACAGTCCCTCTCCGAAAATGGCTTTGTTTATACCAACCATACTAATAATGGCGGGCCTACCCCTCAGATAGGCGAGTACGCTTACTTCAATTATACGGTCTTTGTCGATGATTCCCTCATGGACAATAGCCAGCGAAGAGGCGTTGTCCCCAAGCTGAAAATTCCTGAGCCGGAGCAGACCAAAGCCAACCCCTCTCCCGTAATCGATGCCCTCAAACTAATGGCCCTCAATGATAGCCTGACCATCATCTATCCGCTCGACTCTATGAAGCAACGGCCTCCACAGTTTGCCAACAATAAAGATATTATTTACCAAATTGTGCTGACGGCCATTAAAGACCAAGCTGGCTATGATGCAGATATGGTCGCCGAGCAAGCAGAGAAAGATAAAGCTGCTGCCGCTTCACAAGCTAGAGAAGCAGAAATCGCCACCTTCTCCGCCAATACCCTCACTGACTACAAAGGAGGTAAAATGGGCGAGCAACTCAAGACGACTGCTACTGGCCTCAAATACATCGTCCATGAAGAGGGCAACGGCCCTATGCCTAATAAAGGGGAACTGTTGAAAGTGGACTATTATGGTACCCTTACTTCCGATGGAAAGATGTTCGATAATTCCTTCCGCCGTGGGCAGCCCTTCCAACTGGCACTAGGTATGGGTTCGGTCATTAAAGGATGGGACGAAGGTCTGGCGCTGATCAAAAAAGGCAGTAAAGCGACCTTCTTCATTCCTGCGGAGCTGGGCTATGGAGCAACCGGAAGCCCTCCAGATATTCCTGGCGGTGCAGAACTGCAATTCTACGTTGAAGTTGCCGAGAAATAGCTAACCAGCCTTGCGGCCTTTCAAACGATTAAGACCAGCCTTTGCCTTTTGGTGAAGGCTGTTTCTATATTCATCAGGGCGAAGGCCCAGACAGAGCTTGTAATAAGAGCGGGCACGATAATAATCTTGCTGTTCTTCGAATAATAAGCCCATCTGCAAAGCCGCATTGCAGGCAAAATAATAGGGCTCCTTGCGGCCCTCCTCGTAAGTTTGCTGATAGTACTGCTGGGCCTCTTCGATTCGATTGAGTTGGTGGGTGATGCGGCCTAGCCGGTATTGGTATTCCAGGCGAGCTCGGGCAGTGCGGAATTGTGCTGCCGGAGCAGTCTGCAGCAGTTGATATGCCTTTTGGTGATAGCCTCCGTCGAATAGCAGGCGCGCACGCAGTAGCTGAGGATGAGGAACAAGACCGGTTTTAGCCTCTTTCTCCGCATTTTTGTCTCCACCGATTAGGGCGGCGCCCTTATTTCGGCAATTTTGGATCAGGGTATAATACTGTTGTTCATCGCCGTGAATCAGCGCCAACCAAGCCAGCTTTTGATAAGCCTCCTTAATATAATTCTGCCCGCGAAAATGGGTAAGGTAGTGCTGAAAATGAGAGGCCGCTCCCGTCTCAAGGCGATACAACTTACTCAAGCCCAACATATACTCCAAATAAGGAAAAGGATGAAAAGCCGGATCAGTTGGACGATTTTCCAAAATCCGGATCGCCTCGTCGTTGCGGCCAGTATGCATCGCTACATTAGCCAGGACGAAGCTGGCCAACGGATTGACATCCGGATCGAGCTTATCAGTACGCACCAAATCCCAGGCCGTCTCTCCTTGATTATTAAGATGCAGCATCAAAAGGGCATACATCACGATCGTTTCCTCTTCAAAAACAAAATCGTTATGAGTTGCATATTCTAATACTTCCTCAATCTCCCGACGCCCCTGCTCTACCGTCCCATCCATTCCGCCCAGTAGCTTAACGCCCCATTTATATTGGTCGGGGATGGTCCCCACTAGGGCATGAAGGATACCCAGGCTCTTTTTGCTGGCCTTAAACTCCGGAAACTTTTTAAGATTCTTATTCAATAGCTTATACGCCGAGCGCACCTCGTTGAAGGCCTTGAAGTATTCCTCAAACTTGAGGCGGGCCAAAGCCCACTGCAGCTTGATTTCAGCTTCGGCATAGAGGTAGTAGGGGGAGTCGCGGTCTCCTTCACTAATGCGATCAAGGCGGTAGGATTTGTTTTTTTCCAGCTCCTTAAACTCTTGCTTATTTTCGTTGAGAAAAATGGTAAAAAAGTCGATGTAATTTTCGATCTGGTAAACGATCAAATTATCCGGGTCCTTGACCTTGATTTGTTGGATAAGCGTACGGGCCTCATCGAAACGCAGGTGGATGGCTTTTTTGTAGGCAATCCGAGCCTCCGGAGTGAACTCGAAATACCCAGCGTGGGCGCTCAGGGGGATGAGCAAGCAGAAAGCCAGAAGAAGCCCGCCGCCGAGGAGTTTATTGTTCAAAGTAGAGGCAATCATATGCTGGATTTAACGGACAATCGAAGGACTTGTTGTTAACAAAAATAAAAATGCCTTAGAAAACCAAGTCTCTAAGGCATTTTCTGCGAAGGGATCGCCATACTATGACTTCGTTTCTTCTGGCTCATCAGACATGATCAGATCGTCAACCAATACCCGGCCACAGTGCTCGCAAGCGATGATTTTCTTGCGCAGACCAATTTCCAACTGAATCTGTGGAGGAATCTTATTAAAACAACCACCACAAGAGTCCCGAGAAATCGTTACAACGGCCAGACCATTGCGATAGGCTTTGCGAATCTTAAGGTATGATTTCAGCAAACGAGGCTCAATATTCTTCTTCGCCTTCTCTGATTTTTTCTTTAATTTTTCTTCTTCCTTTTCCGTTTTGGCGATGATCTTTTCCAGCTCCACCTTCTTGGTATCCAAGTCGCTGTTTTTCTGCTCCAGGCGCTCCTGCGCAGCCTTTAGCGTCTCTTCTTTATTAGACATCTGTACATTAGCCTCTCTGATTTTCTTTTCAGAAAGCTGAATTTCGAGGCGCTGTAGCTCCAATTCCTTAGAGAGAGCGTCAAACTCGCGGTTATTCTTCACATTATCCATCTGCCGCTCGTATTTCTCAATCAGGCCCTCAGAGTTGTTGATGTTTTCTCTGTGGCGATTAATGTCCTTATTCATATCATCCACCCCATTCTGTAGGCGATTGACACGAGTTTGCAGACCAGCGATTTCATCCTCCAGATCACTCACCTCAATAGGCAATTCTCCTTTCAAAATCCCAATCTCATCGATCTCTGAATCGATGAGCTGAAGCTCGTATAACTGCCGTAATTTTTGTGCAACTGTTGTATCTTGTTTGATAGCCATTTAGATATGATTTATAAGTAATTGACTGGATTGGTGTTTACCGTCGTGCAATAAGCCGCAAAGGTACTAAATTTCTGGCTTATTACCTCAAAAAGTAGGTCTATTGTATACTGTTCGCTCTCGTAATGGCCAATATCAGCAATAATAATGCGTCCATCAGCATCAAAAAACTCGTGGTACTTGTAATCTGCAGTAATGAAAATGTCCGCCTGAGCAGCAATGGCCTTTCGCAACAAAAAGCCGCCGGCCCCGCCGCATACGGCTACTCGGGTAATCGGACGATCAAACAACTGTGTATATTTGACGCAGCCCGCCTGCATTTGTTTCTTCAAAAAGCGTAAAAATGTCTTTTCCTTCATCGGTTTACTCAACTCGCCAATCATCCCCGCCCCTACTTGGGTATTACTATTTTCCACCGAAACAATATCGTAGGCCGGGTCGGCTTCCGGATGCGCTTCGCGCAGAGCCCGAACTACCGCCCCCTGGCGTACCGCATCAAAGATCATCTCAATCTTCACCTGCGCACCACCTTGACCATCTCTAGTGCCCGCTCCCACCGTCGCATAACTCAGGTGTCGGGTGTCGCCCACCTCGCCCGCTCCCGCCGCAAACAGCGCTGCACGTACTTGGTCTGAAGCGTTCGGAGCAACAAAGGCATAAAGCTTCTTCAAGCCCTGCTTGGGGGCTAGAATGCGAGTGTTTTGCAGGCCCAAACGCTCCGCAATCCGAGTATTTACCCCGTTGTAATAAACATTATCAAGATTGGTATGGATAGCATAAATAGCAATATCGTGCTTGACCGCCATCATCACCACCCGCTCGACATAGCTATAACCATTGAGGCGCTTGAGCCCCCGAAAGACGATGGGATGATGCGCAACCACCACATTGCAGTCCTTCTTGATGGCTTCTTTCAGCACCTCCTCCGTTGCGTCGAGGCAAACCAGGACCCCTTTGATGTTCCAATCGGGGTGGCCGACGATCAGGCCCGCATTATCGTAGCTCTCCTGATAAGCAGGAGGGGCAATGCTTTCGAGATAGGATAAGAGTTTTTTTAATTTCATAAATCCTTGATAATCTTGAATTAGGGTCGCAATTTAGCTTATTTAGGCAACAAATGCAATTTGGAGATTGCAGGCTTTTCGAGGACAGCGCGCAGGGCCTCCGCCTTCAAAAGACTTTCCCGATACTCCTGCTCAGCCACCGAATCGAAGACAATAGCGCCACCGGCCTGAAAAGAAAGGTAGCAATCGGCGGCATTGTACAGGATGCTGCGAATAACCACGTTGAAATCAAAGTCGCCGTTGGGTCGAATGTAGCCTACGGCTCCAGAGTACAGCCCGCGGCGGCTCTGCTCGTACTGCTCAATCAGCTGCATACTCCGCACCTTCGGTGCGCCAGTCATCGAGCCCATCGGAAAGGCCCTTCGGATCGCATCGATAAAATGTACCCCCTCCTTCAGCTCCCCGCTGACCGTAGAAATCATCTGAAAAACGTGCTCGAAAGGATAAACATGGAACAGTTCTTCAACCTTCACACTTCCCGCCCGACAGGAGCGTGCTAGATCATTGCGCACCAGATCGACAATCATGACATTCTCACTACGGTCTTTAGCACTGCTCGACAGCTTCGCCGCCAGTTGTCGATCCTCCCAGTCCGATTGCCCGCGGCGAATAGTACCTTTGATGGGCTGGGAGATGAGTTTAGTGCCGACTTTTTTCAGAAACCGCTCGGGGCTGGCGCAGGCCAGGTAGCGATCACCCAAGCGGTAAAAGCCAGCAAACGGCGCCCTGGATAAGCTGTTCAAGCTATCAAAAAGAGAGAAGGGCGAAAGATGGCAATCGGTTGCATAGAATTCCTGACAGAAATTCATCTCATAGATGTCGCCTTTGCGAATATGCTGCCGGATTTGCTGTATGGTATCGAGGTAGTCCTGATGGCTAATTCGAGCCTGGATGTCGATGGCTTGAGGAGGAACGGCTTCTTCGTGGAGGGAATTGGAGAGGAGTAATTCTTTGTAGGCGGCTTTAGCCAGGGGGGATGCTCCGTGGATGGTCAGGCTTGCCCCTTTGACTTCCAACACCAGCTCGGGACGGAAGAAGTGCAAATCTGGCAAGCCAATGCCATCAGGGTTGGAGGAAGAGAGGTCCTCTAGCTCATTTTTGAGATCGTAGCCCAAAAAACCAAAAAGCCAGCCCCTTTTTTCCTCACAAAACTGGCGCAGGCGGCTAAAGCCATCCTCCCCGATTCGAGCATCCACATAGTGCAATAGCTCCGCTTGCGCTCCTACCGCCAGTAGGAAATCCGTACTTTGATAGGCGTATTGTAAATCGTTATTGCTATCCAGCAGGCAAATTCGCTCAAATTGGCGAGCCCAGCGCAGGGCCCTCGATTTAAAGCCTGTTGGATCAGAAAGGTTTATCGTCACTCTGTAGTTAATTTCAGAATCTTAATCTCGACCCTTTGATTGCGCTTCCTTCCCGTTGGAGTCTTGTTGGTCGCTACTGGCTCGTGTCGGCCATAACCTTTGTACTTGAGCTGCCGCCAGGCCACGCCTCTGTCCGCTAGATAGTCCGCAACCGCCTTAGCACGGTCCATAGAAAGTTGATCGCAATAGGAATCTTGACAGCGGTTGTTGGTGTGGCCACCTAGCTCGACAATGACTTCGGGATTGTCCACTAAAAATCGATGGATTTTATCCAACTGGATTCTTGAATCATTATTGAGGGTTGAAGAATTGACTTTGAAGTACAGCTTATTGATTCTGATCTTTTGACCCTCTTCCAATTCTTCTTTCTTGTATCCCAGGAGTTCCTTAACCGCCGGTCGCGTAGGCTCTTCCACTCGCTTTTTGGGCGGCACAGGAGGGGGCTCGGGCGTCGCAACAGGCTCTTTCTTGGGCTTGGGACTAACATTGACCTTTTTATCTACAGAGGCCAAGGGCTCATCTTCGATACAAGGAACAAGGCTAACAGAAGACGCATTATCAACCAGTACATTACCATTGTAGGGAATCAATGTAGGCTGCTTATAAAAAGCTTCGATCAGGATATAGCTGTAGGTGCCAACGGGCTCAAAGCGGAAATCGTACTGCCGCCAATCCGAATGATTAATCAAAGGCGTTTCATCTAGTAATTCCCGCTGTCCACAGTAAGTATTACCTCCCCAAACCCTAATTTTCACCGGCTTGGAGTGGTTGATCATGAGTTCTTGATTTCTTGGATCAGGGCTGAGGTAACGGTCGGATTTGGCCAGATTGAGGCTAAACGTGTAGCATTTTCCTCCTTCCAGTACTCTAGATAAACGCTGACCGACACCTTCCCAGGTTTCGTTTTGGCGCACCACCATTCCCATGTAGGTATTGCCATCCTGTGCCGGTGTAGTTACGGCAAAAAACAACTCATTGGGATTGGGGCTTGGTTGTACGTCGGGAGCTGACTCTCCATAGGCTCCACAATCATACCAGCCCCGAGGGGCCATACGATCATTTCTACCGACATGAGGACGATCTTCAAAAGAAGGGTTCCCCAAGGCAATAACATCTTTCTGAGCATGGAGGATATTGCCTAAACTGCCGAGAAGGGCTAAAGAAAAGACTATGATTGAACGACTAATCATTGGTATACTATTTCAGAAATGAAAGATGTACGTACTCCCTAATTTAATTTTAACAAGCTAATCAATAGCAATGTTTATAAGGTGCTTTGAGGGCATAATTCTGACAGCTATAATTATGAAAATAACGATAAAATTATAAATCAGAAAAGATTTAAGATTTCATTAACGAAATCTTAAATCTTTTCTTCCAAATCGCCCACTCAGTCGTGTAGGCGCTACTTTATTGACTATTTGAAGGCATTGAAGCCCGTGACGTCCATCCCTGTGATCAACAGGTGAATATCGTGGGTACCTTCGTAGGTTAGCACCGTCTCCAAATTCATCATATGCCGCATAATGGGATATTCGTTGGTAATGCCCATACCTCCGTGAATCTGGCGGGCCTCACGAGCCACTTCGAGGGCCATCAATACATTATTGCGCTTGGCCATCGAGATTTGAGCGGGTGTTGCGCGGCCATCGTTAGCCAGTGTACCTAATCGCCAGGCCATAAGCTGCGCCTTGGTAATCTCAGTGATCATCTCGGCCAGTTTCTTCTGGGTCAGCTGGAATTGCCCGATGGGCTTACCAAACTGGATGCGCTCCTTTGAGTAGCGCAGAGCCGAGTCGTAGCAATCCATCGCTGCACCAATAACCCCCCAGGCAATACCGTAACGGGCCTTAGAAAGGCAAGATAGCGGCCCTTTTAAACCCTTGACATTAGGTAACACATTGGCCTTCGGTACCCGTACATCTTCAAACACCAGCTCGCCGGTAATCGAAGCGCGGAGCGACCATTTGCCATGAATCTCCGGAGCGGAGAAGCCCGGCATATCTTTTTCTACAATCACCCCTCTTACTATCCCTTCTTCATCCTTGGCCCAAACCACCGCAATATCCGCTACCGGAGAATTGGTGATCCACATTTTAGCACCATTGAGGATGTAGTGATCTCCGTCGTCTTTGATGTTGGTAATCATGCTGCCGGGGTCAGAACCATAGTCCGGTTCGGTTAGGCCAAAGCAGCCAATCAGCTCGCCGCTAGCGAGGCGAGGCAGGTATTTTTGCCGTTGCTCTTCCGAGCCGAAGCGATAGATGGGATACATCACCAGAGAACCCTGTACGGAGGCCATCGAGCGGATGCCCGAGTCGCCACGTTCCAGCTCTTGCATGATAAGGCCGTAGGCAATTTCGTCCATGCCGCCACAGCCATACTTGGTGGGAAGGCTGGGTCCAAAAGCGCCAATATCTGCCAAGCCTTTGTAGAGATGCCTGGGACACTCGGCTCTTTCGGTGTATTCTTCGATGATAGGGCTTACCTCCTGCTTAACCCAGGAGCGTACCGCATCGCGCGCCAGCAGGTGATCTTCCTGCAATAATTCGTCTATATTGTAGTAGTCATGGCCCTGAAAACGATCTTCTCTGGCTCTTTTCTGAATCTCTGCCGCCACCGGGCTGCCGTTACTGTTGTTCTGCATGATACTTTTTTATTTGGTTAAACTCTTTAATGTGTTTCAGAGTTACTTATTGGGTTAAGAATCTAGTTGTAAAAATACACATTTACGGCCAATCTTGCCATTTACTGGCTACTGTGCCGGAAAAATGACATTACAATTACTTACCTTTGATCGTATCACAAAATTACTTGCAGCTGAAATGGGATTGATCGCACTTGAAGGTATGCGCTTTTTTACCAATCATGGGGTCTACGAAGAAGAGCAACGCACTGGCACCGAATTTATCGTCGACGTTTACATTGAAACTGCCTACGATGAAGCTGCCGCGACAGATGACTTGGCCGGAACCATCAATTATGAGACCATTTTCCTGATCTGTCAGACTGAAATGCGCAAGCAGGCCAAGCTGATCGAACACCTGATCCAACGCATTATCGAAAGGATGAAGCATCAGTTTGCGACCATCCAGGAAATTAAAATACGCATCCGAAAGCTCAATCCGATGCCTGGAGTGCGGGTGGATAGTGCCTACATAGAAGAGAGCGAAAATTTTGTCTCTCAATGCCCTCGCTGCGGGAGCCCTTTTATCTGCTATAACGATGGCAGCTGTTGGTGTCAGGAAAAACGGATTCATCCCAAGACGCTGGCCAATCTTCAGCAGCAGTACCAGGGATGTCTTTGCCAGAATTGCCTGGACTTTTATGCAGGATAAAATCTTGTCAACAAAGATTTATTATTTCTATAACATCCTCGTCGAACGCTTTGGCGTTACAAGATCATCAATCGAACGTCATAAGTCTACAGGACCAGCCCGTCCTGCTACATTTTACATCATCAAATTCGTAAACTAATGTTGAAAAGAATAATTTTTCTCTGCCTGGCCCTCCAACTAACCGCCTGCTCGGAATTACAAAACGTCGCCGGCACCATGCTGGGTAGCGACGCGCTGACTTCCGGCGAAGTGGCCGGAGGCCTCAAAGAAGCCCTCACCCTTGGCATCGGTAAAGGCTCTGACCGCCTCTCGCTAACGGACGGCTATTTCAAAAGCGCCTACAAAATCCTGCTGCCGGAGGAGGTACGCAAAGTAACCGATAAGCTGCAAAATATCCCCGGCTTTAATCAGGTGGAAAACGAACTGCTCAAACTGATCAACCGAGGAGCCGAAGACGCCGCCCAAAAAGCCAAGCCCATTTTTGTCAGCGCCATCAAGCAGATGACCTTTCAGGATGCAATGGGCATTTTGATGGGTGACAAGGATGCCGCTACCAACTACCTGAACAAAGCCACCTACAGCCAACTCTACGATGCCTTCCGCCCCGAAATCACCAAGTCGCTAGACAAGGTCAATGCAACCAGCTACTGGAACAAGGCGGTTTCCACCTACAACAAGATCCCGTTCATAGACAAGCTGAACCCTGAGCTGGATGACTACGTCACCAACGAAGCCCTGAAAGGCCTGTTCAGTATGGTGGCCAAAGAAGAGTTGAATATCCGTACCAATCTCTCTGCCCGTACTTCTGATCTGTTGAAGAAGGTTTTTGCCAAGCAGGATAGCTAGTTAACATTTTTGTAAAGACGAACAAAGCCCTGACCACCCAAAGTGATCAGGGCTTTGCTCATCTTAGCTCCCTTCAATACTCCCCGTCAATTTCTGAACGATCTTAAACTCGCTGAGAAAGACCCGCGCAACGACCCGCAAGACGGTATAAGCGGGAATGGCCAGAATCATCCCTACAATTCCGTCTAACTTGGCACCTATCAGAATGATGATGAATATCTCTAGCGGATGCGCCAGGACACTGCTAGAGAAGATAAAGGGTTGTAGGACGAAATTGTCCAGCATCTGCATCGCGGCAAAGACCGCTAATACTTTTAGGAGCAGCGGCATCATCTGGGAGTAGAATTCCAGGTCGAGGTTGGAGGAGATGGTGATGAAGATGCCGAAGGCGGCGCCGATGATGGGGCCTAGATAGGGAATAACGTTGATGACGGCAGCAAAAAAGCCAATCAGAAGGGCATTGCGAACGCCAAAAATACTTAATCCAATAGACACAAAGATGGTGATGATGGTCATCTGCAATAAAACACCTCCAAAATAGCGCGTCAGCAGCCGGGTGATGTTCTCGACGCCGTGCCGCACTTCCACAGCGTATTTGTTTGGGCTGACGGCCACGAGAAAATTGACAAAAAGCCCTTGCTCTTTGAGGAAAAAGAAGGTGATGAAAAGAATAGAAAAAATCGAGAAGAGCAAATTACCCGCTACCCCCAAAAGGGACCCGAAGAAATTGCCAATCTTGGTCGGCTCAAACCAGCCGGAAAGGGCATCGCGCACCTGCTCCTCCGTCGATACCTGCTCAATGCTGATCCCAAACTCTCCTAACCAGGCATTGAAGCGCGATAGCGGCTCATCAAGCGCCTGCGTGATGGCATTATAATCAACGCCGACGAGGTTGCTGGCCTGCTCTACTACCAGCGGAATGAACATCCAGACTAGTAGGGTAAAGATGAGGATATAGCTGATGAGGGTTAAAAAGGCACTGAAGGAGGGGCCTGCTTTGAATTGTCCGATTCGAATGCGAGCCTGAAAAAAACGCATAAAAGGCTGACCAATCAAAGAAAGCACCCAGGCGATTAGTACGTAGGCGACGATGTCGCTAAAATACCAAAAGATGAAGCCGATCAGTAGTAAGCTGAATGCCAGTGCAATATAACGGCTGAGATTATTCATAGAGCGCTATTTTTTGACCAGCCCACGAAGCACCTTCCAGATGTTTTCGGCCAGAATGCGATGCCCCTCTTTGGTCGGATGGATGCCATCGGCCTGGTTCAGCTCGGGGATGCCGCCCACGCCTTCGAGCAAAAAGGGAATCAGCAGGCTGGCGTTGGCCTCGGCCAGGCGAGGAAAAATCCCTCGGAAGTTCTCCGTAAACTGCTGTCCCATGTTCGGAGGAGCCTCCATCCCAGCGATGATGATCTTCACCTCAGGATACTTGGCCTTCACCTTATCGATGATTCCTTGCAGGTTTTCGGCCGAGGCGGCCGGGTCGATCCCGCGCAGGCCATCATTGCCTCCTAGCTCTAGCACGAAAATATCGATGGTCTGCCGCTCCAGTATCCAGTCGATGCGGGTAAGGCCGCCGGCGGTGGTTTCGCCGCTCAGCCCGGCATTGATGGCCTTGAAGGGCAGCTTTAAGGTATCGAGGCGCTCCTGGATGAGGCCGACAAAGCCTTCGGAGGGTTCCAAGCCGTAGGCAGCGGTCAGACTATTACCAAAGAAGAGGATATTTTGGGTGCTGGCTTTTTCGGTAGCGGCAGGGCCAATTTGAGGCGCAGTAGAAGCGGCAGGCTTTTGCTCCGAAGGCTCGCCGGAGCCGCAGGCACTGAGCAAGAAAAGTAGAAAAACAGGGATAAGGAGTTTTGCTGACATGGATCGCGTTTACCAGCAAATATAAGTATTACAATAATAACTCTGCCTCCCAGATTGCACAGCACTCTTAAAATTAGGTAATTCTGGCGCATTACGTATCTTTGCGTGCGATTACAAAATCATTTACGCCAATGGATATTTCGGTCATCATTCCCGTCTACAACGAAGAAGATAATATCGGCCTGCTGCATCAACGGACTTCGGCCGTAATGGAACAGTTGAAGGTCAACTACGAATTGATTTTTGTCAATGATGGCAGTAGAGATAAATCGATCGAATTGGTCAAAGAGCTAGCGCAAAAGCACAGTGAAGTCAAATTTATTGACTTTAGCCGCAACTTTGGTCATCAAGTCGCCGTCACCGCCGGGCTGGACCGCTCGACCGGCGATGCGGTAGTGATCATCGATGCCGACTTACAGGACCCTCCGGAGTTGATCATCGAAATGTACCAAAAGCTGCGCTCTGGCTACGAGGTGGTCTACGCCAAGCGCAAGCGGCGCGATGGGGAGAGCTTCCTCAAGCGATTTACCGCCAGAATGTTCTACCGGATTCTTTCTAAAATCACCTCTATCCACATCCCTATTGACACCGGAGATTTCCGAATCGTTGACCGCAAGATTGTCAATATTCTCAAGCAGATGCCGGAGAAAAATAAGTACTTGCGCGGCCAAATCTCCTGGATCGGCTTCCGGCAGACTTATGTTGAGTACGATCGACAGGAACGCCACAGCGGAGACACGGGCTACACCTACAGCAAAATGCTGCGCTTTGCACTGGACGGCATTACCGGATTTTCTGACCTGCCTCTCAAAATCGTCACCTACTTCGGCTTCATCGTCTCGGGCTTTGCCTTTCTAGTGATGGTTTATGCTCTTTACTCCCGCTTTATTTTACAAGAGTACGAACCGGGTTGGACCTCCACCATTCTCAGCATCCTTTTCATCGGTGGCATTCAAATGATCGCCATCGGAATTATTGGAGAATACCTGAGTCGGATGAACAGCAATATCCGCAACAGACCGCTCTATATTGTCAAGGATACCAATATTTAAGCAGCATTTTCCCCTTTTTCCTCTTTTTAGCGTATTTTCTGGTGCGATTTGCTCAGAATTCAACGTTATAGCATAACCTTTGTATATAAAAAGGAGTATAAATAAAGGCTACAAATTAACATCCTGGAGCAGTGCTCTGATAATCTGAATAAGAAATGGGAAGTCCAAGAAAAATAATTCTGGCGGAGGATAACCTCGCCGATGCTCAATTGACCCGCATCGCCTTCGACGAACTAGACGTTAACTTAGAAGTGGTTCATGTGGTAGATGGTCAAAAGTTGCTGGATTATTTGAAGAGCAGCTCTCACGAAGAAATCGCACTGATCCTCCTCGATCTGAATATGCCCCGTATGGGCGGCCTAGAAGTGCTCAAGGTGATGTATGAGGATGAGGAATTGCGCAACCTGCCAGTCGTCGTCCTTTCCTCTTCTGCTCACGAATCTGATGTTAAGACCTGCTACGAGTATGGTGCTAATGCCTACGTTCGCAAGCCCATCGATATGGAAGAATTCCACAAATCTATCCGTTCCATCGCTTATTTTTGGGGGGAGGTCAATGTTTTACCGGTGTTTGTGAATATCTAAGCTGTCCCTTATTTCAAAAAGTCAATATTCCGTTTCAATCCTGCATATTTGGTTCGCTTTACCGCTGATTTGCGGAAGAGCGTACGAAAGACTTCTTCAGTGATTTCTTCCCAATCCTTTTTCTTCATGTTCAGCAATTCAGGATGGGGATCAAAGAGGGATTCCTGATGGGGTTTGGAAAATCGATTCCAGGGGCAAACTTCCTGGCAAATGTCGCAGCCGAAGGCCCAATTTTCGAACTGCCCTTTATAAGTCTCGGGAATGGCTTCTTTGAGTTCTATGGTAAAATAGGAGATGCACTTACTGCCGTCTAGGATATAGCCCTCATCGGCTATGGCATCGGTGGGGCAAGCATCGATGCAGCGGCGGCAGCGGCCACAGTAATCCTTCATCGGACCGTCGTAGGCCAGCTCGACATCGATGATCAGCTCAGCGAGGAAGAAATAGGAACCCTGCCGAGGGTTGATTAACAAAGTATTCTTGCCTACCCAACCGGTGCCACTTCGCCTGGCCCAGTCGCGCTCCAACACTGGCGCGGAGTCCACAAAACAGCGGCCATTGATCTCCCCCACCTCGCTGGCAATAAAGGCCAGTAAATCCTTTAGTTTTCTTTTCAGTATATGGTGGTAATCTTGCCCATAGGCATACTGGGAAATCTTGGGGGCCGTAGAATCGGCGGGCTGATCGGGATTATGATAATTGTAAAGTAGACTGATGACCGAGCGCGCGCCCTCCACCAGCTTAGTCGGGTCAACGCGCTTATCGAAGTAATTCTCCATATACTTCATCTTGCCGTGCATACCCCGATTGAGCCATTGTTCCAATCGTCGAGCCTCTTCGTCCATCATCTCCGCCTTGGCAATACCTACGAAGTCGAAGCCCATCCGGTAGGCTTCGGCCTTGATCTGCCTGCTGAGTAATCCGACATCCATAGGCTCGATGGCTAGTCCATAATCTGCAACTTGGCGAACTTGAGCATAATGCGTCGCTGTGGATTGGCGACCCCCTTGAAGAAAATCGTCGCCACCCGGTTGTCTTTGTCTCCATCAATGTTCAGCACCTTGCCTTCACCAAATTTCAGGTGGACCACCTTCATACCGGTTTGTATAGCACTGCTGGGGCTGGGCTTAAAGTTAGCGGGATCGACGGCAAAATTGGGCTTCACCTGGGCTTGCTGCCGCTTAAAGTTGCCTACCACCCGTGCGCCCGTCCGCTCGACACGCTGGCGTTGCAGCGGATGCGCGCTTTCGAGGTGCACATGGTTGATTTCTTCCAAAAACCGGCTGGGCTTACCGTAGCGCATTTGACCAAATCGGTAGCGACTGTTGGCAAAGGAGAGGGTCAAGAATTGCTCGGCGCGAGTAATGGCGACGTAAAAGAGGCGACGCTCCTCATCGAGGCCCTCGCGGGTGTCCAGAGACATCTTGGAAGGGAATAAATCCTCTTCCAGACCAACAACAAATACCGATTTGAACTCTAGTCCTTTTGCGGAGTGCACCGACATGAGGGTAACATAATCATTGCTATCGACATTTTGGTCGAAGTCAGTGAGTAGGGCGATATTTTGCAGGTAAGCGGCGAGCGTTTTATCGGGCAGTGTTGCCTCGTCGAGAAGTTCATCGTTTTCTACGAAGTCTTTAATGCCATCAAGAAGGGCATTGACATTTTCGAGGCGGCCCAGGCCTTCGATGGAGGTGTCTTTTTTCAGTAAATCTAATAATTTACTTTGCTTGAAGATGTAATCTGCTAGCTCGTAGGCGTCGGCGGTAGCCGCTCGCTTAGCGAAGAGAGTGACCATGGTTTTGAACTCGTTCATCGACTTGCGGGCCCGGCTGCTGGCTTCGACCTGATCGAGGGTGTCCCACATCGTCAGCCCGAGAGCATCAGCCTGCTCACTGAGCTTGGCTATCGTCGAGGCACCGATGCCCCGGCGGGGGTAGTTGATCACTCGGCGTAGGGCCTCTTCGTCCTGCTGATTGATGGTCAGTCGAAGGTAGGCCAGTAGGTCCTTGACTTCCTTGCGTTGATAGAAGGACTGGCCCCCAAAGACCTTATAAGCCAGGTTTTGCCGCCGCAGATATTCTTCAAAAACCCTGGACTGTGCGTTGGTGCGGTACAGCACCGCAATCTCGCTATTGCTGAGGTGAAAGCGATTTTTTTGCTCTACAATCGTATCCGCAATCCGGCGGCCTTCCTCCGCATCCGAAGTCGTCTTGATCACTCGAATCTTATGCCCATCCCCCTTATCCGACCAAATCTTCTTTGGAATCTGCTTGTTGTTGTACGTAATCAACTCATTGGCTGCCTGCACGATGTGGTCAGTAGAGCGGTAATTCTGCTCCAGCTTAAATACCTGAATCCCGTAACGCTTGTATTCTTTCTCAAAATCCAGAATATTCTCGATGGTCGCTCCACGAAAAGCATAGATACTCTGCGCATCATCGCCCACCACACAAACATTTCGCGGGCTATTTTCAAAATTGACCAACTTCTTCACAATCAGGTATTGCAGATAGTTGGTATCCTGAAACTCATCCACCAGCAAATAGCGAAACTTCTTCTGGTATTTTTCCAACACCCCCTCCGGGTTCTTACTCAACAGCGCCAGCAGTTGGTAGAGCAGGTCATCAAAGTCCATAGCGCCGGCCCGCTTGCAACGAGCGACGTATTTTTCGTAAACTTGGTGCAGCTTTGGACGCTTGGACATCCGGTCCTGCCGCATCAATTCCACATCTTCCCGGTAAGCCGCCGGAGGAATGACATTGCTCTTGGCCGACGAAATCCGCGAGCGAATCGCATTGATATTATAGTCCTCCTTAATGAGGTTCATCTCCTTGATAATGGCCTTCAGCACGCTCTTACTGTCCTCCGTATCATAGATCGTAAAATTGGAGGGATAGCCAATTTTCTGCGCCTCCACCCGCAGTATACGGGCAAAGATAGAGTGAAAGGTACCCGCCCAAACCTGATTGGCTTTATCGCCGACTACTTTGGCAATCCGCTCCTTCATCTCACGGGCAGCCTTGTTGGTGAAGGTTAGGGCCAAGATCTGCCAGGGAGCGACCCCTTTTTCGATCAGATGGGCGATGCGGTACGTCAGTACCCGGGTTTTGCCCGAACCGGGCCCTGCAACAACCAGCACTGGGCCGTCAGTATTGACCACCGCTTTGCGCTGTACTTCATTTAATTCATCGAGATAGGTACTCACAATCTTATATTTAGGTCAAGTTTTTCTTCTAATGATCCATTCCTTCTAGAGCTTCCCAGTATTCGACTGCTCGCCGGGTATGTGGAATACAAATAGACCCTCCAACTAGGTTGGCAATCGCAAACACTTCAAAGACTTCCTCTTTGGTTACGCCCAGCTCGTAACAAGTGCCCAGATGGTAGGCGATGCAGTCATCGCAGCGCAGCACCATCGAAGCCACCAGCCCCAGCAATTCTTTGGTTTTAGTGGGCAGAGCACCGTCCTGATAAGCGTTAGTATCTAAGTTAAAAAAACGTTTGAGTACTTTGTTGTCCTGCGCCAGAATCTTCTCATTCATTTTCTTGCGGTAGGTGTTGAACTCAGCTACTTTTGACATAATTCCATTATTATACATTGATAAATAGCGGTTCTGACTTTCAGGTCAGATGACTTATTTTTTCTTTCGAGGAAACATTCGACCGGGGTAGATAATCATTTGAATAAAATTGAATTCAATAGTATTAAATGATACCGTTTGACCGTCCGCCACGGCCAGCTGAAGATCGGGGAACCATCGTAAGTTGGTTCTCAAAATCCAGGACTGCAATCTATTCGGTCGGATGTCCCAGCCAAAGGTAAGGCCATAAGCCCATTTATTGTCAACAATATCCAAGGTTCTTTGCCCTTCGAAGGATTCTTCGAAACTTAATCGTTCGTAACTGATGGCTGGCCCCAGAAAAGGAACAAAGCCGTGGTAGTCGAAGAGCACCTTGGTAGCTTCTAGCACCAACGACCTGCGCTTAAACTGCTGGACAGCTCCATAGCCGTTGGTGGAAGAACCGTAGCCTCGGTAGGACAGGGCGATGTTCATATCGGGTTTATGCAAGTAATAACCGATGGTAAAGTCGGGCATAATGGAAGTGGATAGGCGTTCCAGATAAGGTCGGGTGTTGGTATTATAATTACTTTCTTTAATCCAAAAAGCAGAGGAGAGTCCACCACCGAAGTAGAAGGCATTGAGCCTTTTGGCCGCTTCCATTTTTTGGGTGACTTCCTTTGTCCTTCCTGACTCCCAGCCCCTTTCCGCACTAAGAGTCGTCTCGATCATATAGCGATAAGAGATGTTGAAATAAATAGGGGGAAGCTCCACTTCTACCGGTACTTCTCGGGCGATGTAGTAGGTATGGTCATTATTATAATTCCACATTAAACCCAGTTCAACCAGATGGTTATTGTAATTATAGGTCAGGCCGGCCAACAGAGGTAGGGTGGTACGGTTGAGTTCCGGGCCATTGCCGAAATCAAGGTTTCCATTTTTTTGTTCGTAATAAAATGGGGCGAGGGATAGGCCAAGATAGGGAGCAATTCGTTGATGCTGGATTCGCCAGGGATAGTATTTGAAAACGGTCTCTACTCCAGTTAAGGCCGTAACTTCTTGGTTGGCGCTCGTAAAATCGGGATTCACGAGAGGAATAGCTATGTAAAAATCGGCGTGTCCCCAGAAGTGAGTCCCTCCGATGAGTAGCCTTGGGCTGTGAAAACTATTAAAATCCAAGGGGGTCAGCCCACCGTCGGTATTCAGATAACGAGTCTGGCCTCCAATGCTGAATTGATGTCCTAGCCCCAAATTCAGCTGGGCAAATCGATGGCGGGTTTGTTTTTCCACATACACCTGTGCATTTCCCGTTGGAATGATGGCCCAGAGAGCCCATACCAGCAGCATAATCCTTTTCATGATAGCTTAGTCTTTAAATTGATTTAAAGGTATTAATATAAACCATCAGTATGTTGACAGCCGTCGATCAGACCGTTCCTCGGTTACGGGTGCGCCAGATGGAAATCAACATTCGGAAGGGAAGCATAACTGATGCGATGAGGCTTCCTACCCCAAACAATAGCATCTCATTGCGAATATATCCTGCCATTTGCTGCCCCTTCTCGTAGTTCAGTCCTTCGATAACGGCGTCTATACCCTCTTCATCTAAGAAGGTTTGGAAATAGTTGATGTTGTTTACTAGGTAGAAGATCAACGGGATGCTGATGACAATGATAATCGCCTTAATAATCTGTTGTTGGGCGACAAAGGTATGCTTTAGGAGAAAGATGTAGCGGGTAGACGTAATAAAAACGATGATAAATACCACATTGATGGTTAGAAAGGGATAACTACTGATGCTATTGATAATTGGGAACAGGATGGCAAAAGCCAATAATCCTGTGAATATCCACCAGATCAACTCCAATTTTAACTTTCCTGTATTCATAATTTTTTTGGCTGCTGCAAAATACGGCTAAATCATCGTTCGGAGAAAAAATATTTTTTATATTAGCTAAATCTAAGTTTAATCCGATTGGGTTTATTTCTCTGATCAATCGGAAATTCCTTTCTACTCAACGTGATTTTTTGTTCCTGGCAACCCTGGCTCAAGCTGGGCTGCTAGGCACTTGTATTTCATAAAATCACAACTAAATTCTCTACTGACATGTATTCTTATTGCACTGTAAACAGGCTGAACATTTTATTGTTCCTACTATTCACATTTTTCCTCACCACTCCTCTTTCTGCTCAAACTGCAAACGATGAAGTGCCCCCCTTTGAGGGCCTTTTTGCAGTCGGGGTTAATCCTGGCTCCTACGCTTATGCCGGCGGCAGCCAGTTTTGGACGGATGAGGAAAAGGCAGACATCGCCGCCACAGGTGCGGGAATCGATGCCTTCCGATTGCCGCTATTCGAGTTTTTTCTGGAACAATGGGGCTATGATATTCGCCAAAGCACCTTTCAGTACTACCAATCTTTGGGAATGCGAGATCATACGGTATTCATTGGCTTTCCGTCAATGGCCCATCGCGACAATACCTCCTACTGCCCTGGCCAACCTTCAGAGTTATTTGCGAATATGTATACACCGATCTGGGACAATGGAGCGAATGGAACGCCTTATAACGATGATAATTATTTTGCGCGATACGTTTATGAGATGGTAAAAATCTACCAACCTTTCACCAAATTCTGGGAAGTCCTAAATGAGCCCGACTTTACCTCCAGCAGTAATGCGTTTCTCCCTTCGGGTACGGCGGGCAGCTGGTGGGATGTCGATGCTCTTCCCTGCGAACTGCCCAACCTCAGAGCGCCGGTTTATCATTACATCCGGATGCTGCGGATCAGCTATGAAGTTATTAAGACCCTCGATCCGGAAGCCTATGTAGCTATTGGAGGCATCGGTTTCCCCAGCTTCCTGCACATGGTACTGCGCAACACCGATAACCCCGACGGGGGCCAGCCCAGCGCGGATTTCCCTCTCACCGGAGGAGCCTACTTTGATGTCGTCAGCTATCACGGTTATCCACATATCAACGGCAGCCTGCGGTATTGGAACAATCAGATTCAGGATTGGACGTACACCCGGCACTCTGAGGCCGCAGCGGAAGGGATGATTGCACTCAAGAAAGACTTTGAAGCAGTCCTGTCAGCATTTGGCTACGATGGGACAACCTATCCGGCCAAAGAGTGGATCATTACGGAGACTAACTTACCGCGCAAGGGCATCAATTTCAGTTATGGGGGGGATGAGGCACAGCGCAATTTTGTGATGAAGATGGTGCTGCGGAGCCAGGCGGAGGAGATTCGGCAGGTTGATTTTTTTGCGCTCGGAGAGCGTAGGGAGGAGGCCACGGTGACGGAGGAGTGGCAGCTGTTCGACCTGATGGGGATGTACAAAAACCTGGAGGGGACGACCCCGGGGACACAGCAGATCACCGAATCGGGTATTGCTTGCAGAACGATGTATGAAATATTAGGAGGGATGGTATATGATGAGGAAAAAACGACGGAGCTTCAGCTGCCTCTTCCGCTTCAAGGGTTAGCTTTTAAGTCAGCTACTGGAGAAGACAGAGTCTATGTACTTTGGGTTAGGAATACGCTAGACAATACAGAGACGGCCAGTGGCCAATTTCTTTTTCCGCCTGATTTGCAAGAAGCACTTCATCGCTATGAGCACTTGAATATAAAATATTGGGATGCTGCTTATACGCAAGATTCCTTACTCTTTGATCCCAATCTCCCGGTCTTTCTAACGGCAACACCTGTATTTATCCAAGCCAAAGGCATCCAAACTGTAGCGGTTCGGGAGCGCTCCGAATTCAGCTTCAAGCTAGCTCCTAATCCAGCGAAGGACCAAATACACATACAACTTGCTCAGCCTCCTTCGAAAGCAACCTCTCTAACGCTAAGGAGCATAGATGGTGTAGCAATAAATAAATGGGAATTGAATGCACAACAAAGCTGGCTATCTTTACCAGCTGATTTGGCAAGGGGGTGTTATTTTTTGGAACTGCGCCAGGGAGGCCTCCTGCGGGGGACTAATCGGCTGATCAAGCTGTAAAATAGAAGATTAACAATTTAAGCGCGATTTAAGAATTATCGCTTGCAGCGAAAAGTAGTTTTCAAAGGCACCTAAAACGCAAGAAGGCCCAACAGATTACTGTTGAGCCTTTTGCTTAGTTTGAGCTGGCAGCGACTTACTCTCCCACCTAGTGGCAGTACCATCAGCGCT
>JBCDGZ010000124.1:0-22817 GCA_038750655.1 Bacteroidota bacterium | reverse complement strand
TTCCCTTTTGTATTTGTTGGTACTTCTGGAGATGAACTCTTTGGGTATCTGGCCCTCGGCCTTCAGTAAATCTGGAGATTGGGCCCACAGATTCGACGAAAAAAAACAGACCAGGATTAAAGCTATATATATCGTTCGCATTATATTTTTTTTACAGTTAAAAGTAGAGAGGAATGAAGACGGAGCGGTTAATAATCTATCGAAGTTACGCGTTCATCCCCTGGGCTAGAGACACTGAGGTTCAAAAAGGGAATTTGGATGATCTCTTCATCGATAATTCTCACTTTATACCCAGCTCCATTAGATGTAGGCGCTCCTAAGAAATGGTCGCGATCTGTTCTGATTTCGGATAAATCAGTCGTACGATGTATATGGAGCTTGTTGTCAAATTCACTAGCTGCCCACAGTTCATTTTCAGCGGCATTGATTCTTAAGAAATGTCTAAATTCAGTACCAGTAAAAGAAGCAATATTACTAGTTCCAGTAGAAAGATAGAGGCGATCACCAAAACCAAGTGCTGATAGTGAATAGATGATATTTCCATTTTCTAAAACAACGGCTCCTTTGAAGAAAACACCGTTACCACTCAAGGGCGATAATTGTCTAATATCAGTAGGGTTGGTCAGTAGTACCTCCGGCCCGTAGGTGGTGAGCTCCCAACCATTGGTATAATAAACCGTTTGATTATTGGCGTGAAAATCAAACCAGGTGGCGTTTTCAGAGTTGGCTATTTCACCTACAATCCTGCCTTCTTCAATGTCGTAGATTTGAATGTTTTCGCCTAGTCTTTTGTAGGCTACCTTGGAATGTTCGTTATTAATGGAAGCAATTCTTACGTCATTAGAAGAGTAGATGGTATCGATCTGGTTGATATTTTCATCCGCTAGATATACTTTTCCACCAGCGACAAATACAACAACTTTGGGCAGCTCTATTGGGGGGCTCGTCGTGTCCTCCATATCTTCGTATGGCCCTTCGAATTGCGTCTCATAATCAAAACATCCAGCAGACAATAGGAGGATACAAAAAAGAATGGCTAAATAGTTATTATTTTTCATTGCTTATTGGTTTAGAAAATTAAGAAACCGACGCCTACATCAACGCGCACAAACTCATGTCTAACCAGACGGTTGTAAACATTGTCTTCATAAAGTTCTTGACGTTCAAACGGTTCATAAGCATTATTATCAAAGATGGCATTGATGGGGGCAACACCAAGCGGTATGGCAAAGCGAATTCCTGTCTTTAGAATGAATTTATCCCAAAAGATCTGATTTCTTGCCCATCCAAAGAGGAAAGAAAAGTAGGCCAATTGGTCATCGATTTCTAAGTTTCGATGTCCGACAACGTTGCCGATTTCTTCAAAAGAGGATTCATAAGTCGTTCTCTTATCAATGATTTCACCACTTATGAAATGGCGCTTCAGTCCAAAAAAAACATGGTTGCCAAAGGGAGCGAGGGCACCTTTTGCTAGCTTATATTTATTAACTACAATACTGAGTGATTTTACATTGAGCCTATAAAATAAATCATGGGAATCAAAGTAATCATTTTGAAAAGGCAGTAGCTCTCGAGCTAGTGAAGGAGTCTCCGCCGTTGTCGTCATTCCCGTATAGTATTGGCCCAAGTTGAGTCCAAGGCTCATTGATCGGCTTATAACATACGAAAGGTTAGCCTCTAATTCATAGTTTATCCCCCAACTTCTGTCATTACTATTTCCGAAGAAATTCTCTCCATTGTTGTTCTGGGTAGGTCCACTAATGGCCGGAGAGCTGGAGAAGGTAAAGCCTATGAAGGCTCTTCTACCCAGATAACCTGGAGCTTGTGCAGTCGTTAGTAAGGGAATAGAAGCAAGGAATAGTAAGGTGATTACTACGTATACATTCTTCATGGAATTGTTTTAGTTTATATGCTCATTTTATGATAAAAACAGCCCGCAAATTAATGAAATTCTACCATTATGTCCAGTGCTTCTGTATTATATTTTTTCTTCGCAGGCTAGTGTAAGCTTGTGATTAGTCTATTGATCTTAACTTTTTTAGCGATCAGAAATCGTTACGAATTGATTATTTTAGTACTCTACAATTACACATTCACCAACTTTCAAAACCCCAAAATTCATGTCAAATTCCCTACATCCTGCTCTCTACAGAATTGTTCACAAAACCAAAAACGATCAACAAGCCCAAGCCCCCGTTTTATTTGGCGCTACCATTGGAAATAGCTACCCTATGCCCTGGAATGGGGGGGATTTCCAGCAGTGGAAGATCGAGTCAACTCACGATGGTTATTACAAGATTATTCAGAAAGCTTCGGGCTATGTTCTGGATGGAAATGCCTCTGGGCAGGTCTATCTCATGCCCTGGAACGGCGGTGATTTTCAAAAATGGCGGCTAGCCCTGGAGCCCTTCGGCGGCAAGCGTTCCGGAACGATTCAGCAAAAGGCGACTCAGCAACTGCTGGCGCTGATCGGAAAAAAACAAGATCAGCTGGCCCTAGTGGCTAAAGACAGCCAAGGGATTCCAGTAAACTGGACCCTGACGCTACAGAAGGACCAGTACTACCAAGTGGCGCTGGCCCAGACCGTTAATAATAAGCATTATGTACTAGATGGCAATATCGATTTCAAAGTCAGCACTAGACAATGGGATAATTTATTGGAAGAGAAATGGGCCTTTGAACCTAAGGGCAAGGGGTATTTCAAAATACGTAATTCCAACTCTGGCCTGGTCATCGATAGTGCGGCTTACAAAAACGGTGCAGTTTATCTCGCTCTGGCTGATGACAACAGCGATTCGCAATTATGGCGTTTGGCGGCAGCGGAGGGGCGATACCTGAAGATGATCCAGAAGAGTTCTGGTAAGGTGATCGACGGCAATAACAAGGGCGCTGTTTACCTCAATCCCGGCAACGAGGGCAATCATTTTCAAATGTGGGATATGCAACTGGTGGAAGAGGGGAGTACGGATGATACCGCTGATTTAGCGCCCATGCCCTGGGGGAATATCGGCCAGCCGGCGGGGGCCAAAAGCCTCAATTTCTTTGGGCATTGGGTGGAACTGGATGCCGATTATCAACTTTGGAGCAATTGCCCAGGAGGGTCCAGCCAAAGCGCCATTGCCGCTCAGGCATTTGAGGGGAAGCTCCATACGGCCTATGAAGGCAGCGCGGAAAAGCGATACATTTGGCAAAATGTCAGTTCTGATCCAGTAAAAGAATGGCCCCAAAATACTCGCTTGGATGGGCAAGACTGTACTTCCGCGACACCAAGTATGGCAGTGCTCAACGGTTCGCTCTATCTCTTTTTTAAATCTGACGATTCTAGCAATAGTCTGTACGTATCTACTTTGGAAAATGGAAAATGGGCGGCAGCTAAAAAAATCAATACCACCAATTCGACTGATACGGCTCCTTCTGCTACGACCTTCAACGAACAAGTATTTCTAGCCTATCGAGCCAATAATGGTAGCGGTCATATTCGAGTTTGTAAAAATGATCAGCCGCTAGAATCCTGGCCGCAGGATTGGCCGATGAACGAAACCGATATTTCCGATACAGCTCCCGTGATCATTAGCTTTAAGGAGATGCTGTACATCTTTTACGTCCATAATGCCACCATCTACAGTGCGCGTTCTGGGGATGGAGTGGTTTGGGAAAAAAGTATGGCCCTAAAGGATGCTCGGAACACCAGTGTGAAAACGGCGGGAGGGGTATCGCTCTGTGTTTTGCAGGATACCCTGTTTATGGTTTATCGCAATAAGCTGCTGCCCTCCACCTTGGAATTGGTGCACACCAATGATCCAAGCTCCCTGTGGAGTCAAAGCAGCGCCATCAAAATGGGCAGCGATGATCCAACTATCGATCCGAGTATCTGTACTTTTAATAACCGACTGTATCTCTTCAAATGCGACGCAAATCGAAATATCAGCATTAGCGGTAATGGCTATGACCTGGGCGACTTGCTTGCTCTCGAATATACCTTCGGCAGCAACGCCCCTACGAAATTACTGATGACGGCGGAGTTGATGGAAGGACAGCTGGAGGTGGAAACGCCCAGTCTGGATGCCCACCACGGAGGTATGTTTTGTATCGTCAAAAATCCAAATGCCGACCCACTATCTCCGGTTTCCAATGAAGTGATTGCGATTGCTGGCGGGCAAAAGAGCCTGGTGCACCTAAGGTGGAGCCCAGAGGCGAAATCTTTGGCCGACAAAACGGGCTGGAAGATGGAAGGTATTCCGCTGGATAAAATTTTGGGAAAAGAATTCGAGGGGTGGAAAACAGATCGGGTAGAGGCCGTTTACCAGCAGGGACAACTCTTGGTCATCATCACTGATTTGGGAGCCTCTACAGGCTACCTGACCAATAATCCAAGCTGGCTATCCGCAAAACCGGTGAGTCCTAAAGCGATTAGAAGCCGAGTGTTGCAAAAAAAAGAAGGGGGGAGCTGGCAACTGGACCCGGCGATCCATTATCAAGCGCCGGGAGGTTCCAAGGACAACTATGGCTATCTACGCTTCTATGTCAATCCTCGAAATCAGCAATCCTTCGTCTTCGGTGCCAAGGCGGTTAACTCCAAAAGCAGTAAGGATTATCGGTTGAGCTTTTATGATTATAAAAATACCTTGCAGCCGCATTCCGATAGTGGGATGGACAGCCAATACCACCTCAACCCTCACCATAATGATTATCAGAATATGGTGATGATTGGTGAGGCAGAAATCGATTCAAAAATAGTGGTAGAACTTTTAGCAACTTCCTCAAAATACGACTTGGCCTATACCACCGTTCTTGCCGGGCAAAAGAAGGCGCAGGTTCCTGCCGAGGAGGCAATTTTTCCCATTCTGCTTCCCGATGTCATGAGCTATCCCACTGCGGTGAACCTACTGGCCACCCACGAGGACAAACATCCCGATTTGGCCATTAAGGGCAAGAGCGTTTTATTGACAGATGATCACGGAAATTTGGCCTACAGCTTTCAATCTGCGGCCGATCATCCTCAGGACAGTCCCTTCACCACTCGTTTGTTGAGCGGAAAGGGCTTGCAGATTTATCAAGTAGCCTTCGGTAAAAATGCCGAGGGGCTGCACCGCATCTTTGCCCTAGACCTTAACAACCGACTTTGGCTGCTGCGGCAAGTCAGCGAAGACCCCGACACCGGTGAAATGCTCTTTGCCGATGCCTTCGTTTACCTTGGAGCAACCCTCAACTCCATCTCCTGTCCCGAGGTTATGGTCGGCGATGCCGAAGTGTATGGCGTCGTTCAACAGGAAGCCACCGATGAGGCTTTCCTGTATGAATTACATTGCTCTAAGGTGGATAAAATATGGGTCAAAGAAGCCATTAAGGTGCCGAATGATTGTATTCCCAAAAGGGCTAAGAAGACCAAGCCGACTAAGGTGGTGCCACTTTATTATACAGAAATTATGGCCAAGGACGACAACGGTATTGGCTACGCCAACTACGAGATGGAAATTCGGGCCTCCAGTCGTACGACGGTCTTCATCAATGGTTATCTTCACCGCTTTGATCGCTATAGCCCGGCTTATGTTCGCACCAACGGGCAGGGGAAAGTGGTCATCGAATCTCCGGCTAAAGGTATTGCCACGGCTTATCTTATGGTTCATACCGATTTTATGGGCGTAGACGAAGAGGGCAACAAAAGGTACCAGCTGATTAATCCGGGGCACAATGCACACCGAAGGCTGTCAGGAGCAGATGGCGCACAGCTGACCGTCAAGAAAAAGGGAAAAATGGTTAAGGAGTCTTTCAGTAAAGATACACTTTATCAAAGTGGCATCCTCAAGGCCAAAGACAAAAGCTTCTCTAGCCAAGATGCAGATAATCTGGTCGGCCTCATTAAAAACAGCGCTGCTATCATGGCCAATGCTTCGACCAGTCACGCTCGCCGTTCTGTGGGGGCTTCGGATACCTACATCACTAACCCCGAGGAATATCGCTTTTCTACGAGCAGCGGAAATGTGAAGCGAGGAGACCAAAAGCCCGTCCATTTCACCATCCATCTCAACAAGGGCCAGCCGTCCATTACTAATACCCCCTCTTCCTCCCCTCAAGGTGGCAAAGCCAGGCGCAGTACTATGAGCGACATCGGCGATGCCATCTGGAGTTGGGCCGAAAGCGCGGTGGAAGAAGTCTGGGATGAGGCCAAGCAGGAATTTCAGAAAATCGAAAAGCTGGTGGTTGAAATTGAGAGCGAGATTACCATCATGGTACACACTGCTGAAGGCCTGGTCCAAACCGTCGTAGCCGCCACCGTCGAGCAGGTTGGTGCGCTAGTGGAGACCATCTTTCAGGTTATCGCCAAAGCGGTAGATCAAATCAAGGACGTCATTGAAAAGGTCGTAGAATTTTTGACCTTACTCTTTGATTGGGAGAATATTCTGAAAACCAAGGCCAAGATTGAGACGATTTTTAAGGACATGGCGACGGTGACTACGCAGCATATTCTGCCCGCTACCAACAAGCTGTTCGATCAGTATATTGACCAATTGGAAGACCTCATTGAGCATAACTTTGATAAGCTAGAAGCGCATTTTCGCGACAAGACTTTTGGCTACTCCGGGGCGCAGCCCGCCAGCAATAGCTCCAGCTATCAACTGCGATCGGAGCACAGTGTGCGATTGAATTATGTCAGCAATCATTACCAAAGTAGTGACCCGGGGACCATTACCATCAAACACAATAATCAGTCGCCTTTGGTGACACTTTTGACTAAGGAAATGGAAAGTTTTCTCCAACTATACGATCAGTTCCAAAAGGACATTTCCAAGGATTTTCAAAGCTCTTCTAACATCCTGGATGTAGGTATACTGGTGCTGCTGGACAGTGCGAAAGCTTTGGTGCTGGGACTGCTGGAAACCCTCAAAAACCTGATTGATACTTTGTTTCAAATGGGGGAGGAGGTCCTGAATACTTTCATGGAATGGCTAGAGACGGAGGTGCCTATCCTGAGTTGGCTTTTCGAAATTGCGGGGATCGGAGAAGTGACCTGGCTGGATGTGTTCAGCATGATGCTGGCCCTGCCGATGTATGTTATGAGCGAACTGGAAGCAGCGTCTGGGGATGATCGTTTGAAAAATATTCTGATGGCGGATAGCAAGCACCTCTCCGGTAATCCTTGGGCGGAGCAAGCGGAAGACCACAAGCGATCGGCGAGCAAACACAGCGACTATGATAAGGTCATGCTGGCGATCTTTACGAGCAGTTATATTGAGCTGGGCCTGCTGAAGACCGCTCTGGACATCAACAGAAATTTGCCCGATGCACAAGTTCCGGGGACGCCTGCTAACGAGAGCACTCCCATCAACAATGATGAAGACTTAAAGGCGCCGAAGGCCAGTCGCAAGGACATCATTATGACTGGTCTGGCGGGAGGGGCGCTGGCTATGGGTTGGATGGGTTGGTACACTACTATTCCATACAAGTCCTTCAAAAATCTGGTCACTTTGGAGCCGTCTGTAAAAGATGCTTTTCTGTGTGCCAAGAGCGGAATGATTCTCCTAACCGTTGGGTACAACACCTGGGCGTATAGTGGTTTTGTTCAACACATAGGAACATCCTACGCTATGGTCATCAAGAAAATCCAGGCTGGCAGTACCTCCGTCTTGGGGATCGCTAATTTGTTGCTGGGAGCTGGGACGGCCTGGGCGATCTCCACGGAGAATCCCGTCAACTACCCTCAGGAGGTCCAGGTGTTGATTCGGCCGTTGCCGTCGGCCTGTCAGGGGCTGTTACTCGCTAAAAACGCAGGTACAGTTGGTCGCGTGACTGCCCTTTGCGTTCCGCTCATCGACTTTGCCTGCGATGAGTTTGTCGCTTTCAATCAGATTGGAGTATTTAACGGAAAGTACTAGAGCGGGCAAGGACAACAGTTGCTAAAATAAAAGGTGGCCGGAACTAAGAGAGCTTTCCGGCCACCAGTCATATTTTCCAGTACATCAACACTAGAAAATTGAAAATCAGCTTTTGTAATCAATTGAGTAGTGGACAATTCAATTAAAGTTAATCTTTTTTTCATATTTCCCGAAATCTGAGCCCCATAATATTGTAAAAAATACCCATAAGTACCTTGGTGAAGAAATGGTCAGATGATCACCTTTTTGCTCAGTTTGTTGGCGATATGCTCCAGGATTTGGTCGACGTATTCGAAGATGAAGAAGTGATGTCCGGGGAATTGCTGTAAATCTATGGGCAGGCTGCTTTCTTTCTCCCAAGCTTGGGCCTCTTCCAGCGAAATATCTTCATCTTCACCGATAAACACATCGATGGGAATATTGAGGGGCGGGCGTTCGATGTAGGCATAGGTCTCGACGGCTTTGAAGTCCGTTTGTAGGATGGGGACAAAGAACTCCAGCATTTCATCATTGGCCAGGATTTCTTCGGGCATACCGCCCAGCTCCTTGATGGCTTTGATGAAGGTCGGCCGGTCCATGAGGTGCTTGGGGTCATCATCTTCGCGGGCCGAAGGCCCTCCGCCTCCGGTGAAGAACAAATGCAGCGGCGCGGGCAAGCCCTCCTTGATGATCAGGTGCACCAGCTCAAAGCCAATCATCGTCCCCATGCTGTGCCCATAAATAGCGTAAGGCTCCGAAAGTCGACTGCGAATCTGCTGTAAAACATCCCGGGCAATTTCCCGAAGATCATCCAGAGAAGGCTCCGCCATCCGCAGGCCCCGGCCCGGAATATCCAAAGGTATCATGTTCACATTCAAAGGGGCTTTTTCTTCAAAAGCGCGGTAGGCATATTTGCTTCCTCCGGCAAAGGGGAGGCAAAAGAGGTTGATTTTCTGCATAGCATCTTGGGCTTTGGTAGCTGCAAAAATGCTATTTTTTTGTAAGACTTAAAAGTCTTGTTGTCGCTATGGGTAGAAGCTTTTGGGATGTAATAAAGGATTTTACTAACGGGGAGACTTCGATCAGGTTGCTTTTGAAAACATTTTGTGTTATATTGTGTCTGAGTTTGAATATTGCCAATTCATAACACAAGAATTTTACACCGTCCGATCACTTTGGCAATTCCATTGGTCTGGTATAACATACTTCCTTTTTTTTCGAAGGCCTGAAAGAAAACAGGATGCCATCTTCCTAGAGGAGCTTTTGCGATCCCCCGCAAGGTCTGACTTTTAGTGGTTAGATTCAATCAGGAGGCGGGGCGATTGGCGGCGGCGGCAAAGTGGGCGGGTCCCACCCACTTTTGCCCCAACCAGATCCGTATCTTACCTTTCTCCTTATCTGTTCACATACACTCCTACCGCAACAAAATCACCGACCCCATCGTCTTATACTGCCCATTCTTACCTTTCACTCCTATCCAGTTACTACCATCCTCATAAATGCCCCAGCCCTTCCAGACATAGACATCCTGCGGCAGCAGCTTGCCTTGATAAGTACCATCCCAGGCTTCGAGCGGGCGGCCATCGGCATCTAGCTCTTGCGATTCCCAGAGCAATTGGCCGTAGGGAGAGAAAATCTGCATCTTGTATTCTTTCAATCCAATCCCACTGGGCCGCCATACCCGCACATCGCCAATTCCGCTTTCTGGCGAAAGGGCATTCGGGACAAAGAGACCTTTGATGATCTCTGGAATAATATTGACCAGCGTATCATCCACACAACCATGCTCATTGCTGGCTTCGAGATAGACTTGGTAGTTGCCATTGTGAAGATAGCGATGGCGTGGATTTTCCACTTCGGAAGTTTCTCCATCACCAAAATCCCAGAAGTACTCAGAAGCATTGGTGCTGTAATTGAGCATATCGAAGGTACCCGTAGGAGAATTGTCTATAATCAGCTCTACGGGTTCAAAGTTGGCGTGCGGCTGGGGGAAGACCTGAACGATGTTGGCCAGCTCGATGCTGTCATAGCAAACACCGTCGACACTGGCGACCAACTTCACGGCGTGCCAACCCGCGCTGTCGAAGACATGCGTAGGGTTAGGATCGCTTGAAGTGGTACCGTCGCCGAAGTCCCAATGGAAGAGGTTGGCGTCGATAGAGTTGTTGGTGAAGCTTACCTCTACTGGCGAGCAGCCTTGCTGGTTGTCCAACTCAAAGTCGGCTACCGGACTCGGGAAGATGCTTAGGTCAGCAATACTGGTATCGCGACAGCCGTACTGGTTGATGGCAAACATTCGAACGCGATAGTCGCCACCTTCAGTGTAGGTATGATTGGGATTGTTGTAGTTCGCTGAGCTGCCATCGCCAAATTCCCAGGTGAAGGCATCAGCGCCCTCGGAGGTATTGGTGAAGACCACGACTGCAGGAAGTTGGCAGAGTGCATCCTCTTGGTATTCGAAGCCGGCGGTTGGGATAGGGTTGACAATTATATTGAGCTTGGTGGTATCGTTGGTACAACCAAATTCGTCACTGGCGATTAGGCGGACATCGTAGTTGCCGACTTCTGAGTAGACATGGGTGGGGTTGGTGCCTACGCCAGTATTGCCATCGCCAAATTCCCAGGTGTAAAACATCGCTCCGTTGGAGGCATTGGTGAAATCGACCGAGAGGGGTACACAGCCGCTGTAGGTCGATGGTTCGAAGTCGGCGTAGGGAGGTTCTAGTACCGTGACTTGACTGGTAAAGAAGGCTTCACACTGGTTGAACCTCGAAACACCGCGCAGCGTGACGGTATAGGTGCCTGCGCTGTCGTAGACGTGTACAGGGTCGCGCAGATTAGAGGTATCGCCGTCGCCAAAGTCCCAGAAATGGCCGGAGATGTCAACGGAGGTATTTTCAAAAGTAACCTCTTGTGCCCAACAGACTTTACGATTGTGCTCAAAGGATACCTCCGGTTCGGGAAGGACTTCGATGAGAACAATGACGGAATCATAGCCACAGGTGCTGCTGGCGTATTGGATGACTTCATATTCGCCGGCTTCGGTAAAGGTATGGACGGGCGAAGTCTCCGGGCTGCTGTTGCCATCTCCAAAATCCCAATCAATGGTTGCCCCTGGCGTCGCGAAATTATAGAACTCTACAGTCAGTGGCATACACCCTCGATCATTCGATACTTCAAAGAAAGCTTGGACATCGGCTGGCGCTACTTCAATTTGTTCATTCAAGGTATCGGAGCCACAGATATTGGAAGCAATCAGAGTGACATCGTAATAAGTGGTCAGCGAATCTGTGGTGTAGACCTGTGGGGGAGGAATGGCTTCGGTAGAGGTATTTCCATTTCCAAAATCCCAAAAGAAATCCGTCGCCGCACCAATGGTATTATTGGCAAAATTCATGGTTATGGGCGAGCAATCTGATTCGGGCACTACGCTGAATCGAGCCACCGGCAGGGGATGAACGGTCACTACTTCTTGGAAGGAACTAGTGCCGCAGATATTCGTAACGGTTAGGGTGATGATATAGGTGGTATCATTCAATCCCTGGCCGAGGAAAATAACGCCAGGGTCGCGTTCCGAGCTGTTCAAGCCATTGCCTAACTCCCATTCGTACGTCAGGTCGAAACCAACACTTTGATTGCTCAAACTGAGTTCGATGCCTGCACAAGCCTCGCTGGTATCGGGCTCGAAATAGGCCACTGGATTATCGGCAATAATAATGCTGCGTCGCACCGTATCCGTACAGTTGTAATCGTTGATGACGGTCAGGGTAACTTGATAAGTACCAGCATTGGCATAAGAATGCTGGGGCTCAAAGGCAGTCGAGCTGCGTCCGTCCCCAAAATCCCAGAACATCCGGTAGGAGACGGGGGAGAGGTTGGTGAAATTAATCAGCTCATTGCGGCAGGCGATTTCTGGTAGTAGAAAATCAGGTTGCTCAATCGGGAAGACTGTGATGATCTTTTCTGAACTACTCACACAGCCCGATTCGGGATCGGTAAAGGTGTAGGTCAAAACATGCTGACCCGCCTGCGCCCGCTCTGGGTCAAATACACCACCGAAAGGATCGATGATCCCCGGGCCACTCCAAATCCCATCAGCAGGGACCTGGCCGGTCAAGGTAATGGGTTCTTCATTGTAACACAATTCTTCATTCGGCCCGGCATTCACATAGCGCAGGTCAATAACTCTAACACGCTTAAAATCCCTTACCAAACAGCTACCGACCCCATAGGTAAAGTACAAAATATGCGTACCGCCTCCGGCAATCATTGGATCAAAAGTCCCCGCTGTCTCATCGACAATCCCGCGGCCGGTCCAAGTCCCGGCGATCTGCGACTGCCCAGTGAGCTGGAACAGCCCCTGATCAATACAAATCGTATCGTCCGGCCCCGCTTCAATATCCGCAGGCGCAATGACCGTCGCCAAAAGCGTATCCGTATTCTCGCAACCCGTAACCGGGTCGGTAAATTCATAAACCAAAGTGTAAGTGCCTTCCCCACCGGCGATCTGAGGATTAAAGGCGCCCGATGAAGGGCCTACAATACCCGGGCCCGACCAGATGCCGCCCGTTGGCGTCGCACTTTCCAGATATACATTGACTGCTGCGTCGCAGAAGGTCGTATCGTTGCCCGCAAAGACTACTGGAAGCGGGTGGATAGTGACAGGAAGGCTATCGTAAGAGGTACAGCCGACGGCATCGGTGAAGGTATAGGTCAGTTGATAATCATCGGGGTTGAGGCTGCCGGGGTCGAAGGTGCCGGAGGCAGGGTCGGTGATGCCCGGTCCCGTCCAGAGGCCGCCAGAGGGGCTATAGCCACTGAGGTCGAAGATGGGCTCATCGGCACAGATTTCTACCGGTGGGCCGGCCTCTACGGTGGGCAGTGGACGGATGTCGATGGCGATGTTATCGCTCACCTGGCAGTTGCCACTACCGATGGTATAGGTCAGGATATGTACGCCTAGTCCGGCATCTTTGGGGTTGAAGAGTTCGCCTGTCAAGCCGCCGCTGCCGTTGGCTGACCAGGTGCCTCCGCTGGGTGAAGCCAGCTGGCTCAAGTCAATCAACGAGGCATCGATACAAATCAGCTGATCAACCCCCGCATCAATCGCCGACGGATCAATCACTTGAACATCAATCGTTGTTGAATTCTCGCAAGCATTACCATCCACAAAAGTATAGGTCAAACTATAGGTGCCTACACCACCCGCCACCTGCGGATCAAACTGATCACCAATTACCCCAGGCCCAGACCACAGGCCTCCGGCAGGATCAGGCGTCGGCAGCGCCACAGCGCCCGGCGTATTACAGTAAAGCGTATCTCTAGCCGAAAGTACGGGCAGCGGATTAACCACAACATTCATCGTATCGCTATTGGAACAATTCGTCAATGGATCGGTGTAAGTATAAGCTAGCTCATAAGAACCCACTCCTGCTACCTGCGGATCAAAAGTATTGCCGCTGACGCCGATGCCCGACCAGGTGCCGTTGATCGGCAGGGCATTCAAGGTCAATGGAGCCGCGCTGACACAGAGCGCTCGATCACTGGGCAAAGTCAGCTGCGGTAATCCTTGCACTTCGACCAACTTAGAATCTGTCGTCTCGCAGTAGCCGCTGCCGTAACGATAGGTCAGCACATGGATGCCGACACCTGCCATTGACGGATCGAAGATGCCAGTCGCATCGACGCCCGTACCACTCCAAGCCCCTCCGGCCGGCGTTCCACCTGCTAATAAAAATGGGTTATCATTGATACAAACCAGCTCGTCGATACCCGCATCGGCTACGTCATTGGGTACGACGGTAATATTGATACTATCCAGATTGGCGCAGCCCGTTGCTGGATCAGTGTATGTGTAGTAAAGAGTATAGCTCCCCAAGCCAGGGGTATTTTGTACGTTGAACAAGCCATCAGGACTGACGCCCGTTCCGCTCCAAATGCCTCCGGTGGGACTAAAGCCCGTTAGTGGAATATCGTTGGGGTTTTCGCAGATGCTCTGATCGGGGCCAGCCTCTACGGTAGGCAGGATATTGACCAGAATGGTTTTTTCATCGAAATTATTACAGCCATTATTATCGGCAAAAGTATAGGTCAGCGTATAGGTGCCAGGGCCGGAGGCCACGGGGTCAAAGGTATCTCCGCCGGTGAGGACGCCACCGCTGCTGATCGACCAGGTCCCATTAGCCGGACTGTAGCCCGTCAAGACAAAAGGCGCGTCGTTGACACAAACCTCTTGGTCGGGCCCAGCGTCGACTGGTGGTGCTGGAATAACCGTTACAATCATACTGTCGGTCGAAGAGCAGGCACCATCTAAAATCGTATACACCAAGGTATTGCTGCCTAAATTATTGCCATCCGGAACAAACCATCCATCGCTGGTAATCCCATTGCCCGACCAGTTGCCGCCAGAAAAATTGGTGCTCAACTGAATGGCTGGCGAGTAGGCACAAACTGCCGTATCATTCGGCATGATCAGCGTTCCGGGCGCCTGAATAGTAAAGGTTTCGGTGATGGTACTTGCACCGCATTGATTGCCGGTCGTCAAGGTGATGGTATAGGTACCCGGCGTATTGTATTGAATATTGCTCGGAAACTGATCGGTAGAGGAGGAGGGGATGCCTCCGGGGAAGCTCCAATAGAAACTATTGAGGGTACCGCCGTTGGGGTCATAGAGCACATTGCTGCTGTTGAAGTTGAGCGTGGTGCTTTCGCAGGCGGTAGGGATGGGGAGAATATCAACTATGGGGTCTCCGGCGATGACCAGGGTGGTATCCCAGGTATCGGAGGAGCAGAGGTTGGAAGTGGTTAGGAAGACGGTGTAGGTGCCCGCATCTTCGAAGGCGATATTGAGGTGCTCCGAAGTCAGATTAGTACTGTCGACGAAGCTCCAGCCGCTGGCGGGCAGGATGGTCCAGACGTAGTCGATGCTGTCACCGGTAGACTCGTTGATAAAGGTGCCGACGGTGGGGGCGCATTCATCGGAGATGGCCGGGAAGGAGGCGGTGGCCAGGCTGATGGTGGCTTCGGCCTCGGCAATTTCCAGTACTTCGATGGTCTGCGAGTAGGTATAGTCGCCGCAGGCCTCACTGTGGATGGTCATCTCGATGGTGTAGTCGCCGGGGAGCAGGAATTGCAGTTCCAGGACTTCGGCATTGAAGAGGTTACCGGAGAGGAGGTTCCAGTCGATGCCGGCCACACCGGGGGTGATGACCCAACTAGGCGCGAGGTTGGTCGAGCAGTTAGAAGGATTTCCGCTGGTGACTTCGAGGATATTGGTGGAGACATCGGTGATGGTGAAGACATCTTCAGTACAGCCGATCACCGGGCGGTCAACTTCGAATTCTGGTTCCGGGGGTTCGCTGATTTCTATAGGTTCGATGGTGGCCTGCGAAGAGCCGCAGGGATTGGTGGCGACGACTTGGACGTCGAAGGCATTTTGATAGTTTCCGGTAGAGGTGGAGGCCCCACAAGAGGATTCTTCAAAAAGATAAGTAAAAGCGGGCGGGACATTACTTTGGGTAAAAGAATCGACCAGCTCTCCACTTACATACACATAATATTCCGTACCGACTGGATTGTCGGCGGTATTGGTGATGGGAAAAGTAATGGCGGCCGGGGCACAGAGTCCAACCGTATTACCCGGGTTGGCCAGACCTACAGACGGGTTACTACCATTGTAAAAGACATAGTTGGCGTGAGCTACACAGCCATTGACTCCTGTCGTAGTGACACGAATATTGTAATAGCCGAATTGATTGTAATCGTGGGTGATGAAGCCCGTATTGGGAAAAGAGGTATTGTCGAAATTTTCGATGGTACCATCTCCCCAGTCGATCTCGTAACTGGCATTGCTGCTGTAGGTTGTCGAGGCATTGAAGATGGACAACGTGGTTTGCGGCAAGGCGCTACAGACCCGAATATTATTGCCATCCATAATTCCACTACCTGGCAGCAGCCCAATCTCAGAATCCGGAACAGCTTGCACATATACCGTATCCGCTTCGCAGGGAATGCTGTTGCGATAGAGGACCACCGTATAGGTCTGATTCACGGCACTGCCTGGAAAGACGAAGGTGACATTGGTACCATAGGCATCGACATTGCTATCGCTCTGAAAATCCCAGCTGTAGACGCCCGCTCCGGGGCTGTCGACAGAGAAATTGACTACGGTATTGCCGCAAACGACTTGATTAGAAATGCTAAAGTCGCACTGGGCAGATGACTCAGCCGTGAGGCCGAAAAAGATGGTTAACAGGAGGAGCGATGAGGAGTAAAAGTTGGACATCATGGGATTAAATTTGCTTCATAATTCAGGTTTACGTCGCTTCAATATTTTACTGGTACTGTTTACTTTACTGTTTGACTACTTACCGTTTCGAATTAGAAGAACTTGTAACAATCTAGCGTTTTACGTGAAGTACTTTTACGTCGTCCTCCGAAGAGGGCTGGTGCATCAGCCATGGTCCAGCGGAAGGCCAGTTCGTAGACCCCGCCGCCCCGAAGGCCGACGCCGGTCGTATTGGCATCATAGCTAAAGCCGATGAAAAAATGCCCCTTGTCCTTACGACCGGAGTCGATGTAGGCCCCCAGGGCGAGGATTAAAGCGTTGGTATGCTGAAAGCCAGCAGTGAGGAATTTATTCTGATAAAAAGCGCCTACATACAGTCCCTCGTAGAGCACGTAGCTTCCGGCGGTAAAGACCTGTAGGTTTTCTTTGGTATTCAATAAATCATCTCCTTGAATGTCGTATTTGAGATTGGGAGAAATGGCGATTTTTTGCTTGCTGCCCCCAAATACATAGGTAGGAATAATCGTCCCCGCGTGAATCGTTAGTCGAGGCGGAGTATTGGTTTCTAGGTTTTGCAAGGACTCATTCCCTCCCGTATTACTAAAGAGGTGAGGAACGTGGTGAATACTGAAACCAATGTTAGTTTGAATATCCTGAATCAGGCGTTTGCCCAACTCCAAGTCATTGTTGAATCGCCAGGCTGCTCCCATATGAAAATCGGTGTACGTCACCCGCTCCATACCGTTGAGGGCGGTGCTGGGATTGACGACGCCAAAGACAGGATCGAGCTGATCCGAAAAAACGATCTTGCTCCAATCTAGTGATTTTTGTACCCATTCGGCCTGAAAGCCGATGTGTACATTGTGGTTTTCGCCTTTTAAGGTATAAGCATAAGAAAAGCCGACACTCGTAGTCGTCAACTCCATAATGCCCTCTACATCCTGGTACAGGGTCAAACCGAGGCCACTGTTAATGTAAGGCTCCTGAGATTCAACCGAAGCACTGTAGGAGCGGAAGCCATTGTCCACATTTTTCCATTGCATTCGATAGATACCCGCAAAGCTTAAGCCTGCTTCAAGCCCTGTCAGGGCTGGGTTTAAATAGATTCGATTGGCGTAAAACTGGGAGAAAGACGGATCTTGAGCTTGAACCGTAGAGAAAATGCCGACGAATAGGATTAGCGTAAAGATTTTAGATGCCATATACTGGGGTTTTCATGATCCACTTATGAGCGCGATTGTCGTCGGGGGTCGACACTAGAGAAGGGGGGAAGTAAAGAAAGATGTGTGTAGATGTGGGTCAGTGAACGTAGGAGGAGAATTGATGGTAAGATAAAAGGGTGGAGAGGCAAAGGTGTTCCGGCAAAGCTATTATCTGTGACATTCTTTCGGCGGAAGTAACCGCTTATTTGGGTACAAAAGACAAGGGAGCACAGGCTTTTAGCCTACATCAATCCCCTTTCGATATTTATTAAATGCTATAAATTAAATGTGATGGTCAATTGTTGACTGATTTTGTGACAAGATTTCACGAAAATAAAAAATTCAAATGGGCAATATTGGTATTTTCTTTTTCGTTTTTTTAATGTTTTATTTTAAATCTGAATAAAGTTCATGATTCATTTTTTTTTAGCAGATTGAATTTTTGTCCAGTTTTTTATCAATACTACTTAAAATGTAAAGTCTATGAAAAAGTTACTAGCCTACGGAGGCTTGTTCCTCCTTGTGGTATTCTTCAATGCCTGCCAGAAAGAAACCCCTATTCTAGAGACCACGAACAGTGGAGACAAGGGATTATCTACAACAACTCAGCAATCCGGGCAGGCCATCCTCTTCTTTGACCCGAATTTTTTATCGAATAATCATCCTCACCTTAAAGCTGCGGTCGATAATCGGACCGATATTGATCCCTTTGTGGCAGAAGTTAGAGATTACTTGATCGCTCAAAATGCGCAGGAGAACATCGTTGATGACATTATTGAGCTGGCAGGCTACCCCGCCTGGGATCGAAGTATCGCCGACCTCCTCAGCTCCAATGAGTCCATTGCCCTGGTTCCTTATATAAAAATGGAGGATGAGTCTGTACAAACCATCCTAGTGGCCTACAGGCGCGATGGGCTGATGAATGTAAAGTTTTGGAATCGCTCCTTTCTTTCCAACTTTAATATTCCAGCCGATAATGTCATGCATGGGGTGTGGAGCAACTGCTTGAGCTACTTTGACGCATTGGATGAGGAATTATTCACAGGCTCCTCCTCAAACATCAATACAGATGATCAGTCTACAGTAAATAACTCGGTAAGTTCAAGGAACAGTATTCACTATTTTATCAATGATAATGGGATTTGTATCAAAAGAGTTGAGCTATCTACTTACAGTTACGAGATTGGCGTACCTATGCAGGAATGCAATGATCATATTGGTAACCCTGGAGGATCTACCAGTACGCCCTCTTCGGGAAGGAAGTTTGATTTTAGTGTCTTCGGAAACTGGTGGCAGCATACTTTCTTTCCAACGCCCAATTCAGGAGGAGGAACATCAAATAACAATCCCAATAATTCAACAGTCAACTGGAATTTCGTCAATGATCTTCGGCTGGACTTGGCGCAAAGCGAGTTAGCTGCTTATGTTCAGCGTCTACTAAACTGTCAGAATACGGAGGCTTCTACCCAAGAGCGCTTTCAGTACCTGGTCAGTGCCTTATCCAGCCATTTGCAAGGTAACATTCCCGGATTGGAGCTTAATTTAGGAGATTTATCTTCTGCGCTAGAAAGTTTCTCTAACGAGCAATACATGAGTGCCGGAGCAGCAGTCGTAGAGGCCGTTCTAGCTGCTTCAAACACCACAGATTACGATGCTATACTGAATAGTATGGTTGATCTCTTTTCAACTTTTTCTCCATGTCCGTCAGGAAGCAGTAGCGAAGGGGATGGGATTCTGGAAGTGCTGTGCCAAGATGCCGCAATAGCCTTTATTAGCAGCCATGGATTAAATATGTCTCCAGCAGATTTGCAGGCACTGATTGGCACCCCATCCTCTTGTTCTAATCAGGCTGCCTTTGATGAATTTGCTTTACAAAAACTCTTCAACGACCTGAATACCAAGCTCGACCTCGATGATAATATGGCTTGCTTGATGAGCGCCCAAGGAACCGATCAACTGGTCAATATCGCCAATTTCTACAATGCTCATCACGGCGATCAGGCTGATGATTGTGAGGAGAATTTGTCTACTGCGATTTGTAATGCCTTTGCAGATACTTATTGTGAGGAGGGGATAACAACGCTCAATTTAGGTGAAGTAGGTAATAGTGCTGATCCAATTTGGACAATAATGAAAGAGCAGCTTTGGGAAATGCTCAAGGAACTAACTGCTGATTTTATACCCGGGGGGACGCTGGTTCTACTCGGCCCCGAATTATTTAATAACTTGCAGAGTGGAGACTGGATGAATGCAATGTACAATGCAGTAGATATTGTATTGAACGAGGCGGATGTTTGTTTTCCTATAGCAAAGGTCGCTTCTTTTGGAGCAGGATTATTTGTCACTGCTAAACAATTGGCCGAATTTTATGAAGCATTCAAAAAAATAAAACTCTTTGGAGATCAGGTCGTCTCAAAGCTGTATCACGTTTTGAGTACGAAGTTGGATGATATCTACAAAAATTTCAAATGGGTCAATAATAGAGTAGGTGTGGAGCTTAAAAATGCTGGAGATCCACTTGAATTTTGGGATGAATTGGAAGCATTATTTCCTGATGCCGATGTTCTTAGCCCTTCGGAATTAGCACCTTATGAACTAGCCGGGATTAAGATTAATGGAGGACAAGTTAGGATATCTATTAAGTTTGGGGGAAATAATAATCCCGATGGATATACCCTAGAATTTAAATACCACACAGGTTATACTTTTAAAGTTAGATTTAAATAGAATGGTGATGCAAGCAAAAATAAAAAGAACATCAACAGACTTCATTTTCGATAGTCGCTTGGAAAAGCCAGCATTGACGCTATTGCAGGGCTGTATTGGGAGTAGTATCCGTAGTATACACTTAGAGCGGGCTCAGTTGGCAGTATTACCCACTTTGAAGATTAGCTGTATGGGAAGATGTTGCTTTCGGTTCAAAAGTAAAGATCCAAAAGTAGTGGCGCTTAACTTCATTTTCCAATCTCATTTTCAGGAAATTAAGGGCCCTATAGTAGATCAAGGGGCCTTAGCCATTCAGAAAATTGTTACAGAGAAACGTCCTTTGCGGGAAGCACTATTAAATCCACCACAGGATATTGATTCAAGCTTTGCTACGCTTATCCAATACCCCTCTCAGGATCCAATCGTTCGTATTCGACTCTATGGCAACCAAGAGCGATTGAACTTAAAAGATATAGAGCCCAATATTAATCAGGAAGATTTGATCAAGTGGGGATTCTCTGATTATCCAAATATGGAAATCGATTCTATCGAATTTGTAAGCTTTGAACACGAAAACGGAAGCCAAACGATTTTATCTTTGGATAATGGTGGTTTTTGGATTCAACTCCTAAGAGAGGGAAGCATTGATGAATTGATGGCCAATAGCTACATTAAGCCCAATGGATATGATAAGTCTATTATCCTGCAGCATGAAATTGTTTAAATACCTTCACCCCATAACCTCAGAGGCGGTCAGTTCCATCAAGGAATTGACCGTCGGCAGGGGACTAATCTTTTAAACCCACAAAAAGCAGATGATTCATACCAAAGCATCCTCTACTATCGTTTGTCTAAAGTTCATGGACAGGCGTATTTTATAAATTGGTTAAGTATTTGCTAGGTTATAAAAGGATAGCCCTCTTCAAACTGTTTTGTTCGCCAACATACCGGAATTGTTGGCCTCAATGACGCCCCCCTTCATCCGGAATTATTTATTTTTAAAGTCTGACATTATGAAAAAGTTAAATTGTATCTGTGTTTTGGTACTGGCTGTACTAATGCTCGGGGCTTGTAGCTCGAAGAAAAGATGTAAAGGTGGTGGCTGGTATGGCAATAGAAACCTGACCATGGAAGATAAGCAAAAGGCAAAAACGCCTGCTCCGGTGGCACAGCTACCTGATGCCGAGGAAGATTGTGCACCTTAGGTACCAATTGCCGCAGGTTTATCCTGTGGGATGATGAAGAACTAAAAAAGGGGCTTCCGACTGGAAGGCCCCTTTTGGATTTTACTTGTTGTTATACGTTTTAAGTAAAGCCCAAAATTAATTATTTGAGCGTTGTTAAGTTGGTTTTGCGATCTTATTTTTCGTTTAAACTCATTTTGATTTTCTTCTCTAAATCGACCACCGCATCTTTGAAGATGGTATCGGTATCGAGCAAATCCTGAACCGCCTTACAGGAGTAAATAACGGTACTGTGGTCGCGACCGCCGAAGTTTTCACCAATCGCCTTGAGGGATTTATTGGTGAGATTTTTTGCCAAGTACATCGACAATTGACGGGCGATAACGATGCTGCGCTTGCGCGTCTGGCCTTTGAGCTTGTCTACGTCGACATCAAAGTGATCGGCGACCAGCTTTTGAATAAAGTCGACCGTTATTTCCTTGGACATCTGAGAAACAAAGTTCTTGATGACCTCCTTGGCCAGGTCCATATCGATTTCGCGGCGGTTGAGGGTCGACTGAGCGACTAGGGAAATCAGCACGCCTTCCAGTTCCCGGATATTGTTTTTGATATTGTAGCAGATGAACTCGGTGACATCGTAGGGGATGTCCAGCCCTTCCTGCGTCATCTTCGCCTCCAGGATGGCCATTCGGGTTTCCAGGTCTGGGGCTTGCAAGTCGGCAGAAAGGCCCCATTTGAAGCGGGAGATCAGCCGCTCCTCCATGCCATCCAAGTCCTTGGGCGGTCGGTCGGAAGTGAGGATAATCTGCTTGCCGTTTTGGTGCAATTGGTTGAAGATGTGGAAGAAAATTTCCTGTGTCTTCTGCTTATTGGCTAGAAACTGAATATCATCGACAATCAGGATGTCAATCAACTGGTAGAAGTTGACGAAGTCGCTGACAGCATTGTTTTTAATCGATTCAATGATCTGATTGGTAAATTTCTCCGAAGAGACATAGAGCACCGTTCGGTTGGGGTTGAGGGCTAGCACTTCGTTGCCGATGGCCTGAGCGAGGTGGGTCTTGCCCAGTCCGACGTCGCCAAAAATGACCAGCGGGTTGAAGGCCGTACCGCCGGGCTTTTTGGCCACCGCATAGCCCGCAGAGCGGGCCAGTCGATTACAATCTCCTTCAATGAAATTGTCAAAGACATAGCTGGGGTTGAGCTGCGGGTCAATTTTCAGCTTCTTGATCCCCGGGATGACGAAGGGGTTTTTGATATTTCCGGTGTCGATAGCGCCCGGGGCATGAATGTCATTACCCTTCGCTCCACTACCTGGATGGCCCCCGGGCATTCGGCCCATGAGGATTTGATATTCCAGCCGTCCCTTCTCGCCCAATTCCTGGCGGATGGTCATTTTCAACAAAGAAACATAGTGCTCTTCGAGCCACTCATAAAAGAACCGATTAGGTACCTGAATTGTCAAGGCACCATCATTCAATCCTACCGGGCGGATCGGCATAAACCACGTTTTAAAGCTCTGCGAGTTCACATTTCTGCGAATACTTTGCAGACAACTCTCCCACACTGTAGCATGATCTTTCGT
>JBCDGZ010000123.1:0-23374 GCA_038750655.1 Bacteroidota bacterium | reverse complement strand
TTGATGACATTTATGATGACATTTTGCACCGAAACCAAATGTACATAAATCACGTCTCACCATGCTCTCTATATTTTTCGTTACAATCACTTCAAAATCGCGCTAAATCGCCTCTAAATGCGCATTTAAAGGCGAAAAAAGGTGATGATTCGTGGTAAGATTAACACAGAATTAAAGCAAATTAACATTTTCGGCAAAAATCGGCAAAAATATAAAGGGCTTATAATGAGGAAGTTATGCCAAAAATCGGCAAAAATATATCTGTACATTTGGTTTTATGCCCTATATAACGCCCACAAAATCTTCTTCCTTCACCACCTTCACTACCCCCGGCATATTTTCCGCAGCACTGGTATCCGCGTCTTTATACTTAGCTCCCACCATCGAGGAACGCACAACAGCACCGTATAGCATACCTGGAATAGCTGCATCCATCCCGAAAATAGGCGCTCCGACTACCTTTTCCAACAGATCTACCCGTGGAATCGGCTTGCGGATGAATTTGTAGTCCTCCAACTTTTTCAGCGGAGGAACATCCGGTACTTTCCACTCCTTAACGGCCCCCACAATCTCGCCGTAGTTCATAGACTGCTCCCCGGCGGTGATTACTCCATTTTTTACGCTCAGGGCAGCCACTTCGGTGCTCATCAATCGCGCTGCTTCTTGCTTGAGCATTTCGCGCATGGTGGCGGCGAGTTCCCTCAGCGGTTGCCAGAGGCTAGAGATGGAGGTACTTCCTCCGGTACTAAAGCCATCGACGTTGCCAGAGGCGGTATCGGCGTGGACCACTTTCATTTGGCTGATGTCTACCTCTAGCTCATCTGCAGCAATCTGTGCCATCCCAGTAAAGGTACCCTGCCCCATTTCGACTTTTGGAGAATAGAGAATAACCTTATTATCCGTAGTGATTTCAAACCAGAGCGTTGGGGTTTCGGTATCGCCGGAGTAAGGCGCTTCAGCAGCATTAACCACCTCGGCCAGGTAGCGCCGGATCAGCCCTCTACTGAGGTACCCTGCCCCTAAGATCACTCCAACGCCGACGGCAGAGCGAACGAGAAACTTCCTTCGGGAAAATTTTTTCTTCTTGCCTTTTTTATTAGCTGTATTATGCATAGTTAGGGGATTTTAGGTGTTAGCATTTTTGATTTCAGCGGCTCGATGAATGGCCTTGCGCATGCGATAGTAGGTCGCACAGCGGCAGATATTGACGATATTATCATCGATGTCCTGATCGGTGGGATTGGGAATTTTTTCGAGCATGGCGGCCGTAGCCATCATAAACCCGGGTTGGCAGTAGCCACATTGGGGGACGATTTCCTCCATCCAAGCCTGCTGTACTGGATGCAGTTGATTCTCCGTAGAGAGGCCTTCGATGGTGGTAATTTCTTTGCCTTCGGCAAATTTGACGGCGTAGGAACAGGAGCGAACAGCGTCGCCGTTGACGTGGATGGTACAGGCGCCGCAGGCGGCTTTGCCACAGCCAAACTTAGTGCCTTTCAAATCCAAAAGGTCTCGGATCACCCACAGTAGTGGCGTATTGCCATCGGTGTCGACACTTTGTGGTACACCATTTATATTGAATGCGATTTTCATTTTAGATTGATTTAGATGCTCGATTATTGTTCTGGAATGACTGCACCGGACTCGGCCCATTCTTTGACGGCCTGGATGTATTCGTCTTTGGGAACCGGTGGCTTTTCGCGAGGCTGCCCGCTGGCATTGACGCCAGGCTCCCAGGCCCAGAGCACCAGCTCGTGTTCGGTGAGGTGTTCGACGATTTGTTCGAGGGTACGGCCGCCGTTGCGGGCAGGGTCCAGCATAGAATGGGCAATTTCGACGCGGCTCAAGCCTTCCCATTGCATGCTAAGCGGGGCTAGGCTCCACTCCGGTGCTCCGGGCACGCCGGAGTAGTCGTTGTTTTCGTTCTGATGGCAGGCATTGCAACGAAGAGCAGCAATGCCATGATTGTCTTCGCCCCGTACTACCCCAAAATTGTGGTAATGACTGTCTTCACCCTGACGAGGACGATCGCCAGCCGGATGACAGTTGACACAGCGCTTGTGGGTGAGCACCAGCATCATTTTATCGAAGGGTGTTTCCTTTGCGGCAAGCATTCGATCGGTCTCCGGAGGGGGATCGACAGCCTCCGGCGCTGCGTGGAGGCCTAGTACCAGTATCGTCCCCATAGCAGAGAGGATAAGGGTGAATTTAGAAAGATTAAATCTCCTCATTTTAGTAAATTTAGATAGATTGATATAGATTGATTATAAAAATTAAGTGATTAATCACTCATTATTAGTCAAAAAATTAGAGTTCATACTTATTTAACATAAAGGATCTAAAGGCTTCGGAATCAACAAGTGTTCCTCTGAGAATGTCGGTCGAAATCCCTTCAATAATATTGAGTAGTAACTGCGCTTCTTTATCGGGAGAAGGATAGCCGAGCTGTGAAAAAGCTACAATGAGCAGCTCTAGTATCGGCTTCATCTTGTCGTGCTTGTAATAATTTTGTTCCCATTTGATGGTGAACTGCATTCGCCAGAAATCGTGCTTGTCTTCATCGATATTGAAGGGCATTTCAATGATGAAACGGATGATTTCTTTAGGTTCTTTGAGTTCGAAAAGTGGAGCCGTAACCTCTTTTAGGCGCTTATCCGCCGCTGCGATCACGGCGTTCAGTAATCCCTGCTTATTCTTAAAATGCCTAAAGATCAGACCCTCCGAAACCTCCGCCTGTTTGGCTATCTTGCTGGTCGAAGTGGCATTATACCCTTCATTAGCAAACAACTCTAATGCGGTGATGATAATATTCTCTTTACGACTGCTCACACTTAAAAGTAAGTAATTACTAACTTTTTGCCTAATTCTTGGAGATAATACGTTATTAAAAAATATAATCCTTGCATTTCCACTTATCAGAAGACAGAAGAACTATTGTTCTATTGGTACGAGGTAATGTGGGTGCCTGCCTGCCGGAGGTAGGGGCCCTCCCTAAAGCCATCTCCTGTATCTTACTGATTTGTGCGTATATTTACAAAAATACCTCTCAACATCTCCGATATGAGTTTCCTAAAAGCAGAATGGCGAAAGTTAATCCTCATCAACTACGCAGTCGATGCGGCGCTCCTCCACCCCTTTGTCCCCAACGGTACCGAGCTGGATCGGTGGAACGACACCGTCTACGTCAGCCTGGTCGGTTTTATGTTCGTCAATACCCGGCTCTTGGGCATTAAAATTCCTTTTCATACCAATTTTGAAGAAGTCAATCTTAGGTTTTATGTTCGGTATAAATCTGAAGGGCAATGGAAGAGAGGGGTGGTATTTATTAAAGAAATTGTTCCCAAAAGTGCACTGACCCTAGTGGCCAATACCCTTTACAAAGAGCATTATGAAACCATGCCGATGAGCCATCAGTGGACCATTGACGAGCAATTCGTAGAAGTGGCCTACAAGTGGCGATGCCAGGGAGCGTGGCAAGAGATGTGGGCAAAAGGTAAGGCGATGGGGCAAGCAGTGGTGGAAGGCAGCGAAGAAGAGTTCATCATGGAGCATTATTGGGGGTATACTAAGGTAGATGAGCAGATCACCTACGAATATGAAGTCACCCATCCCCAATGGCAGTTTTATCCAGTTAGTGAACATAGAATTGATGTGGATTATAGACGGGTGTATGGCGATAGATTTAGCGGCCTACAACAACTTTCTCCCAAGTCAATAATCTTGGCAGAAGGATCAGTAATTACGGTAGAGGGTAAGCGACGAATCGCTTAATTTGGTGCGGTAAAATTCTTACAAATAAGCCGTTGCGCTTTCCGTACTTTCACCTATATTTGTGCCCATTAAACAACCTGACCATTTAAAACATTACGATCCATGATTATTGGAGTACCTAAAGAAATCAAACCTGATGAGAATCGCGTTGCTCTAACGCCTGCCGGTGCACTCGAATTAACTAGACGAGGCCATAAGGTATACATCCAAAGAACTGCTGGTAAAGGCAGTGGTTTTTCAGATAGCGACTATACAGAGGCCGGCGCCACCATTCTCCGCGACATCAGGGCTGTTTATAAGAAGTCGGAAATGATCATTAAGGTCAAAGAGCCTATTGCGGAAGAATACGATTTGATCCGCGAAGATCAACTGGTCTTTACCTACTTCCACTTTGCTTCTTACAAGCCGCTGACGCAGGCGATGATCAAAAGTAAGTCTATATGCCTAGCCTATGAGACGGTAGAGATGCCGGATCGCAGCCTGCCGCTGTTGATTCCGATGTCGGAAGTAGCGGGTCGTATGGCTATTCAGGAAGGGGCCAAGTACCTTGAAAAGCCGGTTAAGGGTCGTGGAGTGCTGCTGGGCGGCGTTCCTGGCGTGCCTCCTGGTAAGGTGCTGATCCTAGGGGGAGGAATCGTCGGTACGCAGGCCGCCAAGATGGCCGCAGGCCTGGGCGCTAAGGTCACCATCTTGGACATCAACTTACAGCGCCTGCGCTATTTGGCTGATGTCATGCCTGCTAACGTCACCACTCTTTACTCCAACACCTTCAACATCCAACGCCTGATTCGCAACCACGATCTCATCGTCGGGGCGGTGCTCATCCCGGGAGCGAAAGCGCCGAAGCTGATCACCCGCAAGATGCTCGGCGATATGCGCCCAGGTACAGTACTGGTAGATGTTGCCGTTGATCAAGGAGGCTGTATCGAAACGTGCAAGCCTACCACTCACGAGAACCCTACCTTTGTCATCAAAGATATCGTCCACTACTGTGTCGCCAACATGCCCGGTGCAGTACCCTATACCTCAACCATTGCCCTGACCAATGCTACCCTCCCCTACGCCATTCAACTGGCCGATAAAGGTTGGAAAAAAGCCTGTCAGGAGCGCGAGGAATTGAAGCTTGGGCTAAACATTATCCACGGTAAGGTCGTATACAAAGGAGTAGCCGACGCCTTCCGTCTGCCCTATACCGATGTGAACCAATTTTTGGACTAAAAATTTAAAACCCATGATTCAACAAATTCAGCTCAGCTCTCAACAACTCATTGAAGTTGAAAATAAATATGGTGCCCACAACTACCATCCTCTCCCTGTCGTTCTCGCCAAGGGCGAAGGCGTCTATCTTTGGGATGTTGAGGGTAAAAGGTACTACGATTTTCTGTCGGCCTACTCTGCTGTCAATCAAGGGCATTGTCACCCCCGAATTATCAATGCCCTAAAGGAACAAGCTTCGACCTTGACGCTGACCTCTCGGGCCTTCCACAATGACCGCCTGGGTCCCTACGAAAAATTTGTTGCTGAATTCTTTGGATACGACAAGGTGCTGCCTATCAATAGTGGTGTGGAGGCCGTAGAAACAGCCCTGAAGCTCTGTCGCAAATGGGCTTATACGGTTAAAGGTATCCCCGAAAATCAGGCTAAGATCATTTTTGCCAGCGGTAATTTTCACGGCCGAACCCTCAGTGTCATCTCCGCCTCTGTGGATCCCAGTAGCACCAAAGGCTTCGGGCCCTACATGCCTGGATATATGATCATTCCCTATAATGATCTTGAGGCGCTCGAAGCGGCTCTCCAGGAGGAAAATGTAGCAGGCTTCATGGTAGAACCGATCCAGGGAGAAGCCGGGGTCATTGTCCCCGATGAAGGCTATCTGAAGGGCGCTGCAGACCTTTGCAAGCAGCACAATGCCCTCTTTATTGCCGATGAGGTCCAAACGGGTATTGGCCGTACGGGCCGCCTGTTGGCGACCTCCGGCGAAAGCTCCAGATGCTACCTTGGGGAACCACATAATCCAGAAGTCAAAGCAGATATTCTGGTGCTAGGGAAAGCCCTCAGTGGTGGCGTTTTCCCCGTATCAGCCGTACTGGCGGATGATGAGATCATGCTCTGCATCAAACCCGGCGAACACGGCTCTACCTTCGGTGGTAATCCGCTGGCCTGCGCAGTGGCCATGGAGGCCCTAAAAGTAGTGAGAGATGAAAGGCTATCTGAAAATGCAGATCGTTTGGGTAAAGTCTTCCGCAAACGAATGCAACAGCTGGCCGACAAATCAGAATGGGTAAGCCTTACGCGTGGCAAAGGTCTGCTCAATGCCATCGTCATCAACGATACGGAGGAAAGCAAGACGGCTTGGAATATGTGTGTGGCTATGGCTAAAAATGGCTTGCTGGCCAAGCCAACCCACGGTAATATTATTCGCTTTGCTCCTCCACTGGTTATTACGGATGAGCAGATGCAGGAGTGCTGTGATATTATTGAACAGACGATACTGGCTTATCAGGGGTAGATTGATGATAGTTACTTCTTGTACAAAAAATAAATGTGTGTACACGGTAGCCCTTAGCAGAAACCCTGACGCGAACTTAAATAAAAAAAGACGGACCTTTTCAAAGTCCAAGCAGTGTCTCCCGATCAGGGGACACTGCGACCTTCTCTCCCGTCCTCTCCAATAAAATAAGCCCTACTCACCAGCCCTACATAAATCATAATTCTGTTAAAATTTTTATAAATTCGCTGCAATAATACAATGAATTGTATAGTTAGTGCAGTTATTGCACATGTCCGTAAACCATCGAAAAATCCAATTTTTCACCTATGCACATAAAGAAGCTCTTTTTCCCGATCATTCTTTTATGGATGCCCATCCTATTGTCCGCTCAGGCAACAACACTGTATACCGATGCCAACCTGGCTTATAAGCGGGGCACCGAATTTTATAAAAATGGCAACTTCGCACTGGCGCAGCAGTCCTTCGAAAAGGCCATGCAGCTCTATCCCCCCAACAATGAACCGGAGTTGGAGCTGCTGCGTACCCAAGCCCAGCTCTATTACGCCAAGTGCGCGGTGCGCCTCAACCTGCCGGACGGCGAAAAGCTGATCCTCGATTTTGCCCGTGAGCATGATCCCGATCCAATCGCCAATCAGGCAGTGCTGGAAATGGCCAATTATTACTATAATGCCAAGGAGTACGAAAAGGCCAGCCAGCTCTTTGCCCAGATTGATGCCTATGATTTGAATCGCGAGCAACGCTCGGAGGTCAAGTTTAAGCAGGGCTATTCCCTCTTTGTCAAAAGGAAATTTAAGGAGGCCAAAGGCCACTTTGAGGAGGTAAAAGATGTAGAGAATGAATATTATTTTCCGACCAATTACTACTTAGGACTTTGCCACTTTTTTGAAAATAAATACAACCAGGCGATTGCCAGCTTCAAGCGGGTGGAGCGATCGAAAAAATACAAGCCGCACATTCCCTATTACATCACTCAAATCTATTTTGCGCAGGGCAACTACGAAGATGCCATTGCCTACGGCCGGCCGAAACTGGAAGATAAATCGGTGCGGAAACGCGCAGAAATCAGTCTCTTAGTTGGGCAAGCCTATTTTGAGAAAGGAGAATTTGCCAGAGCCCTGCCCTTTCTGGAAGCTGCGGCAAAGAACTCCAGTAAACTGCGCAAGGAAGACTTTTTCCAGCTCGGATTTGTACAGTATGAAACGGGGAAATACAAAGAAGCGATTGAAAACTTTGAACAGCTCAGCCGCCTCAAATCGGAATTGGGGCAAAATGCCATGTACCTGCTCGGCGATTGTCACATCAAAACCGACAACAACGCCGCAGCCCGCAATGCTTTCAAAGCGGCCAGCCGCATGGACTACGACAGCAGCATCAAGGAAGAGGCGCTCTATAATTACGCCAAGCTCTCCTACGAACTCAATTACGACCGGGAGGCCGTTGATGCGCTGCAACAGATCGACCCCTCTTCTAAATATTACGCAGAGGCGCAGACTATCCTGAGTGCCATTTTCCTCAATACACGCGACTATGCTAAGGCCCTGCAGATTCTAGAGCAAATCCCCAGCAAGACGCCCAAGATGCGCGAGACCTACCAGAAGGTCGCCTACTACCGAGGGGTCCAGCTCTATCAGGCGGGCAACACCGGACAGGCGCGCCAGCTATTTGAAAAGTCGATTGCCGAAGGCGTAGACGCTCGCACTAAAGCCCTAGCAACGTATTGGCTAGGCGAAATGGCTCATCAGGATAAAGAATACGCTACCAGTATTCGCGAGCTGAATAAATTCACCGCACTGGCCAAAACCATGAGCCGACTGCCGGATGAATCTTCGCTCTACACCGCCAATTATACCCAAGGCTATAATTACCTCAAACAAGAAAATTACGAATCTGCCCTGGGCTTTTTTCAGGACGCTATTGCGGGCATTCGTCAAAACTCCATGTACATCAACAACGAGTATGTCCGCCACAACATTCTGGGCGATGCGACCCTACGGGCCGGCGACTGCCTCTTCAAGCGCAATCAGTACACCAAAGCCGTTCGTTTCTACGATGATGCCATCAATAACCAGTACAGCGGCTATGTTTATGCGCTCTACCAAAAGGCCATCATCGAAGGCCTGCGGGGCAAGACGACCAATAAGATCATTGCGCTGGAAAGCCTCGTTGATGATCATCCCCGCTCGGCCTACGCCGACAATGCACTCCTACAACTGGGGGTGACCTATCTGGAAATCGGCAAGTTCGACCAGGCCACTAAGCCCCTAAAGCGACTGATCAACGAGTTTAAATCTAAATCGGAACTGCTCAACCAAGCCCTACTCAAACTCGGATTGATCAGCTACAACCAAGGCAATCTTCCGACCGCCATTAACTATTACAAGCAGGTATTCTCCAATAATCCAGATCCCAAAGAAGCCCAGGCCGCCCTTTCGGCACTGGAAGAAATCTATGTAGATGATTTGGGTAAATCGGATGAATATTTCGCCTTTCTGGAAACCATTCCCGGCTATAGTGTCGGCAATGATGAAAAAGAAGCCATCAGCTTTAAGGCCGCGGAATCGCAGTTTGAGAGTGGCAACTACGAAAAGGCCATCAATGGGTATAATAATTATATTAGAAAATACCCCAACGGCCGCTACGGCATCATCGCCTACTATCACCGTGGAGAGTCCTACGCCGTACTGCAACAATACGGCAATGCCTTTCAGGATTACAGCTACATCGTAGGAAAGGGCCAAAGCAAGTACTACCTCAAAGCCCTGAAAAAAGCAGCGTTGATCAGCTACAACTACCAGCAGGATTTCAACAAAGCCTACCAGCTGTACACCCAGTTAGAGGAAGCGGCCTCGGATGAAGATACGCGCTTTGAGGCGCAGCTCGGAGCTATGCGCTCGGCCTACCGCATCAACGATACCCAGGCCGTACGGGCGATGGCCACCAAAGTCGCCAACAATCCCCGCGCCACCGACGACCAGAAGGCCTCCGCCAACTTCTACATCGGCAAACTGGCCTTCGACAGCAAAGAATACGACAAGGCCCTACAAGCCTTCAACGAAGTAACCAAGCTGAGTGATAACGAACAGACGGCCGAGGCCCGCTACCAGATCGCCTACATCTACTACCTGCGCCGCGATCTGGACGTCGCCCAACAGCTCTGTCTGAATGCGAACAAAGAAAGCTCCAACTACCCCTACTGGATCGCTAAGAGCGTCATCCTACTGGCCGATATTCTGGCCGAAAAAGGCGACCTCTTTAATGCCCAGGCGGCCCTCGAAGGCTTGATCGAAAACTACGATGAGGATCAGGAACTGGTCAACATCGCCAAGGCCAAGCTAGAGAAGATCAAATCACAGCAGGCGGCCAGCAGCCGTTTGCGGGTGGAGCCCGAAAATTCGAATTTCCTGGAAATGGATCCTGATGAAGGAGGCAACTAAGCTCCTCTCTTTAACGCCATTGTAAAACTTTAAACTAAAATCCACTTTGCTCCCCAGCGGGCAAATATCAAAAATACGATCATGATTCGCACACTCCAATATATATTTTCGCTGCTGCTGCTTTCTTCGCTGGCCCTGCCCGCCTTTGCGCAACCTGGTGACCTTCCTTCGGAGGAAGTTGAGGTCATCAAAGACTTTGAAGCGCAGTTGGTGGAGGCCGAAAAACTGGGGCTACAGCCAGAGCTACCTCCACTGGATACCAACCAGCGCAAATTGGTGTATACCATTCCGTCTAAAGCGACCAGCGTAGAATACCTGCCCCCAAAAATTCGCCCGATTGCCATGAAGCGGGATAAGGTAGCCCAAAGCTATAATGGCTTTCTCAAGCTGGGCTACGGTATTCCTTCTTCGCCCTACGCCGAGCTAGCCTACAGCAAAATCGATCCCAATAAGTATGCTTTTGGAGGGCATCTGCGACATCACTCGGCCAATTACAATGATCTGGAGAACCAGCGATTTATGGAGACTTCGGGCAAGGTCAATGGTACTTATTTCTTTGAGCAGGGCTACGCCGTCGAAGGCCAGCTGGGCTTCACCGCCGACGAGGTCCACTTCTACGGCTACGACCATACCATCGACGCCTACCCCCGCGAGGAGGTCCGCCAACGCTTTAATGTCTTCGACTTCAAAGCCCGCCTCTTCAATGGCGAGCAGACCCAGGGCGACATCAACTACAGCGCCGAGACCAATTTCTATGCCCTCAGTGACAACTACGCCACTGACGAGCGGGGCTTCGACATTAAAATCGGCGCTTCCAAATGGTTCAACAACCAGCATCAAGCCCGGGTGGACATCATCACCGACTTCACTAATCTGGAAGATACGGCCAAGCAGACACTGCATAACTTTTTCCTCCAACCCAACTTCACCCTGCACGGCGACTTATTCAAGTTGAAATTAGGGGTCAATATTGCGGCCCACGATGATGAATTCAACTTCTTCCCCGACATTCAGGCTTCAGCCAATATCGTAGGGAATCAGTTGGCGGCCTTTGCTGGTGCGGAGGGAAGCTTGCGCAAAAATAGCTTCCGCGCCCTGAGCGATTACAATCCTTTCATCATCTCCCGCGTACAGCTGCGCAACACCAATTACCACCACTTCTACGGTGGGGTGAGAGGAACCCTAAAAATTGTAGACTACCGCGTTCAAGCGGGCTTCAAGCGCGCCCGAGACCTGGCCCTCTTTCTGACCGATGCCACCGATACCATTCGCTTCGATGTGCTCTACGATACGGTCAATGTTGTCAATTTGCAGGGGACGCTGAATGCTCGCCCCATCAAAGGACTGGAAATAATGGTGACCCTGGGGCAGAATTTCTTTTCGCTGGAAAATGAGGAGAAAGCCTGGCACCTGCCCGCTCTGGACTTCAATGTGGGGGCCCGCTACAAAACCCTCGAAGATAAGCTGACCTTGAAGGGAGAGCTGTTCATCGAAAACGGGGTGCCTTATCGCGATTTGCAAGGTAATGTGGACAACCTCAACGGGCTATTTGACCTCAATTTAGGAGCAGAATATCAAATTTCGGAAAATATTGCCGCCTTTTTCGATCTCAATAATATTGCCTCTAATAAGCGGCAACGCTGGTTCCGCTATCCGACTTATGGCTTAAATATTATGGGAGGGATTACGGCTCGATTCTAATTTCCCTAAAGATGCCTAGACCAAAATCAAAACCAGAACTGCTGGCGGCCAGCAAAGGAAATCGCGATAAATTGCTGGCCCTTATTCAGTCTTATTCCGAAGAACAGCGCCACGCCGAGTTCCCCGAGGGAACGCTGAATCGCAACATTCGGGATGTCATGACCCATTTGCACGAGTGGCACTTGATGATGCTGGATTGGTACAAAATCGGAATGAGCGGTAAAAAGCCGGCCATGCCTGCCGAAGGCTACACCTGGAAAACCCTGCCCGCTCTGAACAGAAAGATTTGGCAGGATTACCAAGGGCATAGCCTCGAAGAGGCGATCAAGCTATTCGAGGCTTCGCATCGTAAGGCCCATAAGCTGATTGAAAAGCACAGTGAAGAGGACTTATTTACCAAAAAAAAATACAAATGGACCGGCTCCACCTCGCTGGGCGCCTACTTGATTTCGAACACATCAAGCCATTACGATTGGGGGATCAAAATCATCAAAAAATCGATCAAGGCGCTGCAAAAGTAAGCCTTTGAAGCCTATCTAAGGCTTGTCCGGCTCAATGGATAAAGAATAATTCGGTAGATTCTGCGTTTTGTGCTCAGATTATATGCTCAGCAAAATGCATGGTTATGAAGACACCGCAAAGCGTTACCCTATCTTTCTTACTGTTTTTTCCGCTACTACTCTTTGGTCAGGTCCCTATTCGAATCAACTCGGATAGCCTAACCTACCTCCAGCAATGGGCCTGGTCGACCCAAAAGCATTATCAGTACTACTCGGTACGAGAGCAGCGTATCGTCTCGCGCCTTCCTAAATTCCGCCACTTCAAGGATTTAGGGGAAAATCGCTATTCCTACGCTATCAGTTACGGGCACTGGACTTATGGGATCAAGAATACGGAGGGGCAAATCATTGTTCGACCTCAATTTGAAAGAATAGAACCCTTTAGGCAGGGCTTAGCAGCAGTACGGTACGAGGGGAAATGGGGATTGATTGATACCAGTGGAAACTATGTATTGCCTCCAGTGCATCGCTACGGTTTTAACTTAAAAAAAGGCCTGATTCAGGCGTCGGATACGCTGGGAAGACTGCCCGTATATGACCGTACGGGGAAGCTGTTGTTCTACAAACTGCAATCCACTTCTAGACCAAATGCGGCCTATGCTCGATCTTTCTCCTACAAGGATTATTATTCTTTTGAATATACAGAACAGGGCTATGTGCTGACGGGAATGGATGGCAGCCGAAGGATTCTGAAGGGCGATGAACAACTAAGAGATTCCGTCTTATGCCTTTATTTCTACCTGCTCACTCAGGAGCATAGTCCCTCTTACCTTAAAGATCTGCCACCGCTCTACGACATTCAGCCCATCAATTCTGAGGTCTATTTTTTATATACCCATGAAGGGGTAAAGTACTACAATATAGCCCAGAATCGCTACCTGGATGCCGGCTGGCAATCAGCAAGCATTGATCAAGAGCGGCAACATGCAGTGGTTGGAAAACCTGATAAGGCTTCGAGACGTCTCTTGATGTGGATTGTTGATGCCCAATCCAATATACTCATTGATACTATATACGAAGCGATCTGGAATATTTCGAATGATTATTATCAAGTTGGCATAGATGGGTGGTATGGAATTATGGATAAAAATACCTTGAAGTTGCTATGTCCGCTTACTTTTCAAAACATCAAAGCGACTCCTGACCCGAGTTTATTCATGGTGGAGGAGGATTCAACATGGAAATTGTTCAACATCAATACCGGGGAAATGCGTACCCTAAAATCGGGGGAAAAAGTCGATTATCAACATGGCTTATCTCTAATCATCCCCTCAACAGAAAGACAAGCTTTCTGGGTAATCAATAAACAAGGAGAAACGATATTGGAAATATATGAGGATATTAAATCAACAGAGATCAAAATTGACCCCGCAGTCATCTGGGTAAAATCTAAGTTTTCTCATACGCTTTATAATCATCAGGGAGAACTTATTGGGGGACAACGGTTCAATGAAATTCGCCCGATGGGTAAAGATTATTATTATCTGGGTTGGTACACAGGGAGATTGTACGATAAGGAGCGAAAGCTGGTCCGGGGGATTAGCCCCTTTTTGGCCTTTTCGACCTACAATCAGTTTGTAAGTAGCCAAGACCACAAGCTCATTTATTATAATGTGGATGGAGAAAAAACCGAGCATTCAGAGCGCTATCATCAGCAGTTAAGACCTTGGTTAGAGAAGGGGCAATTTGCGCAGGCCGCAGACCTGATGCAGCGGGCCTATCAAACCAATCCCTATGATGCAAAGGCTTACTTGAAGGCAGCGCACTATCGCTTGATGGATAGTATCAATCGGGCCGAGCAGATTAAGTTAGCCATCAAGGAGAGGGAGGAATACGCAAAGATTTGGCAGGAAAATTATGAGCTAAGCTATCTGGATTGCTCGATTGCCTTGGCCAGTGGGCAGCTAGAAAAGGCCCTGCAAATTGTGACGACTGAATTGAATAAGAATGACATTCATGGTGCCCATCTGTATACCTATCTCTATCTCCTGGAATATCTTCACCGCAAATTGGGGAGAGAAGAGGCACTCGATAAATGGGCGGAGGAACTGGAATTTTACGCAAGTATATACGATTACACTACGGAAATTCGTATGGGAAATTATCGATATACTTATCCCTTTATTTCCCAACTCCTTCAACGGGACATCAACCAACAAAAGGGCTGAGAATATGTTCTAAAAGTATCCCTAATCCTTAAAATACAGGTACTGATAATCAATAATCGAAATCAATAAATCGTCCTGGTAGGAGCGGCTGCGGATGAGGCGGCCCTCCTTGAAGATACGGACGTATTTGCGGTAGTCAGTGCTCTCGATGATCTGCCAGAGCTGGCCTTTTTGGTATTTGTACTCAATAATCCGATCGGGCCCCTGAGTGGGATAATGGTGATGTAAGCTTTGCAACCGGCCTGCGGCATCATACCCATAATCGCTCCGCAACTGCAAAGTCCCATCAAAATCATAACGAATCACTCGACTGCGGCGGCCCCCCGGCCCCTCATACTGATACAACACTTTACGCTTATTCGGCTCTCGCTTCCCCCGCATCGGATAAGCATAGTGCATCTCTCCCGTCAAACTGTCCCGCCCATCATAATTAAACACCACCCGATCCTTCAACACCAAGTCCTCCCCCAGTTCCTCGCCCTTGACAAAAAACTTTTCCTCTACCTTACGGCCCGCCTTAAAAAAGCTGAAAATCTTATGCTCTCGCTCGTGAAAAGTCTCCACCCGCACCAGCATATTGCTCTTGTAGACATAGCGGGTGTGCACGCGGCGCTCCTTACTCCCTTCGCGGCTCTCCAACAAGCGGCCCTGCGCGTCGTAGACATAATGCTGTTGCTCCGTGTCGGCCTGCTGCGGAAAGGCGTAATTGATCAATCGGCCTTGGCGATCAAAAGTACTGGTACCACCGCGCTGCGCCTCCTTCTGCTGGTCGCCGCTGCGCTTCCATTCGATGATTTTCCAGACCGGGCGCTTAAGCTTGGGAGCACGGGTGTAGGGCTGCGCAGCAAGCTGGGGCCATAGCACCAGCAGCAGGCCAGCCCACAGGACCGTCCTCAGTAGCCATCGGCCCGCCGCCGCCCTGCTCATGCGATGTTCATTTCGGGGATGTCGCCTTCCACCACCAGACAACCTTCGGTCGCCGCCCGAACCTCTTCGACGCTGACGCCGGGAGCGCGCTCTAGCAGGCGGAAGCCCTCGGGGGTCACATCCAGTACAGCCAGATTGGTGACGATTTTCTTGACACAGCGGACGCCCGTTAGGGGCAGGGAGCACTGGCGCAAAAGCTTGGATTTACCTCGCTTGTTGGTGTGCATCATGGCCACGATGATGTTGTCCGCCGAGGCCACGAGGTCCATTGCACCGCCCATGCCTTTGACCATCTTACCGGGGATTTTCCAATTGGCGATGTCGCCGTTATCGGCCACTTCCATCGCGCCGAGTACCGTAAGCTGGATATGCTGACCGCGAATCATGGCAAAGCTGGTCGCCGAGTCGAAGATGACTGCGCCGGGCAGCGCCGTGATGGTTTGCTTGCCCGCGTTGATCATGTCGGCATCCTCTTCGCCCTCGTAGGGAAAGGGGCCCATGCCCAGGATACCGTTTTCTGATTGAAAGACCACGTTCATCCCTTCAGGGACATAGTTGGCAATAAGGGTGGGAATGCCGATGCCGAGATTGACATACCAGCCGTCTTGCAGCTCCTGCGCAATCCTTTTGGCGATGCCTGTTTTGTCTAACATGAATCTATATTTAATTCAAGTTGCGATTCACTTTTACAAGAGTCAATGCGTCAGATATTTGAATCACCACTTCGTGGTTCACAAAATCTTCCTTATTGACTCTCGTTCATCGCAACTTGGGTTTTTTAATCTTCAGCCCCGGATGGGCCAAAGGGAATGATTAAATGGAATTAGTCTCTGCTGCGCACGGTGCGCTGCTCAATGCGTTTTTCGTAATCGACCCCCTGGAAGATGCGTTGTACGAAGATGCCAGGCGTGTGGATGAAATTGGGGTCCAGTTCGCCAGGTTCGACCAGCTCTTCGACTTCGGCCACGGTGATTTTCCCGGCCATCGCCATCAAGGGGTTGAAATTGCGGGCAGTGCCTTTGTAGATTAGATTGCCAAATCGGTCGCCTTTCCAGGCTTTGACGATGGCGAAGTCAGCGGTCAGGGCGTGTTCGAGGAGATGGGGTTTGCCATTGAAATAGCGCACCTCCTTGCCTTCGGCGACTTCGGTACCGTAGCCCGCAGGAGTAAAAAAGGCCGGGATACCGGCTCCTCCGGCGCGGCAGCGAGCGGCCAGTGAGCCCTGCGGGATCAGATCGACTTCCAGCTCTCCGCTGAGCATCTGTCGTTCAAATTCATCATTTTCTCCTACATAAGAAGAAATCATCTTTTTGATCTGATGCTTTTGCAAGAGCAAGCCCAGACCAAAATCGTCGACGCCAGCATTGTTCGAAATGCAAGTCAATTGGCTGCATCCCAGCCGCACCAGCGCAGAGATACAATTCTCGGGGATGCCACAGAGGCCAAATCCCCCCAGCATAAGGGTCATACCATCCGCAATACCACGGATCGCTTCATCGGCATTAGCGACTACTTTGTTCATTAGGTTAGGTTTTTTAAAGGATTCTGATTCTTTCTCCTCCAATCATTCGCCCAAACATAACGATTTATTTTATCTTAGACAGTTTGACGGAATTAATTTTTCCTTTTCCTTCCTGGAGAACAAACCAAAAAACACAATATGAAATCAGCTCCCCTACTCCTGCTTCTCTCTCTCCTGATTTTTGGTTGCAAAGCCGGAAAAGACGCCAAATCCAGTATGGGTGATGGCCAAATCGACCTCATTATTCTCCAACTCAATGATACCTACGAAATTGCTGGTGTGGAACGAGGTACAGTCGGTGGCATGGCCAGGATTGCCACGCTGCGCAAACAACTAGAGGCCGAGAACCCCAATACGCTTTTTGTCCACGCGGGCGACTTTCTCTACCCTTCCCTGATTGGCACCATGAAATACGAAGGGGAAAGCATCAAGGGTCGGCAGATGGTGGAGTGTATGAATGCCTGCGAGGTGGACGTTGTGGCCTTCGGCAATCACGAGTTTGACCTCAAAGAGGCAGAGCTGCAAAAGCGACTCAATGAATCAGCCTTTGATTGGATTGGCACCAATGTACTGCACAAAATGGCTGACGGCACCAAGTCTTTTCACAAAAAAAAGGAGGGCCAGGAGGAGCACTGCCCAGCTTATTGGTATTGGACGCCCAAAGACCAGGATGGTACGCAGGTCAATATTGGCTTTTTTAGTGCCTGCATCAACTCCAACCCTAAAGATTATGTGGTCTATCAGGATCATACCGAGCGGGTGCAGCAGAGCATGAAGCAATTGCGCAAAGACAGCGACATCATCCTAGGGCTCACCCACCTCGAAATCAATCAGGATACGGTGCTGGCCCGCCAATTTCAGGAGGTGCCGCTGATCATGGGCGGCCACGATCACGATAATATGCTCTACGAAATCGGCAAAACTCGGGTGACCAAAGCCGATGCTAATGCCCGTACGGTCTATGTGCACCGGCTGCACTACGATAAGCGCAGCAAGCAGCTGGACATCCGTTCGACCCTGGTCAAGATCGATCAGTTTATCATGGAAGATCCAGCGGTGAAACAGATCGTAGAGAAATGGACGGGGATTGCTGATGAGAGCTTTCGTAAGGAGGGCTTTGATCCTTACAAGGTGGTGGCCAGGGTGGATACCCCGCTGGACGGCCGCGAAAGCAGCATTCGCAACCAACCGACCAACTTGGGCGAGATGGTGGCCAGGGCGATGGGAGCAGCAGCCAAGCAGCCGGTCGATGCGGCTATTGTCAACGGAGGTTCTTTTCGGGTGGATGATCAGTTATTGGGAGAAATTACGGAGTACGATATTATTCGGACGATGCCTTATGGCGGTAAGATTTTGGAGGTGGACCTCAAGGGCAGCCTGCTCAAAGCGGTGCTGGACGAGGGCTGGGCCAATAAGGGCAAGGGCGGCTTTTTGCAGTGGGATAAGGTCCGACGCAATTATCGGGAGAAGTGGGAGGTCAACGGTGAGTTGATTGATGAGGGTAAAAATTACCACATTGCGCTGAATGATTATTTGCTGTTGGGCCTGGACATCAAGATTTTGACGCGCGCCAACCCGGGGATCATCAAAATCACGGAGCCGCAGGCCAACCAGCCTACCGATTTGAGGAATGACATTCGTCAAGCGGTAATTAAATATTTGGCAGGTTAAATACCTATTCTAAACCATTAATGCTACAAATTTGGACTATCTGAACCACAACGGCTTTATTCGCCCCCTCATCAACCCCCTATTCGGCCCCGACAATCGCGTATTTCGCTACGGGGATGGCCTCTTCGAGTCGATCCGCATCAAGGATGGAAAAGCTTGCTTTTTGGAGCGCCACCTGCGCCGGCTCAAAAAGGGCATGCACCTGCTGGGCTACGATATTCCGCTCCACTACAATGCCGAGTTCATGCAGCGAGAGATCGACCGGATGACCGGGGGAAAGGGCCATCACCGCCTCCGCCTAACGGTATATCGACAAGATGGCGGTTATTATGCTCCTCAATCCGATGAATCGGTTTATTTGATGCAGTTGCATCCCTTAGAACAAGCCGATTTTCGACTACACGACCAGGGCTTGAGCTTAGGGGTTTATGATGAAATCCCTTTGCCGATGCATCCCCTTTCTAATCTCAAAAGTTGCAATAGCCTACCCTACGTACTGGCGGGACGATTTCTGAAAAAGCAAAATTTTGACGAATGCCTGCTCCTGAATCAAGATGGTCGAGTTGCCGAGTGCAGCATTGGCAATGTGTTTATGATTAAGGAGCAGCAGCTCATTACGCCCCCTTTGAGTGAAGGCTGTATTGAAGGAGTGATTAGGGGATTGATTTTGGAAATAGCGGAGCAAACCGAGCTGGAAGTTTGGCAACGGGCCATTAGCTTGGAGGAATTAACATCGGCAACAGAAATTGGAGTGACTAATGCGATTCGGGGAATCCGCTGGGTAGAACGCTGGGACGCTAGACGCTATCAAAACCAATACTGTCGCCGATTGCTTGCGCAATTAAATGAGCTATCGTTGTATAATTAGTTAAACCTTCTCAAACCCACCGTAAGCTGCCCCAACCAGACACACTGAATGTTATTGCTGATGGGATAAGTGCTGGTCACGACACTCACCTGATCGCCACAAGCGGCAAAAAAGGTGATGCTAGACCCCTGGGCTGTAATATCACCGGAAGCCCGCAGGGTGCCATTGACGTATACTTTGGCAATTGCTCCGGTATTGGGACAGAGGCTACTGGCCTCATTACGGACACATAGGGCGACCCGACGCTGTTCTGCACTAACGCACAATACTGGATAGGTGATGGTAGAAGAAGTCCCACAGGCACCGACGCAGCCCGTCGCCACTTGGTTCCAATTGGCGCAGCTAATGTCGGCACTGTAATCAGCCTGGGCATTGGATTCGAGGCTAATAAAAGACAGGGCAGCTACCAATAGTACGAGGAAAGAATAATTGATGTTTTTCATAAAAAAATAGGTTTTAGAAAATGATGAAATTAGGCATATAACTATGTACACTCATGCAAGGTCGACAGACCATGATAAGGCAAATAATAGGCTTTAACCGCCATTTTAAGCGGATTAATTGTTAAAGAGCCGAGTTATTACTAGGAGCAGTGTGAGTTATAAATACTATGGCAGCAGGAGATGATCAATTGATCAATAAACAGATAAGTAAGCAATGTACTGGATAATTACTGATGCATAAGGTATACAAATTAAAAAATCCTGTCAAGTAACTCAATGCAAAATATGGGGAGTTGAAATCAATAATGTAATCCGAATTTTCTACTTTTATGGCATGAAGAAAATCCTTGTAGCCAACCGGGGCGAAATCGCCCTTCGTGTGATGCGCAGTGCGCGCAAAATGGGCATCCGTACGGTTGCCGTGTACTCCGAAGCCGATCGCCATGCGCCCCACGTTCGCTTTGCAGATGAGGCGATCTGTCTTGGGCCACCGCCCTCCTCCGAGTCCTACCTACTGGGTGATAAGATCATCGAGGCGGCCAAGGCCCTGGGGGTCGACGGCATCCACCCTGGCTACGGTTTTTTGAGCGAAAATGCAGGCTTTGCCCAAGCTGTTGAAGCCGCTGGTATCACCTTCATCGGCCCGCGCCCCCACGCCATCAAGGTGATGGGCAGCAAGCTGGCCGCCAAGGACGCGGTCAAGGACTATGATATTCCGATGGTACCGGGCATCGACGAGGCAGTCACCGACCCGGAGGTGGCCAAGAAAATTGCTCGGGAGATCGGCTTTCCGATCCTCATCAAGGCTTCGGCCGGTGGGGGCGGTAAGGGGATGCGAGTGGTCAATGCCGACGAAGAGCTGGAGGAGCAAATGGAACGCGCCATCAGCGAGGCCCTCTCGGCCTTCGGCGACGGCTCGGTCTTTATCGAAAAATACATCGCCTCACCCCGCCACATCGAGATTCAAGTCTTGGCCGATAGCCACGGCAATACCGTACACCTCTTCGAGCGGGAGTGTAGCATCCAGCGCCGCCACCAGAAGGTGGTCGAGGAAGCCCCCTCGGCCCTACTGACGCCCGAGCTGCGCGAAGCGATGGGCCAGGCCGCCGTCAAAGTGGCCAAGGCATGCGACTACCTCGGCGCCGGCACCGTCGAATTCCTCGTCGACGAAAACCTCAACTTCTACTTCCTCGAAATGAACACCCGCCTGCAAGTCGAGCATCCCGTTACGGAGCTGATCAGCGGCGTTGATCTGGTTGAGCAGCAAATCAAAATCGCCCGGGGGGAGGCCCTCCCCTTCCGCCAGGAAGACCTGCGCATCCAGGGCCACGCCCTCGAACTGCGCGTCTACGCCGAAGACCCTACCGATAACTTCCTGCCCAGCATCGGTACCTTGGAACGCTACACGCGCCCAGCTGGCGAAGGCATCCGCCTCGACGATGGCTACGACGAGGGCATGACCATCCCGATTTACTACGATCCGATGATTGCCAAGCTGGTCACCTATGGCAGTAACCGCGCCCAGGCCATCAGCAAGATGCTGGAGGCCATCAGCCAGTACCACATCGACGGCATCGCCACCACCCTGCCCTTCGGCCAATTTGTTTGCGAGCATCCCGTCTTCCGCTCGGGGGACATCAATACACACTTTGTCAAGGAGCACTTTCAGCCTGAAGTATTGAAGTTTGGGCAGGAGGCGGAGGCGCGACTGGCCGCCCAGCTGGCCCTCCAATTGTTGCTGGAAGAACAGCAGCAGCTCAAGGTGCCTAATGGTGGCAAATCCAATTGGGGGAATAGATTGGGGTAGGTATTACCCCAGATTAGTTTCCGCAGCTCGTTTTTCTCTATATCGCTTCTCCAATAAGCTGGCGAAAGCGGTTTTATCCTTTCGCAATAACGCTATACCTCCTTCATTTTGGATAGCTGGATGAAAATCCCGCAGGTGGTTATCACTCCAACTGGCCAATTCCACAAGGATAGGCGTCAGGGCTAGCCCTTTCTCCGTCAAATGGTACAAGTTGGTCTTTTTATTATTCGGCCGTTTTGACTTGGTAATGATGCCAAACTGTTCGAGCAGCTTCAGTTTGGCAGAAAGAATATTGGTGGCGATGGCCTCATCGCTCTCTATAAAGTCTTTGAAGGTTTCCTTTAAATCGGTTATCATCAGCTTCACAATAACCAGCATCCATCTATCTCCCAGCACATCCAGCGCCGAAGTAAATGGACAATCACAGCGAAATTTAGGTTTCATGTCAATAAATCGTCAATTATTACTTGCAAAGTGCAATTTATTTTCAAAATTACTTGCAAACAAAAAGTAATTTACATAATTTTACTTGCGAATCAAAAGTAATAAATCTTAAAACATGACACAAGTATTTGCACTGCTATTATTGAGTTGGCTAACGGCCTATGAATCGACCGAGTCGACCAACACGCCTCAAGTAACCGAAATTTCTAATTCTAAAATTTCAACAATGAACAAAAAAGAAACCGCCCTGGCTTTTGTACAAGCCGTCACCCACCAAGATGCCGATAAAGTCAGGGCACTAGCTAATGCCGACTACATTCAGCACAACCCCTTCCTTCCTACCGGCTTAGAACCTTTTATTGGCCTATTTCCTATCTTGAAAGAAAATGGTACCAAGGCCAAGGCGATCCGAGTGATTGAAGAGGGCAACTTCGTAGTCTTGCATCACCTGTGGACAGGCGCAAAACCCTTTGGTGCAGAAGAAATGGTTTCCTTCGACGTTTTACGCTTTGACGACCAGGGTAAAATAGCCGAGCATTGGGACGCCTTGATGCCCAATACGCCTCCTAACCCTTCGGGCCGCACCTTAATCGACGGTCCAACCACCATCGAAGACTTGGAGGCCACTGAGGCCAATAAGAAGCTGGTGAAAAATCTTGTACAGGATGTATTATTTGGCAACAACCCCGGTAAAATCACAGATTACATCAGTACCGAGACTTACCACCAGCATAATCCAGCGATCAAGGATGGCCTGCAAGGCTTGCAAGAAGCGTTTCAATACCTAGCCGCGAATAACGATATGTTTCAGTACAAAAAGTTACACCAGGTAATCGGCGAGGGTAACTTCATCCTGACGATCAGCGAAGGTGAATGGCACGGCAAAGGCCACGCTTTCTACGATTTATTCCGAGTCCAAGACGGCAAGCTGGTCGAGCACTGGGACATCATCCAAGAAATCCCTACCGAGAATTTGGCCAATGATAATGGAATGTTTGGCTTTTAGGCCCTCCTTTTCACTGCTTCCTCTGACCGTCGATACTTTTGCTTAGTGGCTATGTTCTCGGCGGTTAGCGGGAGTGGTGATGATAGTGGTATTTATTATAATTCCTAATTTTCTTGGATTATTCTTGGTGGCTATAGCTACAAACGTAGAGGATGCACTACAAGAGCTGTTTCAATCCTAATTTTTCTGGATCACGCCCGGCAGCCCCAACGAACCTTCCTCAACGAATTAATTAATCAAGCGTTTCAATCCTAATTTTTCTGGATCACGCCCGGCAGCATTTTGAAAAAAGCATACAAATTGGATCATTAGAGCAAGTTTCAATCCTAATTTTTCTGGATCACGCCCGGCAGCTAGATTTTGATTCATCACTATTTTATTTTACTAGTCGTGTTTCAATCCTAATTTTTCTGGATCACGCCCGGCAGCAAACCGGAGTTTTGACGACAATAACTGGTGAACTGCAGTTTCAATCCTAATTTTTCTGGATCACGCCCGGCAGCAGACTATAAAATTGGCTTCACTACAAGAAAGCCGTTG